>CAWBBX010000018.1:0-93735 GCA_963787005.1 uncultured Bacteroidota bacterium
ACGTATCGCTTGGCATAATAAAATGAGGGATTTCTGATGGGAACTTTACCGCCGCCTGCTACGGAGCAGACTTCAAATGATAAACTGGAAAAGAAAGTATATGATGTAGTCGATCGGCTGAGTGAGTATCTGCCGATTATTAATGACAGGAACAGACTGGGTTTCGGTCTTTATAAATTGATGAGAGGGGACGGGGATAATCCGGCCGAGTTAGTGCTCAATTCGAAGCTGACTATACAAGGTATTGCTCAGGAAGAACTGGTTAAAAAGATCGAATCGGAAATAAATAAGCTTAAAAGCGAATCGCAGGACTAACTTTCCAAAAGTTTAATTTTAACCATATTTAGAAAAAGCCGGGAGCGTTGGGATTATTACGCCTAATAGTTTTAGCCGGCTTTATTAATCTCCTGGTCTTTATACTGAAGCTGATACAGCTTATAATATATACCGCGTTTCGCAAGGAGTTCCTGGTGATTTCCGGTTTCCCTCACTTCGCCTTTGTGTAATACTATTATTTTATCGGCGTTTTGGATGGTTGATAGCCTATGCGCTATAACAATTGCCGTGCGGCCCACAAGAAGTTTTTCTATGGCTTTTTGAATTAGAATTTCTGTCTCCGTATCCACGCTGGATGTCGCTTCGTCCAGCACAAGTATCTGCGGATCGTAAGCCAGCGCACGGGCAAACGAGATAAGCTGTTTCTGCCCGACACTGAGAGTTGCTCCGCGCTCCTTTACTATTTCATCGTATTTATCTCCGAGCGAATCAATAAATTTGTCGGCCCCGACAGTTTTAGCCGCGGCGATCAGCTTCTCGGCCGGGATATCGTCGTTGCTCATACTGATATTGGATCTGATCGAGCCCGAGAATAGGAATACGTCCTGAAGCACGATAGAAATGTATTTTCTCAAATCCTGTTTTCTGAACTTCCGGATATCAATTCCGTCGATTAGTATCGAGCCTTTGTTAATATCGTAAAATTTCGAAAGTATGTTTATTATGCTTGTTTTACCGGCTCCGGTATGCCCTACTATGGCGACGGTTTCTCCGTGATTAATTTTGAATGAAATTTTTTTTAGAACATAATCATCCTCATTATATGCAAACCAAACATCTTTAAATTCGATCTCGCCCTTTGTTTTTTCCAGTTTAACGGGATCAACAGGGTCCTCAATAAAAGTTTTATTGTCGAGTAGTTTAAATATTCTTTCAGAAGACGCCATGGCAGTCTGAAGAATATTGTACTTCTCAGAGAGATCTCTTATCGGTCTGAAGAACTGCTCGGTAAACTGGATAAAGGCGAAGAGTACGCCGATCTCCAGTGTTCCTTTTATCATCTCGCCTCCGCCGTACCATATAATCAAACCGATCGCTACCGAACTTAAAAATTCTACCGAAGGATAAAATATAGCGTAATAAAAAACTGATTTAATGTTTGCCTGACGATAATCGTTATTAATTGATGCGAATCTCTTCAGCTCATTTTTCTCTTTATTAAATATCTGCACCACGTTCATCCCGGTAACATGCTCCTGCATATAAGAATTGAGCCTTGCAAGATGCAGTCTAACGTCGCGGTAGCTTTCTCTTACTTTTTTTCTGAAGAGAAACGTTCCGTAAATTAGAATGGGAATTACCGAAAGCGTTACAAGCGACAGCTTAACATCCATCATGAACATAAAGACCACGATCCATGAGATTATAAACACGTCGCTGAATACCATAACAATGCCTGATGAGAAGAGCTGGTTGAGCGCTTCAACGTCGTTCGTTACCCTGGTAACCATCCGGCCGATTGGAGTTTTATCGAAAAACTTCAGGGCCAGCTTTTGTGTATGTTTAAAAAGCTGGTCTCTCAAATCGTATATGGTTTTTTGTCCGAGATACTGCATGTAATAAGTAAGGAAGTACTGTATAACAGCCTGCAGTAAAAGAGAGCCGAAGAGCAGCATGCTAATAATGAAGAGTCCGTGATAATCTTTGTGGGCGATGTACTTATCTATCGCTATCTCGGTGAGATAAGGGCGAAGCGGTCCTAGGGAAGATACAACTATGTTCAGCAGAATTGCGAATATAACGTACTTCTTGTAAGGTTTTATATAACCCAGCAGGCGCCTCATCAATTTCGAGTCGTACGCCTTTCCTAATACTTCTTCCTCACTTCTATAATCGTTGGCCATATTCTTATCTTATTACTTTCTAACTCTAAACTTCTTAGACTAGACTTTTCTTCAACTTTAACTTAAGAGTCAAAGTTTTGTTATATGTTCAAGTTCAAGTCGCAGTTGTTAGATAACCTTGTTATAAACTTTTCCTGCCAGAAAATGTTTAATATTATCCGACGTTGTATCCATAATCCTTTCGACCGCCTCCGCGGAATCGAAGGCCATATGCGGCGTTATAATTACATTTTCCCGCCTCAGAAGAATATTTCTTTTTAATAATGCTTCCAGATGCTCGACCGAAACGTTTTGAGTAAGCATCTGGTTCTCTTCTTTTAAAAGCTCCTCGCCCTCGAAAACATCGAGTCCCGCGCCGCCAAAAATATTTTTTTCTATGGCGTAGTACAAAGCCTTCGGCTCCACGATCCCGTTCCTTGCCGTATTGATGAACAACGTTCCTTTTTTAACAAGTTTAATGTTGTTCATATTAATAAGGTGATGAGTATACTTATTATAAGGGCAGTGGAGCGTAATAATATCCGAACTCTTAAGAAGTTCTTCCAGTGTCACATATTTAAAATCTAAAAGTTCTTCCAGTATATGATTCGGCTTAGCGTCGCTGGCGATCACCTTCATGCCGAATCCCTTCGCTATCTTTATTACGTGAACTCCGATGCTGCCCGCGCCTATAACGCCGAGTGTTTTTCCTTTCAGATCGAAGCCCTGAAGTCCTTCCAGTGCGAAGTCGTTTCTTATTGTTCTTACGTAAGCTTTGTGCACGTTCCTTGAAAGAGCTAGTATCAGCGCAAACGTATGCTCGGCAACAGTGTTCTCACCGTAGTAAGGAACATTGCTCACAGAGATTCCCTTCTTTTTCGCATACTTAATATCGATATGGTTGAAGCCCGTGCTGCGGGTAGAGATTAGCTTCAGCTTTTTAGCTTTGGCCATTACCTTGTTCGATACAACGGAATAAATAAAAGGTGAGACAATGTTTGCGTCCTTTATTAAATCGGAGTTGGATTCATTCAGGCTTTCTGAATAAAACCTAAGCTCGAAATTCTTATCGAACTTCTTCTTCAAATATCTCTTTTCTTTTTGATTCGTCTCGAAAAAGACTACCGTTTTTTTTCCGTTTATCTTGTTCAACTAAGCTCCTCTAATTCTTTCTCAAGTAGCTGCTTGTAGTGAAGGTCGGCGTAAATTCCGTGTTTTAAGACTAGCTCTTCGTGTGTACCTTCCTCTGCGATCTTTGCATCGGAGATTACTATAATTTTATCGGCGTCTTTAACGGTGGATACTCTGTGACTGATAATAATGCTGGTCCGGCCTTTCATAAACTCTCTCAGGCTCTTTAATATTTCTTCCTCCGTATTTGTGTCTACGGCGGAGAAGGAATCATCGAGTATTAAAATCTTCGGATCGATGGCTAACGCTCTTGCCAGAGAGGCTCTCTGCTTTTGTCCGCCGGAAAGCGTAATTCCTCTTTCACCCATTATTGTTTCGTATTCCTTAGGAAACGATCGTACGTCTTTATCGAAGTGCGCTATCCTTGCGGCGTTTAAAACATTTTCTTCGGTTATGTTTCTCATTCCGTAGGAAATATTATTATAGATAGAATCGGAGAACAAAAAGGATTCCTGCTGGACCAGCCCGATGTTCGTTCTTAAAATATTAAGAGGGATATTTTTTACGTTCGTGCCGTCAATTAGTACCTCGCCGCCGGTGCAGTCGTAGAGCCTGGGAATAAGGTTTATGGTGGATGTCTTTCCGGCGCCGGTGTATCCCATGATAGCAACCGTAGATCCCGCGGGTATCTTTAAATTAACGTCTTTTAAAATGTACGGATAATTCTCACCGTACTTGAAGGAGACGTTCTTAAACTCGATCTCGCCCTTTAAATCTTTTATCGAATTATCAGTTTCCTCATTGTCATCCACTTCGTAAGGTTCCGCGAATATTTTATTTAGCCTCTTCATGCTCGCTTCGCCCTGCTGGATAATATTTATAACCCAGCCTACCGCGATCATCGGCCATATCAAAAGCCCGAGATACATCATGAATGCCATAATGTCGCCCAAATTCAGGCCGCCCTCGATCACTTTAATTCCGCCAAGCCAAATAACAACGATTATGGAGAGTCCCGTTATTAAAAACAGCACCGGCTGCAGCAGCGCCTGGATCCTGACCATGTCCATGTTTCTGTCGAGGTAATCCCTGCTCAGTTTGCTGAACTCTTTTACCTCGTTATCTTCCCTTACATACGACTTAATTATGCGGATGCCGGAAAAATTCTCCTGAGCTTTTGTGGTTAAATCTGCGAACTTTTCCTGGATCAATGTGAATTTCTGGTGTATCAGCTTTCCGATCTTGTAGACGATCCACGAGAGGAGCGGGAGCGGAAGTAGTGAATAGAGCGTCAGGCTGAAGTTAAGCGAGAACATTATACTTACTATGATGACAAGCCGGACCGATGTATCGATGGAATACATAACCGCGGGACCGAGAAAGCTTCTGACGGCGTTAATGTCGTTCGTGGCGTGAGCCATTATATTGCCGGTCGAGTTGTTCTGGAAATATCGCAGCGGCAGCCTTTGAATGTGTGACCAGAAGTCTCCGCGCAGATCGTACTCTATCTCCCTGGAAACAACAATTATGGTTTCCCTGATCAAGAACCTAAAGACTCCCGCGAACACGGATGCTCCGACTATCATCAAACCGTAACGTACCAGGGTATTTACAGCAACGCCCGTACCCAGATCATTAATGGCATCTTTTGTGAGTAGGGGAATATATACCGTGCCGGCATTCGACAGTAAAATAAAAAGTATACCCCAAAGTAATTTCTTTTTATATCTGACGAAATATTTTTTCAGTTTATATAAGTTCTTCATTCGTATCCGCTGTTCTAAATAGTAGGGACGCTAAAAAATAATGTTTTTAAAATCAGAAAAAATTGCACTAAGCAATTAATAGATCTATTAAAATTATTTTACAACCGAAGAGAGAATTTATGTGTCCGCGCTTAAGGATATTACGTCTATCGCCAAAAGATATTTTTTAGCGGACGCTGATCAAATTATCGGCGTCCGAAATTTTGTCCTAATAAATCTACGCAATTCTATTCTATAATTTCAAATCCTGTATATTTTTTCAGAACTTCCGGTACGGCAATTTTGCCGTCTGCATTCTGATAATTCTCGAGTATCGAAACCATCAGCCTGCTCGTTGCTAGTCCGGAGCCGTTGAGCGTATGAAGGAACTCAGGCTTCTTCGTCTTTTCGTTCCTGTATCTTATGTTGGCTCTTCTCGCCTGGAAGTTCTCGAAATTACTGCATGAAGATGCCTCGAGCCACCTGTTCTCCGCGGGCGACCACGTTTCAATATCGTAGCATTTAGCGGCCGAGAAGCTGAGATCGCCCGTGCAGAGAAGTAATATCCTGTAAGGAATCTTAAGCGCTTTTAAAATATCCTCGGCATCGCTTACGAGTCCCTCTAGTTCGTCGTACGAGGTTTCCGGCTGAACAAACTTAACCATCTCAACTTTGTTGAACTGGTGAACCCTTAAAAAACCTTTAGATTCTTTTCCGTAAGAACCTGCCTCGCGCCTGAAACAAGCCGAGTAACCGACGTATTTTATCGGAAGCTCGCTTTCGTCGATGATCTCGTTTCTGTAAATGTTTGTGATCGGAACCTCCGCCGTGGGTATCGGGAAGAGATCGTCCTTTTCAATGAAGTACATATCCTCTTCCATCTTTGGGATCTGTCCGGTCCCCTTCATAGAATCTCTGTTTACCAAAAACGGCGGGAATACCTCTTTGTAGCCGTGGTTCTGTAGATGATAATCGAGCATAAAATTGATCAAAGCTCTCTCCAGCGTTGCTCCTTTGCCGGTATACAGCGGGAAACCGGATCCTGATAACTTTGCGCCTCTTTCGAAATCGAGTATCTTTAAATTCTTGCCGAGTTCTATGTGATCGAGCGGCTTCTCTTTATTCTCGAATGAAAATCCCTCGGGAAGCCATTGGCGCAGTTCAACGTTATCTTCGGCAGATTTGCCCACAGGTACGGATGAGTGGGGAAGGTTGGGAATATACATCAAAATATCGTTCAGCTTTTCCTCAACACTCTTCAGGTTTTCATCCAGCTCCTTAATTTCATCCGCGACCCGCTTCATCTCGGCGATTATATCGCTCGCGTCCTTTCCTTCTTTCTTGAGCTTGCCGACTTCTTGCGAAACCTGGTTTTTCTTCGCCTTAAGTTCTTCAGACTTTGTTATTATCTCTCTTCTCTGCTTATCGAGATCGAGCAGCTCGTCTATCCTGTTCTTTTCTTTCTTATTTTCAATTCCGGTCTTTACGAGTTCGGGATTTTCGCGAATGAATTTTATATCCAGCATAAGGCTTCAATTACTCCGATGAATTTTCTCTGTTAATTTTACTCTAAGTTAATTACTTCGCTACAATGTTGTAGATTTTATTGTTAACGAATATTTCCTTGACGATGTTCTTGCCTTCGACGTGTTTCGTTACTTTATCGCTCGCATACACCGCTTTTTTAACAGTTTCCTGATCCGAATTAAGCGGCATCGGGATAGTGTCGCGAAGCTTTCCGTTTACCTGCACGGCAATGTTTACGGTATCCTCTATCAGCGCGTCCGGGTCGGGCTCGAACCACTTCGGCTTGATGAAAAGCGATTCTTTTCTGCCGATTACGCTCAAGCATTCCTCTGCGAGATGAGGTGCAACGGGACCCAGCAGAACGCCGAATCTTTTAAGAGAGTAAGCTTTAACATTGTCCGAACACTCGTCGATATTTTTGCTCAGCTCGTTTATAAGTTCCATCAAGGAAGCTATAGCCGTGTTGAAACGGAAGCTGTTAATTTCATCTCCGAATTTTTTAACCGTCTGATTCGTTTTTCTGTAAACGGATTTTTCGACTTCACTTAAATCATCGATATTGAACTTCGGCTTATCCTCAGCCGTATCGAGAAGAGCGGGAAAGCGGTTGAACAGCTCGTAAGTTCTCTGAACGAACCTGTCGGTTCCCGATATGCCTTTATCGCTCCAGTCGCCGCCCAGTTCGTATGGACCCATGAACATCAAGTAAAGTCTAAATACATCCGCGCCGTAGTCTTTAGTGAAATCATCGGGATTAACTACGTTGCCCTTAGACTTGGACATCTTCACGCCCTGGTTTGTTATCGTGCCCTGGTGTATCAGGTTTGAAAACGGCTCGTCGCCTTTGGCCAGTCCGAGATCCCTTAAAAATTTATGAATAAAACGAGCGTAAAGAAGGTGCATTGTGGCGTGCTCGGCGCCGCCTACATACATATCCACCGGCACCCATTTATCGGTGAGATCGGTATCGAATATATTTTCTTCGAAATCCGGGTTTAAATACCTGAGGAAATACCATGATGAGTCGACGAAAGTATCCATTGTATCGGCGTCGCGCTTCGCGTCCCCGCCGCACTTCGGACACTTAACGTTCATAAACTCCGAACTGGTCAAAAGCGGGGATTCACCGCCGGGTTTAAACTCAACATTGTAAGGAAGCTCAACCGGGAGATCCTTTTCCTCGACCGGTACTTCGCCGCACTTCGGGCAATGAATAATAGGAATAGGCGTACCCCAGTATCTCTGACGGGAAATGAGCCAGTCCCTCAGCCTGAAATTTACCTTTTTTCTACCCTGATCTTTGCCGGCGAGATAGTCGGTTACTTTCTCTATTCCCTCTGTCGAATTAGTGCCGTCGAATTGTCCCGAATTTATCATCTTGCCCGGCTCTTTGTAAGCTGACTTAAGTTCATCTTCCTCATGAGTGCCGGGCTGAAGAATCACTTTTTTAATCGGAAGATTAAACTTTTTAGCGAATTCGAAATCCCTTTCGTCGTGCGCGGGAACGGCCATAACGCAGCCGGTTCCGTAAGTAAGCAGGGCGTAATCGGCTATCCAGATAGGCACCTTTTCACCGTTCAAAGGATTTATAGCAAACGCGCCTATCGGTACTCCGGTTTTTTCCTTAACGGTGGAAGTTCTTTCGATCTCGGTAAATGATTTAATTGATTCCTTATACTCTTCAACTTTATCTTTGAATTCCGGTTTAGTCAGCTTATCCACCAGCGGATGCTCGGGCGCTATTACCAGGTAAGTAACGCCGAACAGTGTATCGGGCCTGGTCGTAAAAACCGTAATCTCTTCTTCCGATCCTTCCACTTTAAATTTTACTTCTGCGCCGACGCTCTTGCCCACCCAGTTACGCTGCATGGTTTTTGTTTTGTCCGGCCAGTTAATTGTATCGAGTCCGTCCAGGAGCTGGTCGGCAAAATCGGTGATCTTGAAAAACCATTGAGTAAGATTTTTCTGAACAACCAGAGTGCCGCATCTTTCGCAGGTTCCGTCTGCCAAAACCTGCTCGTTGGCGAGAACCGTTTTGTCGTTGGGACACCAGTTCACAGGCGCGTTCTTCCGGTAGGCGAGACCCTTTTTATAAAGCTGGAGGAAGAGCCACTGGTTCCATTTATAATAGCGCGGATCGCAGGTCATCAGTTCGGAATCCCAATCGTACATGCATCCCATTTTCTTAAGCTGGCTGCGGATATCGTTTATATTCGTCATGGTGCTGTCGTAAGGATGGATACCGGTTTTAATAGCGTAATTTTCAGCCGGCAGTCCGAATGCGTCGTAGCCCATCGGCTCGAATACGTTGAAGCCTTTAAGCCTTTTATACCGGGCCCATGAATCGGTAGGACCGTAGTTGTACCAATGGCCGCAGTGCAGCTTAGCGCCCGACGGGTAGATAAACATCACCAGGCAGTACAGCTTCTTTTCAATATCCGTCAGATCGGTCTTATATACTTTATTGTCGGACCAGAATTTCTGCCATTTCGATTCGACTTCTGAAAAGGGATATCTCATATATTTTCTGCTAAATTTTTGAAAAATTAAACTTAAATTTACCGAAAATGCTCGGCAATTCAAATCCACAAAATTTGGGTTTCCGCCCAAAGTGCGCTGGATCGATAAAGATAATCATAGGTTAAATAATATGAAGTTTCGGGAGGCAGAAACTTACGGACCTGTCACATAAGGATAGCTCATAATTTTGTCCGGTGTAAAAGCTTTGTCATTGAGGTATGGATCCCACTCCATGCGTGAATAGAAAATATTATTCGCGCCGAATAGAACCGACTTTGCATTGTATCCCAGCAGTCGAAGATACGCAGCGGCGAATGCGCTTAATTGTCCCGAGTAACTATAGATTGCAATAGCTTTTCCGGAAGGCATTGTTTGCAGATATGACCCGCTTCTCAGATCGGCATTCTCTTCATAAAATACGCCGAATTCAGGATGGCCCATTCCGGGCTGCGGTCCTTCGAAGAATGGCGAGTTGTAAAGTCTCCCGTTCCCGTAGCAGGCGAGATAATATTCATCAGGCGAAAAATTTTCGATACCCCCGGTGAATAAATCTTCAACACCTATATAATTTGTATCCTTAACAAATCCCTTTGATATTAATTCGGATATTCTTGAGCGAATGTTGTCTTCCAGACTTTTGCCAGTATTGCTCAAGCTTATCTTCGGAAGTGCGGTAACATCCGCCTTAGGATAGCTAATATCGTTAAATATGTAAGTGACCGGAAGCGTCTTTAAGTGATCCTTCCAATCGTTAGCAAAGTCGCCGTTCCATGATGACATTCCGAAATTAAGCGAGTATATATTTGCGTAGCCGTACAGCCTGAGCAGGCACGTATAGTAAGATGATGACTGGCCGTTCTGACTTACTAGCACGGCTTTAATTTGATGATCGGAACTTTTGCCGTTTAGAAATTCGAGTAAAGAATCGTTGCCGGTGTTCACCGCGCCTTCTATATGTCCGGCCGAGAACTGTTCGTTCGATCTTAAATCAATTATCAAATAGTCGCCTTTATTTTGATACACCTCTGCGGAGTTTATTAATGACGGGGCTGCGGCGTTGATGTAGTCGCCTTGTGATTCCAGGTAGGTTAAAACCAGCGCCGAATTGTCTAGCCGGAACGTCTCCGGCGGGGCTATCGTATCTTTAATACAGCCCGGCAAAATTAAAGCTGACAAAAGAATGACTACAAATATATTTTTATTGATGAGCTTCATAAATTTTCTTAATTAAACGAAGTTACTCAAAACCGTCTTTCTGATCCCGACTTGTCGGGAGAAGAATCTCAACTTTTTAATTTAGGATACAGATATTTCGTCCGGCAGCTGCCGGACTCAATATGACATAAACGGGCATTCGCGCAACTTCAGTCAATTCACTCTAATCAAATCCGTTTTGTTGATGCCGATGAACATTCCTATCACGTGATCTCCGCGTACGTTCCAGTCTATCTTGCTGCTGCTCTGCGTAAAGCTGTCGCTTATAGGTTCGCTTCCCGATTTTGTCTGGAAATAGGGGAGATATTCTTTATCGAAGGCATACACTCTTACGAATAAATTCTGTCCCGGGTATTCGTTAGGCAGCGTTTGTGTCCTTACAACGATGCTTTTAGTCCCGAAGCCTGAATACGATTCTATTGAATAAAAATCGGGTGCCGATCCCGAGCTTCCGTAATTAGCATACCAGAGCGCTCCGTAAACAAATCCGCTTTCCGGCAGAACCTTCGTTTCCGCGAATCTTCCCGAGGCATTGAACGAGGAGGAAGTGACGTTAGGAATGCGGGGTATCTTAGTTATGCTGTAAATAGTCTTGTCGCCTATCTCGGCAAACAGCTCGTATGTTTCTCCCGCCTGAGGTTTAAGAATATAACTCGGAACGTATCTTCCGGCAGATGAATAGATAAGCGGAATAACCTTTACGCTGTCAATTCTCATGTAAACTGCCGCGTCTTTGATCTCCGCGAGATTAATATTATAAGATACGCCCAGCGGAAGAGTGCGCGTGATTGTTACTCCCGTAAAATTCTCATCCGCGTTAAGCTCTCCCTGCACGACCGTAAATTCCTGATAAGAAGTATCGACGTTAACTATATCGGTTTTGTCGCATCCGCTGATAAGTACAGCCGCGGTTATCAGTATCAATATTTTAATAAAATTTTTAAGCATATAATTAAAACTGAACGTTAAAACCGAACATCGGGATAAATGGGAAAAGCACCAGCCGTTTTATAACCGGAATTTTACCGCTCGGGGTATCTTTCAGCGATGTGTACTGTGAAAAAGGATTCTGCCGGTTATAAAGATTATAGAAATTTAAATAAGCTTCGAACTTGTGTGACAGCCAATCGAATTTGTACGATATATTCAGATCAAGTTTGTGGTAAGCCGGGAACTGCGCACCGTAGAGCTCTTCGGAGTTAAGAAAAATTTTCGGCGAGTTTCCTGTAACGATATCTTTAAATTGATATTGAGCCGGCGGAATAGTATAGCGCTGCCCCGATGCGTACGTCCAAGTTGCGCCGATGTTAAGACGATCGTTTACCTTGTAACTTAGAACAGCAGAGACGTCGTTGCGCCTGTCATATTTGGGATAAAACGATAAGCCGCCGTTCAGATCATCGAATTTTCTTTTTGTCCACGAAAGCGTGTATCCGATCCAGCCTGTAAGATCGCCCAGGCGCTTGTTTATGAAAAACTCGATTCCGTATGCCTCACCGATACCTTTTGTGAACTGCTGTTCAATCGAGTTATCGAGTGGATTAAGTTTGGCGGAGGTTTTAAACTCGTAAAGATTTTTCATGTCTTTGTAATATCCCTCGAGCGAAACTAGGTATTCGAGATCGTTGAAAGTCGATTCGAATCCGAGCACGTACTGTGCCGACCTGCTCGGCTCAATATTTTTTGTAGAAGGATACCATAAATCCGTAGGCAGCGAGATATCGCTCCTGGTAATTAAATGAAGGAACTGATGGGCAACAGCGTACGCAGCTTGAAGAGAGAGATTGTCCGTCAAAGAGTATGATGCTGAAATTCTCGGCTCGGCATTAAAATATTTTCTGCTGTCGAAGTAATAAATTCTCGCGCCGATATTGGTCTTCAGCTTCTCGGAAAATTTTGTCTCCGCCTGAATAAACGCCGCGGCTTCAACCGAAGTAATATCTTTCCCCGCGTAAGGGTCGCGTTCCAGCAGCTCGTCGTACGAGTCGCTGTACAGCAGACTGTAATTATGCATGTCAATTTCAAAACCGGTCCTGAATGTCTGGTCCTGGCTCAGATGCATTTCCACATTCTGTTTTAGGGTGATGTCTCTCAACTTCGAGGAAGAATAATAGCTGGATGAGCGTATCTCTGGGGAAGAGCCTCCTATTACGGACTTAAACTCGTAATCGACGAAGCTTGCCAGCGAGTTAAGGAAAAGAGATTTTGTGTTTACTTGTATCCAGTTGATTCCGTACTCGGAATTTTGCCACGAGATATCGTAATTAATATCTTTTACGGAGGGTGGATTGTAAACTCTGTCGCGACTGTATAATGCGGTTAAGGATACAATGTTAGATTCCGACATCACCATGTTCACTTTGGCGTTAAGATCCTGGAAGTTATATCTAGGTACTGAGCTATTCTTGTCGGTGATTCCCTGTACCAGATCGTAATACATCGATCTTCCGGAGATCATGTACGTCGAGCTTTCCGAAAGCGGGCCTTCCAGTGTTAAATAAGAATTTATTAATCCAAGCCCGATAACGCCCTTCTCTTTTTCCTTTGTACCCGATCTTAATTTTATATCGAGTACGCTGGAAAGCCGGCCGCCGTACTGTGCGGGGAAAGCCCCTTTAATCAGCTTTACGTCCTGCATTGCGTTCGAGTTAAAAGTACTGGCAATGTTGCCGAGGTGCGCGGGATTATATACCGTCATTCCGTCGACCAGGGTAAGAGTCTGGTCGGGCGATCCGCCTCTAACATATAGTCCGCTCGAAAGCTCGCTTCCGAACTTAATGCCGGGAAGCATCTGAAGTAATTTGAACAGGTCGATTTCACCGGATAGAGAGGGAAGATTTTTCAAAAGATCCGGAGAAACGTCCACCGTATTTATTTCAGGCCTTACCAACTTCTTACCTTTAACCACTACTTCACTCAGCTTTATCTCTTCGCTTTTCAGTTCGGCATTGAAATTATAAGACCCCGAGCGCTTCGTTAAATTCAATTCCCTTATAAAAGTTTTATAACCTACGTGTCTTATAACTATTATATAAACGGCGGAGGGGCATTTGGGAATAATAAAAAAACCGTATCCGTTTGCAGCGGCTCCGCGGTACGGCGGTTGAGAAGTATTTATACTGTCTTTGTAAAGAAGAATGTTGCTGCCGATAAGGGCCTCGCCCGAAACCGAATCCGTTACAATGCCGGATATAGAAATTTCGTTGATTTGTGCGAATGCTCCGGCGAAAGCGAAAATGAGGAACGCCGGCAGTAAAACTATTTTTCCTAATGAATTCAATACTTACTCCGTGTTTTCAATCTGAAAAATTCCCCTTATTCATCAACATGGAGCTGAGAGAGTATTAAGACCGGAAAAAGATAGTCAGAATAAATTAAGTAATCAATTGAATTTGCCTGCCGCGTTTTTTGAAAAATTACTGTTTCCAAATTGCAAATTAATATATATATTTGAGGTCAATAAACTTGAGGTGCGCCCCCGGAACGTACTTCTCGATATTATAAAGGAAGTGGAAAATCCCTCCTTATCCAGGGCTTCCTAGATTAACCGACAAATTTCGGCATGTACTTAATTTCTTATCAAATATTTTCGATAATAATTAAACGGCGGAACAAAATTTTATCAAGTTATAGAGGAATTATCGTTCCCGGACATAGATTTGATTTCCCGGCATAATTAAAAATTTATTTTTATTAAAAAGTTTAGGATTCGTTGATGAAGAAAATGTTTTACTTTTTCCTTGTATTATTCCTGATACCGGCTCTTTCTTTTGTAAACGCACAGTCATCGGAGAACAACATAGGTCTCCGTATTTTTGTAAACTGCACGGGTGAAGGCGCGGCGCTCGTTTATCAGGATACTCTGCACGAAGGGGAAGTGTACACGGTTAAACAGAAAACCTTACCGGCTAAATTTCAAAACGCCCAGGAGTTATACGATGCGCTTGTAGGCAGCGAGTTTTATTTTGAGTCCGGTTCACTGCATGAGGACATAGATGTTGATTTTATTATTTACGATATCGACTGCAGCAGCGGGACATACCTTCTTGGACCCGACAGCGTCAGCTTTTTCTTCCACGCCGACTTTGAGGTAAGGGTAAACGGGCAGTACGTAACCGGCAATTATAATTTCGATAATTCAAAGCACGCGATTTTTAAGATGTATAAAACCGCTGCGTTCCACAATTTCTTCGATAAAACCAATATCGATCCGCAGGCGCTATTAAGCTACGTCTATAAGACCGCAACGGGCGGATATTCGACCGACGGAATTACAACAATAGATAACGCATCTTCTGTAACAGCAGAGATGAGCCATTTTTCGGAAGTAGGCGGAATACCGAGTTCTGTGCTGACCGGCCTGTCGTCAAATGACCGTCTGAATAATATTCCCTCGTCTTTCGAACTGAAACAAAATTATCCGAATCCTTTCAATCCGTCGACATTAATTCAATACGGACTTCCCGAAAGATCGTTTGTTGAAATAAGCGTATACAATATTCTTGGAAATAAAATTGCTTCCTTGGTAAACTCCACACAGGACGCAGGAATGCATTCTATCCGGTTCGACGGCTCTCGCCTGCCTTCAGGAATTTACATTTACAGCCTTAAAACAGGGAACGGCATTATTGCGAGAAAAATGTTATTAATAAAATAATTCTAAAACTTCCTTGGTTTTTGAAGCCGGGCATGATTATTAAAAAACGGGGCGGAAGTCCGTCAAAAAAAAGGCGGTTTAACTGGCCGGAGTACAAATGAGAAAAATATCTGCAATAATTTTAACAGCGGCGGCGGTGTATATTGCGGCCCTGATATCGGGCTGCACAGACATCCCGCACGACCTGATTATGCCCAAGTGGGACGTTGACCTGAATGTACCGCTTTTTAATAAGACCTATACTCTGAACGATATAATAAAATCCGACAAGCAGGATTATATCAGTGTCGATACTAATTCGGCGGGGCAGTCGATCTTTTTGTTTAAATCGGGTAATTATTCACAGTCGGTGGGTATATCAAACTTTATTAAGGTTACGAAAGAATCATCAAGCCGTAACAACGTTATACCGGCTTCAAATTTAAATCCTGCCGTGCTGTTCATCCAATTCCCGGAAGGTGCGGAACTTGACAGTGCAGAATTTCTCAGCGGATCTTTCGCATATAACATAAAAAATAATTCTGCATTCGGCGTAAACCTGACTATCACGATACCCGGTATCATTCAGCCCGGCGGAATACCATTCAGTTATAGCTCCTACATACCGGGACTGCAGACGGATACCGTTAAGTTTGAGTTCGGAGGCGACAAGTATGTGCTGCCTTCCGATCAGCCGCCGGTATTTAAGAACAGTATGGAGCTTATAATACAGGTTTCTTCACAGCAGCCTATCGGTACAACGGTTACGGCCGACTTTTACCAGTCAGACTTTCTCTTCAGATCAGTGAGCGGCTATCTTCCTACGAAATCTCTCGGCAACAAAACAGAGAGTTTCTCACTCAATATAGGTGACGCTGCCGATTATAGGGGAAAGACTTTCCTGAAAAACGCTTCGCTGAATTTAACGGCCGATTATCTCTCACCCGTAAACAATCCGTTCGACATTGAAGTGAAGAATCTGAATATAATAGGAAAAAGAAACGACGGCTCGGAGATTACGCTTACCGACAGCACAGGAAATCCGAACTTCACGTTTAAATTTCAAAACGGCCGCTTCAGCCGTTCGTTCACCGAAAAGAACAGCAACATAACCAGCTTCATCGATTTCCTTCCCGATAATGTTGTTTTAAACGCCGAGTATATAATGAATCCGGACGGAAAAGGGGGAACTGCGACAATTCAGGATTCGGTCCGCTTTGCGGCGCAGTTTTCTACCGAGAGTTATATGGCCCTGAAAAAATCGACGATTATCGATACATCGGAAGTGAACTTTTCTTCAAATGATAGTTCGAGCATTACAGATGCAAAGAGCGCAACCTTAACTCTCGAGATAAATAACGGTATACCGCTGACAACCTGGATAAAGGCAACGGTAACCGATGAATTCTTCAGACCGCTTTTCACGATTACGAATAACATAGACGGAAGCGACTCGCTGTATTTACCGGGCGCCGATGTAGACGCTGACGGCAACGTTATTACCCCGATATTAACAAAGAATCAAATATCCTTAACCGAGGAACAGTTCAACCGGCTTGCAAAGGCAAAGTATATGGTTGTAAGCATTAGCGTAAGAACAAAGGACGCCTACATTAATCCTCCTCCGATCGTGGCGCTGCGCCCCGATGACAATATATCAATCAGGGCATACGGCGGAGTTAATTACACTGTTAATCCGAAGAATTAAGAAAGGAGGTGGAAATGAAAAAGCTTATAACAATAGTAGTAATAATCGTAATATCCGCCTCCGGAGCTTTTGCACAGTACGGTTCCTCCGGCGCAGTTAATTCAAGAGCGACTGCTATGGCGAAAACGTATAATTCAACGGCCGGGGGCGTTAATGCAATCGGCATAAATCCGGCCGGTATTCTAAACACCGGTTTTAACTCAGTTGAATTATCCACAGTTCTGCCGCTCCCGCCGATATCGGTTAGAGCGGGCACCGATTTCTTGTCGATCAACGAAATTAATTATTTCTTCGGCGGCATTAACGGACAGCCGCGATATCTTAACGATGCCGATAAGCAGAGAATGAACAACCTTTTCAGCGGGGGCGGATTCATCTTCGCTAATTTTACATCGAATTTATTTTCATTGGATGTGAACGCGGGAAGCGATGTGGGCGCGTTCGCTATTTCGGTTAACGATTTTGCCGCAGGTAAATTTAATTTTCCCGCCGCCATTGCCGACATAGCTCTGCACGGAAATCCTCTCGGCAAAGTTTATAATTTAAATGACGCTTACATTCGATCCTGGTGGATTAGAAATTATTCTTTCTCGTACGCGAGAGATATTATTAACGACAGTCCCGGAACCTTTACCAACATAGCGGCAGGATTTACTGTTAAGATGGTTCAGGGTTACGCATACGCCGCAACGGAAAGAGTAAACACTACGTTTCAAACTACAACGCAGGATGCTATAACCGGTACATCCGATCTAGCCGGACTCACTGCTTTCTCTGATTTCTTTAACGTTAAGTACGATTCCGATCCCTCTAAAACACAAGGAAGTTACAGCCCCTTCCCAAAACCGGCGGGACACGGAGTCGGTTTAGATATTGGAGTGAGTGCATCTATCTTGAACGAATGGAGATTTTCTCTGGCGGTAACCGATATAGGTTCTATTAAATGGGATCATAATGCAGGCAAATTTACCGGCGGCGGAAGCATTTATCTGGATGATATTACCGACTCGGCTCAAACTCAGAACCTGCTGGATAAGCTGAAGGGAACCAGCGAAAGGATAGACGGTTTTACCACAAATCTGCCGACAGCCCTCAGAATAGGCGTGTCGCATTATTTCGCCAGACCGGACGATGACATACCCGGCACGCTTCTTCTTGCGTTCGATTATAACCAAGGTTTTAATGATCTACCGGGGAACAGCAAAACTCCCAGAGTATCAATCGGCGCCGAATGGAAGCCGATGAATTGGATACCGTTTATAAGAACGGGATTTTCTTTCGGCGGATCATTGGGATTTCACTGGGGATTCGGACTGGGAATAGACGCGGGCGTACTCGACCTGAACATCGGTACATCCGATCTCCAGGGATTTCTATTCCCGGCTTCCGCAAGATATACTTCGATTAGCTTTGACAGCCGCTGGAAGTTTTAGTTACTGCCCGGCTCTCGGTATAGTGAAGATAGCGGCCCCCAGGAAAACTATATTAGCGGACCAAGCCGTAAGAAAAGGACTAAGCGAGCCGTTCTTTCCGAACGCGAGGCTTATCTGCATGAATACAAGATATATAAACGTTACAAGAATGTTTATACCTATCTGAACCGCAAGTCCGCCTCTTCTTTTGTTGGTAGATATAGGCAGTCCGAATAGAACAACCACCAAACTCGCCATCGGAAATGAGAACCGCGAGTAATATTCTATCTGCGCGCTCGTCGGATCGTTGCCCGCTCTTTTTATTTGTGAGATCAGGTCTCCCAATTCGCTAAGGTTCATTTCCTCGGGCTTTTCCTGCTTTGTTTTTAATTCCGCCGGGGTGAAGTTCAAATCGGAAAGAGTCATTCTTTTAAAATATTCCGCGTGCTGCAGCTTACCTTGAAAGGTGCGCCTCACTCCGTTATGAGCTATCCACGCATGCGAGACGGAATCGTAAACCAGGCGCGCCGCGTCAATTCTAGAAATCATATCGGTCAGATCATTCTTCTTGAACTGCTCAATGCTAACCCTGCTTGCCTGGTTTCTTGACTGGTCGAAGAATGAAATACTGACCAGCCTCGTCCGTGTATCCTGAAAAAATATATTTGTCCCCGAAAAATTGTAATCCGAATTTAGGTACGTCATCTCAATGTTATGCTTGGTCCGGTTAGCCATCGGAACAATATATCCGGAAAAATATACTGAGAAAATGCTGATGAGTATTGTTGCCGCTACAAACGGGGCCATAAATCGGTACAAGCTAACCCCGCTCGATCTTATAGCGGTAAGCTCGCTCAAGTTGGCGGCTTTCCCCGCAGTAAAGAGAGCGGCGAACAGCACGGAGACCGGTGTCATCAGCTTAATTATATCCGGGCTGAATACCACGTAGTAGTGAAGAATAATGGGGAAGGATACGTTCTGATCCAGAAAGCTTCCGAGGTGTTCGAGCATATTGATGATTACGAAGATCAAAGTGAACGCAATAATACCGAAGAAGAAGGTCTGGAGAAACTGCTTGATCAGATATTTATCTATTATTTTCATTTATTCCGCAGCCTCTTCGTTTTGAATTTCACGCCATTGTTTAGGAATGAGCTTTTTAAGGAACGAGAGATTAATGGTTACGGTTTCCTGCACTGTTTTAGTAGTAAGTAATATTCCTACAATTCCAAGTAAAATATTGGCGGACCACATTCCCCAAAACGGGGTAATTATATTTCTGTCGGCCAACTTCTCACCTCCGATCAGAAACGCCCAGTAAAGAACGAAGAAAAAGAGACTGATGCTTGCGGCCACGCCGAAGCCGCCCTTCCTTACCATTACTCCCAGCGGAGCGCCTATCAGAATAAATACAATGCACGCAACCGGAATAGCATATTTTTTATGGATCTCAACCCAGTACTTGTTTATCTCGTCCTGCAGGGTCGCATCCATCCTGTAGTTTGACATGATAACATTCTTAGCGGTCTTTATCCTCTCTAGCGCGCGTATGTATATCAGCTCAGGATTATTAGCTTTTTTTTGCGTTATATGCTCGAACGGAAGAAGTGAATCGGCAAACATGTATTTTTGGGAATCACGGGTCAGATTGTTTACGGCCGATTGTTTTAAAAAGCTCAGACTGTCTACAATGCTCAGCATTGCGCCTGTTCCCAGTTCCCGGTCGCCGCGCGGACCGCCGGGGGCCGACTGCTGAAACGTAAACTGGTCGGAGTTCATAATTATGCGGTGCTTTTTGAATATAAGTTTCCTGTAGAAATCTTTTTGATTCAGATCCGACTCGTGTATCTGCCCGTTCCAAAGGTCCATTATTAGTTTAGACTGGTCCTTGGAGAAATAGATCTTGCCTTTATGAGCGGTAACGATGTTTATTTTTGCGGGATCGGTGTAGTCGTATATAACCACATCCTTTAGATAATTCGTCTTCTGGTCTATGCCGCGCACCAGTATGGCGTAGTTGGTAACATCCTGGGAAAAGACCCCCGGCTCGAGCGACAGCGTAGGCTTTTGTCTTGAGATATCCTGCATTAATAATTTCGCGTGATGGTTAGCGTCCGGCAGTACATCGTTGTTGAAAAGGAAAAGCAGGTAAGCCAGCACTATGCTCGCCAGGAACGGAGCTATCATCATTCTATGCAGACTTGTACCTGCCGACTTTATGATGGTTATCTCGTTATTCTGCGACATCGAACCGAACGCCATCAACGTTGCCACCAGTGTCGCCATCGGTACTACAAGAACCACCATCCACGCCAGGTTGAAAGTAATCAATTTCAGAATAACCCATAAACCCAGGCCTTTGCCTACCAGCCTGTCGGAAAACTTCATCAAGAATTGAAGAAGGAAAATAAAGATCAAACTGATCAGGGAAAAGATAAAAGGCGTAACGTGGTTCTTCAGTATGTATCTGGATAAAATCATGCAATCAATATATGAAAGCATTAAAAGTTTAACAAGCAAAGGCTCATTAGGGGAATGCGGCTTCAAAGGACTGAATAGGTTTTCGACTTTTATGAATTAGTAATATTTTGTTCTTTGTTTCAGGTAAAGCAGTTCTGACTTTAAAATATGCCGTTTAGTGTTCCGAATTAAATCATGTTTTGTTAAGTTGTGATATATATGTATGATGTTTAGAGGAACCCGAAGACAGGAGCCGGAAACCGGTGATAAACCGGGACGAATTCTGTTAGATGTCAAAAGCATCTATGGTTTTTCGCGGCAAAAATATTCAACACTAAAACAACTGAAGGAGTTCAAATTGCAGGAAGTAATCAGTTATATAAAGAGCAACCAGGAAAATTATATTAAAGAATTAAAAGAATTCTTAAGTATTCCGAGCATAAGCACTTTACCTGAGAATAAAGGCGACATTAAAAAATGCGCCGAATTTGTTGCCGACAAGCTGAAAGCCGCCGGTATGAGCAGGGTAAAAGTCAACAAGACCGAAGGTCATCCCATAGTTTACGGCGAGTGGCTGGGAGCGCCGGGTAAACCCACTATTTTAATATACGGGCATTACGACGTACAGCCGGTAGATCCTATAGAGCTATGGAAAAGCGATCCGTTTAAGCCGGAGATAAGACAGGGAAAGATATGGGCAAGAGGAGCGACCGACGATAAGGGGCAGATGTATATGCATATAAAAAGCGTTGAGGCATTCTTCAAAACCGTAGGAAGTCTTCCTCTCAACGTAAAGTTTCTTATCGAAGGCGAAGAGGAAGTAGGAAGCGAAAGCCTGGAAACATTTATAAAGAACAACATCGAACTTTTGAAGTGCGATTCCGTTCTTATATCGGATACCGCTTTATTCGAAGCCGGTGTGCCGACATTGACATACGGACTGCGCGGACTTTCGTACCTGGAAGTGGAAGTCAGCGGCCCGAAGAGGGATCTGCATTCCGGTACATTCGGCGGCGCTGTTGGGAACCCGGTTAACATTCTGGCCGATATGATATCGAAGCTGCACGACAAAAAGGGACGCGTTACAATTCCTCACTTTTATGACGACGTACTTAAACTAACTAAAAGAGAGAGAGAAAACTTCAAAGCGCTTAATTTCTCGGAGAAGAAATTCGCTAAAGAACTCGGAGTAGCCGAGCTTCAGGGAGAAAGCGGCTATTCGGCTCTCGAAAGAACCTGGGTAAGACCCACTCTCGATTGCAACGGAATTAACGGCGGTTTTACGGGAGAAGGCGCGAAGACAATCATCCCGTCAAAAGCCATGGCTAAGATCAGTATGAGACTAGTGCCGAACCAGGATCCTAAAAAGGTAGCTAAGCAGTTTACGAAACACATTAAAAGTCTGGCACCCAAATCCGTAAAAATAACGGTTAAGGATCTGCACGGCGCGGTTCCGGTTATTACGCCGCTTAAAAATCCCGCTACCGTAGCAGCTGCTAAAGCGATGGAAAAAGCTTTCGGTAAAAAGATAGTTTATATGAGGGAAGGCGGGTCGGTGCCGATTGTTGCTGTCTTCGCTAACAAGCTTAAGGCGCCTGCGGTATTGATGGGACTGGGATTAAACAACGAGAATCTGCATTCTCCCAACGAACATTTCAGTCTTAAGCACTTTAAACTGGGCATAATCAGCTCTGCTTATTTTATGCACGAGTATTCAAAGTAATAATTTTTATAACTGCGGGAACACAACGATCGGATGATCAGGTTCCCGCTGTTTAAAAACTTACGTTAAAAGTTTCTCCTTCAACCCGAATTAACAGAGTAAAAAATGAAGCGCGGTTTAATTCTTTTGTTGTTGATCATGTCGGTCCTTGCGTTGTATTCCTGCGGTAAAAAGAGCAAGGATACAGGCAACGTGGAAATAGGGGCTCAGAATTCACCCGGGCAGCAGCATAAGATTCTTCTTCACAACGTGGAGATGGAGGAAAATCTTGCCCAAAACCGTACTCCTTGCGACACCATTTCTCTTCAGCTTTATGTAATTCATCACTACTCCGCGGGATCATATCTTTTGTATAACTCGAAAGTTTATTCGAACGACATTCCGCGTCCCGCCGTAATTTACGTTAAGCCGGGAAACGAGACGTATGTATTCGGGATAGTAGCAAAGTCGAAGCCGGGAGAAAGATTCATCGAACCTAAGAACATAATCGGCTACGAGGAAAGCTTTATAAACTTCGACAGTACCAATCTCGGAACGGCATTCCCTTACCTTACTTTGTTCCACTGCGACATTGAAAGCGACAGCTTCGACGTTGTCTGGCAGGCGCCCGTTCCTTCACACGGAGGTTTTAACGATATGCTCCTGGAAAGATGGAACTACGACGGTACTCCTTATATAAAGATTGATTTCTTCGACGCTACCAGGATCGGGCATATCGACTATAACTATTTCCTTATAAACGGACTAACTGAACCGCCCCACCTCTTAATGACCTATAAGGGACTGCTTTTCTGGAGAACATTGGGCAACGTTAACAATGATGCTTACCCGGATTACTATGAGCATATTATTTATAATCTTAAGCGGGGTATTGTTTACGGTGATTCGGTTGCTTTTGTCTGGAACAAAAGGGACAGTGTGTACGTTAATACGAGAAACCACCGCCAAACCCGTCCTTATTAACGTTTTAGGTGTATTTCTATGTTTAGCCGACCACTATATTTAACATGTACAGTTAATAGCCTTCAAAAATCCCTATTAATTCTTTATATTTGTAAATAATTTTCGATGCGGTTCGATTATATACTATACCGAAAACCATTATCTGAATTACTGCGGACCGAACTTCGAAAAAGGCTATTTTTATGGACAAAATTTACTTTTAAGTTTAGAGGATATTTATGATCGGAATCGAGACTGACGTGGCCGTATTCGATAATTATCTTGAATCTTTGGGCTGTAAAATCGAAGAATCCAGAGAAGGTAAAATCGTGAAAACTCCGGGCGATACAATCGATGAGCTGAATTCTATGTACAAGGGAACGGCTCTGGTACTGAAGCCCAATTTCGCGGTTCTGGAGCTGAGAGGAAAAGATGTGCTGGACTTTTTGCACAGAATTTCGACGAACAGTGTTAGGGAACTCGCAAAAGACCGTGTGACCGATACTATATTTACAACCGAAAAAGGACGCATAATAGATATCGCTTCCGTTATGAATTTGGGCGATTCGCAGATGCTGATTTCCAGCTGTGTACATAAACTGAAAGTTATACGCTGGCTGGAAAAATATATCATCGCGGATGACGTAAGAGTAAGCGATACGAACGGACGATATGTTGTTATGGAAATGATTGGCCCCCAGACAGGCTCGTTTATTACAATGGTAGGCGGAGAATCTCTTTCGGGTATTGAAGAAAACGCATTTAAATTGATCAACTCCGAAGGTTTGATGTTCTTCCTGACCAAGCTGAAGGACAAAGACGGATTGATAAAGTACCGGATTATTGCGGACCAGAACAACGCGGTATCACTCATCAAATATTTGAAGGAACATAAAGGTCCGTATGATTTTAATTTGGTAGGAGCGGACGCTTACGAAGCTTACCGGATAGCACAGGGAATTCCCTCCGCACCCTCTGAGCTGAACGATTCCATAAATCCGCATGAGGCCGGTCTTCTTGATATGGTGAGCTTCACCAAGGGCTGTTACATCGGACAGGAAGTAATTGCCCGGCTGGATTCATACAATAAAGTGCAGAAATTATTAAAAGGTATTGAGTTCAAAGATAATTTGAACGGAGACAATAATTATTCCCTGTTCGACGAGAGCGGTCTTGAGGCAGGCAGCGTAACATCGGCGGTTTATTCCGAAAGATTAAAGAGGCATGTGGGACTCGGGTATGTTAGAAAGCATTGCGCCGAGAATGGAAGAACATTAACCGCAAGGAACGATAACGGTGCCGAACTGAAAGTATCGGTTGAAAATCTTCCTTTGAAAAGATGAAAATATACACGAAGACAGGCGATAAGGGCGAGACGGGACTGTTCGGCGGAGGCCGGGTTCCTAAGAATTCTCCCCGGATCGATACTTATGGAACAATTGACGAGCTTAATTCGTTTATAGGACTGGCGGCGGCCGAAGTCGAGACCGAAGAAATTAAAGAACTGCTGATAAAAATCCAATCGAGATTGTTTACTGTCGGCTCTGATCTCGCTACTCCGCTTACTGAAAAGAATGAAAAGCCGGGTATTGCCAGGGTACCGGAAGATTTTTACGTTGATCTCGAGAACGCAATAGATAATATTGAAGAGAAGCTGGAGCCTTTAAAGAATTTTATTCTTCCCGGCGGATCTAAGGGAGCGGCGCTTCTTCATATATGCAGATCGGTGAGCCGCCGCGCCGAAAGAAAAGCGGTAGCATTAAAGAATTCGGAAAAGATTAATAATAACATAATAATATTCTTGAATCGGTTATCCGATTTGTTCTTTGTCCTGGCCCGGTATGAAAACGCGTCGTTGAAGGTTCCCGATACAATATGGAACAAAGACGCGTAATAAAGTATCCTTTGTAATTTTAATTATTCATTCTTAATTGTTAATTATAAATTATATAAGGGGGTGACTTTGGCTTCGACGGGGTTGAAGAGGCATCGGACTGCACACCGTGTTCCCCGGAATACACGTAAAACGTTCGGGAAAAAACAATAACTGGCGAATATAATTACGCCTTAGCTGCTTAATTAAACCTTAAGTAGCCGTTCTCCGACTCCACTCGCACCGGGTTTCGGCAGAGCGACGTTTAGGTGCGATAGCCGAACCGAGCGTCCGCGGCGGTGAGGCGAAATAAAAGCGGGCAGGCTTAAAGTGATCCTTGTCTGTTTGGTAGCTTTAAGTTAAAACAAAAACAGACTATGTGTGTAGACGTCTTTTGGATCTTAACTTCGGACGCGGGTTCGACTCCCGCCACCTCCACTCAGTCTTCGTTCTCGCTACGCTCGAACTACGCCTGACAGGTCAGTCTTTATAAATATTGAAGACACTAAATTGTGCAAAGAGAAGACTGATCCGGCGTAGCTGAAAGCGAAGCCGGATAGAAATATAATGTCGTTCTCGCTACGCTCGAACTACGCCTGTCAGGTCAGTCTTTATAAATAGTTGAAGACACTAAATTGTGCAAAGAGAAGACTGATCCGGCGTAGTCCGGCAGTCGACGGACGAAGCCGGATATTTTCAAATTAAGGAGTAAACAGAGAGAAATTGAATTACTCTGTTTACATCCTGCGAAGCATTCCGCACCCATCCAAATCTTACATCGGTTACACAACGGATATAAAAACAAGGATCAAGAAACATAACGAGAGCGGATCTGCTTATACTGCTCTCTATAAACCCTGGGAAATTAGAACTGCAATCTCTTTTGCCCAAAAAGAAAAGGCTCTCGCGTTTGAAAAGTATTTAAAAAGTCATTCAGGCAGAGCGTTTATTAGTAAACATTTCTAAAGCTTCGTTCGAACTACACCAGCTTATCAGTAAGCGGATTGCAATACAATACACTGGTTGCTTTGTGTAACTTCGTATTCCTTTGTGAGACTTTGTGCTCCGAATTCTAATAAGTTACGCAAAGTACCGCAAAGTCTTCACTAATTCTCACGAAGAAGCTCGAGTTACCCTGCTCTATCTCTTTCCTAACTCTAATAGAAAATAATAGCACAAGCTTAAATTTTAACTTGATTTAGTATCTTGACTAATTTAGTTTGATTCCGGCAACGCTAATGGGGGTTTGACGGGCAGGCCTGCTAGATAAACACACCTAATTTTCTTACCCGACAGACCATTTTTAAATATTACAAGTTATTAATTGGCATTTGCTGTTGCTGGAAATGCTGAAAGTCGTAAAGCCGGAAAATTATATATTATTAAAATACAGACCGGATGAAGCAATTAAGGAAGACCGGCAGGGTTACATCAGTGGAATTTCTCGGAAAGAAACGGGGACTTCATTATCTCATCAAGAAATACTTAAACGAATATTTCGGAGAAATATAAGGATATGTGCGAGATAATGTGTTCTTATGATAAAAACGACGATATGTTAAACGTAAGAATATTCAAAAAATCAGCCTAGCCGGCTCCTCTCCGAAGGGGACGCCGGCCAGCCGGAAGCAGGCGGACTGCCGTTGCATTCGGCATTTTTATTGCTTTTATTTGGAGCACTGTAAGGTGTATTAAGCGATGAGAATTCGGATTAAAAAATATTATTGCCTCTTATTATTCTTATTCATTGTGTCCGTTCAATCGGTACAAGCACAGTGGGTTCGGGTTAACGGGCCTTACGGCTTTACGGTCGCCTCTTTGAATGCAGCAGGGGATAACCTTTTCTTAAGCACCAGCGGCGATAATTATATCTCCGCGGATATCGGTAAAAGCTGGAGGAGATTAAATTCGGGTATATCCGGACAGATCAAATCTGTAGTCGGCATCGGAACAAATTTGTTTGCCGGTACAAAAAAAGGCGTTTTTCATTCTACGGATAACGGGATGACCTGGGATTCGGCAAGCTCAGGCTTCCCGCAATTTGTACCTGTAAATACTCTCGCGGTAATAGGCACAAAACTGTTTGCGGGAACCGGAGATGTAGGCGGCGGCGGTTATGCGGGAAATGCTTACATTTCAAACGACTACGGAAAAAGCTGGACCCTTCTCCATTCGTGGGGCTCCGTTAACTGTCTGGTTGCCGTAGGATCGACTCTTTTTGCCGGCACGGGGGATTTTATGTATGGTATGGGAGCAGGAGAGGGGGGGCTCTTTATTTCCAGGGATAACGGTGTTACCTGGACCGACTCCGGCCTGCACGGAATCGGTACTAATAATTCCGTCTTCTTTGACGGTGGGTATCTTTTTGTACATATGACAACATATTCTTCCGATCACGGGTACGGTTCACAATTATATATATCCGCGGATAGCGGGAAAACTTGGAATAATTTTAACTCGAGTATTATGCCTTTGGCCGCGGGCCCCGACGGGAAAGGAGGAATGAATCTTTACGGGGGGAGCAAGGGGGTTTTCCTTTCTAATAATAACGGCATTGACTGGACATCGATCGGTTTAAACAATATTACTGTAAAATCTCTTGCCGTTATCGGTACAAATTTGTTTGCCGCATTCGATAAAGGAATCTATTACTCCTACGATTTCGGAGGGACCTGGAACTTGGTTAATATTAAAATAAGCGCGCTGGATATACGGTTCATTGCCGCGGATAGTACGAATCGGCTTGCCGTGACAACCGGTAATGCAATTTATCTTTCAACCGACGGCGGCGCAAGCTGGGACTCAACAAACTCGCCGCAAACTCAACACTGTAATGTCTATTCTCACCTAGCTTTCGACGGAGCGGCTCTCTATGCGCTCAACAGTCAGGGAGAGTTCTTCGTTACATCCGATAACGGAAACATCTGGATAAAAAAAGTGGGCAATATCGATCCCAATATAGGAGGAGATCAGCGATACCTCCGTAAATTCATTTGCCGTGGGTAATAATAAACTCTTTGCTTCGATCTCATATCGTCTGCCGGATCATTCTTTAAGTAATAAGTTTTTTAGTATCAACAGACTACGGTACAAGCTGGATTTCTACAGGGTTACCAGATGAGCAATATCTTAGTCTCGGATATTCGAAAAATAAGCTGTACGGTGTAATGGCCTACAGTACCGTATTCCTCTCAACCGATGAAGGAGCAAGCTGGCAGGATCTCGGGTACCCGAAGTATTACGCTATTTATTGTCTGGCTCTTGCCGGAACTAATTTGATTGCAGGTACATCCGGTAACGGCATTCTGGTAACCGACATAAATGAGCCCGGCTGGAAGCAGACAGCTTTAAAATACGGTACCGTAAATTCTTTAGCAGTCAGCGGGGGCGATATCTTTGAAGGCAGTTTGAATAACGGTGTAGAACGTTCTTCGGATAACGGTATGAACTGGATCGAAATAAACGACGGTCTAACGAATCTCTCCGTCAATTCACTGGTAATAAGCGGTGAGTATCTTTATGCCGGAACAAGCGGCAGCGGTATCTGGAAACGCCCTCTGTCCGAAATAACATCCGCGGAAAACAACTCGAATACTCTGCCTTCTAAATTCAGCCTCGATCAAAACTACCCTAACCCTTTTAACCCGTCCACAACCATAAGCTATGCCGTACCTTATCAAAGTGAAGTAAACATTTCTATATATAACAGCCTGGGAGTATTAATAAAAGTGCTTGTCAATCGCGCGGAGTCCGCCGGCCTGCACCGTGTGATTTTTAATGCGGATAACCTGGCCTCGGGAGTTTACTTCTATAAGCTTACCGCCCGCGGAATAAATGATAACAGTATAACCTGGAGCGTGAGGAAAATGCTGCTGCTGAAGTAGCCGCGGTTTTCTTGTAAGTCTATATTTTTTCTTGATTAATGCTCACATAAAGTTTAATTTAATAACCGGCAATACGAATGGGGGTTTGCCGGGCGAGCCTGCTGGATGCACATACCTAATTTTCTTACCCGACGGACCATAGAAGAATTAATATCTTGATATATAAAAGAGCGGCTGATGCTTATTTATAATAGCATAGTCGAGGCGGCATTTCCTCTGCTTCTCGAAAGTACTTAAACATGCGTGGGTATTGATCTCAAAAGGCCAGATTGTGGACATGCATTCCAACATATAAATATAAATTTTACTGCGATATTTGGTGTAGTATATGTATTAGTTAGGCAGTTATCATAAGATTAAGAGGTTGATATGAAAGAAGATAAAATATATCAGATTCTTTTAATGACCCTTTTGGGAATGCTTGGGAGTATTTTAATCGGATTTATTTTTTTCAACACTTCAATTTTTATCTTTACAAATATAAATTCTCAATTTGTAAATGTCGGATTATATGGAAGTATATTCTTTAGTTTATTGGAATATAAAAATTTTAGAGAACAGCTTTTGGGGATTGTCATTATTCTAATTTTACAACTTGCCATTTTCACTGGAAGATATTTAACGATATCATATATAATTAGAGATGTAACTTATTTGGGCAGTATATTTATATCTATTAAACTTTATCATCAATTCATAAAAAGAAACGATAAAATAAAATTGTATTTAAGAAGTTTCGCATTAGTTTTATTTCTTGGTTTAACTTATACAGCATCTATAATTATTGTGTTTTTAATAAATGCAAAAGCTGGTTTTCCACCATTTGATTTGATTTATGTCATAGCAAGAAATGGAATTCTGATTGGCTTGGGAATTGGCTTGGGATTAGATTTCTATTTACAAAACGAAAAAGATTTATTTAATCTGTTAAAAATAAAAACTGCCTAACCCGCGCCTCAACCCGGCAGCATCTTCGCATTCGGCGTTTTACAAGTTTTGGAGAGATCAGCTCCGTCTCAACATTTTGTTCGACGTTCAACATAAATTAATCAGACACGAGTTTGGCAAAACCGGCTCGCCTTCGGTGCGTACGAAAAAATTTACGCACCTCGGCGAGAGTAAAAGATAAAACAATCGGCAGTCGTGCTCTTGCGGCCCGTCAGTTCCGGGCTGACGGGTTAGGCGCAACGCTGTTTGGCATTTTAAACTAAATTTATAACGGAAATGAATTATTTTATAAAACCTTGAGAATAGATGCTTCTTAAAATATTATAAAATAAGTATACGCCTATTATCGCTCCTATTAAAAAAATATTGTCCATGGCTTGGTAAATAACTAACTGACAAAAAAACATCAAATTTGTGTCCTAAATATTAAGCACGCATAAATTATGCCGTTATACTTACCGGCCGAGTTAATAAATAAGATGGGGGATCCAATGAATTCAACGTTTCAGACATTATTAAAGCACCTGCCGTTTATATTTCCATTCTTGATTATTATTCTGTTCCTCATCATTTGCTCAAATATCACAGATAATAACAATTCAATGGAGAAGGCTCAAAAATTATTGCAACAGAGGAATTTTAACGGTGCAATAAAAATTTATGATATGATTATTGCGAAAGATACTGATTATGTGGCGGCATATGTTCAACGAGGTTTAGCAAAATCATATGCGGGAAATAATGCGGGTGCGATTGAAGATTACAGCCATGCTATACAGAAAAATAGCAATAATATATCGGCGTTATGGAATAGGGGGACAGAATATAGACTGATGGGCCAGTATCAAGAATCTATTGCGATTTTAATAAGGCGTTAGAAATAGACTCACTTTCTATGAATGCATCCGAACTATATGAAAACCGAGGTTGGGCAAAATATGACGCTGGGGAATATCAGAGCTCAATTAGTGATTTTACAAACGCGATATATCGTAAACTCTAAATCAGCACATTCATATTATTTGAGAGGAAAAGCAAAGCAAAAGTTAAATAAACTTGATGAGGCATGTGAAGATTGGCAAATAGCTCAGGATTTAGGTTATCAATTTAGCGAACAAGAAATCGAAATGTTTTGTAAGAAAACTCTTACGGTAAATTGCCTAACCTGCTCCTCAAACCGACAGCCCCGCTTCTGTATTTAGTCAAACGATGTTTAACAACCTTTCCAACACCCGGCCGGTTTGAAAGCGCCTCCCGAAACTCCAAATAGGACGAATATTTCCTGACTCACAAACCAGCCGGGCTCGTACTGCTCCATACTATCCGCCCGGTTCTCATATCCACTCCCGCCGCCGCGGCGTAAATTATCAGCCGCTTGTACACGCCAAAGAGATCTTCATCATTACCAAAACTGATATTTATAGAACATCTTCCGGTATCATCAAGCTTTTCAATTTTCCGCGAATAATACCTTAATATAAACTCGTCTTCATCTTCTTCTTCCGGCTCAAAAAAGTAAACGACAGCGTGAATATAGAAGGGGACCGGAAGGCTTTCCTGTCTGCCGTTTATAATCATGAACGTTAAACTTAAGCTCTCCCTGTCCAGCGCTGCTTTTTCAATTTTCGCCGGAACTCCCGGCGGTGTTATAATATTATCTATAGTGAGCCTGCCTTCACCTGTGAGCTTTGCGTTGTTGCTGATAAGCTTCTGGTAAGAATTAGACCCCTTTACTTTTGCCGCGGTCCAGACTTCCTTTAGCTCCGGCACGGCATTAACGAAACTGGCGAGCACCACCGTTAATCCGAATTTATTCATGTTTGCTTTTGCCTTCGGCGACTGGCTTATTTTTACGCTCTCCGGCTTGCGGGATACTACCTGCTTTCCGTTTCTAACTTTGTATACTTTATCTCCTACGGTCCCGCTTATATCCCCTAGAACATTCTTTTTTACTATGCCCATAATACCCCCGATTTTCTTAATATAATGCAAAAATTATATATCGTAAAGAATAAAAGAAACGGAAAAGAAAAAATCAAGGTTAGTGCAAACATAAGCAGGCAAAAGCAGCTATAAACAGGTCGTAAAATTTGCTCTTTTTTGAGTATTAATGTATATAGAATGCAAGATATTCTGTCCCACTCATTAATAAAATAAAGTCCCTCTCACATGCGCTTCAGGTGCGCTTCAACTCCGCTCTAACTCCGGTGTAACCGGCATATGAATGGCGGTTAAATAGCAATTTAATAGTTCCACTTTCCCCTAAGTGATACTTAGTGCTCCGAATTCTAAAGAGTTGCACCAAGTACCACAACGTTCTCACAAAGTAACACAAAGGGATCTCAATTGATAAAAAATTAGAATTTATTTGAACTTCATAAATGAAGTTCCTACGAAACAACTTTTGCTTTCTTGCCTTTATCCCCGCCGCGTTTATATATTTGATGCAGCTTTAAAACCAATACTATATCGGAATAATTATCATGAACACATCCGGAAATACAATATTAATAACCGGCGGAACATCCGGAATCGGACTGGGTTTCGCCGAGGAATTTTTAAAAAGAGATAATACTGTAATAATCTGCGGAAGAAGGAAAGAGCGGCTTGAACAGATAAAAGAAAAACATGGACATATCGTTACAAAAGTTTGCGATGTAAGTATCCCGTCCCGGAGAGAAGAGCTTGTCGGCCTGGGTTATTAAAAATTATCCCGGTACAAACATACTTATCAACAACGCGGGGGTTCAGCTTCCGGGCGATCTTAGTAAAGAAATTGACATGGAAAGAGTTACGCGTGAAGTGAATATAAATCTCATGGCCCCTATACATATTACTTCCTTATTTATTGAACATCTCAAATCTAAAAGCGATTCTGCTGTAATTAATATTTCATCCGGACTAGCTTTTGTGCCGCTTGCCGTCGTTCCCGTATACTGCGCCACAAAAGCCGCGCTGCATTCGGTTACTATGTCTCTCCGTTATCAGTTAAAGAATACTCCGGTAAAAGTTTTCGAAATAATCCCGCCTTCTGTCGATACTGAACTGGGATCGGAAAGAAGAGCGGATAAGAATCAGTCGCACGGCGGAATACCGATTGGCGAATTTATAGAAGAATCTATGCGTGCCCTCGAGAGGAACTTGTCCGAGGCGGCGATTGCCGGAGCAAAGAACCTGCGCGAAAAAGGCGATTCTTTCTTTCATATAATGAACGGGTGAAAAATCGGTTGTATGTAGTATGTAGTATGTAGTATGTAGTAGGCAGTAGGTAGTATGTAGTAGGCAGTAGGTAGTATGTAGTAAGTGTCTTGTCCTCTCATAATTTCTTCTTTTAAAATTTATTTGATGTCTTTGTGATTTTATTTTTATAAATTCAAATGTCGAAGGCGGAAACTGCACTCAAACGACATTAACGAATTTATCAATTAACCGAAACCCAAGTGAAAAAAACACTCCTCGGTCTTATCATCATTTCATCATTCTTGTCGGCTCAGCAAAAGGAGCATCGGTTTTTCGAGCCGTCGGCCGGGAACTACGGCCTAGTCTGCCGGGTTATAGATCAAAGGGACGGGCTGCCGAGTAATTTTATCAAGAAATTTTTTCTTGATAAAAAAGGATTCCTGTGGATATTAACGGATGAGGGAATAGCAAGATGGGACGGCGGACACTTCAAAATTATTAACGGTGAAAATTATCCTGAATTTTCCGGTTACAGCTTTCAGAATATATGCGAAGATAAAAACGGCGGGATCTGGATTAACACTGAGCCCGAAAACATATTCAGATTAATTGACGGCGTTATAAATCATGTTGCCGACTTAAAAAAGTTGTCGGGTAAAATCGTCAGTCGTATCGTATCCGACGAACAGGGCAATCTCTGGATAGGAACACTAAATTCAGGTTTGTTTAAGTACGACGGCAGCAAGTTAACTTCTTATTACGCATCGCACGGTTTGAATGAAAAAAGTATCTCCCGCATAATCCTCGATTCGCAAAATAAATTATTAATCGGTACCAACGGGGGCGGACTCTTCAGGCAGAGCGGCCAAGGATTTAAAAAAGTATATTCCTGGAATGAGAATTCTTCGAAGAGAATAATTGTAATGTTTGAAGATTCACTGCACATGTTATGGCTTGGCACCAATAGGGGAATAACAATTTTAAAAAATTTCAAACCGGTAAACATTCCTCTTTTAAATAAATTATCCAGAGATCTAATACTTAGCATCGATCAGGATAAAGACGGAAACATCTGGATTGCCACTTACAACAGGGGAATATTTGTATACACCGGAAATAAATTATTCCGCTTTACTACGGCGAACGGTTTATCGGATATAGAGCTTACGAAACTTAAAGTAATTGGTGACGCTGTTTGGGTCGGGACTATCAACGGCGGGATAAATCAGATCAAAAGAGCAACGGTAAATATTATCTCTAAGGCAAATGGATTAAATGTAGATTTTATTAATTGCGTTTACCAGGATATCGACGGTTCTCTGCTTGTAGGAACACTCAAAGGAATATTCAGAATTAAGGATTTACATCATCCTTCAGCCGTAAAACTCAACATACTTGCGAATAACCACATATACGCAATCAGGCGTGACCGCGCCGGACAATTAATAGTCGGAACGCGTTTATTCGGTCTGTACATATTCGATAAAAACAAGGTTAAAAACTACTCTATAGAAAACGGATTGACGGTTAATTTTGTGAGAGCAGTTTTTATAGACGAAGACGGTTCCGTATGGATCGGCACAAACGGCGGCGGCGTATGCATACTTAAGAACGGAAAGTTCAAATATCTATCTGCAAAAAATGGACTTTCAAATAACTTGATCTCGTTTATTCATAAATCACGCGAAGGCAAATACTGGATCGGCACATCGGGCGGAGGAGTTAATATCCTCGATAAAAGCGGCGGTATTAAAATTTTGGATAAAGAACACGGATTGAAAGGAAACGTAGTCTCTTCTATTTATGAGGCAGCTAACGATGATATTTGGCTGACTGTAAACGGGGGAGGCGTGTCGAAGATTTTCAAAGGCGGCATTTTTAATTTTACAGCTGCGGACGGGATGTTTACCGATAAAGTATTAAACATTATTCCGGATAATAAAAACAGGTATTGGTTTCCCACAAGAAAGGGTATTTTCTCTGTCGATGTTTCACAGTTTCGCGATTTTCAATCAGGCAAAATTTCCGGACTCACATGCAGCAATTACGGAATTTCCGACGGCATGCTGAATGACCGGTGCACCGGTTCCTCCCCGCAGACGGCAGTTAGAACCGCCGAAGGCAATTTATACTTTTCCACTTATAAAGGTGTTGCCGAGATCGATCCCGGTACGATTACCGAAGGGAAAAAAGACATTAAAATGGTAATTGACGATAAGATCGTCGATTCAAAAAAATATTCGGCGCGGCAGCTTCTTCATATTCCTCCGAATCATAACAGAGTTGAAATAGGATACGATGCTATCTCTTTCAATCACCCGGAGAATATTGTATATAAGTATATGCTGAAGGGACTCGATAACGATTGGCTCGAGGGGAGGAGAGCCGGGAAAGCCGTTTATACGCATCTGGCTTACGGGAATTACACATTTAAAGTATTTGCAAAAGATAAATACGATAACATAAAATCTTCTGTCGCTCAGCTTAACATTTACGTGGAACCTTATTTTTGGGAAACACTTTGGTTCCGGTGGGGTTCGATTCTTCTGCTGTCTATTTTATTGGTTATTGCAACTCGATATTATTTGTCGGTTAAGTTTAACCGTAAGCTGAAAATGATTGAAGCCGAGAGAGCGCTGGAAAATGAGAGGATAAGGATCTCAAATGATATGCACGATGAGCTCGGCGCAAGCGTAACTAAGATGAGCCTGCTGAGCGAGCTCGCCAAAAGAAATTCCGATAATCCTGAGTATATAAAGGAGAATCTCCGTCAGATTTCCGACATGGGGCATAGTCTCGCTTCCACAATGGATGAAATTGTCTGGGCAGTTAACCCGAAAAACGATCGGCTCGATAAACTTATTTATTATACGGTTCAATATGTGGAAGATTATCTTTCCTTGGCAGGCATTGAGGTGATGCTCGATATTCCTGAGGAAATGCCGGATAAATTTATATCCGCCGAAGTAAGACACAACATATTTTTAGTAATAAAAGAAGCAGTGAATAATATCGTTAAACATTCAGGAGCGGATAAAGCAAAATTATCGGTACTGCTGACCGAAAAGGATAAAATATCATTTTCTCTTTCCGATAACGGAAAAGGTATCGATTTCGATAAGATCGATAAATTCAGAAACGGATTACAGAACATGCGTAAAAGAATAGAAAATCTAAACGGTTTCTTCGAGATGAAAAACCTGGAGGACATGGGAATTTCAATTCATTTCTCGCTTAATATTTGATGCATGTCAGGGTTGTGTGCTTTGGATGAATTTCCAAAAGAAACTGCGCAGATGTATCGATAGAATTATTCTAAAATTATTGCCGCAAAAATCAGACTGAATTAATTATCACACTTTCGGGTGATTTAAGAATGAAATTAAATATTTAGAATTCATTATGGATAACGAGGAAATAATAAAAGTCGCAGTCATAGAGGACGATAAGGATATACGGGCAGGATTGGAGCTGCTGATAAAAGGTTCTCCCGGTTTTCAGTGCGTCGGTACATTCGGTGAGTACGATTCATCGATAAAGAGCATTCCTCTGCTCAGGCCCGATGTAGTATTAACCGATATAAATTTGCCCGGCAAGAACGGGATTGAGTGTGTAAGTAAACTTAAAAACTATCTGCCCAGAACTCAGTTTATTATGCTTACGATGTACGACGATAATGAACTTGTTTTCGAAGCTTTAAAAGAGGCGCCACCGGCTATCTGCTTAAGCGTACGCCGCCGGCGATTCTATTGGAATCAATAAAAGAAGTGCATTACGGCGGTTCGCCCATGTCGATGGAAATTGCCAGGATGGTGGTAACATCGTTAGATCACTCAAATAATCCCGAGATACAAAAAGCTAAACTCACCGAAAGAGAAGCGGAAGTACTTGAGCACCTGGCAAAAGGGATGAGATATAAAGAGATTGCCGACGCGCTTTTTATCAATCTTGAAACAGTCCGCACACATCTTCGAAAGATCTACGAAAAGCTGCAGGTGCGCTCTGCTACAGAGGCTGTAATAAAATATTTGAAGAAATAAATTCTCCATCATCAGAATCCTTCCGCAATTTAATTTCACACTTATAGGTGATTGCACTAATGGAATTCGACGCTTAGTTTTTTCAGCGAATATTAAATGAAAAAACAAGGCGGATATGAAAAGATTATCAAGTGCTGTCTTAATTTCCTTATTGTTAACTTCGTTTATCAGGGGACAATTATCTTCACCTAAAGCCGAAGGTGTATACGGAGGCAGGATAAACGCTATGTCGGTTATTAAACTTTCCGCAACAAAATCGCGCGTTTTTATTTCAACCGAGAGCGCCAATTCCGTCTTTTACGTCGACAATACAACATCCGGTTCCACGATTTTCGGAACGTTTGTGGTTATGCCCGACGTCGGGAACGACGACGGGTACGGAAGCGGGATAGATAAAATAAGTGCTCACGAGGCTTCGGGTTATCTTTTCTTTATTAATAACGGATCGATATTTAAAGCCAGTACGGCAGCCAGCTCTATATTTAAATTGCACGACGTATCGGCGGGGAACGCAACCGCGTTGTTAGTCTACAACGCAAGCCCCAGTTCATATTTTTATTATATTGAGGGGAGCGATTTGCACTTCGGTACTTTAGACGGCAGCTCTAATTTTTCCGAGGACGCCAATTCTCCCCGCTCAATTGGCGCGACGCCGGTCAGCCCTGTTATCACTGTCAATCCTTCCAATTCATACGTGTATGTCTGCGACGTAAACTCAACTCCGGTTGTGTACAAGTCAAGCGACCCGTACGATTCGTTCGGAGGATCGACGAGCTTTTCTTCATTAACCGCCACTTCGCTTAGCGCAGATACGTGGACCGCTTTTGACGCCGGGCCTGACGGCACATTGTTTTTAGGAGGCAGCGGTTCTTCGGTTAAGGTGGTTGCTTATTCGACGGACGACGGCTCTACATGGAACAGCGGATCAACGAGCATTACGGGAACCGGAGGAACAAACTTCGGGTTCGGCGCATCGTCATCTCCTTACACAGTTTACTTCGCTGATGTATACGCCGTCTACACTAACGGCTCCGGTTTCGGAAGCTGGTCGGAGATGGGGAACAGCGGACTTGAAACGCATCCTAACGACGGGAGCGTTGCCGTCGATCCCAATAATACTTCCGTAATTTATATGACAACTGACCAGGGGATCGGAAAATCAACTGACGGGGGAGCTACCATATCCGAAATGGACGACGGTGTTGAAGCGGTGCAGGTGCAGGACTTCAGCTTGAACCCGAGTTCGGACGTTGCCTGGGCGGCTTCCAAATCGGGTGTAAGAAAAGTTACCGATTTCACTACAGGCTCGGGCACGTGGACGAACGCCTTATTCCCGACAAGCGACGGTTCGCCTTATTACTCGGCGGAGATCAACAGTTACACCGGCGACACGGCTTTTGCCGGGAATGTCCGGGTATATAAAACTATCGACGGCGGATCTAACTGGACGCAAGTTTTCACGGCCGAGAAGATCCGCTTACAGTTTCTCCGCATCAACAGCGAAGTTCGGGCAATTGAAGTGGACCCAAACGATTCTGATATGATACTTGCCGGATACACAATTGACAACTCTACGGACCAAGGCGGAGTATTTTATTCGACCGACGGCGGAGGAAGCTGGGGCCAGATTTTTGCCGGGCAGGATCTTCCGGGCAGGACGTTGACGTATACGACATTGTTATGACGCGAAGAGCGGGGAACGACGTAGCATATATAGGAGTGTATTACGATACCAGCATAACCAGTCCGGGCAGCAGGGGAAGGAGCATTTACCGCGCCGAATGGGATAGCGCTACTTCCGTGTGGAGCGTAAGGCAGGATATGGACGGTTCTTATACCAGTACGGGCTCCCCTATAACCGCTTCTATTTATGATCTTCAAATTTCGGGCGATACTGTCTAATTGCCGCCGGAACCGATGTCGGAGCCACGCATGCTATAACTTATTTCAAAATATATTCCGGTACTAATAAATGGACGCCTATTACCACATCTGGTTTACCGGCGTCGTCATCCGCTGTCTCAGCCATTGCGCAAAAAGCGGACACAATCGCCATAGCTGTAAGCAATCAGATTTACTTGTATAAAATAGGATTTTCTTCCTCGTGGACCCTTGGTTATAGCTATCCTAACGGTACCCAGATAAATGTACTTTATTATGATGGTCTTGTTGTCGGAACCGGCACCGGGCTTTACGACCAATCCTGGGGCGGCGGAGCGCTGCCGGTCGAGCTTACTACTTTCGAAGGAACGGCGGGAGAAAATTTTGTCCGGCTGAGTTGGAGGACGGCTACTGAGGTAAATAATTACGGGTTTGAAGTGCAGCGATCCCCCCTTGATTCCCCCTATGGAAAAGGTGGGAAATCTGGGGGTTGGAGTGAACTCGGATTTGTGAAAGGCGGCGGCACAAATAATTCTTCAATACGGTATTCATTTATAGATAATAATATTTCAACAAGCGGTGTTTATTTATACAGGCTTAAGCAGATAGATTTAGACGGAAGTTATAAGTTCTCCAAAACTATAGACGTTGCCGTTAAGAAGCCTGAGAGTTTTTCTCTTGAACAGAATTATCCCAATCCTTTTAATCCGTCTACAACCATTCGTTATTCAATTCCTCAGGCAGGCAATGTAAGAATAGAATTATATAATATGCTCGGGGAAAATATTGCTGTGCTTGTAAATGAGAAAAAAGAAGCCGGCAGTTATAAAATTCAATTATCCGCGGAAAGTTTTCACTTGGCGAGCGGAGTTTATATATATAAGATGCGGTCGGGAAAGTACTCTATTGCCCGTAAGTTAATGCTTTTGAAATAAACAGGGGAAACGGTTAAATTCATGACTGACCGGATAATCCCCTCCCGGCCGGGAGGGGAGCTTTATTTTAAACACAATTAGTACCCGGGCTTTCAAAGAATTCGGCCTTCACTTCTAAAATACTCTTCATTTTCGGCGGTTTACCGGATTGTAAGTTCCATCCGCCCTTATTTTATATTAAAAAAATCATTTAATTGTCCGTAAAATAACATTTTTATTGAAAAGGATTCGTTATTCACCTAAATTGGGATTGCGATGAAAAACATTTCTTTTGTAAAGATGACCGGCGCGGGAAACGATTTTATAGTGATCGATAAAGATGAGAATCCCGGTATTGTTCTTAATGAGAATGTAATACGTAAGCTTTGCAACAGGCGTTTCGGTTTAGGGGGCGACGGTCTGATCACCGTTGCTAATTCGGCTGAATATGATTTTGACATGATGTATTTCAACGCCGACGGCTCAACCGGAAGTCTTTGCGGCAACGGCGCAAGATGCGCTATTAAGTTCGCGGAAATTTCAGGCAGGCTCAAAAACGGAAAGGCAAAGTTCCGTTCCAATTCCGCATCTTATTCCGGAGAACTGCTTAACGGTGAAAAAATTAAATTCAACCTTAACAGTCCGGAGAAACTTAAGCTCGATTTTCCGGTAAATGCCGGAGGTCAGCGGATAAACGCCAGCTTTGCCGATACGGGATCACCGCATGTGGTTATAAAAATTGAAGATGTGCTGAAAGATCCCGCGGATGCTTCTTCATCTTATAAAGATATTGAAGAATTCCCGGTCTTTACGCTGGGGCGTGAATTAAGATATCATGATGATTTTAATCCCGGCGGAACTAACGTAAACTTTATTTCGATGAAAGAGGGGAAAGTTCTTATACGGACATATGAGAGAGGCGTGGAGGATGAGACGCTTGCGTGCGGCACAGGTTCGGTTGCGGCAGCGCTTATTGCATCATTAAAAGAAAAACTAAATCCTCCTGTTAAATTAATTACCAGGGGAGGAGACGAACTAAGCGTTGATTTCAAAATGAACGCTGATTTAATAAACGAAATATCATTAACCGGTCCGGCATTAGCTGTATTTTCAGGCCGGTTCGATTTAAACAAGTTTTTATAAAAATACGGAGAACAAATGGCTAAAGTGATATTCACTATTCAATACGAGTTAAAACAATCTAAAAAAGACGAATATTTAACCGTTATCAAAGAACTTAAATCCCTTCTTAAAGCGGACGGACTGGAAAATTATTCTGTTTACGAGGTAAAGGGAAAACCGAGTCACTTCCAGGAAGTTTATTTGTTCAGTTCCGCGGAAGCTTACGAGGCATTCGACGACGACCAGAACGAAAGAATAAACATTCTTATCAATAAATTGAGCGATATGACTGTAGAGAACTCGACAAAGTACACAACTCTCTATGAAGTGGGGGAAGAGTAGAATTAAATATAAGGCATAAATCATAATTGCCCGTAGCACAGATTACTAATCTGTGCTACGATTAAGCTGCCGGAACTTTTAACAACAGGATACCGGCATATCATCGATATTATCCTGCCTTCTCAGTATTGAGAATTCATTTCGTTTAAATAAAAAATTTTTCGCGCCGGGGGATGCAATCAGCTCTAAAATTATTCAAATATTACTTTCTCCCGCTTATCTTCCTATTAAATTTACTGGTATAAAACCTGTTATATCATTGTGAAAATCCGGATGATTCTCCAACGGTTTCGGATGTAATAAATTATAAATCTGTTATGTACAGACAGGAGCAGTTTGATGAAGTTCAATATTAAACCTATGTATATTTATCTGGCCGGAATTGTTCTGGCTGTTGTTATATTCTTCGTTATGTCCGGGCAGAATGATTCGAACGTCGACATTCCGAACAAGAACATTTCTTCGCAGCAAATGCCCAACGATAACCTTCATAAGGGAATGATGGGAAACCAGTCTCCGGGAAAGAGCAATGTTGCCGCCGGAGTTATGGAACATCTCGCCAGTCTTAAAAAAGCCGCAGACGATAATCCGACAGATACAGTGAAGATAAAACAATACGCCGAGTTCGCCGCTGCGGCTCATCAAAAAGACCAGGCGATCGAATATTTCAATAAGATATTAAAGATTGATCCCAAGAGATCCGATATTAGATTCTCCGTTTCTTATGTTTACTATCTTAATAAAGATTTCGACAAAGCCGAAGAAAATCTTAACAAGATACTTGCTTACGATAAGGATAATCTCAACGCAAAATATAATATTGCAGCGGTTGAAGCGAACAGAGGCAACTCAGGTAAGGCGAAGACAATCTGGACCGAGCTTGCGGAGAAACATCCCGATACAAAAATCGGTAAGCTGGCTAAGGCATCGCTCGCTAAGTTGAAATAGGCGGGAATTGAATAGTGGAATTTTGGAGTAGTGAAGTTTCATGAAATACAAAAAGATTTAATTTTCCATTACTCATACTCCATTACTCCATTACTCCATTACTCCATTACTCCATTACTCCACTTTCCCCGGAGGAACTTTGCGGAATAATCTTAAGTCTTGAACCTACTGAGCATTTCAATTCAGCCCTTTCTTACTCTCTTTTGTAAATACCCAAATATTCCTATCTTTATTTATTCCTAAATTCAAAATAAAATTATGTTCGAATACATTGGCTCTCTTCATATGCACTCGATATTTTCCGACGGTTCCGGAGAAGTTGCGGATATTGCTAAGTTCGCGGATGAAACAGGTCTCGACTTTATTGCACTTACCGATCACAACACACTCCGCGCACTTAAAGAAGGTTACGAAGGCTGGTACAACAATACGCTTCTTCTTGTCGGCTGCGAAATTAATGACAAGGAAAATAAGAACCATTACCTGGCTTTCGGAATAGACGACGCATACTCAACCCGCATCGCCGCAAAGGAATATGTGAAAAAGGTGAAGGAAGCCGGCGGAATTGGGTTCCTCGCACATCCTCACGAAAAAAGAACTCACATGAAGGAGCATCCGCCGTACCCGTGGACGGAGTGGGATACCGAAGATTTTACGGGAATAGAGATCTGGAACCATATGTCGGAGTGGATGGAAAATCTCACCGAGGAAAACAAGTACCAGGCTTTTATGCATCCTCTTCGTTCAATTCAAGCGCCTCCTCCGGAAACTTTAAAAGTCTGGGACGAGCTTAATCTGAAGAGGAAGGTGATCGGAATAGGCGGAGTGGACGCACACGCGCATAAGTATAACCTGCTCGGATTCTTTGAGGTTGAGATATTTCCTTACAAGGTCCTTTTCAAATCTATAAGAACTCACATACTTATTAACGAAGAACTCAAAAAGGGGAACGAGAATCTTCCGCTTGAACGCGCGAAAGAATTAATTTACAGTGCGCTGAGAGACGGCAGATGCTTTATTGCTAACGATTATCACGGCGACTCCAAGGGTTTCAGGTATTATGCGGAGGCAGACGGTAAAAATTATCAGATGGGTGATACCATTGAAAAATTTGATGATAAGGTAAGGCTCAGAGTTCTTCTCCCCGGAAAGCTCGGAGAGATAAGACTTATCAGGAACGGATTGATGATAGACTCGGTAGAGAACGGCGACGCGAAATTCATCATCGATAAAAAGGGCGCGTACAGGATTGAGGTGCATCTTATGGGAAAGGCCTGGATATACAGCAATCATATTAGGATCGGGATATAAACACTATCGTATTCTAATAAATTCCGATTACAAATTCATCGTGCTTAAAATCATTCATATTCAATTTTAAATTTAGTCTTTGATCAAACGCCGAATATTTTAAAGCGTCTCAAAAAAATCAGAGGATAATTAGGGGATGATATGAATGCTCAGATAAATTCTAAATGGATTGATCTAACTCTCTTCGCCGCTGCAAATATTGTTAATATCCTCACCGCTGCGATATTTTTACTGAGAGTAAAAGGGATGGAAAGCGCCGAGTTCATAGTCGGGATACTTGTAGTCGCTATGGCTATGCCCGTAGTTACTGCTATTATTTATAACGCGGCGGAAAAACGCGAATGGTGGACTATTGTTCTGCCCGCGCTGCTGTTGGCTTTCCTAATTGCCGAATTATTATTAGACTATATTTTTAAACTCGAATTCCGCACAACTTCTTTGCTATTGCCTTACCTCCTTCTTTTTTATTTGGGGACTATGGGAATGATCGGGTATTCCTTTTTAATAGGAAGACCTTTCGGCTACGCTACACTTTGTACATACTTTATTAATCTTATTGCCGCATGGTATTCGTATTCGGCGGCCGGCCACGTATAATTGATATAATTTTAAAATAATTATGGACAAACACGGGAAAAAATGTTATAATCCTAATAAGTAGGTAGTTTCCAAACATCGATTCGGGGGAATTGAGGAAATGCAGTATTCAAATAAGTTCCATTATTATTTTTTTGAAATCCTTTGGGGGCTCGGGTGGATCCTGGCAATTTATTTTATGGGAGCCAAAGGAACAATTTTTTTCGTGTTTATTGCGCTTAGACCTTTTTTGTTAAAAACCGAGCCGTTAAAGCCTGAAGAAATTGATTGGAGAGAGAGGTATTATATAGTACTCCACACTGTAATCGCCACTTCCTGCGTAGTTATTCTCTTTTATGTTTTCAGCAAGCTTTTTCTCTCCGATAAGTTCCTGTACAACAACAGGTTTATGATCCTGTATATTATAATTCTTCCTTTATTTATATTGATCCGGGGCATTACGGGGATAATTTATCTGATGAAGAGTGACGGGCCCAAAATTATTTTGAAGTAATTCATTTTATAAATTTTACGCGGAGAGAATTATGTTTGCAAACTGGGGCGCTGCGGAAATAATCGTGCTCATCTATATCTTTCTTACTCCCGTCTTTTGGATAATCGCACTTGTTGATATAGTCGGAAGAAGATACGACGGTATTACTAAATTTAAGTGGATAATGGTGGTTATGTTTTTACCTCTTCTCGGCTCGGTTATTTATCTTTTAATCAATAAAAGGAAAGTAGCTGTTTAAAATCCGATATCTAGTTGCCTGTGCATTTCGGAGCGCTTTTTTGATTTAATGATTTAAATGATGTTCCGGTATTAAATCGATTTTTGGTTCTTCAAATCAGGGGTGAAATAAAAATGGGACATATTAATGTATTCGTTTTGTTTCTCTTCTTATACGCCTTAACATGGGCGTCACTTATGATAGGGGTTTTATTCGTCGCAAATAATTTTAAGCCGGCTCTTTTAATGCGCGGATGGTTTATCGAAAAGCGGAAGATGATGTTCCGTTACCCGCCGTTCAGTTTTCTCCTCGACCAGTGGCTGAAAAATAACTATATACCCACAGTTCTTATCTTCGCATTTGCAATAATTCTACCCGCGATAATACTCCAGATCTTGATGGGAATGATACTCATCTCCCCGCTGCTTGCCGTTTACCAGGGGATGACTGTCGGAATATTGATTGGAAATTTGAATGCGCATAGCACAATCTGGGCCACTGTTACTGGAATATTTGAATTGGGTTACTTCGCGCTGGCCGGCGCGTGGGGAATGTATATTTCAATAAGCTGGCTTTTCGGCGGCGTTGCTTTCTCGGAAGCGTTTATCCGTGAGCTTCGAAACTATGTTCTCCGGCTACTGGATGTTTTTGCAGTATGTGCCGCCGGGAATGCGCTGCTGGAAACCGCGGGGCCCATTTATTGGAATATGCGGGGACCTATCTCTTTAAGCGAATTAAAAGGATAGTGAAAATGAGCCGGAACGATTTGTACGCGCTGTTTCTCGAGTCTCTTAAATTTAGGAAGGCTGTTGAAAGATGCGATAAAAGCCGGCTGCCCGAAAATTTGAGCAAATTCCCTGAGGGTGTATGCCGTGAAATTGTCCTTCTTTTCTCTGAGCACCTGAATGAAAAAGGGTTCGGAGAATTCGAATATGTAGAAGGAACGAGGCGGGGAAGACAGCACGCATGGCTGAAGCGCGGGACTACAATTGTGGATATTACGGCCGATCAATTTGAAGATCAGGATGAAAAAGTTATCGTTTCTTCCCGCTCATGCTGGCACGATGAATTTTGCGGAAATATTTGCGAGCCGAAAGACGGAAACACCGCCGATATTGACATCGTGCGCAAAAACATCCGGGATATTATATTCAGTTCTGCGTAATTAAAAATTATCATGTAAAAAGCTTGAAGAGAATTTTCAAAAAAATATACGGATTTGTATTCTATTTTTTCTTCAGCCTGTTTGTTCTTCTCGGAACGTGGTGCCTGCCCCCAAAAATGTTCGAAAGAGTTCTTGAGGAAATAAAAGCGAAATTCAACACGGAGTTTATTCTTAAAAAGGGAAAAGAAAACAAACTCAAACTGTAACTCCCTAAATTTTTGATTTGCAATATTACTCCTTCCGGTCATATTTTTACCGATTATTTATGTTACTATTTGTTTGAGCGGATTAAATCTTTGGCGGGTTCATAGTAATTGCGGAGGATTCATTAGTGCCCGGTTTATTAAAATTTCCGCCTTATATCTCAACTTCTTAATCATTTAAAATAACAATTTGCCGGAGTACAGGAGCAATGCCCACACGAGTACTGATTCAAACGGAAAGGATGACGATAAAGCCGCTGTCTTACAAAGAGCTGGATATGATAGTAGCTTATTATAACGAGAACAAGGAGCACTTTGAGCCTTGGGAGCCCGAGAGGAGCGTCGATTTTTATACTATTGAATTTTGGAGGGAGAGGATCGGGCAGGTAGAGATAAATTTCCGTCTCGGCAAATCAATTAATTTCGTCGCATTAAACAAAGAGATGACCGAGATGATTGCCGTGTGTAATTTTACAAATATTATCGGGGGAGTTTTCCAGGCCTGCAATATGGGTTATTCCGTAGCGAAAAAGTACGAAGGTAAAGGATACATGCTGGAAGCGGCCGGGGCAGGGATAAAACACATTTTTGAAGAATTAGGTCTTCACAGAATCATGGCAGGATATATGCCTTCGAATTTAAAAAGCGCGGCTTTGCTGGAGCGGCTGGGATTCGAGAAAGAAGGATACGCGAAATCGTATTTGCAAATTGCCGGGCAGTGGGAAGACCATGTTTTGACGTCGTTGATAAATAATAATCATAATGATTAAGATTTTCATCCCGCAGCGTAGACCACTGGTCTGCGCAATAATAAAGTCTAAATGTGTTGCCGTAAAAATATGATCGCATCGCCCAAGCGCAGACTGATAGTCCGCGCTACGGCCCAAATGAATTCCGTAGCGTAGACCACCGGTCTGCGCAATAATAAAACTCCAAATATGGTGTCGTAAAAAATATGATTGTATACGCCCATGCGCAGACTGATAGTCCGCGCTACGGCCCAAATGAATTCCGTAGCGTAGACCACCGGTCTGCGCAATAATAAAGTCCAAATGTGTTGCCGTAAAAATATGATTGTATCGCCCATGCGCAGACTGATAGTCCGCGCTACGGCCCAAATGAATTTCGTAGCGTAGACCACCGGTCTGCGCAATAATAAAGTCCAAATGTGGTGCTGTAAAAAATATGATCGTCATCGCCCATGCGCAGACTAATAGTCCGCGCTACGGGCCCAAATGAATCTCGTAGCGTAGACCACCGGTCTGCGCAAAAATAAAGCCCAAATATGGTGCCGTAAAAATATGATTGTATCGCCCATGCGCAGACTGATAGTCCGCGCTACGGCCCAAATGAATCTCGTAGCGTAGACCACTGGTCTGCGCAATAATAAAGCCCAAATGTGGTGCCGTAAAAATATGATCGTATCGCCCACGCGCAGACTAATAGTCCGCGCTACGAGACAATTAATCTTAAATTACAATATAATCAGGGTGGCAATAAGTATTTCGCCATTCATACCAGTTATTAACTAACTTTGCTTGTACCGGATTTAGAAGCACATATCTTATTACGAAGTACAATTCAATCTCATCACGTATACATCGGTCATAACTTTCAACCTGCCAGAATTTGCCTTTACGGTTCAATAATTTATTACATTCGTTCGAAGAGATTCCCTTAATGGCCTGCATAATTTTGCTCAAGCCTTTATTGTTGGGTAATAAATCTATAACAAGATGAACATGGTTAGGCATTATGCAATAGCAGATTAATTTATATTCTTTCCCGTCTGCAAAGTGGATCGTCTGTTTACAAATATCGGCTAACTTATCACGACCCAGATAATTTTCTCCGAAGTTTCCGTTATCTAGTATTTTATCATAATGTGCAAAAAGCCGCTTGAATTTTGCGAATTCGGATTTATCTCTAATTGTTGAAATTTCAAAAATTTTATTTTTAGGGAGTGAGTTGTATAAGTTATAAGTAATAAAATATTGCCCGTCATCAAAATAAAGGTGGGGAAGATTTCGTTTATGCAAATTTCTTTTCATATAAATACTCCGTGCGCAGACCTGTGGTCCGCGCTACGAGCAAATGTTTTCCGTACCGCAGACTATTAGTCGGCGCAATAAGAAAGGATGAATTATCGATTATTTAATAAAGATTTTTTAATCGTTTCGTTTTGTACATATGAAGAGAGTATGCGTTTTATTTCCGGAGAATTAAAGCGAGTTAAATTAACCTATCAGTAGAATTATGCGGTAAATCGATATTACAAATTTCTCAAATGAAAAGCGAGAGAGTATTCTATGCTTTCCGTAGCGTAGACCACCGGTCTGCGAAATAATAAAGCCCAAATGTGGTACCGTAAAAATATGATTGTCTTGCCCACGCGCAGACTGATAGTCCGCGCTACGGGCCAAATGAATTCCGTAGCGTAGACCACTGGTCTGCGCAATAATAAAGCCCAAATGTGGTGCCGTAAAAATATTATCATTACACTCGTGCGCAGACTAATAGTCTGCGCTACGTGTATTTTTATGCTTGTTCAATGATTAGGTATTTTATCAACGGATTAGTATTAAGATTGTAAATAGATTAAAATTCTAATATTTTCATTGCGCCCATAGTTCAATCCCGCTTCGATATATCTTCGCGGGACGGGAATCGATAACTTAGGGTTTCGAAAATTGTAGCTTTTAAATAATATTTCATTGCGCCCATAGTTCAACTGGATAGAACGTCGGATTCCGGTTCCGAAGGCTGAGGGTTCAAGTCCTTCTGGGCGCACGCTTTTTAGACACAATTGACGTCCGGATCTTTATCACACCCGGCTTAAAGTTCAGGCGGAAACTTTTAAAATTGTAAAAACATGCAAATTTGCGGGAATTTCATCCGCAGAATTACTATTTTTAGACCTTCCGGTATGGAACATTTTAGAAATTTTACTAAATTTGCCAACTATTATCACATAGTATTCGTCAATAATTTTTTATATTCAATCAAACCTTAGTAAGGACTCCCGATGTTAACCAAAAAGAAAAAACTCTCCAAAAAAGAAATTAAAGAGGATAAGCTCGTATCGTTTTATTATAAAGCGTACGGATTTATCGACGAGAATAAAACCCGGGTAATAATTTACGCCGGAGCTCTGGTTGTGCTGATAGTTGCCGCGGTTCTTTATGTGAACTACCGCAGCCAGCAGAATCAGCTGGCCAGCTTTGAACTCTCAAAGGTCATGCCCGTTTACGATCAGGGCTCTTACCTCGAGGCAATCGAAGGTAAGCAGGGCAGTGACGTAATGGGACTTAAGAAAATCGTATCTGAATACGGCAGTACCGAAGCCGGCGAGACCGCGAAAATTTATCTCGCAAATTCCTACAACAGGCTCGGTAAAACGGACGATGCTCTTAAATACTACGAAGATTATGACGGCGATATCTCTATCTTCAAAGCTACCGCGCTTGCCGGACAGGCGGGTTATTACGAGAGCCAAAAAGATTACGCCAAGGCGGCCGATCTTTACAAGAAAGCCGCCCGCGTTTCCGAGAACAACGTGCTTAATCCCGATTATCTGTTATATGCCGGCATCGATTATCTGAATGCGGAAAAAGAAGAGGACGCCAAGCAGATGTTCGATTCCATCAAAAAAAATTACGAATCTTCCCCGGCCGCAAGGGAAGCAAGCCGCTACATGGCGCAAGTTGATTAATCTTTTTGTTCAATAGTTACGTTTCATAAAAAGAAGGAGTCCGATATGAGGAAAATCTACTTTCTGTTTCTTATCTTGTTAATGGGGGGCTCACTAGCATACTCTCAGGTTAATGTAATCGCAAAAATGTCGAAAACATTAGCTGACACTGCAAACTACAAAGATATCGGTTCCGCAGCCAGAGGCTCATGGGTGGCCAACGATATTGACGGTGATGGAAGACCGGAATTGATATTAACTGACTACAGCGGGGGAGGAAGAGTACATGTTTTCGAAGCTGTTGGAGAAGATTCTGTTGAGATGGTATGGACCTCTCCTGTACAGGAAAGCACAATTGGCGGAGGAGATTCTCCGAGATGTGTTAGGGTCGGTGATCTGGACGGTGACGGAAGACAGGAAATTATTTTCCCGACTCACAACGGAATTTACATCTATGAGTGGGATGGAGTAAAAGGAAGCGGTAATTTTGGAACCTCTCCTTCACAGATCATAAATGATCAAACATGTCCAGGATTAACGGATGCTGGTGCCAATAGGATTGAAGCTATGTGGGTAGGTGATTTGTATGGTGACGGAAAACAAGAACTCGTAACGGTCTGGAATAACAACACAAGCGCAAAAAGATTAAATCTGGTTGTTATTCGTGCAAACGGTTCTTGGGATACTGATAATCCTGGTTTCTCTGGATTCTCACTTGACTATAGCATTCCTAATAGTGCAACATTCGGAGGCGGACAGCCGATTGAGGCTTTCGTCGGTCAGTATGATGGACAAGGAGGCAACGATCTCTTAATACATACATGGAATCATCTGAATGTATTTCCGGTTAGAGTAACTGGTAATCAAAGTTTCGGACTTCCAGATACTACATCAAACAGTGCTTACCTCAATATTATGGATGTGGATGGAGTTGCTTTATTAGGCGGACTATCTACAGATATTGACAACGATGGTGTGGATGAAATATATCTTCCTGTATACTTCACCGGTTCTACAGATGATCCGCATAACGGACAAATCTATATGGTTGCTTACCCTAAAGGTGCAGACCTATCGCATATTGATTCAACCGATGCGGCTCTTATCTCAAATTCTCCTTCCGAAGCACTTGCCGGAAATACGGCGTTTGCATCTATTCTGTTCGGCGGCGACTGGGCCGACATGAACAACGACGGTCAAAAAGAATTGTACTTCGGATCATCGACTCCTGCCGACGTAATTAAATTAGATTACGAAGGCGGCGGTAAAATGAATATGGCTAACTGGAAATCTTCTATTTATTATGCCGGTGCGCCGGATGTTTATTCCGCTATTTCTTATAGGGATTCAATGGGAGTGATGGATACGGTAAATACCGTTAACCAGCCTTTCGTTTCGAAACTATTCGGCGAAAACATGGATTTTAACGGCGACGGTAAACCGGATATTCTAATACCGTACCAGGGCATTGCCGATAGTACTACATTAACATGGAAGCACTTTGATTCTGGATCAAGCGCATTTGTAACCGATTCTTCCAGAAAAATACGCAATCCGAAACAATGGTATGCCCGTATCCTGGAAGAAAGCGGCCCTACCGGAATTAAAGCTACCGATTTAACATTTGTAACGCCGGTAGATTATAAACTGGAGCAAAACTACCCGAATCCGTTCAACCCTTCAACTACAATCAACTTTTATCTGCCTATAAGTAAAAAGATTTCGCTGAAGGTTTACGATATGACCGGAAGGGAAGTAAAAACCTTAATTGATGGATCCGAATATTCAAAAGGTAATCATCAAGTGGTTTGGGATGCAACAAACAATTTCGGTAGTAAAGTAGCAAGCGGAAATTATATCTACCAGCTTAAGTTCGGAAACTTCACAAAATCTATGAAGATGACTTTGCTTAAGTAAATATCTTCGCTTTTCAAAAAAAGTCCGGCGCCCGCCGGACTTTTTTGTTTTAAATATATTTGTTTTGTCTTAAATAATAAGATTAACAATAATCTATCAGATTAATTTGCAAGGACCTCTCTCTGTAGTCTCCCGCCTGCGACGGGACAGGTCTCTCCCGGGAGGAGAGAGACTTATGGTCACTAAACCGGACATTAGTACCCCTTATATAATTATAGAATTTCTTTGTCTATATATATAGATAACATTTCCTATGTCAAGACATCTCTGATAATATGTCCTTCCCTTCTCAGGGGAAAGACTATAGGATGAGGTCTTGTGTTTATATTATATAAACGCAGTAACCTATACAGGGGGATTAAAAACGATACTAAGACTAATCCATCCGACAAATTTGAACGATATAATATTATGAATTCATTTTAATTGTTTTGGGCTGAAATGATTTAAAATTATCTTTAAAAAATTTCTTGACAACTCATGGGGTAATGGCTATTTTTTCCTCGTGTTTCTAAAGGGGATTCCCATCTAATATATTAAATCTCTCATACCGGATAATTTTTCCTATCCCCGTTTCGGTAATCTTTTCTCCAAACAGAGGAGGTTTTCATGGTAAAAAGGCTACTGCTGTTTCTTATTTTCTCAACAGCCGTCTCAATTGATGTTGATGCCGGAACCACCGGCAAGCTTAGCGGATACGTTAAAGACAACGAAACCGGCGAAGCAATACCCGGAGTAAACGTAACTCTCGAGGGAACCTACTTCGGCGCGGCCACGGACGTAAACGGATTTTATACTATCAATAATCTTCCGCCCGGAAGTTATACTGTTAACTTTTCAGCAGTCGGCTTTCAGAAGCAGGCATATACCGGTGTGAAAATTGCCGCGGATTTCACAACACGGATCGACGTTAAATTGAGTCAGCAGTCAGTGTCTCTGGGTGAAATTGTTGTAAAAGCCGAAGCGCCGCTTATTAAAACCGATCTCACTTCTTCACAGGTAACCGTCGATGCCGGTGAGATCGAAAGCCTTCCGGTGGAGAGTATCTCTCAGATACTCACTCTTCAAGCCGGGATTGTGCAGGGCGCCGGCGGCGAGATTCACATTAGGGGCGGCCGCTCAAATGAAATTGCGTACACCGTAAACGGCGTATCGATATCAAATCCGTTCGATAATACAAGGACTGTTTCTATTGCAACAAACGCGGTGCAGGAACTTTCGGTGGTGAGCGGAACATTCAATGCGGAATACGGCAACGCGCTCAGCGGTATAGTAAATACCATCACCAAAGAAGGGGGAAGCACTTATAAAGGAAAGATCTCTTTTTACACCGGAGATAAAGTCAGCTCACACGATAATGTTTTTTATAATATAAATGATGTTAATCCGCTCAGCAATTATGTAACCGAGATGACTCTCGGCGGCCCCTTCCCGTTCGTCTCAAACAAACTCTCTTTCTTTGTATCCGGAAGATATGAAAGAGAGAAAGGATGGCTTTACGGGATTAGAGAGCACAATCCTACCGACTCGATTTACGTTAATCCTACTAATCCCGACGACATAAGTGTTGCAAGCACGGGCGACAGCGCTATCGTTCCCATGAATCCGAGTCAGGGCTTCAGCGGTACTGCAAAGATCACGTTCAAGCCTATATCTACAATTAAAATTAATTACGACCTGCTTTATTCCAGATCTTATTATAAAAGCTACAACCATAATTTTAAATTTAATCCCGACGCGAATTATAATAATTACGAGTGGGGACTTTTAAATTCCCTGGAGATAAGACACGCGCTCAGCGGCAAGACTTTCTACACAGTTCACGGCTCATATAATTTTAACGATTATAAACAGTTTTTATATCCTCTGCTAGACGGCGCCGGCAACCAGGTTAATTATTATCCCGGCATGGTAAGCGATCTTCAGGGAAGCGACCAAAACGGTTACCACGCCGATCCGCGCTACCAGCCCGATTACAAGCTGAACCGCGCTTCCAGCTATACTTTCTACGCAGGCGGTACACTCAACGGGCAGTATTATCAGAGATCCGAGACGATGGGACTCAAGTTCGATATGACGAGCCAGGTAACCAACGCTCACGAGATAAAATTCGGATTAGAGTATAATGCCCACACTTTGAATTTTGAAAATTTCAGTGTTCTCAGAGATTCGACCACGTATATTCAGCCCACTATTCCTGCCGCGAGCACGGTTAATCATGATTTGTACGTGAAAAAGCCGAGAGTGTTTGCCGCCTATGTTCAGGATAAAATGGAGTTTAATAATATAATTCTGAACGTCGGATTGAGATACGATTACTTTAAAGCGAACTCGCAGTACTCGACGAGTATTTTATATCCTTCGCCTTATTACGCCAACCTTCCGACATCGGTTGATCCGAATACATTGCTTGCGGAGGCTCAGGCGAAGCATCAAATTAGTCCGAGAATAGGAGTTTCGTTTCCCATAACGGACAAAGGCATAATTCATTTTTCATACGGACACTTCTTCCAGATGCCGTCGTTCTCTTATCTCTATACTAATCCGGATTTCAAATACAGCCTCGCTTCCGGAAGTCCCGTTTTCGGCAACGCTAATTTGAAGCCTGAAAAAACAGTTACGTACGAGCTCGGTCTGCAGCAGCAGCTTCTGGACGACCTAGCGTTCAACGTTACCGGCTTCTACAAAGACATCCGCGATCTGCTGGCGCTTCAGCAGATAAGAGTGAGCGGAGACCAGACATACTTTAAATATGTAAACAAAGACTATTCATCCGTTAAAGGAATTACGTTCTCTCTTATAAAAAGAAGAACATCAACCGACATGCTTCGCATTACGCTGGATTATACGTTCCAGGTAGCCGAAGGCAACGAGACTAACTCCGACGCGTTCTTCCTCGATTTATCTTCCGGAAGACAGAGTGAAAAAATCCCCGTGTATCTGGGATGGGATCAGACACAAACTTTAAATGCAACGGTTTCTGTCGGGCAAAGCGATTGGAACGTTACACTGGTTGGAAGGCTCGGAACGGGACTTCCTTACACGCCGCAGCTTACCGGCAATCTTATTTATTTAAGAACAAACAGCGGGCGCAGGCCTTCGCAGGCAAACGTCGATCTTCTTGCCGAGAAAACTCTTAAAATGTTCGGCTTCGACTTCACCTTCTTCCTGAAAGTATTCAACCTGTTCGATACTCTTAACGAGAGGCTGATATACAACGATACGGGAAGAGCGACCTATACTTTACTGGCAAATCAAAGTGTGGCTCAGGCGGTAGATAAGCTTTCTGAAAAAATCCCGGCCGTTCATTCGGCAACGGAATATTTCAACAGGCCGAATTATTACATGCCGCCCAGAGAGGTAAGACTCGGCGCGTCCTTGGAATTTTAACGGAAACCAATCGGAGAAATTTTAAATGAATAACAATCGAGTAATATTCTTTACAACATTAATCTTCGGCATTTTCCTTTTAGCCGTCGGTGCATTCGCGCAGAGTTCTGAGTCGAAATCGGAACGGCAGCATCAGGCCGTGAAAGATTATATGAACAGAGTAATGGCGAAAGAACGAGCCGAACAAAAAGATGTTAAATCTTCATCGGATAATTCATCACAGAAAGCCGACAAGTATGAAGTATACGGATTGAAGAAAACATCCGGACAGCAGGACCGCAAGCACTATTTTATGAACGGGAATAAGATTAGCACCGAAGTGTATAATTACGGCGGTATTGCTCCCGGCTACGGTTTGCTGAGAGGAGTAAACAACGTTGTCTGGCACAACCTGGATTATGTATTCCAGTTTTGCCCGCTCGTCGGCGCATCGGTGCCCGACGCAAAAGATCCGGGCAAAAGAATTCATATTATATCGGACGGACTGAACGATTATCCGAACTACAGGGAAGTCAGCCCCGACGGAGTTCTCTGGCAGTGGCAGCCTCTGCCCGGTTACGCCGATCCCGACCAGGAGTACATGGCGTCTAATCCCGCTCCCGATCTAAACGGCGACGGCAAGCCGGACAGCTGGCCGAGATCGTGGTACAATGCGACTTTGGGAAAATATGTTTGGCCGGGCTATCTTTCGCAAAACGCAACCAACGCCGAGTTGGAAGTATACTGGGCGATGGACGACCGCGATAATACCGAATTCGATTATTATCCTTACAACAGCGATACGACGAAGAAGGGAATCGGTGTGCAGATTGACGGACGTGCATTCCAATGGAGCAACGCCCTCGCTGAGAATTCGATATTCTTCGTATATACAATTACTAACGTAAGCGATCACGATCTCGATTCGGTGTTCTTCGGAATTTACGGCGATCCGGACGTTGGCGGCGCGAGTCCGTACAATACAAACAACCTCGGATTCTTCATTCCGCCTTACGCGGCTGACGGAAGCGTAGATAACATTCCAGTTTACGCCAGAAGTCTTGTCTACTTCTGGAATACGCAGGGCGTCGGCCAGAAGGGAATAAAGACGGGCTACATCGGTTGTAAATTCCTCGAAAGCCCTGGCAATCCAAATGACGGTATTGATAACGACGGCGACGGACTCATAGACGAGAGACAGGACGACGGTATTGACAACGACAAGGATTGGAATCCTCTTACCGATGATGTAGGTGTGGACGGAATACCGAACACCGGGGATCAGGGCGAGGGGGACGGAGTGCCGACAGCGGGCATCAGGCTGGCCGACGGCTCTCTCGATCCGCTTCATCCGGGCGAACCCAATTTCGAGCTTACAGATCTTGACGAAGCCGATCAGATCGGACTTTCAAGCTTCAATAGCTGGGTCTGGGCTACCGATAAGATCTCCAACGACGAATCTATGTGGAACCGCAGCATTCCCGGAAACTTCGCTCAGATTCAGTCAACCCCGGCCGACCTGGTATTTATATTCGGATCCGGCTATATCTCTCTTAAGAAAGGCGAGACAAAAAGAATATCGATGGCGTTGCTTCTGGGGCAGGATCTCGATGATCTTCTTACAACCGCTCAAACCGTGCAGACAATCTACAATCAGAATTACAGGTTCTTCAAGCCGCCGATCGCTCCGCACGTAGCGGCGGTTCCGGGCGATAAGAAAGTAACGCTTTACTGGGATGACAGAGCGGAGCAGAGCGTGGACCCGATAACCGGAAAAGATTTTGAAGGCTATGTAATTTACAGAAGCACCGATCCCAGCTTTAACGACATACAGACGGTTACCGACGGCAAAGGTGCGGGATTTTTAAGCGAGCCCCTTAAAGACTTAAACGGAAGAGAAGCTAAGTGGGACGTAGCTTTCAGGGACGAACCGTTTAAAGATAATAACGGCAACGGACTCTATGATGCCGGTGAGCCTTTTACAGATTGGAACGGCGACGGTAAATGGACTGCGCATGTGGAAGACCCATGGAAAGGATATCATCCCGTTGCGTATCAAGGTCGCGGGCTTCATTATTATCTCGGCGACAATTCAGGTCTTGTTCATTCTTTTGTCGATTCGAACAATGTAATAAACGGACAGACATACTATTACGCGGTTGTAGCATACGACCACGGTGATTCGCTCGGTATTCCGCCTACCGAAACCACAAAGAAAATTACCGTCGATCCGATAACATCCAAGCTGAGATTCGATCCCAATACAGTGCAGGTTATCCCGGGTCCGAGGGCCGGCGGATACGAACCTCCGGTGGTTTCGGATTTGAACCTGCTGCACGAGAACGGCATAGGAACCGGGCATGTTGAGATCAAAACACTGAACGATATGGCCGTGAAGGACAGCAGCGATTATAAAATATTATTTTCCGATTCACTTACTTTAAACGGCAACATGATCGCGCGTAAAAATTATTCGGTGCTTCGTATGGTTCCGTTTGAAGAAACATTCCCGCTCTACGATACGAATTATACGACGATAAGTCACACGGACATAAACAGAGACGAAGCGCTCGAGGTAACCGGCTCCGATGACGGTACGATTTATACGGAAGGAAAAGATTATTCTATAAATACCGAGCGCGGAGCGATTCGAAGATTAGGCGGAAGTATGATGCCGAACGGCGGGCAGTTTAAGATCAGCTACAGGTATTTTCCTGTATATCAAAGTACAAGGCTCAGTCTGGAGGACGGCAATACCGTATTCGACGGGATTAAGCTTTTGGTTCAAGATGAGGCAAAGCTTGAAGTCGATACTATGAATACGCGGTGGATCGAGGGAAATTCCAATTACCTTATAAGCGTTAAGAAGGGAACAATCGGAACCGGAGATATATATCCGGCCGATTATGAAATAAAATTTTCGTCGGAAGATATCGACTCGGCTCTAATCCAGTCGAGTAAAGGATTAATTTACATCCACGTTAAGTATTCTGTAGTAACTACCACCGGCGGTATACATAAACGGATAGAAACGTTTCTCAGGGAGAATAATTCTACGAAGAATCTTGCTTGGGATCCAGGTGAGGAAATAATATTATTTAAACCGGATGCGGAGCTGACGCCCTCCGAATTGACATGGGGTGTAACTATAACTCCTCCGACGGATTCTACCTTAACTCCAATCGCTCCATCCGACGGAGACTTGCTTCAAATAATTACGAAGCGCCCGTTTAACTCGAACGACAGGTTCGACTTTAAAACCGAAGGTGCGCAGTACAGCGCTGCTAAGGCCGGAAACGGACTTGATAACGTTTACGTTGTTCCGAACCCTTATGTGGGAGTAAACCAGATAGAACCCGCTAACCAGCTGCCCGGCCAGCCGCGCGGCGAAAGACGAATTTATTTCGAGAACCTTCCTCCGAAATGTTCGATAAGAATATTTACACTGAGCGGCGAGCACGTGAAGACTATAGAACACGACGGAACGATCGAAAACGGAAGAGAATACTGGAACCTCTTGAATACCGACGGATTCGGAGTCGCTTACGGTATTTACTTTGCTCATATAGACGCGCCCGGAGTGGGCGAGAAGATTATAAAGTTTGCTCTAATTAAATGACGACGGGTGGGGGCGGTTATGAAAAAAGTAATACCGGAAATTAGACAATCGAAGGAGTTTTAAATGAAATCAATTAAAGTGATTTTCTTCATCATTCTCGGGATGCTCTCGGCGCGCGATACATTTGCTCAGCTCGGCGCCGAGATTAATAAGACAGGCACAACAGCCGCGCAGTTCTTAAAGATCGCCGTCGGTCCGCGGCCAGTAGGTATGGGCGGCGCTTACACAGCGTCGGCGGACGACATAAATTCTATATACTGGAATCCCGCGGGTCTTGCCAGAATGTACGCCAAGGAAGCGTATTTTAATCACGTCGACTGGATAGCCGACGTAAACCTTGATTACGCGGGCGTGGGCGTAGACGTATCGGGACTCGGTACGATCGCCGCTTCCGTTGCGGTACTCTCGATGGGGGATATGAAAGTAAGAACGCTGGAAAATCCCGAAGGAACCGGTGAAATTTTCAACGCCGGATCGCTTCTGCTCGGGCTGTCGTACGCCAGAAATCTAACCGAAGATTTTTCGATAGGCTTCAACGTAAAATATATTAATGAATATATCTGGCATGAATCAGCTTCCAGTTTCGCGCTGGATGTCGGCGTGCTTTACAGAATTCAATTTTTGAATGAATTGAGATTGGGCGCGAGTATTTCCAACTTCGGTCCCAAGATGCAGCTTGCCGGAAGAGATATACTTGAGATAATGCAGACAGGACCGGGAAATCAGAATATCATTAACACGAATCTCGATCTAGATAAATTTGAACTTCCGCTTATCTTCAGAATAGGATTGGCTGTGGACGCGGTGAAGAATAATGATACAAGATTAACGCTCGCCGCCGATGCGGTTCATCCAAACGATAATTCCGAGCACGTAAATACCGGCGTTGAATTCTCCTGGCATGAGCTTTTCTTCGTACGCGGCGGTTATAAATCGCTTTTTGAGAGGGAAGGCGAGCAGGGACTAACGCTGGGAGTCGGTGTAAACTACCGTCTGGTGGAAGCCGTTAAAGTTATGATCGATTATGCTTATCAGGATTTCGGCAGGCTGAAAAATGTTCAGTATATTTCCCTGGGAGTGAAGTTTTAATTCTAATTATAAATAGATAATTAGATATATGAATTAATTTATTTTTATTGCCGTTCGCTTTAGCGAACGGATAGTGAAAATGGAAAAACTTTCAGGCTTTAGCCTCATTCATAGAGCCGATGCTACTAAAGTCGAGTTTTAATGCTGTTCCTTATTCCGTCGGCTGAAGCCGACGGCAATAGATTGGGCGATCAGCCGGATATTTTGAATTAAGTTATTCTAAGGCTTGATTTCGAGTTTAAGTTGATTTTTTCCGGTGTTTATTTTTACAGCAGTATAACAAAACCGAAAAAGCCGTGATTTTAAAAATCACGGCTTTTTTGTACAAAATTGATCAAAATTGACCCAAATCGGAGTCATTTTGGTTAAAAACTGCTGATTTTAATAATGTCGGTTTCTTGACTTTCAACCTCCATATATCTATTTTTTCTGTCTATTTATTAACTAACTACACACGGGATATATGGCAGACACTTCGGATTTCAGAAACGGCTTAATCATCAAATTTAAAAATGATCTCTACACAATTGTAGAATTCCAGCACGTTAAGCCCGGCAAAGGCGGAGCCTTCGTAAGATCAACTCTTAAAAATTTAAGAAACGGAAAAGTACTCGACAATACATTCAGAGCCGGCGAATCGGTGGATGTTGTAAGGGTCGAGAGAAGAAAATATCAATACCTTTACAGGGACGGAGACTTCCTCGTCTGCATGGATAACGAAACATTCGAACAGATAAATGTGCCGGCCGAACTATTCGGCGGCGGCGTAGATTACCTGAAGGAAAGCGTAGACGTCGATATTCTCTTCGACGGAACCGAAATTATAAACGTTGAAATACCGATTTTCGTCAACCTAAAAGTAGTTGAGACGGAACCGGGATTTAAGGGGGACACGGCGACCGGCGCGACAAAACCGGCCAAACTAGAGACCGGCGGTACTATAAGCGTACCTCTGTTCATAAACATCGACGATGTTCTCAGGGTGGATACAAGAACCGGGGAATATATGGAAAGAGTAAAATCTTAATAACAGGGTAGCCAAATGGATTTAAACTTGATAAAGAAGCTTGTTAAGCTGGTCGATACAAGCGAAATTACTGACCTTGAAATTGAAGAAGAAGGCTTTAAAGTTAAAATAGCCAAGAAGATCAGAGCCTTCAGAGACTCCGGCTATCAGCCGCAGGTGGTCCTCGGTCAACCGCAGGCCGGCTCGTCGGCAAAAGAAGCATCCGAGGAAGAAAAGCCGAAGGATAAAGAACAGGCGGCTAACCAGCATGAGATCAAATCTCCCATAGTGGGTACTTTTTACAGGGCCCCGGGGCCCGACGCCGATCCTTACGTTCAGGTAGGTGATTCGATTTCCTCCGGAACCGTTCTTTGCATCATAGAAGCGATGAAATTAATGAACGAAATTGAAAGCGATGCTGACGGAAAGATTGTAGAAATATTAGTCGAAAACGGGAAACCGGTAGAGTACAATCAGCCGCTGTTTTTAGTACAAACCAGTTGATTCTTATCTAACAGCACATTGAGGACGTTTTGTTTAACAAAATTTTAATTGCTAACAGGGGCGAAATTGCCTTAAGAATAATAAGGACCTGCAGAGAACTGGGTATAAAGACAGTCGCTGTCTACTCCGAAGCGGATAGAGATGCCCTCCACGTAACTTTTGCCGATGAGGCGGTTTGCATAGGACCCGCCGTAAGCAGAGAAAGCTACTTAAAGATTCCTTTGATTATATCCGCCGCGCAGATCACCGGTGCTGATGCAATTCATCCGGGTTACGGCTTCCTTGCTGAAAACGCGAACTTCTCCGAGATCTGCCAGGAATCCGGCATTAAATTTATCGGTCCTTCACCCGAAATGATCCGCGCGATGGGAGACAAGGCATACGCCAAAGAAACAATGAAGAAAAGCGGTGTGCCTGTAGTGCCCGGCAGCGACGGTGTAATAAGCGACATTGAAGAGGGGAAGAAAATCGCGAAAGAGATCGGATTCCCGGTTATCATAAAAGCATCGGCCGGCGGCGGCGGTAAGGGAATGAGAATCGTTTGGAACGCGAAGGAATTTGAGAACGCCTTTAAAACAGCGCGCAACGAGGCCGAGTCTTCATTCGGTAATCCCGATGTTTATCTGGAGAAATTTATCGAGAACCCCAGGCACGTGGAGATACAGATACTGGGCGACAGCAAGGGAAACGTTTATCATTACGGTGAAAGAGACTGCTCCGTTCAGAGACGTCACCAGAAACTAATAGAGGAATCGCCTTCACCGGCGCTGAACCAGGCTCTTCGAGATAAGATGGGGAACACTGCGGTGTTGGGCGCCAACTCGGTTAACTACGAAGGTGCGGGAACGATTGAATTCCTTCTAGATAAGCACAAGAATTTTTTCTTCATGGAAATGAACACGCGTATACAGGTTGAGCACCCAGTAACCGAGTGGGTTTATGGTCTCGATCTTATACGCCAGCAGATAATTGTAGCCGCGGGCGGCAATATCGAGATACTTCCGCATAAGCCGGTCGGACACGCGATCGAATTCCGTATCAATGCCGAAGATCCGGAAGCTAATTTCATGCCTTCGCCGGGCAAGATACAGTCGCTTCATTTTCCGGGCGGGTTCGGCGTTAGAGTCGATTCGCATATTTATTCTTCGTATTCCATCCCTCCTTATTACGATTCGCTTATTGCAAAGCTGATAGTCTGGGGCACCGACAGAGAGCACGCCGTTGCCAGGGGAAGAAGGGCTCTAGAGGAATTCGTAGTCGAGGGTATTAAGACAACGATACCTTTCCATCTTAAGGTGCTCGAAGATCCGCGTTTCTTAAGCGGGAACTTCGATACCGGTTTCATGGAGCATTTTTCATTCTGACCTCCGTCCAGGCCGCACACATGTTCCTGAATTTTCTTAAGTGATTGTGGATCACGCAATGTCACAATATGTTTTGTAAAAAAAAGTTAAATTGAATCTGAAAATAAAATTATTGAGGGAAACATGAATACTCCTGAGAATTTAAAGTACACAAAAGATCACGAATGGATCCTGGTTGACGGAAAAACAGGAACTATCGGAGTAACTGATTATGCGCAGGGCGAGTTGGGCGACGTAGTGTTTGTCGATATCGATCCTAATCTATCTGAAATTAAGACAGGTGAGACATTCGGAACTATAGAAGCCGTAAAAACGGTAAGCGACCTTTACGCGCCGTGCAACGGGAAAGTCATTGAGGTAAATAAAGCGCTGGCGGATTCGCCCGAGGTTGTAAACAGCGATCCTTACGGTGGCGGCTGGATGATTAAGATCGAGATAAACGACCCGTCGGAACTTTCCGGATTGCTCGACAGCGCCGCATACGAAAAACAGATAGGCGGCTGATCCCGTTATCTTATTTATTATTAATGACGCACTTTACAAATTCCTGCCTTGCGCGGAGCGGGTAGTTTGATCCTTGTAAAATTATTAAGATCATTGAAAACAAAACCCTTAACCGGGGTTTTGTTTTTGTTTTAAAAAGTTAATCCTCATTCACGGAGAAATACGAAAGATGCAAGTAAACGATAAAATTGTAATTATTGATTTCGGGTCGCAGTACACGCAGCTCATTGCGAGACGTGTAAGGGAAGATCATGTTTATTCTGAAATTCATCCTCACGACGTAAGTATAGAAACTGTTAAAGAAATGAATCCGTCGGGCATAATTCTGTCTGGCGGACCGATGAGCGTATACGACGCCAATGCCCCTCGTCTCAATTCAGAGCTTCTCGAGCTGGGAGTGCCGGTTCTCGGTATATGCTACGGTCTCCAGCTAATAGGGAAGCATTTTAACGGAGAAGTTGAATCGGCGAAGAACAGGGAGTACGGGAAGGCGGTGCTGAGGGTAACAAAAGATTCAAAACTTTTTAAGAACGTTACAAAAAGCTCCATAGTCTGGATGAGTCACGGCGACTTTCTTTCTAAGATTCCCGAAGGATTTACAGTGCTAGCCGAATCCGATCATTCCCCGGTCTGCGCGCTTTCGAACGAGGAAAAGAAAATTTACGGAGTTCAATTCCATCCGGAAGTTGTTCACACTAAAGAAGGAATTAAAATCGTCCATAATTTTCTGTATGACGTATGCGGATGCAAAGGCGACTGGACTCCGAGAAATTTCATCGAAGAACACGTCGAGAAGATAAGGGAAATGGCCGGAGATTCGAAGACAATTTGCGCGCTGAGCGGTGGTGTCGATTCTACGGTAGCCGCGGTGCTGGTGAAAAAAGCAATCGGCGAGAATCTTATCTGCATTCATATTGATACCGGACTGATGAGAAAGGACGAAAGCAGTAAAATAGGCAAGATGTTCGATGAAAAGCTGAACCTGAACCATATACACGTCGATGCTTCCGAGAGATTTCTTAATAAACTCAAGGGTGTTACTAATCCCGAGGAAAAAAGAAAGATAATCGGAAACATGTTTATCGAAGTTTTTGAGGAAGAAGCGAAGAAGTACGGCGACGCTAAATTTCTTGTACAGGGTACTCTTTACCCCGACGTAATCGAATCGGTGCCGGTAAAAGGCGTTTCGGCTACAATTAAAACACACCACAACGTGGGAGGACTTCCGGAGAAGATGAACCTCAAATTGATTGAGCCGTTTAGGGAACTCTTTAAGGACGAAGTGAGAAATGTCGGGCGAGAGCTGAACATTCCCGAAGAATTTATAGAAAGGCACCCTTTCCCCGGGCCCGGACTTGCGGTGAGGGTAATAGGCGAGATAACAAAAGATAAACTTGACATTTTGCGGGAGGCTGACGATATTTTTATCAACGAGATAAAAAAAGCGGTTCTTTACAACCAGATTTGGCAAGCGTTCGCGGTTCTGCTTCCTATTCAATCGGTAGGAGTGATGGGCGACTCCCGGACATACGAGTTCGTTCTGGCGCTTCGGGCAGTAACGTCCGTCGATGGTATGACGGCGGACTGGTTCCAGTTTGATCACGATTTTCTGGCTAATGTGTCAAGTAAGATAATTAACAAAGTTAAGGGGGTTAACAGAGTTGTGTACGACGTGAGCTCGAAGCCTCCTTCAACAATCGAGTGGGAATAGATATTTTGGATTTAACTTATCAGCTCGAACATAAGATAAAACTGGCGCGGGATTTCGAATCGCAGGGCAAATTTCTTCACGCCCTGCAGATTTACCGTTCAATACTTAACGAGCACAGCGATCTGCCAGACGTGTACATGAGTATCGCGAACGTTTATGAGAACATGAACGGTACGGAATCAGCAGTCGGCCTGTTAAACGGCTTTCTGGAGAACGAGCCGGACAACCAGGAAATGCGCATGTTTCTCTCGCAGCTTTTGATGAGGCATGCTATGTGGAAGCGCGCCGTGGAGGCATTAAATTCAGTTGTACCCGAAGATGAGCCTGTCTCGGCGTTTTTCCTCGGCTATTCGTATTTAATGATGGACGATCTCGAACCGGCGAAGCTTAATTTCCTAAACTTCCTCTCTTTCGAAGACCAGTCGGAACTTCATCATGAAGCGAATATTTATCTGGCGAAGATAGAGCTCAAATTTAAAAACTACAAAAGCGCTTTATCTTACGCAAAGCGGGCCGACGCAATTTACTCAAATTTCTGGGAGCTTAATAAAATATATGCTGAGACGTATTACAACCTGGGAATGTACGCACACGCCGTTGCGCCCGTAGAAAAAGCAATCCGCCTCAATCCTTCCGAGCCTTCGCCGTATGAGTGGGCCGGAAAAATATATCTTAAGCTGGAAGAATACGGTAAAGCGGAAACGCAGTTTTTAAAATACATCGAATCGATTGAGAGCGCCTCGTCCGATACATATACCTTCCTCGCCGAAGCGTGTTTGAAATCGAAAAAGCCGGCCGACGCACTTGCGTATTACGATATAGCGGTAAAGCTGGATCCTAATAACGAGAACGCAGCTGCAGGCAGACACAAAGCATCTTCTATTCTAAAAAATAATGTGGTTTCAGATGGTCAGAGCTAAAATATCCTTTATCCTAATCTTCCTATTTCTTTTTGTATCTCTCGACTCCAGAGCACAGGATAAAAAAGACACAACTAACGCGGATACAGAGTTTAAATTAGCTCTCGATCTTTACAATTCATCGCAATATGATGAAGCGTTAACCATATTCAACAGGATAATTGAAAAGTACGGCTATAATCCCAAGACAACTATTTCCTACATATTCGCGGGGAAATCTTATCTGGATCAGAAGAATTACGATAGCGCCGAAAAGACGCTTAACGAATTTCTTACAAGGTTTCCCGAGAGCGGCTACAGGGACGAAGCCGAACTTGCGCTTTCCAAATGTTACCTCGAACAGAATTTATATTTAACCGCATTCAAAAACCTGGCTTCAATAATCGAAACAACGTCGTCACCTTTTTATAACAGCTACGCGAAATCTAGCGGGGAGAAGATCGCTCTCGATTACATGCGGCTGCGGCAGGTTAAAAGAATGTACGACTCGGTCTCCGATTCCAAGCTAAAGCCATATCTTCTTCTAATAACCGGAAAGCTTTATATCAAGCAGGGTCAGATCGATACGGCCCGCAGCGTGTTCTCCGACTTGATGAAGAAGTATCCCGAGTCTGAGGAAAAGAGCCAGGCGGCTACTTTATTTCAGAATCTTAAAAGCGGACCGGAAAGCGCGGCCTCATCTCCTCTTATCGGCGTTCTGCTTCCGCTCGATACACCGAAGGACGGTACGTCCGCGGGACCCGGCGATGAAATACTTCAGGGAATAAAATTCGCGGTGGCCGAATACAACGATAATCATAAAGAGAAGATCGGGCTTGTTATAAGGAACACCGAACGAAAGCAGGAGACAATAGAAAATATCAAGGAAGAGTTTTCCGCGCTTCCTTCGCTTAAAGCGGTGATAGGTCCCATTTACAGCGACGAAGTAAGGGAAGCACTCGAGACATTCAAGGATACAAATATCCCGATCATATCTCCTACGGCAACAGACAACGGTTTGACGGAACTTTACCCGAACTTTTTCCAGGCCAACCCGTCGTTCCAGGTAAGGGGACAAGTGATGGCGCAGTACATTTATTACGTTGTTAATAAAAGAAAAATTTCGGTGCTCAACGCGGCGGACGGATACTCGCCCAAGCTTGCCTCGGCTTTTATTAATGAATTTAAAAATCTCGGCGGTGAAATTTTAACACAGCAGACGTACTACAGCAACTCTGTTTCTTTCAGCGATCAAGTATCAAAAATTGCGGCGGACTCTCTTACTCTCGACGGCGTTTATCTTCCTCTAAGCGATAAGCGAGATGTGCCTGCTATACTTTCACAGTTTGTACAAGACAGCCTTTACGTTCCAATTTACGGAAACCAGGACTGGTTTCTCGCCAAAGGATATGAAACATCTCCTGAGCTGAGTGACAAACTGACGTTTACTTCCGATTATTTTATCGATTATAACAGTCCGCTGTACCGCGAGTTCAGTAAAAAGTTTTCTGCCAAGACAAATATGGACGCCGACAGAAATGTCCTCTACGGATACGATACCGCCGAATATTTGTTGAGCCTGATGGAAAGCAATCCAAATGCTTCAAGATCCGATATTCAAGACGCGCTCGAATCAGGCGTAATAGGAAAAGGATATCATAATAATATATATTTCGACAGCACCCGTGTAAATAAATTCTTAGATATTGTCCGGTACAATAACGGCAGGTTCGAGTTGATTGATAAATTTAAAGCGGGCGGCTGATAAATAAGATTGGGGGATACTATCTTAAAGGTAAAAGAACTGCCGTTTGACGATAGACCCCGCGAGAAACTGATATTAAGAGGCGCGGGAAATTTAAGCGACGCCGAACTCATCGCCATTCTGCTTCGTACAGGCAAAAAGGGAAAATCCGTTATCGGGATCGCACAGGAACTTCTAAGTCAGCACGGGAACCTTGCCATATTGGCTACTAAATCCATCAACACACTCACAAAATCCGAAGGCATTGGGCGGGATAAAGCGGCTGCGCTGCTAGCAGCATTCGAGATTAGCCGGAGAATTCAGTCTCAGTCTAAGTGGTTTACTGATAATAAAATAACTTCTCCCAAAGATGTTGCGGATGTTTTTATTCCCTTGCTGAAAGACGAGCTGAAAGAGCTATTTATTGTAGTCTGTTTAAACTCGGCCAACAAAATAATTAAGTTTGAGACAATTTCGGTCGGAAATTTAAATTCGAGCGTGGTCCATCCGCGTGAAGTTTTCAAAACTGCAATCGAGAACAGCTCCGCAAGCATAATATTGCTGCATAATCATCCGAGCGGAAATCCGGAGCCCAGTGGAGAAGATATTGCAATTACAAAAAAATTGACGGAAACCGGAAAAATTATGGATATTCCTGTATTCGATCATATAATAATTGCGGGGGACAACTTTACCAGTTTTGTTGAGAAAAGACTCATTTAGAGCATATTTTGTAGCAGGGTGTATACACTACAATAAAATTCCAGCTTGAATTTATTCCCCTAATTTATTATATAGTAAGGCATTCGTATTTAAATTTTGGCGGTAAACTCATTGAATGCTCAATTAGTTTTACCGTTCCGTAGAATTTTGTCCCTGAAGTTAATTAAAATAATTTTCTAAATAATTATTAATTGGAGGTCCGAATATGAAAATCGTAAGAGTAGTTAGAAATACTGCCCTTGTCGCGACGTTTGCTATTACCGCGGCAGTTCTTAGCGGTTGCGGGGGTGTAAGCGATGCTGAAATGGCGCAACTGAACTCTCTGCAGAAGGAAGTTACTTCACTGCAGACACAAGCTAATTCATTAAAGGATGAAAGAGCGAAACTCGAGAAAGAAATAGCACAAAAAACTGCGAAGCTGGAACAGTGCAACAAAGAGAAAGAAGAAACAAAAGCTAATCTCGAAAAAATGAAATAATATAGTTTTAAGAAAACAACGAAATTGGAGGAACACTAATGAAATTAAGTAGAAATTTAATTGCTGTTTTTTCTCTCTTGGTCATCTTTTCCGTTGCAGTTTTCGCACAGGAAAAAGAAATGACTAAAGATGAGTGGCAAGCCGAAATGCAGCGTCTTACAACCGAAAAGGCCAGCCTTACTAAAGAGATCGCTTCTCTGCAGAGCGATATTAATAATATGAAGTCGAAGAATATCCAGAGCTACGAAGACTGCCAGAAAGAGCTTTACGCGCTTGTAGGCGCTACGGCCGCCGACGTTGATAACTTCAGGAAAGCAGTTTCCGAGCTTCAAGGTAAAGTAAGCCGTAAGGAAGGTCCGAAAGCCGACAGGCAGAAAGATCTCGATGCTTTGAAGATGAATAAGATAAGCGCGCTCCCGGAATTTTTTGATCAGGTTCACAACCAAATGCAGTCGGAACTCGACGCATGGATCGAAGCTCCGAAGGAAGTTAATTATTCCGTTGTAAAGGGCGACTGCCTGTGGAGAATTGCGAAGAAAGATAAATTTTACGGAAACGGTTTCGCGTGGCCGATGATTTACAAAGCCAACCGCGATAAGATCAAAGATCCTAACTTGATCTTTCCGAAACAAGTATTCACTATTCCGAATTTAACGGATCAAGAAAAAGCTAAATACGATAAGATCAGAAAGAATTACAAGCCCGCTCCGGTTAAGTAATTCAGCTTAAAATCGAATGCTAAAATTCTTAGAAACTTCAGCCCTTGTCATAATCGGATGATAAGGGCTTTTTATATTTAAAGGAAGATTAATGACCGCTGTTGAGAAACGCATGACACTGGAAAATGTGGATATGTTCGCCCTACTAGGGATGAACGACGCAAACATCAGGTCGGTGGAAGATAAGTTTAACGCTACTATAACTGTGAGAGGGGAAAACATTGTCATTAAAGGCGTGCTTGAAGAAGTCGATATTATAGAGCGTGTAATCAAGGAGATGGCATACGTTCTCAATACGAACGGCTCGCTTACCCGGTCGGACATCAGTACAATCCTCGAACTTACCGTTCAGGGCAAGGAAATTATCAACGAAAAAGAATTCGATTCTATTGTCCTTTATACTAAGAATGATGTTATAAAAGCAAGAACACCGGGTCAGCTCAATTATCTTCAGAAAGCCGGAAAGAACGACATCTGTTTCGCTATCGGTCCCGCGGGCACCGGGAAGACATACCTTGCCGTCGCTTTGGGGGTGTCGGCATTAAAAAAAGGAATAATAAATAAAATTGTCCTTGCCCGCCCCGCAGTTGAGGCCGGCGAAAGTCTCGGTTTCCTGCCGGGCGACTTCAGGGAAAAGATAGATCCCTATCTGCGCCCTCTGTACGACGCGCTCGACGACATGATACCTTCGGATAAATTAAGGGGATATATCGAAAAAAGAATTATCGAAATTGTTCCGCTCGCGTACATGCGCGGAAGAACTCTCAACAACGCTTTCGTAATTCTCGATGAAGCTCAGAATGCTACGGACATTCAGATGAAGATGTTCCTTACCAGGCTCGGCGCTAATTCAAAAGCGATTATCACCGGTGACATAACACAGATTGACCTTCCGGCGAAGTCGGTTAGCGGACTCGTGCAGGCACGCGAAATTTTGACAGACATCGAAGGCGTGGGATTTGTTTATTTCGATAAGTCCGATGTTGTGCGCCACAGGCTTGTTAAGGATATCATTGATGCGTACGAGAAGTTTAACAACACCGAATCACGGTAACCCCGAATACCGGAGTGGTGGATGTCTCACCCCAAAAAACTTTTCATTTTAGAGAAAAGCTAATATAGACATAATATAAAAATTGCTTGATTAACTATTTCTCCGAAACCACCTTCTCAGCTTTGTTAACAAAGGTTTTTATTCTTTTACCCAAGATATAATAGACTCTAAGCAACACCCCTGACTCTTCGGGTAAGTTCATACATTAGTTGTATGTAGATTAAACGAATCCGGATAATTTTGATAATGCCTTATGCCAAGTACATTCGGACTTCGGGGTCTCGCGCTTACTGCTTTGTTAAGACCTCTATTATTAATAAGATATTTATATTCTTTTTAGTTCCTTTCATTTTGTACTTCTGTTATTGCATAGTGAGTTGTACCAAAATAAGTCTCTGCAAATTCAATCCTCAGTACTATGAGGACTAAATAATTATCGCACTTTACCTTACCAAAGACATTTTCTTAGTTATTAAATTCCCGTTTATGTTTAGTTGATAAACGTAAACTCCGCTCGCTAAATTTCGTCCCTGATCGGAATTTCTCGCATCAAAAATCACTTCATAATAGCCGGGAGATTTTTGTCCATTAACAAGAGTTGCAACTTCATTGCCAAGCATATCATAAATTTTCAAAATGACGTAGCCTTGTTCGGCAATATGATATTTGATAATAGTAGAGGGATTAAAGGGATTGGGATAATTCTGGGATAATGAATAATCATGAGGATTTTTACCGGTTGTAGACACAGCATCGTTAAAGCTGGCAGCGTTTTGTTTATTAAGCGCGTTATCGGTGAATCCGCTGAAAGCTATAAATCTTCCGTTTGGAGAGAATGCGGGATCGTAATCACCATAACCGCTGATTCCTGTAATACGGGTAAGTTCTTCCCCGTTGATCGTCATTGTCCAGATATCAGTATCGTACGTATCCTTGTTTGATGAAAATATTATTGTTTTTCCGTCACTTGATAAATTTTGATTACTATAAGAAAAATTACCGTCGTTCAAGATCAGCGGAACCGGTTCTGCAATCGGTTCACCCATTTTATTAACTCTTATTTTCCATATCCCGTCGTTATAATAAACAATCCATTTCCCATCGCTTGTCCACCGCGGATGGTTTCCGTATGGCGAAGGATTAACATACGTAACAATTGTTTCTTCATCAGGCTTATTTATTGTTATTGTTCTAATTGATCCGTCTGTAGTTTTTTGAAAAACCATTTTGTCGCCGTCATCCGACCAGTAAGGATTGATCGCATTTTCGACCAACAGCTGTTTATTATTAGTTAACATGCTGTAAAGATATATATTTGTAAAATCGTCGAAAGCAAGATATAATCCGCCGGACGACCAAACAGCGTCATTTCCTCCTTCCGTGTTTTCAAGTCTTTCAGTTGTGCCCTTAATTCTGTTTGTTACTCCGAGGCAGAGGTTTGCAGCGCCTATAACAATGTCATGCACAAGCAGTGATCCGTTATGCGACCAGCATGAATTATATTCACCAAATGAAGATGTGTTTGATAGAAGAACAAGCTCTTTCTTTTTTGTATCGTATAAATATAAATCGTAGCTGTTGCCGGTTACAACATCCTTTTGCACAACCTCAATTCCGAGGGAAAACTCGGATGTATTGTTATATTTGTCTGTTGCCGTTGCTGTAATAACAGTTCCGGCATCAACCATCGGTAATAAAACTTTAAATTTACCTTTCATTTTGGGAACATCGGAACCGAGATAATATCTTCCTTCACCGTAGCCTGTATCATCAGGCTTTGTGTTAGCAAACAATTCAATTTTAGTTTGTTTAGGAGAATCGGTATCTAATGTACCGGTAACAACCAGTTTATGACCTATTATATAGGCTGAAGTAATAAACGGGTAGTTCATAGTATTATTTGAACCGGTATCTATGTCTCCTTTATCGTTCGGCGTTACCCAGTCAGAATTAAGATCAATACCCAGGCCGCCGTTGTTATAAATTGAATTTTTAGAAATGAGATTCCCTGTAGAGTATAAATGCTCCCACCCAAAGTCTTGAGCCGATATTAAAACACCATTATAGTTATTGAATGCAATAATGTTATTCTCAATTTTATTGTTATCTGAATGATTTATTGAAACGCCTTGTCCATTAGGCAGGGCTGTAGTACCGGTTTTATCTAATCCAATCGTATTACCGGTAATAACATTATTTCTCGGAATTCTTTCCTCATCCCAAGCTTGTATTAAAATTCCATTGCCATATCCTTGTCCCCCAATGATATTATTTGCAACCCGGTTATAATTACTTCCTATAGAAACGCCGTCCCTATTATTCGGTGCGGCCGTTATACCGTCATCGTCAATTCCGACATAATTTCCTTCAATAATATTACCGTTAGCCTCCGGGAATATGTCTATCCCGTTATTATTGTATATCATTACATTTCTTTTGTCAGGAGAAGATCCGCCGATTATGTTATTATTCCCTGTAACCATTACACCGTCTTGTAAATTATTAACCAAGCGGTTTCCTTCTATTCTATTATTGGAGCCGCAGACATTAACCCCTACAAGAAAGTTTTGTATTGTAAATCCTTTGATGGTGCAGTTACTAACCGGACAGCCAATTTCAAAACCATAATTCATACCGGACTCATCAATTCTCCCGTCAATCACAACAATATAAACTGCTGCGTTATTTTCGGTGGGCGGAATACTCCCTTGCTGAGAAAATCCGTCGATTACTACTGCTTCAGTAATAATCGGTAAATTTGATAAAACCTTAATATCAAACGCCCCGCCGCCTCCAAGATCAAATTGAATTGTATCTAGTCCCGGATTGGTGTTTGCATTAACCATTGCTTCACGTAACGATCCTGAACCGGAATCATTTGGGTTTGTTACAGTATATGTAGACTGACCACTCGCTGTACCTATTTGAAAGAAATATAAAATACAAACAAGCGAACTAGATAAAAATCTTTTTAAGTTCATTGCATCCTCCTTTAATAAAATCTGAATATTGTTTTCTTGTTATTTCTTTACGCGTTTTTTCGGAAATGTAACTGCTTGTTAATCGGACCGTTTCACTAGCCTCGATCCATCATATTGTTTCAACCCTAATGAATGAATCCGGAAGTGTCATTTTTATAGTACATTACACCTCTTCATCTTCACGTTTATAATCTCAGAATAAAAAATAAGTTAGTCTAACAGGAATGTTACAAATGATGGAAGATTTGTTACATATCTTACTTTAAATAAGGAATGTCTCTATTTCAGAACTCGGAGGGGAGTCTTCCGAATTCTTTGCGGAAGCAATAGCTAAAATAGGAGGGATTATTAAAACCTACTTCCAATGCAATTTCGGAAATGTTTCCGAATTTCTGCTCAATTAACGATTTTGCTCTTTTTAAACGAATAATTCTTATAAAATCACTAGCCGTAAAATCCGTTAGTGCCTTAATTTTTCTATATAACTGTACCCTGCTCATATTGAGTATAGTGCTTAATTTATCAACACCAAAATCCGGGTTGCTCATCTCTTTCTCAATAATCTTAATCGTTCTGTTTAAGAATTTTTCATCTGCTGATGTAATAGTAATTCCCGTAGGTTGAAGTATGATTTCACGACTAAATTTCTCACGCAGTTTTTTCCTCATGTTAATCAGGTTGAGACAGCGAACCGTAAGCTCTTCGGAATCGAAAGGTTTAATGAGATAATCATCGGCGCCAATTTCTAATCCGGAAATTTTATCCTCTAATGTAGCTCTAGCAGTTAACATCATTACAGGAATATGGTTTGTCCTTTCATCGGTTTTTAATTTCTTACACAGTTCAAATCCGTCCATTTTCGGCATCATTACATCGCTAATAATTAAATCCGGCATATTTTTTATCGATATTTTCCAACCGTCTTCGCCGTTAATCGCTTCACAAATATTGAAATGAGCGCTAAGATTTTTCTTAATAAAATTTCTTACTTCAGTGTTATCATCAATAATAAGTAAATAAGGCTTTTCATCATTTAATGGCAGAGTATTTGTTTCAAAATCAGCTGAATATAATTTATTCTCCTTTTTTTCAGCGCTAAGAACTTCGTTTTCAAATAAATTCTTGCTACATGGCCGACTTTCTATTGTGACAATCTCTTCGGGTAAAAGATGATTTGTCCCTTTAGGAAGAAATATCCTAAAAATTGATCCTTTCCCTTCTTCGCTTTCTGCAATAATTTTTCCTTTATGCAGTTCAATTAGTTCTTTTGTCAATGATAATCCGATGCCCGTCCCTTCATATTCTCTTGTTAAATTATTATCAACTTGATAGAAGCGATTAAAAATTTTGTCTATTTTATCTCCGGGTATTCCAATTCCGGAATCACTCACGGCTATTTCAACAAATGCCGAATTACCTGTTTCATCAGGAACGGGATTACCGTCAGGAACATTATTCTTAATATCAATATTTATATAACCTTCTACAGGAGTAAACTTTAACGCGTTTGATAACACATTGCTTATAATTTTGTCGAACTTTTCTCTGTCCAAATAAATATATATAACATCGGATTGCTTTGACAAAAGCAGTGAAATGTTTTTACTTTCTGCAAATGATTTAAACAACGCAATATTTTCATTTAGCACATTTATCAAATTTAGTCTGCTTGTTTTTAATTTTATCCTTCCCGATTCTATTTTAGAAATGTCCAATAGTTGGTTGGTTAATCTATTTATCTTTTTGGCACTCCTGTAAATAAGTTTTGCTTCTTCAATAATATTGCTGTCTTTTGATTGTTTTACAATATTCTCCGCCGGACCCATAATTAAAGTTAAAGGCGTTCTAAACTCATGTGAGATATTAGTAAAAAATCTATTTTGAGCTTGCTGTGCTTCTTTCAAAAGATGCACTGTTTTGGATAATTCTTCTTGGGCATTTTGCAGTTCGGAAGTTCTACATTCTACCTTAGTTTCCAAATTATTCTTGTAATCTGTAATTGTTCTTAGAACCAATGCATCATGAATGGAAATATTTATAACCGGAAGCAAATAATTTAATAATTCTTCTGTTTCCGATTCATATGAAGTACTTATAGGTTGAATTAACAGTTCACCAATCTTGTTATCAGCTATTTCTATATCTCTTATTATTGTTTCCGAACCACGGCTTTGCTTCCCGCTAATTGATTCGGCCTCAAAATTATTCCCTTCAATATCTTTTGATATTATTACTTTGGCAAAAGAAAATTCAGCATCTCTAACCAAAGTATCCGTAATTTCTTTTATGGTTTTATGAATATCTATATTTTGCCTAATTGACTTACTTATATCATGGGCAGTTATTAATTGGGTTGTCTGCTTTTGTAGTATTCTTTTTGACTCTTCTAATTGATCATATTGTTTGAGTAATTTCTCATGTGATTCCGTTAAATCCGTAAAGGCTCTTCTTATATTAAGTAACCACCTTAATCTTTTTTTTATATTATATGAAATACCCTCTTTTTCCCATGATATAATGTAGGTAGCACCTTGATTTATTAAGCTTAAGCTGATTTTAAAATTTTTATGTCCTACAAGTTTACCCAGTTCAACCCAATAGCCTTTAATTGAAATAAAAAATTCCGGACAAGATTGGTAGTTATTATCCAAATAAAGTTTCACAATAATATTATTCTTGCCGGGGAATTCTATCTCATGTTTCATACATGAAATCATCATATCACCGATTTTGAACACGCGTTTCGCCAGAATTCTTGAAAATTTGTTCGAAGAAAAAAATATCAAACCGGCAAGTATCCCTTCGGGATAAAATCCCGGAGTAACATGAAGTCTTCCAATATTTTCAAATTCGTCTATCTCAAAATATGCCCTCATATTTTCCGTTATTTTTAAAAAATACCTCCATTCAATGCGTTCATGTTTGTTTTCTAAATATTCCCGGCTGTATGGGAGGTTATGAATTATTTTGTCCGGACTAATTCCCTTTTTTTTACAAGCAAGAAAGTATGTTTGTAAAATTTTGCAGGAAACTTCTTTCTTTATTTGTTTAGTCTCAGACATATTAAATTAATTTAATCTGTTTAATTATCTAACTTATATGTAAAAATTCCAGGGGGACTAATATTAATGGTCGATAATATTGATTGTATATTAATAAAAATATATTCTAAAACAGACATAACTTTTTATCAATAAAGTCGGATGAAATGACAGAAAAAAGGGAAAAGTAAAATTCTTTAAGCTAACCTAAGATCAAGTATGGTAGTTTCGGCAATATCTCCTGCCTTCCCCAGCTACCAATACATCTTCTTATCTAGTAATGGGATGTTGAATCAAGACAAAAAAAAATAAAATGTTCATGATAATTGTGGTAATAACTGTTTTTGAGAGGAACTTCACTCAAAAAAAGTTGATCTATTTAAAGATAATATCAAAATATGAAAGAAAAAAACAGTAAAATTATACAAATAGGAATCGGGGTGCTGATTATATATTTCCCACCGGGGTCTTTCAGTGGTTTTAATCAATTGTTCAACAATAATCGGCTGGCTTAAACGCCGTGAACGGCGTATGGTTTTCTGTTTAATTCATTCCGAATTTATTCACGGCTGGGCGATTATTTATGGCTATGGAATAATTATTCACCGGCAAAAAGTTATCACACAGTCTCTCCGATACCCCATCTCTCAGTCCTGCCCTATTCGGCCTGCTTTTTCTCCAGAACACTCTTACTCTCTTCCCAGTATTTATCCATTTCTTGAAGGTTGGATTCGTTTATCTTTCTTCCGCTCTCGCTTATCTTCTTTTCAACGTAATTAAACCTATTGATGAACTTGGTATTGGTTTTTCTTAGGGCGTTATCGGGATTTACACCGAGAAATCTGGCATAATTTACAAGAGCGAAGAAAACATCGCCTATCTCATTTTCCAGTTCTTCTGCGGTTTCTTCCTTTTCGGAAACGTGCATCTCTTCAATTTCTTCCACCACTTTCTTCCACACGTCTTCTTTCTTTTCCCAGTCGAACCCGACCTTTGCAGCCTTTTCCTGCAGCCTGTGCGCCTTTAACATCGAGGGCAGATTTTCCGGAACTCCTTCCAGCACGGAATCTCTTCCTTCGGTAAGCTTAATCGCTTCCCAGTTTTTCTTTACGTCTTCGGATCCGTTGACCTCCACGCTGCCGAACACGTGGGGGTGCCGGCGTATCAATTTCTCTTTTATAGAGCCGATGACTTCGTTGATGGTAAAAAGTTTCGCGTCCTCTGCTATAACAGAATGAAAGAGTACATGGAAGAGAAGATCGCCGAGTTCACCCTTAAATTCCTCGTAATCTTTCCTGTCGATAGCGTCAACTGTTTCATAAGCTTCTTCGAGAGTGGCTGCTTTAATTGAATCGTTTGTCTGTTCTTTATCCCACGGGCACTCGACCCTTAGTTTTTTAACAACATCTAATAATTCTTCAAATTTACTTTCAATCATTTGCAGGATTCCTTAAAATTGTATTGTGGTATTAAACTTTGTCCGCGGATCGTTTTAAAGATAATAAAAAGTATACTGTTATAAAAAGGAGCTAATATGATAGAGGAAAAGATAAAGGAACTCGGCTTTGAACTTCCCGAAGCACCAAAAGCACTGGCTGCGTATGTACCTTCGCTTAAAATTGACAAACTTGTTTTTACGGCCGGACAAGTCCCGGTAGTGAAAGGCGAGCTTAAAGTTAAAGGAAAACTCGGCGCAGAAATAAGCGAAGAGGATGGGAGAAAGGCCGCTGAGATTTGTGCATTAAATTGTCTCAGCGTAGTAAAACAGGCTGCCGGGAGTTTAGATAATGTTGACAGAATTGTAAAGCTTACGGTATTTGTAAACAGCGCTGACGGTTTCTCCGATCAGCATAAAGTAGCTAACGGAGCTTCGGAGCTTATCGGGAAAATCTTTGGTGAAGCCGGCAAACATGTAAGGAGCGCGGTTGGAGTAAGCGAGCTTCCTATGAATGCCGCTGTAGAGATTGAAATGATTGCGAAAGTTAAATAGGTTAAATAAAGAACAATCAGATATAATATACATAAAAGTTTTGCCGGAGCTTTTAAAAAAAGTTTCGGCATCTTTTTGATAAATATCCGACAACGGGGGAAATTAAATCATCTCGCCTGGATTAAACGTCTTCAATTAAACCTTTTATCAAATCGAATCCCTATCGGATACCGCATTACATCAATCGAATAAAAAATTTTAAATTGTGACCTGTATCTAAGATTGTATTACTGACGAACATACTTGATGGATATTTCTTTTTTATTTATTTATATTTTTCCCCGTCAAAGGATAAAATTTTTCTTACTCACGGATATTCATTTCAGTATATATATAAAGAGATATCTTCTTTTTATAGTATTGACCACGTTTCAACATATATATGCTTTCCTTATTGCAGAAAAAATTTCTTTTAGGGAAATTTTTTCGATGGACAATGTCAACACTTACCGGCATTAATGTCCAATAAAAATTTGGCTCGTTTTTTAAGACACTTTAAAATTGAACCCGGGATTTTTATTCCTTCCTGTATCCCGGCATAAAATAATACTACGGTAACTTATAACTTTTTCCGGGAAAACCGTCGATATTTATCCGTTTATATGAGGTATAGATATTGCAAAGAGTGCGGACCGGAAAAAACATATTTGTTGATACGAGTTTATTTCCGACAAAATCAATTTTCTATTTACGATTCATCGAGGAGATCAAGGGATGAGATTTTCCTTTACCGGTTCACTTGTTAATCGCATTAAAGGGGCGATCGTATGTCTGGTAATTGTCTCATTTATTATTCCCGAGCTCTACGGCCAGGGCGGTCAGCCGGTAAGGAGCCGGCATGGGATGGTTGTTTCCGCCAGTCCTCTCGCCTCGCAGGCGGGTGTAGATATTATGAAGAATGGCGGCAACGCTGTTGATGCGGCTGTGGCGGTCGGTTTTGCTCTGGCGGTTACATATCCTTATGCGGGCAATATCGGCGGCGGGGGATTTATGGTAATCCATCTTAAAGACGGACGAAATGTTACAATCGACTACCGCGAAAAAGCACCTCTAACTGCCGGCAGAAATATGTATCTCGATAAAAACGGAAATTACGTGCCTGCACTTAGCCAGAAGGGAACTACTTCGGCGGGTGTGCCGGGAAGTGTTGCCGGACTTATTTACGCGTTAAAAAAATACGGTACGATGACTCTCGCCCAGGTAATTCAGCCCGCTATCAATCTCGCGAGAAGAGGCTGGAAACTCGATTATAGAAGTGCCCGGATGTTTAAGAGATTTCTGCCCGAGTTCAAAAAATATCCTTCAACTTATAAAATATTTTCGAAGAACGGAGTACCGTATAAAGAAGGCGAAGTATTTAAGCAGACGGAGCTGGCCAAAACTCTCGAGCTAATAAAAGAAAAAGGCGATGACGGATTTTATAAGGGCAAAATAGCGGAGCTTCTCGTTAAGCAGGTAAAATCGATGGGCGGTTATATTTCCCTGGAAGATCTGAAAAAATATGACCCTGTTGAGCGGAAACCGGTTGAAGGAACTTACAGAGGCTATCAGGTTGTATCCATGCCTCCTTCTAGTTCCGGCGGAATTGCGCTGGTCGAGATGCTGAATATTCTTGAAAATTATAAATTTGAAAAAACAGATTGGGGAAGCAGCGAATACATTCACCGGCTTGTTGAAGCGATGAAATATACGTACGCAGACAGGACGTATCTTTTAGGCGATGAAGATTTTTATCACGTTCCGAAAGCCGGACTTATCTCGAAGGCTTATGCAAAATCTATCTACGATAAGATAGTGAAGGCAAAAGACATTGCAGTACCTTCGAGCCAAATTTCAGCCGGCAAGCCTTCAAAATACGCCGAAAGCAACGAGACAACTCACTTTTCTATATATGATGAAAACGGTAATGCGGTAAGCAATACAACTACAATTAATTCTGCTTTCGGCTCTAAGATTGTAGTGGCCGGTGCAGGATTCCTTTTGAATAACGAAATGGACGATTTCAGCGCGAAGCCCGGAACTCCGAATCAATTCGGATTGATGGGAACGGAAGGTAATTCAATTCAGCCGCAGAAAAGGCCTCTGAGCTCGATGACTCCCACTATAGTTTTAAAGAACAATAAGCCTTACATCATAATCGGTTCGCCCGGAGGTTCCAGAATTATTACGGTTGTACTTCAGGTCATTATGAACTGCATCGACTTTGGTATGAACATACAGCAGGCGATAAACTCACCGCGCATTCATCATCAATGGATGCCCGATAAAATTTATTACGAAGACTTTTCTCTGACTAAAGACGTTCGAAACAATCTGGAAAAAATGGGCTACAAGTTCGAGGACGCAAACAGGAGATTCAGTATACTCGGTTTGGCGGAAGGTATTATGGTGGATGATTCGGACGGTTCCGTCTACGGCGCTTTCGATCCGCGCGGCAGCGGTGCCGCAATTGGTTTCTGAGAAAAAAGAATTTCCTGGAAAAAGAAAAACAGCTGCAATGCTGTTGTTTTGAAGAAATTGTGTTTGGCTAATTAAAATAATTATTTGGAACCCGGATTATTCCTACCCCGATTATCTTCCCTTCGGCCCGGTTTCTATTTAAAAATCAATCCATCTAATAACAAAGGAGCGCATATATGATGAGTATACTTCTACCAAAGGTATACAAAGCGGCACATCAGGGGATGATTTTACTTGCGTTTTTTATGTACGTGATTTTGGGTGGCAGTATGCTTGCTCAAAGCTCGGGTACTATAAAAGGCACAATAACCGACGCTAAAACAGGAGACTCTCTTCCCGGGGCGAACATTATTATTCTCGGATCCCACATGGGAACCGGTACGGACGCTAACGGCGAATACAGCCTGAAAGTGGCGCCGGGCAGTTATGTTCTGCAGGTCAGCTACGTTAGTTATAAAACCGTAAAGGAAAAAGTAACGGTTGAAAGCGGACAGACTCTAACTAAGAACTTCGCGCTCGCGGCCGATCTTATCGGGACAGATGAAGTTGTTGTTGTCGGCACAAGGAGAAAGGATAGAACGGTTGTCAACTCGCCGGTTCCTATAGACGTAATAAGCGCAAAAGATATTCAGCAGTCGGGCTTTACTCAGACTACGGAGATGATCAAAATGCTCGTCCCTTCTTATAATGCGCCTGAGACTACTATAGACGACGGCTCCGACCACGTTAGGCCGGCTACGTTAAGAGGACTTGGACCCGACCAGGTACTTGTGCTCGTAAACGGGAAGAGAAGATATACAAGCGCTCTGGTGCATGTTAACGGTACCATCGGACGCGGCTCCACCGGTGCCGATCTTAACGCGATACCCGCTTCGGCAATAGAAAGGATAGAAGTTCTCCGCGACGGCGCCTCGGCGCAGTACGGTTCAGATGCGATTGCCGGAGTAATAAACATTATCTTGAAGGAGAAGAAGGGATTCGACGCTTCAGCCTCATACGGGCAGTATATGACAACGGAGAATAGGGGGTATACCGAATCGGAATCGAATATTGCGGGCGAGGATGCCTCTACTTTTTCTTGGGACGGTAACGCGCAGAACGTAAGCATAACCGATGGCTTCTCCAAAACGGTTCACCTCGGATACGGTTTCGGCGTTAACAACGGAACGGTTTATTTGAGCGGAGAGTATAGAAAGCATAATTTTACCAACCGTGCCGGACTAGATCCGAGACAGCAGTTCTTTACCGTTAACGGCCAACCGGATCCAAGAGAAGCTACATTCGGACGCCTTAACCACCGCTACGGCGACGCTGATGTTTCCGATATCGGTTTATTCTTGAACAGCACAATACCCGTAAGCGATAACGCTAAATTTTATGCATTCGGCGGATATTCAAAACGTGACGGGCTTTCAGGCGGATTCTTCAGGCGTTCTCTCGACAATAGGACTGTCCGCGGCATTTATCCTTATGGCTTCCTTCCTGAGATACAAACCAAAATTTACGACGGTTCATTCGCGGCCGGAGTTAAAGGCAGTCTGGGTGAATGGGCTTACGACGTAAGCGAAACTTACGGCGGCAATTCATTTAATTTTTTCGTTACCAATTCGCTTAACACGTCGATGGGATTAACAAGTCCGACATCGTTTTTTGCAGGCGCGCTGAAGTTTTTACAATCGACAAGCAACATCGATTTAGTACGACAAACAGATATCGGAACCGCGAATCCGCTTAACATAGCGGTGGGCTTCGAGTTCAGATGGGAAAATTATCAAATAGGACCAGGGGAACCGAATTCATATATCAACGGCGGAATACCGGTACTTGACGGTCCTAATGCAGGCGCGTCTGCTTCGGCCGGCTCTCAGGTCTTTCCCGGTTTTGCCCCGTCAAATACGCAGGATCAGTCTCGTACAAACATGGGTATGTATGCCGATCTTGAGAACAGACTTACGGAGCAGTTGACCCTTGGTGCCGCGGCAAGGTTTGAAAATTACAGTGATTTCGGATCGACGTTAACTGCGAAACTAGACGGCCGTTACGAAATTGCTCCCGGCTTTGCTATTAGAGGCGCGGTAAGCAACGGCTTCAGAGCTCCTTCACTCGCGCAGGAATATTTCTCGGCGATTTCAACAAACTTTATAGGCGGAGTACCGTTTGAAATCGGCACGTTCCCGGTAAGTTCTCCTGTAGCGAAAGCGCTCGGCGCTAAAGAACTGACGGCCGAGAAGTCGATTAATATAAGCGCGGGCTTTACCGTATCGGCAAATAACTTTTCACTTACAGTGGACGGTTATAACATTGCTATAAAGGATAGAATCGTTTTGACCGAAAACTTTACCGGGAGCGGTGTAACAGACTTCCTTCAGTCGAAAGGCATCAACGCCTCCGGCGGTAGGTTTTTTACTAACGCGCTTAATACCAAAACGCAGGGAGTGGACATAACCGGTAGATACGGTGTTAGACTCGGCGACGGAACGTTTAGGCTGACCGCAGCGATGAACTTCAACAAGACTGATATAACAAACCGCGATCAGATTACGACTCCGGTACAGCTTCAAGCTGTAACTACAACCTCTATCCTTGGAAGAGTAGAGCAGGGCAGGTTCGAAAGAGGACAACCGTTAAGCTCGTGGAACTTCATGGCGAGCTATTCGTGGTCCGGCTGGAACATTATGCTGAGAACCGTCAGGTTCGGAGAGGTAACCGTTTTCAACAGTAACGCTGCACGGGATCAGACTATTTCGCCGGTATGGGTAAGCGATGCGGAAGTATCGTATAGTTTCATGAAGGGAATTACTCTGGCAGTCGGCGCTAATAATCTTTTCGATACGTATCCCGATAAGATTCTGAAAGTTAACAGCTTCAACGGGATCTTTCCTTATAGCAGCGCAGCGCCTTCGGGATTTGACGGTCGGTTCGTTTACTCAAGGCTCGATTTTGCTCTTTAGTAAAAATTCATTAAGCCCTCGAAAGAGGGCTTTTTATTTCGCGTATGAGCCGCAGAGTTTTTTCGAATCCTTGGCCGTCGTTCATTAAAGATTTAATAATTGCGCTGCCTACTATAACGCCGTCGCTATAAGCAGAGAATTTCTCTGCGTCGTCCGGACCGGCGATACCGAAGCCAACCAAAACTTTATTCTTCTTTACCGCTGAGCGGATCCTTTTTACAAAATCGATGCTGCCGCTTTTGTCATTGTTCCTTACTCCCGTCGTTCCGCTCACCGAGACACAGTAAACAAACCCGCTGCTTTTTTCGTCGATTAATTTTATCCTCTCTGACGGTGTAGTCGGTGTTATCAAAAGGATCGTATCCAGTCCGTCGAAGGAATTGCCGTAGAAGTTATCATATTCCTCGATCGGAACATCGGGAATAATAACGCCGTTAGCGCCTGCAGTTTTAGAAGCTTCGACAAACTTCTCAATTCCGTAACTCAAAACCGGGTTCGCATAACCCATTAAGATGAGCGGCTTGTCGGTATTTGCTCTAATATCTGAAACATATTCGAAAGTCTTGTGAAGGTTTACGCCATTCTGCAGGGCCTTGTAAGACGACTGCTGTATAACCGGCCCGTCCGCAAGCGGATCGCTGAACGGAAACCCGATCTCGAGCATGTCTGCCCCGGCATCCAGAATTTTTAAAGCCAAATCGGTGAAATTATCTTTGTCGGGGAATCCGCCGGTAAGAAAAACGGATAATATCTTTTCATTATTTTTGTTTTTCCCCTCTATAAAATCCGCAATAAAAGACATACTTTAGAAACCCAATCCTTCCTTAATTGTGTTTAAGTCCTTGTCACCTCTACCGCTCACGTTTACGATTACTATTTCTCCTTCTCTGGTCTTTGGCATAAGTTCTTCTAAATAAGCGAATGCGTGCGCGGTTTCCAGCGCGGGTATAATACCTTCGAGCTTCGATAAAAGGCTTGTTGCTTCAAGTGCCTGCTTGTCGGTTATGGAACGGTACTCGGCCTTCACCTGATCTTTGAGGAAACTGTGCTCTGGACCAACCCCGGGGTAATCCAATCCTGCGGAAATAGAATGAACTTCGGAAACCTGTCCTTCGTCGCTCTGCAGCAGGTATGTTTTCATGCCCTGGAAGATACCCTCACGTCCGAGTGTTAGCGTTGCGCAGTGTTTGTCGGTATCCACACCGTAGCCCGCGGCTTCAACTCCTATGAGTTTCGTGCCGCTGTCGATAAACGGATAAAATATGCCTATTGCGTTGCTGCCTCCTCCTACGCACGCCACAATGTAGTCGGCCGGTTTTCCTTCTTTTTCCGCGAGCTGTGCTTTGGCTTCGTTGCCGATAACCGACTGGAAGTCACGCACCATCATAGGATAAGGATGGGGTCCGACAACAGAACCAATAATATAGTGGGTGTTCTCCACGTTCGTTACCCAGTCACGTATCGCTTCGTTCGTCGCGTCCTTTAAAGTTCTGCTTCCCGATTTTACGGGAATAACTTCCGCGCCGAGCAGCTTCATTCTGAATACGTTCAGGCTTTGTCTCTCTATGTCGACTTCTCCCATATAAACGTGGCACTCTAGCCCGAACTTAGCGCAAGCCGTAGCGGTTGCAACGCCGTGCTGCCCCGCTCCGGTCTCGGCAATTATTCTTGTCTTCCCGAGTTTCTTCGCGAGAAGAATTTGTCCCAGCGCGTTATTGATTTTATGCGCGCCGGTATGACAAAGATCCTCGCGCTTCATATATATCTTCGCTTTGCCGTAATGCTTCGTAAGACTGTCCGCATAGGTCAGAGGAGTCGGTCTTCCTGTATATTCCTTGTTGAGATCGTGGAGTTCCTTAAGAAACCCCGGATCTGTTTTAAGAGAAAGATATGTCTCTTCAAGCTCTTTGAGCGGAGTTATCAAAGTTTCCGGTACATACTTCCCTCCGTAAACTCCGAAGTGTCCGTCGGTATCCGGGAAGTTATAATCAGTTTTGTTCTGCATACAAATTTACCTTCTTGTTTACTATGGGCGCGAGTTCTTCAAGCTTCTCGATCATCTTTTTGAAGTTAGCCGGTGTGAGAGACTGGAATCCGTCGGATAAAGCTTCGTCGGGATGATTATGGACTTCTATCATAAGTCCGTCAGCTCCGCATGCGATTGCTCCCATTGCCATTGCGGGAACCTTATCCCAGATACCGATACCGTGAGATGGATCGACAATTATCGGAAGATGCGACTGGCTTTTAATCATCGGCACCGCGTTGAGATCCAAGGTATTCCTAGTCATCGTCTCAAAAGTTCTAATTCCTCTTTCGCATAGAATTACATTATAGTTTCCCTGAGAGAGAATATATTCGGCGCTCATCAGCAAATCTTCAATAGTTGCGGCGAGACCTCTCTTGAGCAGAACCGTATTTTTGAGCTTTCCTACTTCTTCGAGCAGAGAAAAATTCTGCATATTGCGGGCACCGATCTGAATAATGTCAGCCACCTCGGCTATCATAGGTAGGGCCTTGGTATCTTTAGCTTCCGTAACTATTGCGAGGCCTAGTTCCTTTTTTACGTCGGCAAGGTATTCGAGTCCTTTTTCTTTAAGTCCCTGGAAAGAATACGGACTCGAACGAGGTTTGTACGCACCCGCTCTGAGAATCTTAATTCCCATTTCTTTAAGCTCGCCGGCTATGTCGAAGAGCTGCTGCCTGCTTTCAACTGAACATGGCCCGGCAATTATACCGAGTTCCTCACCGCCGAAGGTGGTGCCGTTTACGTTTATAACCGTGTCATGCGGCTTCATCTCGCGGCTGACCAGCTTATAAGGCTTCGATACTCGTACGACTTCTTCCACCGAGTCCATGATCTGAAATTCTTCCTTTGTAAGATCGCTGGTAGGACCCGTAACGCCTATCGCCAACTTGAAATTGCCGGTTATCAAATGCGGCTTGCAGTGGTTTGCGCGGATCTTATCCTTTACTTTATCCACGTGCTCTTTGGGTGCGTTAAGTTTCATCATTATGACCATCTAAGGCTCCTATAATTATTAATTATTTCAAAAAATGTTTTAACTTTTTCCTCATCTTTAATCCCCGGTTCTTTTTCTAAAGATGATGACAGATCTACCGCGGCAGGATTTATCTTTTCAATTATTTGAGATATATTTGCCGCCGAAACGCCCCCTGCAAGAATTATATCACCGCGAATTTCTTCGGGTATTAAATTCCAATTAAAACTTTCGCCGGTACCACCGAACTGGGAGACAGAATGAGCATCGAGAAGAAAAGACGCCTTCCCGTATTTTTTTAGAACCGAAAAATCAAATCCGTCTTTTACTCTGAAACTTTTAATTACCGGAAACTCTATCTTTGCTGCAGTTTCGGGTGTCTCGTCTCCGTGAAGCTGAACGGCGTTAAGTCCCAGCTCACGCGCGGTGCTATTAACGAATTTTGCGCTCTCGTTCACGAAGACTCCGACCTTCATCAAGAGAGGGGAGAGTCTGCTTATAATTTCAGCAGCGTTTTCCGGTTCGACGTACCTTTTGCTATTCTTATATAAGATAAAGCCGAGCGCGTCGGCTCCGGCGGACTGGCAGATAACCGCATCTCTCTCATTAGTTATGCCGCAGATTTTAACCTTCATTACTGCACCAGGCAAGCATTGTCTCAATTTCTCTATTTATATCTTCCGATCTCATAAAATGTTCGCCGACAAGCAATGCGCGCGCGCCGGCCTTCTTTAAAAAGTCAACATCTTCTTTCGTCCTGATACCGCTCTCTGCTACAAGTATAGCGTCGCCCGGGATTCGCTTTGCGAGATCTGCAGTTGTATTTAAATCTACTTCAAAGTTGACCAGATTACGATTGTTGATCCCGATAATTTTATTGATATCAAAGTCTATTTTATCGAGCTGGGCTTCCGAGTGAAGCTCGAGCAAGACTTCCAGTCCGGCTTCGTGCGCGGCGAGAGACAATTCTTTTATAGAGGACTTATTGAGCGCTTCGCAAATAAGAAGAATTATATCCGCGCCGTTAGCCTTTGCATCGAGCACCTGAAATTCATCGATAATAAAATCCTTCCTCAGTAAAGGAGCCTTTTTTATTTTCGCTATATCACGGAGGAAGCTTATATTGCCCTGAAAGAAATTTTTATCAGTTAATATCGAAATAGCCTGAATGTTAGATTTGAAATAAGTATTCGCAATCTCAATATGATCGAAGTCCTTGCGGATCAATCCTTTTGAAGGGCTGGATTTTTTTATCTCCGCGATAACGGACAAATTATTGTTCCTCAAAACATTCTCTTTGAAGCTAAGAGATTTTGCGGAGAAGAATTCCGAATCACCGAAATCGCTTCTTTTAAATTTTTTCCGGAGCGCGGTCGCCTCTTCTTTCTTTACTTCAAGTATCTGCCCGAGAAAATCCCGCCCGTCCGCGGAGTTTATATTATTGACCTCAACCTGCATGTGACCCGCTGAATTTTTTTAGTTCGTTTAATTTTGCCAGAGCCGCACCGCTTTTAATTGAATTTTCAGCGGCTCCTAGACATTCGATAAGATCGTTTGAATACCCGGCCGAGTACAGCGCCAGCGCCGTATTTGCGGCTACGGTATGGAAAGCGCCGTTGCTCGTTTTATTTTCAAAAACATTCATTATAATCCCGGCGTTTTCCTCCGGTGTACCGCCTTTCACGTCTTCCGGTTTGAGAACAGGATATCCGAATGTCTCGTTGGTAACGTGGTACGATTTAACTTCCTTCCCTTTGTTGTACTCATGTATTTCGGTAACGTCTCCGAGATAAATCTCATCATATTTATCTACACTGCAGAGGAAGCAGACTTTTTCGAGATCGAGATATTGGGCGGCTTCCGACATAACTTTTGCCGCGTTTAAATTAAAAGTTCCGATAATCTGTTTCTTTACTCCCGCAGGGTTTGTTAAAGGTCCGAGCATATTGAAAACAGTTTTCATCCCCAGTTCCCTGCGCACAGGCGCGGCGTGCTTCATAGCGGGATGATACATCGGTGCAAAAAGGAACGCGATTCCGATTTCTTTTAATGCTTTCTCCGACTCTTCTTTCGTCATGTTTATGCTTACGCCGAGTTGTGTGAGAACATCCGCGCTTCCGCATTTGCTGGATATGGAACGATTACCGTGCTTGGCCACTTTTACTCCGGCGCCGGCCGCGGCGAATGCGGTAGCAGTTGAAATGTTAAAGCTGCCGGAATTATCTCCGCCCGTGCCGCAGACGTCTATAACGTTATTGTCGCTGCAATTAATTTTAATGCTTTTCTCGCGCATTGCTTTTGCGAAGCCCGCTACTTCCTGTGCGGTTTCACCCTTCGACTTTAGCGCTACAAGGAACCCGGCAAGATGAGAATGGTTTACGCTCCCCTCCATTATCTCGCTCATTACTTTGAACGACTCGTTAAAAGTAAGATCCTCGCCCGCTATTACTTTTTCCAAATATTCTTTCATTACAACTCCAGCCAGTTTTTTATAATATTTTTTCCTTCGACCGTTAGTATCGACTCCGGGTGAAACTGAATGCCTTCCACCGGCAGTTCTTTATGCCTTATCCCCATTATTATCCCGTCGTCTGTTTCAGCTGATATTTCCAAAGATTCGGGAAGCGAATCTCTTTCTATTATAAGCGAGTGATACCTGGTCGCCTCGAAACTCTGAGTTATATTTTTGAAAATCGTTTTTTGATCGTGATTAATTTTTGATGTCTTACCGTGCATTAATACCGGCGCTTTAACAACCTTCCCGCCGAATACCATTCCCATAACCTGATGACCGAGACACACACCTAATACAGGAATTGATGTCCCGAAGCTTTTCACCGCGGTTATAGAGACGTTGGAATCCTCAGGCCTTCCGGGGCCGGGGGAGATGAGAATTTTGTCGGGACTAATTTCTTCGATCCCTTTTTCATCGATCTCGTCGTTGCGTTTGATTACAAGATCGCACTTGTAGCCTCCGAGCAGCTGTACGAGGTTGTATGTGAAGGAATCGTAGTTGTCAATTACCAATATTTTCATCAATCTCCTCCGCATATTTCAGCGCGTTTACCATCGCCGCAGATTTATTTTTAATTTCTTTTGCTTCCAGCCGGGGCTGACTATCGGCCACAATGCCGGCGCCTGCCTGCCAGTAAATCGTATTGCCCTTTACGAATAAGGTTCTAATCGCAATGCACATGTCGAGGTTGCCCGAAAAATCGAAATACCCTACGGCACCGGCGTAAACATTTCGCGCATGCTTTTCGTATTTGTCGATGAGCTGAACGGCCCTGATCTTCGGCGCTCCGGTAACGGTTCCCGCCGGGAAGCACGACATAAGTGCGTCTACCATGTCCTTATCTTCTGCGAGATCGCCTTCGACTTTTGATACCATGTGCATCACGTGAGAATATCTTTGAGTCTTCATGCTTTCTGTGACTTTAACCGAGCCGTATTTGCACACTCTTCCCAAATCGTTCCTGCCCAAATCGACAAGCATAGTATGCTCCGCCCGTTCTTTAGGATCGTTGATAAGTTCTAGCTCGAGTTCTTTATCCTCTTCGGAAGTTTTGCCTCGGCGCCTCGTTCCGGCTATCGGCAGAACTTTCGCTTTACGGTTCTTTACTTTTAGAAGATCCTCGGGCGAAGTTCCGATTATAGAAAAATCATTTCCGAACTCGAGGCAGTACATGTAGGGCGAGGGATTTATAATCCGCAGCGACCTGTATACGTTGAGCGGATCGCCTTTGAACTTAGATGAAAATCTTTTTGAGAGTACGATCTGGAAAATGTCGCCCTCAGTTATATTATTCTTTCCCGCCTCCACCTGCTCGTAAAATTCCTCGGGATTGAATTCTTCATTAACTTCTCCGTCAAGACTGAAATCGGATGAGTATTCGGAAGGTTTCCTTAACTCTTTTCTTAATGCGGTTATCTTTTCTTTTGCGGAGGCATACACTTTTTGTAGATCGGCCCCGGGAGTGATCTTTGCGTTTGAGATAATTATTATTTGATGCTTGTAATGATCGAAGGCGAGAACCGTATCATAGATACCGAATATCGAATCGGGATTGTTGAAGGGCTGGGATGTGAATTTGATTACGTTTTCGATGAGAGAAATGTTTTCGTATCCCAGGTAGCCCACAATCCCGCCGGTGAAATCGGGGAGCTCGTCAAGCTTGGGCTGATTGTATTTTTTTATTTCTTCCCGTATATGCTCGAATATGTTTTTATCGATTGTGCTAACCGTGCCGTTGGCCCGCTCCGATATTTTCATTCCTTCGTTCATAATTATCTTTTCCGGATTCTTTCCGATGAAAGAATACCTCGCCATACTTGCGGAACCCTCAACCGACTCGAGCAGAAAATTCTGTTCGCCCCGCTTCCTTATTTTAAGATAAGCGAGAACAGGCGTCAGCATATCCGCCGTGATTATTTCGTAGACAGGTACCAGGTTGTAAGCACCCGCCAGCTCTTTAAATTGTTCGTAATTCATTTTTAATCCGCCCATAAAACAAAAAAACCCTTCCCAGTGGTCTGAGAAGGGTTTTGTTAAAAAAAATTTTATATTATCTCAATATCACTGGGTCATACTATTAGGCGCACTAAACCACCACCAATAATTTCTGGTAAAAAGGTAATTCGTGGGATAATATGTGCCGGTGATATTGTTCATAATTTTGAATTGCTAATATACGACAGATTTTCAATTTGTCAAGTCTGTTTTTAAATATATTATAATTTATATCACAAAGAATGCGTTTATGCGTATAATCAGTTGAAAAACTACGCTATTGTTGCATTATTATGCATAGAGCTATGTGATTACCAGACGATCGAAAATCATGATGAGCTCCGGCTATGCTGTTTGTCTTGAAACTGTAACGCAATTCTCAGTATATTTAATATCAAAAAAAAGTTCGGTTTTATAATGATGAGAGAGATGTTTCGCTCCAAGATTCACCGCGCAACGGTTACGATGGCGGAGCTTTATTACGAAGGAAGTATAACGGTAGATAAAGATTTACTGGATACTGCGGACATTCTTCCGCACGAAAAGGTTCAGGTTGTTAACGTTAACACGGGAAGCAGGCTGGAAACCTACACGCTCGAAGGACCGGCCGGAAGCGGCATGATCTGCCTTAACGGTCCTGCCGCAAGACTAGGAGCCGTAGGCGACGAGGTTATCATTATCGCTTATTCGCAGATGAGCGATGAGGAGGCCAAGAAACACAAGCCTAAAGTTGTCCTTGTGGATAAGAAAAATAAAGTCAGCAAAATACTGTAATTGAAGTTACATTTGTGAGTCTTACACGCTAATTTCATTGATTTTAATCGTCTATTTGCTTAAAATGCTTCCAATATTACAGGTGCAAATATGAAAAAGTTATTGGTAATACTGGTTTTGGGATTCTCAATCACCGCATTCGCGCAGTTTAAGGACTCGGAAAATCAGGCTCCCGATATTAAGCAGAGCATGCTGGCAAATCCGTACGCAGGTTCGCTGTTCGGATTTATTAATCCAAATAACTTTTCTATGAAACAGTCGTACAGCCTTTCCTATTCCGCGTTCGGCGGGCAGGGGCTTGCGATGGGAGTTTACACCAATAATTTAATGTACAAGTTCAGCAATAACCTGAACGTCCAGCTTCAGGCGAGCGTTGTTCATACTCCGTACAGCACGTTGGGGAAAAGCTTCGAGAATAATCTAAACGGGGTTTATCTAAGCGGTGCGGCTTTAAATTATAAGCCGTGGAAAGACGTATCAATTTCAATTCAATACAGACATCTTCCTTACAACTATTATTCGCCTTATTACAACAGCGGCTTTAACAATTGGATGTACGGAGGATTCGGTGACGGCTCACCGTTTTCGTCCAGGTAATATTTTTTCGAAAGGATTTTGTTATAATAATTGTCCCAAGATGTAATTTGAGCGAAATTAAGTGAAGGTAAAATCCCAGTCAAAAAAACCGCCGCAGGACGTCAGCAAAAAATCATCAACAGCCAATCTTTTTTTAAATCTCATTATTGTTGTCTTAGGAATCCTGATCCTCTATATGTCGCTTTCATTATACCAAAAATTTGCGGGCGGCGGGGGAGACGGTCTTAATGCGAACAGTACTAAAAACGGCGGGAGAACAATTCAGGTTGAAGTGCTGAACGGATGCGGGGTCTCCGGAGCGGCGGACAAGATTACCGAATTTTTAAGATCTGATAAATTTGATGTTGTGCAGATCGGGAATTATGTATCGTTCGATATAGAAAAATCGATGGTAATTGACAGGACCGGGAACATGTCGAATGCCTATAAGGTAGCCGCGGCTCTCGGGATAGATAGGAAAAACGTGATACAGCAGGTAAACGATAATTACTTCCTTGACGTTTCCTTGGTAATTGGAAAAGATTATAATAAATTAAAACCGTATAAATAATGAGGATATGATTTGAACTCGACAGATTTAACTAATAAAATAACTGACCTGATATTTAATAAAAAAGGATTCGACGTACATGTTCTCGACATCCGAAAACTTACAACAATGTCGGATTATTTCGTGATATGCAGCGCTGATTCGGATACGCAATTGAGGCAATGGGTTTTTACCCTTCCGGTATTTTAGGGA
>CAWBBX010000019.1:0-20086 GCA_963787005.1 uncultured Bacteroidota bacterium
GGTGCGTTGGGCGTCGATCCATCGGGCTGCGTCGAGCCGCGGCTCGTGTGCATCGTGGCCGAAATCCAGATGTACCCCGAAGAGAAGCGGACGCGCGGGCTCGCGATGGTCACTTCGAGTCTGCGTCGGCCCCAGGCGGGCGTGCTCGATCCGGCCGTGAAGAGCCTGAACTACCTGAACAGCGTGCTCGCAAAGCGCGAAGCGCGTGAGCGCGGTGCGGACGAGGCGCTGCTCTTGAACGCACAGGGCCAGGTCGCCGAGGCGAGCGGCGCGAACGTGTTCGTGGTGCGAGGTCGAGGTGAATCAGGGCGTTATGATCGACGGCGGTAATAAATATAAATTATACCCACGGCTGCGGATACTTGACGCCGGATATTACATACTCCGCTTCGATAATAAAAGGAAGCGAATACGGGGAGCTTATCGATCCCGAGAGGGGAATTACCGGAGATGAAATAAGCGGCATTGAAAGGGCGTGGGGAACCGCAACCGTGAAATTTGCAGCCGATGAACAGAAGCCCGAGAATCCGGATACTGTTATAATACGGTTTAGTACGAGCGAACCGTCGATTAATCCGTACTATCTTAAATTTATTGTAAAGACGCAGAAAAAATCAATTTCAATTTTACTGGGTGAAACAAAATATTATTATGCGGTTGAAGAAAACGGTAATCTAACTATCAAAGAAACAAAAGATCCGTTGAGCAACCCGGGATTAAGTACTGTAACGTTCGATGATCCGTCATCGGCAGAGGGCAGTGAAAAGAATCCGGTTTACTGGGAATACAAATATCCCGAGTACAGCGGGAATACTTTTATAAAGATGGATCCTTTACCAAAGGGTATGATAAGATTAGTAGGAAGATACTGGGAGGACGGAAAAAACTTTACAACAAAGCTTACCGCTCATAATACCGCAAATAATCAACATGCTTCGATTGAAATTGAGGTGGTGAAGCCGGGTAAATTGGGAACAACACCTGAAGCTTCAAAAACAGATGTACACGGAAAACCTCAGGACCTGGATAAGCTGCTTTTTGTATTCGCAGGAAAATACGGAATTCCACCGCAAATTTTGAAGGCCGATATCGAAAAGGAGAGCAGTTTTAATCCGGGTTATAGATGGGAGCCGTTTGTTGATGCGAGAATTCAGCACAAAAAGCTACAATATATGAATGATGACTTCAGGTATAAAAAAACCATTAATCCGAAAAGTGAGGGAAATCCGGGCATACCGACGGACCACACTAATGTTCAACCGATTCCATATCCCCAAAATGATTACAGTTTTATTTGGGATAGATTTTATGACCAATCAAAAACGGTTAATCCGAACGCGAGTGTAAACAGATACTTTAAATCGTTATGGCCGCATAATTCACAACTCAAATGGCAGGATCGTTATGACAAAAAATATATTGAGCTGGTAAAAAAAGGTGTTAAGGCGGCTCAAGCCAAGGAGAAGGCAATTACTTATGCTAATGAATACTTTAGTTCAAAATTATGGGACGGTATAATGTCTAAAGGAGTTGCCCAGACTAGATCGGCCGCGTCGTACGGTTTAATGCAAATTATGTATACTTCCGCAGTAGAATATCAAGATTACCCTTTAGACAGAACTAACGGAAGCGACGAACATCTGCCTGAATATATTAATATTACAAATACAAATCTTACGTACGCCGTACCGTTTCTTCTTTCTAAAATCAATGCTGAATTAGTCACGGAAGGCGACGGAAGCAATAAATTAAGTGAATGGACAAACGGGTTTGAAGCGACAATTTTATACGGTTTGAACATGTACAACGGCGTTTCTTCAACGAAAGCGACAAAAAAACATCCAAACACACGCTATAACTGGAATTATGGTTTCGATGTTTTTAAAAAAGTTAATGCATATTTACCAACAACTAAATAAAGACACTTTAAAGAGGCTTCCAATGAGAAGATTTTTTCTCTTCCTCGTGATTATTAGCGTTCTACTAATTTCAAACGTATTTCCTCAGACAAGAGCGCAAAGGCTCAAAGAAGCAAGATTACAAATCGACTCGCTTCTTTCTTCAAGTGGTCATGGTCCTTTTCAAACTGTGGACGAAATAGTCGATATAGACTCATCGATCGGTAACCCTGGTATTTCCGGCGGAAATATCTTTGATCCTTATGAAACGCTGAAAAATTGTTTTCTGTTTATAGTGAGATCAAACGGCGAGAACGGGTATTATGAAATCGGGGTTTTCAAAAATTATCAAATTATATGGATGTCAGGACAACTGCCCGGTTCGGATCACTACGCCGACTACCTACAAGGCGACCAGGAATTTCTTGCTGTTAATGACATTAATAAAACAGGCAAAGTCGATTTTGTTGTCTCTTTTTCCGGTGAGGGAGCCCCGCCTCAGAACGATAATATCTGGATATATAGCTGGGACGGAGCGAACGGTGAATGTATAAATCAGCGTGAGGATGACGGGTCAACCGGTCTTGTTTCCGAGTGCTCGTTTGATATTAAAGATATTGACGGCGACGGGATTGACGAGATACTGGCATGCAGCGAACAAGGGTCAATGGACATAGCCTATAGCTGGAACGGCAGTTCATACGGTCAATGGTCCGATTCTCCGAATCTCACCGGTAAAACATTTACTACCGCAAATAACCTTATAGCAAAAGTTAGTGCCGATATTATAAGAGAAAACGATTTGTTAAGATATACTTATGTAGTAGAAAATTCCTCGACCAGTCAACAGAGCATAGGCTCTCTATACGTTAGCGTAAGCACTGATTCGTTAAGTGATTTTTATTTCCCGAATGATTGGGACGGCGGTTTGTGGACCGGACACCGATTATTTGATTGTTTTACTGAAAAAGATAGTTCTCTGATAAAACCGGGATTTAGTTTGGACTCAATTTATTTCTCCTCGCCCGGATTGCCTGTTATCAGCAAATATTATATACAATCACTGTCTTATAAATTGAATTATAATACTATGGATCCTGACTCTCTCGATACGATGTACTATAATAATGTGCTGAGCAATTCATACACCGGGTATACTATCGGAGCGGCGGACCCGCCATCACCTTTTATTCAAATCAATTTCCTTGATTCACTTATTTCATATAAGCATCAGGCTCTATCCTTAGGCTGGATAGACAATCAAGGCATCGTTAATAGCCTCGACTCAAAACTCGACAACGCGAGGAAAAAACTTGCAGTGGGTGACATTAATGCTGCTAAAAACATATTAAACGCGTTTGTAAATGAAGTAGAAGCGCAGAAAGGAAAGCATCTTACAAGCGAAGCTTACGCATTGCTGAAATATAATGCGGAATATTTAATAGGCAGGTTGAAATAAAAAAAAGGTGTCAGAGAAAAATTTTTAGATATTTAAGATAATCATGAAAGCTGCAATTTGGAATTCAAGGTCTACTTAAGACAATATGGTATTAAAGTTGTGAAAGATATTAAGTCAAATAAATAAAAAGTAATGAGATTGCATAGTACTCATAGAACTTATTTCTTATTGTTTTTAACATTTATTTTTTTTACCGGCATTACTTACCCTCAGTTAATAATGGATAAAAACCTATTGACGGAAATTAACGATAAAGTAGTTTCGAAATACGGTCCCGAGATGAAGGTCCAATTTATTTACAATATTGATTCTCTTAAAAACCCGAATACTTTTTATCCGCAGCCTCATGAAATCTATGATGAATATAACCAGCTAAATAATGCCGTTGTATTTACAAGTTTAAAATTTGAAAATGGTTACGGGATTAAAGGATTGGCGGGCGTTTATAAAAACGGAGCAATTGTTTGGGATTCGGATACTACGATAAATTTCGAAGATATGAATGCCCTCACGCTTTTCTCCGCTGCCGATATAAACAGAGACGGTAAAACAGATCTTATATTCGCTACGGACGAGTTTACACAATCATCCAACGGATTGGAAAAATTATATATTTACTCCTGGGACGGCAGCAGCGGCAGGCTCATTTCCGAACTGAATGATGAAAATGCCTCAACGATAACGACGTTAACCGGTATCGGACAATTCAGTTTTGTCGACGTAAACGGGGACGGTATTTATGAAATTCGCGGACTAGGCTACCTTCCGCAGGAAGAGAATGTCGAAAAGACAATTACTTATTATTGGGACGGAACAAATTATTCATTTAATACTTCAATGCCGCAGCCTCAGGAATATAATTTTCTTACTCAAGATAATATCAAAGTAACCGTGAATGCGGCTGTGAATAAAAGTGATTCCGGATATACGTATAACTATTTAGTACAAAACTTATCCGGTAGTACTCAGGAAATATATCTGATTGATTTTCAGCTTAATATAGATACTTTGACGGCTAATTTCCCGCCTCAAGGATGGGATTCTGTTGAGTCATTTGATTTATTCGGTTTTGAGGACTTGGAATTTCCGGGAACCAGCCCGCAAAATCATTTCATAAAAATCGGTGATTCGGCCTCATGCGGATTTAAATCGTATTATTTACCGTCAATAATAAATTTATATGCTCAGGCATATAATGAAACTCCGTCATTGATAGATACTGTAGAAGGTCATGTAATCACTTTTAATGATCTTTATGAAAACATACTTACTAATTCAAAGAAGAGCAGTACTATAGGCCCATCAAATTTGTTTTATTCTTTAAATGTGGAAGAATCTTTGGATACACTTATTTCATACAAACACCGGGCTTTGTCCTTAGGCTGGATAGACAATCAAGGCATCGTCAATAGCCTCGACTCAAAGCTTGATAATGCCAGGAAAAAACTTGTTTCCGGGGACAGCACCGCGGCAAAGAACATTTTAAACGCGTTTGTAAATGAAGTTGAGGCGCAGAAAGGGAAGCACCTTACAAGCGAGGCTTACGCGCTGCTGAAATATAACGCGGAATATTTGATGGATAAATTGAAATAAATTTTAAATGGTTTTAGGAAGAGTTAAAAGATGAAATATATTAAAACTTTAACAGTTGTTTTATTTATTGTTCAATTTTGTGTATACGGCGCGATGCTGAACGCTCAAAGCGCTAAAACCGTTCCCGGCGGGGATTCTTCTAATCTCTGGGAAATACCGTTCGCGTCCTCCGGCAATATTATTCAGCTCAGCGTTCAAAATACTTCCAGCATAGAGGCGAAGGATGTTTCGGTTACTTTTAATAACCTTCCGTCGTGGCTGGAGTTCAAATCAAGCACCGTGCGTATTAAATGCATTCCCGCCGGAGGAACGGGAGACGCCGAGTTCGTATTCTCGGTCGACAAAAAGGCTCCCGCCGGAAAAGATACCGCATTGACGGCGGTGATAAGCACGGCGGACGGACAGCACTGGTCGAAGCAGATACGGGTTGCTGTATCCGCGCCGAAAGATTACAAGCTGTACCAGAATTATCCGAACCCGTTTAATCCTTCTACAAAAATTGCGTTCGAGCTGCCGGCAGCATCTCATGTAAGAATGATAATCTACGATATGATCGGGAGAGAGGTTGCCCGGGTAGCGGATGAAAATTACCCGGCCGGCTACAGCGAAGTAACCTGGAGCGGCCGGAACGGTAACGGGGAGCGTGTGTCTTCGGGAATGTATATTTACCGGATAAGTGCGGGAAGCTGGAATAAAGTGAAGAAGATGATGCTGCTGAAATAAAATTTAAACCTCCGAGCTTGCCTGCAGCGTGCAGGCTTTTTAAAACCTCCGAGGTTTTTAAAACCTCGGAGGTTTGGTTAATTGGGCAAGTATCACCGCCGAAGCACTGGCCACATTCAGCGACTCCGCGCGTCCTATCTTCGGAATGCTTATCTTTTTATCGGAAATATCCAGCACGGGCGCCGAAGGTCCCGCCGCCTCATTGGAAAAAATCACAACCGACTTTTCACTCCTATTAAATTGATTAACATCCTCGCCGATCAGATCGGAGCAGAGGATCTGGTAGCCTTTACTTTTAAGATCGCTCAATGTTTGTGCGGTATCTGCGTCATCTATAATATTAAGATGAAAAAGCGAACCCATACTCGAGCGTATCGCTTTGGGATTATAAACATCAGCGCAGTCATTACTTAAAATTACATCTTCTATTCCGAACCAGTCGCAATTGCGTAAGATTGTTCCCGCGTTACCGGGATCGGAAATATCGTCGAGAAAAACTATAAGTGATGACCTGCCGGTCCGCGATTTTTTAAGAGGCGGTTTCTGAAGAACGGCGGCGATGCCCTGGGGGGTAACGGTATCGGTCAGTTTTGAGAGCTCGTGGCTTTTAAGAATTTCGACGCGGACTTTCTTCTTTTCGAACGCATTAAAAATATCTTCGTTCTCTTCTTTGAACTTAAACGTTGCAAATATTACATCAAAGATGAATCCGCCGGCGAGAGCCTCCTCAATTATCTTCTTTCCTTCGATGATGAACTTTTTCTCGGAGTCGCGGTGCTTCTTATTTAAGAGCGATGAATAATATTTAAGTTCGTTTTTAGTGAGCATTATACGAGCTTGTTATAATCTTGTTTGTCGCCGCCGTGCTGGTCTTTATCGAGCTGCTGCAGGTACTCCCACGAATAAATGCCGGTGTTGTGTCCGTCCTTCCATGTAATCTGTACAGCGTATCCGCCTACCGGCTCGATGTTCTTTATTTTATAAGCTTCGGGCGGGAGCTGTCCGCTTTTAGCGGGACGGTAAGTCTTTAAAAGAATAGTCTCGCCTTTGCAGTTGGCGCAGGGGCATTCGTCGCGCAGGTATTTTATATCTATGCTGTTTTCCTTCTCATCGTTCCATTTAATGTTCAGTTTCGATTTATCTACTATTTTAATTTGTTTCGGCTGCATAGTTCCCTAATAATTTGGTTATTAAATCTTACGAAGTTTAAGTAAAATATGAATATGTATCAATCTAATCAGGAGGGAATAACGGAGATAGAAGATAGGAGATAGGATTTAGGAGATAGTTCCGGGATGGAAGTTTTTATAAAATTTAAACACTGTTTGTCATTCTGGGGGAGTGAAACGGCCGAAGAATCAAATTTACAATGATGAGATTCTTCTCCCGGCAAGTCGGGATCAGAATGACAGCTCAGCATAACTTCAGTTATAATATTTCAATTGCCCTTTGCGCTTCGCACAATACTCCATATTCCATGTCTCGTATTCCATATACCATTTCCCATGTTCCATGTTCTTTGCTGTTAAGATACAAGACCTCATCCTGTAGTCCTTCCCCTGGTAGGGGAAAGACTTGTCGGCAAATATGTCTTGATCCGGGAAATCTTGTCGGAATAATTAGCTTGTACATAATCATTCTGTCGACTATTAGACCTATAAGAATTTTTAACAAAGAAGGTCAAAATTAAGAGATTTGACGGCGGGTGTTTGGATATAGGAGACAGCGTAGGAATTTGATTTACGTGTACGGCGACAGACGGATCAAATTCTTAAGAGAGAAAGATTATCGTAAAGAAATAAACACACGGAACACTGGATCCAAGCGCCATGCTCTATGCCCTTTGCTGTTAAAGTAGAAGACCTCATCCTGTAGTCCTTCCCCTGGCAGGGGAAAGACTTGTCGGCAGATATGTCTTGATCCGGGAAATCTTATCGGAATAATTAGCTTGTACATAATCATTCTGTCGACTATTAGACCTATAAGAATTTTTAACAAAGAAGGTCAAAATTAAGAGATTTGACGGCGGGTGTTTGGATATAGGAGACAGCGTAGGAATTTGATTTACGTGTACGGCGACAGACGGATCAAATTCTTAAGAGAGAAAGATTATCGTAAAGAAATAAACACACGGAACACTGGATCCAAGCGCCATGCTCTATGCCCTTTGCTGTTAAAGTAGAAGACCTCATCCTGTAGTCCTTCCCCTGGCAGGGGAAGGACTTGCCGGCAGATATGTCTTCATCCGGGAAATCTTATCGCTAATGAAATATTATGTTCGGATAGTGGTCACCAATATCAAGATATATTGAGAACAAATCTCTCTTCTTACAGGAGAGAGATTACAGAGAAAGGTTTTTCTAATTCACATTATCACATCTTTCTGAATACTATTATTTAGGATACATTATTTTTATTCTTTCTTACTTCGGAGGGCTACATTCCTTCCCGCGACTCTTAAATCTTCCCATTATTCTTATTATATTTACACATAAGGGCAATAAGGTTTTTATGCCGGCCCGAAAATGAACAAAATTTACAGAAATGATACTCCAAATTATATTATTCTTCGTGTTGATCATACTGGCGGGATACTTCTCGGCGGTTGAGATTGCGGTGGCGTCATTCGGCGCGAACAAGATAGAGGAATTGAAGGAAAGGGAGGACAAGTCGGCCTCCGCTTTTGAGACTATACAAAATGACGCCAATTCTTTTTTCGGATCCGTGCAGATAATCACTACTCTGCTTCTGCTTTCCTCCGCCATACTAGGCTTCCACGTTTTAAATTATTACCTAAATCCGCTTTTCGCCGGAGCTGACGCCGGCGTAGTTAGCGATTACCCCGGTATACTTTCGTATATAATTTCCGTATTCGTTGCAACATTCGCTACTCTTGTATTCGGCATATTAATACCGAAGGCGATCGGCTTCAAGTATTCGGAGGGGATCGGAAAGTTCTCGATATATTTCATGATATTTTTATCGAAACTGCTGAAGTACCCCGTTAAGGCCGTAACCTGGACCGGCAACTTCTTCCTGAAGCCGTTCAAGGAGAAGACGGACTTCTCGCAGACAAGATTTTCGGAAGATGAGATTAGGATCATCCTTTCGGAAGGGGTGAAGACGGGCGCTATCGACGAAACCGAACACGAGATAATAGAGAACATATTCGAGTTTAATGATCTTAAGGCGAACGAAGTGATGGTGCCGAGGACCGAGATGGTCGCAGTGGAATTAGTCGACAATACTGAAGAAATAGCCAAAGAGATACTTAAGACTAATCATTCGCTGATCCCGGTATACAAAGATTCGCTCGATAACATAATTGGTGTCCTTCACGCAAAGGATTTCATGAGGTATTACGTAACCGACAGGCCGTTCAATATTAAGAGTCTGATCCGGGCCTCTTACTTTGTGCCAGAGACAAAGCTGATATCCGATTTGTTAAAGGAGATGCAGAACCGCGGCGAGAGGCTGGCGATAGTAATGGACGAATACGGCGGTACGGAGGGAGTGATAACGATTGAGGATATTCTCGAAGAGATTGTAGGTGACATATGGGACAACACGAAGAACGAGGTGAAGGATTACAGCCGCCTGCCCGACGGCAAGTACTACGTGCTGGGTTCGATGGGAATAGACGATTTCAACGAAACGTTTAATATAGAACTGCCGGTATCGGATGAATACAACACCGTAGCGGGTTTTGTAGCGGATATGACGGGCAAGATCCTTAACTCCGGAGAGACTTGTGAGCACGAAGTGTTGGTCTTCGAATTAATAAAGAAGATACGTCAGAAGATGGTGCAGTTTAGGGTATATTCGAAGGAAGGGGAATTCGGTGAAAATGAGGAAGAAAGCGGTAAAAAATAGAGCTTTGGGGTAGTAATATTTAATCTCAAATTCTTGCAAAGGAATTGAATTTATCTTAATTTTGGTTTCCTAAAAATGATCGATGCCGAAAGGCAAATTGTTCATTTTTAATTATTCATTCTTAATTGATATGCTGGCATAGCTCAGTTGGTAGAGCAGCTGATTTGTAATCAGCCGGTCGGGGGTTCGAGTCCCTCTGCCAGCTCAAGAAAAGCTCGATTTTGATAAGAAATCGAGCTTTTTACTTTTAAACCATGATGAGAATCCCGATGATTTCGTGAGTTTAAAGTAGGGACTTAGTAGGGACTTTTTAACTTCTACCCTTTTCCTACCGAACATTATTTTTGCGAATATATCATAAAGAAAGCTCTGGGGTGCCATACCACTAAAACTTTTTGAGATATTCATTTTCATTTTTATTTCTGTCCTTTGGCTTTGAACTTTTTTCATAATTGAATTTAATATTTTACTTCCTGACCTTCAATAATTTTCAGAACTATTTTATTTCGGCTGTAGGTAATCTTAAATTTTTTGCCGATCTGAAAGCCGGCTTTATTAAGCTTCTCATTGCTAATTTTGATCTGCGGGACTCTCTTAGAGCCCCGCTTTGTTTCATAGCTGGTTTCGTACACTCTCATTTTAGCCCATCCGGATTTGATTCCTCAAATTTCTTCCCGCAAATTTCGCACTGTTTTGTCTGAGCTATAACGATATTATGAGATGAATTCACAGAATGAGTTTTAGAAATTATTTTTAGATTCTTCTTACAGTCGTGTGGAGGAATCCAGTTAATTTCCTCGCATTTGTCCAACAGTATTTTTATTTCGTCCATTGTAGAGCTCCTTTCATTTTGATTATTAAAAATTTGGGCACACCGCCGCGCGAAAAAACATATTTTGCCCGCTTAGGGACAAAAGAGGCGAAAAAATGTAGTGTTTTAGTGATGATGTGAGGTAAACATGATAATGGGGCAAGGACGAAGCAGCGTTTAGAAAAGGGCGAAAGTTTTTGCCGAGAAATATTAAAAACAGTTGAAAGTATTGGTAAAAACTTTTGTCCCTTTTTAGCTGCTTCGTTTATATATCCTTGCCCAGATTTATGACAAGGTAGGGTTAAGACTAAGCTTATATTTAAGCGGGCAAAATATGTAATAACTGTTGCGACGTTAGGAGTAACATACAATTAGGTAAATTAGTTTTGAGGGGATGAAATAATATTATAAAGGATATTGCATAGCTTTAATAAATGAGATGCATGCTAAGTTAAATTTAAGAGCTGAAACCTACGCTATTTCGCAGGGTTTTGAGAGGTTGAGTTGATTAAAATCCGTACAAATTATATTTATAGTAAAAGCAGTAATAAAAGGAATGTATATTTTGTAGGTGTGGAGCGAAGCGACACAGCTACATTTCTTTTGATAATGATATTGAGGAGAGTATAAAAGCCTTTATGACTGAGCGAAGTGGTCGTCGGCGGCAGCCGTCGATTAACGGAGCGAAGGAATAAGGGCGGCAGAACGAATGAACTGAAGATTAGGAGTGATATATCAGGCTTCCCCCGGAGAGGAAGCCTGACGGAAGGAGGATTTAGCTGTTGTTGGAGAAAGTGGCGGAATACTGAACTACCTTACCGGCAGCGTTCTTGGACGCAACACAGAGGTAAAGTATGCTGTTCTGATATTTAGCCGCGATGGCCGCCTGGAGAACGTTTAGAGGAAGATCTAGAGCATAAGCCGCGGTGAAGTCGAAGCCGGCCTCATTTTTGGAGAGGCTGATTACCTGGTACTGAGGATCTTCCGGATTAGCCGGGTTGTAGAACGTGACCAATGCAGAAACCGTTAGATCTACTTCTTCCGGAGTGAATACAGAAACAGTATTGAGGGCCGAAATATCCGCGGTGATATCGTTGGCGCCGATTGCGGGGTTTTGAACATCCATCACGAAGCCGCCGGGTGTGATAATGTTATCGACAGTGGAATGATCCGAACCTGAATACTGGTAGTTCTGTTTGAAAATAGTGTTAAAGGCGGAAATGCCGGTTCCTTTAACACTTTCCCAGATCTCTGCTAAGGCAGAGAGAGCTATGATGTTCTTGGCAAAATTACCCGTAACAGCAAACTTTTTGCGGACTGCAACTGCAGCTGCACTATAATTAACATTAAAGCTGGAAGGGCGAGCCGCAAGGATAGTTCTGCCTTCTACTGTTCTAGCGGCCAGGTTACCAAGCCTGCCGCTTAAGTTACCAAGAACGCTTCCGTTTACTATAGCCATTTTAAATTACTCCTTTTTTGTTTAATGAATACCATTAAATATTAAGGCATAGTAAATGAGAGTCACTGTATTTTTGAGAACATAATAATAATTAGAAGACAAGTTTTCGGCTGGAAAATTAAGGATTGTCTAAGACCATTTACACACTTGTTAAGCGGTATCAAAAAGCAGATAAAATCAGTAGAATTTTGACAAAATATTCATTGACTTATTATGTCTTTTACGGAATAGAATTGAATGGATCCTATCAGGAGAAAGATTAAATTCATCGGCAAGAGCAAAGATTGAATCAGAGATCGAGATGGATTTACGTAACTCTTGGTATCCGGATTTTATCATAAGATTGCGTAAGCCGATTTCATCGATAATGCCGAGGGAGTATAGTTCTTCAAGGTTGGAATCTTTGATGAGGTGTTTTATTGATTGATAAATTTCATTCATTTATTCCAGATACCTAGATTATTTCTCATAGCGGTCCTACGAAGATTGTAGAAGATTGCATAGTAGCGCATCTTTTTAGGATAATACCTTATTCTAGCATAGCCTCTTTTAAGCAGTTCTGCTTGTATAAATACTGAATCCTTACCATTTACATTCGTTAGCCAAACGTAAGCGAGGATCCTTCCGAAAATATCATAAGTTTTACCATCGAAGGTTAACTTTACCATTTTTCCGTTAATAAGGGATTGAGTAAGATATTTTGCAGAGTCCGCAAAAGGCTGCGCGGGTTTGTTGAGACGGGCAAGTTCCGGAGTATCTACGCCGAGCAGTCTAACATGCTGCGAATCGCTGATGACAAAAGTATCACCGTCAATGACTCGAGCTACCCTGGCTTTAACAGTATAACCGTATGGTAAATACTGCTGATAAACCTGGCAATTACTTGTGTTGAAAACTAAAAGAAGTAAAGCAATTACGATAACAATTTTTAAGCTTTTCATGACGCACCTTTTTTATTGGAAGTTATTTTAGAATTATTATTAGTGCAATACCAGATGTTTATGTTTTGTTTACAGATGTTTATAAAAGTGGGGCTAAGGAGGGCGAAATAGAAGTAAACGCTAAATATGGACGACAACCGGAAAGGGAAGAAAGGCGGCGGCAGGCGAAGCGCCGGGAGAAAAAGCAGCAAACCCCGCATAGGTATTTGCCTTCATTGAAAGCTTTAATGAATTGATAAAGCGGCAAATACTTGTGCGGTGGTTGCAGAATGCTGTACCCGGGGCTGAGCGGAGCGCAGCGACCCGCCGCCTTATACTCATAAAAGCGAAACGGAGGGGGTGCAGGCGAGTCTTCGAGCGGAACCACCCCCGGAGTGAAGCGCTGATGAGCTGACAAGGTTAGGTGCCGAGTTTACATAAGCCCACATTATAGGACGGTCGATAGAAAGACAATGGAAAGTAAAGATGATTAGCCTGTACTATAATGTGCCTTATGTAAATCTGGCTGACAATGTCAGGGTGAGGTGAGAAAGAAAAATGTAAAGTGGGTTGATTAATTTGTCTATTGTTTGACTTTAGATATTTCGGTTTCGATTTTTTTGTTGATTTCATCTTTGACTTGATCGAGCTTTTCGAGCAGGAGGGTGGTGTTGACTTTGTATTTCATTTCGGACTCGAGGATGGAAATGCGCTTGTCCATTGAGTTGAATGCGAACGCGATTGAGATTATCAATGTTATGAGGTAAAGGAAGAATTTTATTAATTCTATTGCCAGTTTTATTTTGTCTTCACGTGCCATGGGAATTATAATGCATTATTGAATTAATGATTGCTAGTTTATTTGATGATGTCTATTCTGTTGAACCAACCGATAAAATCTTCTTGTGTGCGATCGCGTTCCATTAGCTGGATGTATCTGCTTGCCTGATAAAAATTGAGAAGATTATATACGAGCTTTTCACTGTTTAACCTGATGCATTGATTTAATGCTGATAAAGTTTGAGGACCAATTATACCGTCAGCGGAGATATCCGGATATAAACGGGCGTTGCGATTAAGAAGATTAATTGTGCGCTGCAGAAACTTGGAACCGATGGTGACGCCCATATTGACAGAGCTGTCGAATACTTCGTTGGAAATGAGCTGAGAGGGGAGGAGATCTCCTTTTATTTTGGACCAGTATTCTGCGCGGTAAAATTGGGTAACAAGTATTTGAAGATTTGAATTTTTGTTTAAGAGAGACGGGGCATGCCCCGTCTCTACGAATGTGTCTATAATCTTCCAGCCGGGCCAGGCAGGGTGTTTTATTCTGGAAATGCCTTTATATGTGAAGCCGCCCTTGTCTTTGGGATTATTGCTTAATATCCCTTCGTTGACCTGGGATTTGTTAAACGCTATAGAGAAGTCCGGTTTCATGATTCGGTGCCGTCCGAATGAGGAATTATCTGTTTCTGAGTTTCCGGAGGATTCGGTGAATTTCTGAACGGTCTTTATTCCGAATGCGGTAGATAATAATGTGAGCTTTTCCCAGGTAAGAGTATAAAACCCTTTTGAATGGAATTCGAGCAGCCAATCTCCGATGAACCAAAGTAACACAACAAGCATGAATACTCTTGAGGAGCTTAGATTACCTTTGTCGTCTGATATTATTTTTAGGAGTGTTTGCATGGCATGTTTTTTGAAGGGAAAGAAAAAGGAAAGTTATTAGAAAAGCACTGTAGAATTGGGGAAGGAAGCATTCCCTAGAAAGGCAGGCGAAGTACTAGAGTGAAACCTGTGAGGTGATAGGTCGTTTGATAGCTTCTTAAATTCAACATTATTTGACTTCGACATAAAAAATATAGAAAGTAAAAAGAATTTGTTAGTGTATAATATTTCTGAAGAAAATGCGACTTACAATGTAAGGCGAGGTGAGAAAAAAAATGTTAAGAGTGTTGAAATTTCTAGAAGATTTGTGACTTGAACAATTATTGTTCAATTTTAATGGAGAATTCTTCCGCCGAACAAACGCCATAACCGCTATATATCCGACAGTTAAACGCCATTAATCAATTTTAAGATGTTTACCTTCATCGGATTCGTAAAATGCGTTGTGCTGCATCTAAGTAGTTATATAAATCATCATAATTTTCAAAGTTGAGATTATCACTAAACTGATGATGCTTTTGTAAGCATTTCAACATAAGGAGCAGGGTCTTTTTGATTAGTTATTCTTTTTAGCGTAAGCAGATAATCATCACGGAAAACCGTTGGAATAATGATCTTACTTTGATTCTTATTTACAAGTTCTGCATTCATCATAACACGTGCAATTCTACCATTGCCGTCTTCGAAGGGATGCACTTCGCTAACAAGGAACATTATATATGCTGCACGAGCAAAAGGATCAGTAAGAATTTTATAATAATCAAATCCCCGCACTAAAGTACCACGGACGAGTTTGAAATCAACAAAAAATGTATTACCGGCTCTATTGTTTTTTGTTTTAAATTGACCGGGTGACTTACTCACACGTGCTGAAAGTAATGTCTTGTGTCTTGATTGAAGCAGGGTTAAGAACTCATCAGCGGTAGCCGGAATTATTTTCATCTCATTTCTATTTGAGACTATCTGATAAGTGCCAAGTATATCGTGTGAATCATCTCCACGATTAGGCAAAGGAACTCCCGGTATCAACAATGTTCTTTGCCTCAGAGACTTCGAATACTGTGCCCTTCAATATAATTTGAAAAATAAGCCTCGAAGAAAGCAAAATTTCTAAATGAATTTAATGAAATGTTTTTCTCAGGGTGTTCTTTAAAAGTTTTGTTATGCAGGTAGTTGGAGAGTATTTCAAAAAGTTCTATTCTATTTCTATCATAAGGCAATCCGGCGGCACGCGATAAAGCTAAATCAGATTTTAATATTTTAGATGGCTTAGTTGTAAATAGTGCACCGATAATTTTATTCAATGACTCAAACTCTTTTTCCATTCCAAGAATCTCAGATAATTATTTTCGCTTCATCACGCAATTTATTTAATCCATCCTCTCCTTTTATTCTTAAAATATCATCTAATTTTTCTTCAATTTGCGGGATACCCAATGTTTTGGAATTTGGGCCGGATTTTTTTGTTATCTGGAGATTCTCAAGATATCTTCTTGCTTCCGAAGAAACATAAAGGTTGCCGACAAATTTATTATCGCCTTCAACAGGTCCTTTCCCTTCAAGAAAATTTATGGTTACGCCGGGCAGTTTTATTTTTCTTGTATAAGAATGTGTTACAAAAATCTGATTAGTTGATGTCGGTTTAAATTCAAAGGCAGAGCGATGACTTAGAATAGAGTCAGGATACAAATTGCCAAGAATTTCAAGAATATTCCTTTTTATTATTTCAGAAGGACTTTCGTCAAAATTAATTGTATAAATTCTTGGAGCTATTTTCCTAATTTTTCCCTCATGAAGCATTCTCGATATTTTATATGCTTCTTGTGGATTAGATGATGCAAATATTATTTCACTCATTTCCTTCTCCGTTAAAACAACACCGGATAGGCTAAATATTTTCCAAAATAAATAGATAATCTAAGCTAAATTATAAATATATTCTAAAATAAGCGAAGTATTTATGAATATTTTCCAAGATAAATGAGATTGTCGTTTTTTAAAAATTATTCAAGAAAGGAGTATGAATAATGATGAAATACTAAATATTTTCCATCATAAATGGATTTATTATAAAATATTTCCAGGATAATATAAAATAAGTGTTGGAATGAGGCTAAATTATCTTGTTTAAGAATCTTGATGAGTTGTTAGTTCTATTTCTACCCGATTATCTACAGGGGATTCATTTCTAGGTAATTCGATAAGAAGCTTTTATAATACGCGAGGCAACATCGACAGTGTTTAAATATTTTATATCCTCTTTTCTTAACTCCAAAGTAATCATATCACCAATAACACAGGATAACTAAGGGATTCATTTACCTATATACCCGCATACGAAAGATAATTGAGTTTAACGAAGTATCTAAGAAATTCAATTTCGACAAGCTGTTTTCGATAATCACGGACGATATAACCGTTGAGAGAAAGAATCAGAACGAGATAATCATACCGTTTCATGAATCGCCTAAGATTATCATTTCAACCAACTATACGATCGAGGGATCCGATGACTCGACTTTGGACCGGCAGTTTATTGTGGAGTTTTCGGACCATTACAATAAAGGGCACAGGCCGATAGATGAATTCGGGCATAGATTCTTTGATGAGTGGAGTAACGAGGAGTGGAATAATTTTCACAATTATATGATCGGGTGTCTGCAGCTGTACTTGAACCGGGGACTAGTACAGTGCAAGCATATCAATCTAATAAAGAAAAAAATGATCGACTCGACTTGTGAAGAGTTTGTGGAGTTTTTTGAGGAAATGGACCCAGGGAAGGAGGTATTGAAGAAAGAATTGTATGAGAAATTCAAGAAAGAGTATGAGGAATACGGAGAAATGCAGCTGGTGAGATTTACCAGATGGATGAAAGACGCTGCAAGGATAAAAGGAATAAAGATTTATAGAGCGAAAATCGGGAAGAGAAAGGTTTATAAAGTTTGATGTACCTGGAAATGGGAATGGTAAAAGTGAACATCCCGAGTTATTTGTGGACAAGTTGGACGCGAATTTTCCGGATTCATTTGCAAACTGAAAAAAATCGCGTCCATCTCGTCCAAATTAGGATTAATAGGTTTAAACAGAATTAAGGAGTGAAGACATGTTTAGAATATTACCGCCGAAGACCTTATATGATATTATAAGGGAAGGGAGAAATGCTATGCTTAGTAAGTTTGACTATGAAGTACTAGAGTATGCGGCCGGCGAGTTGGTGGACCTGCTCGGCCGGGAATTGGATGATATTTTGGATAACGGACTGCGGCCGGATGATTTTGAGGGGACAGTTACGATAAATTTTGCTGATGGTTCATATTTGAAGTTAAATAGTGCATTTTATGTCGAGATAAAAGAAGATAAGATATGGGCGGTTTATACAAAGAATAATGGGTATTGGATGTTTTCGATGGAGGGGAATAGGATTGAGAAAACTTAAGATGTTTTCACTTGAGACATACTCAAATATTTAATAAAAATTTTCAATTTTCGAAAAAAGAACTAGGAAATTTAATAAGGGGAAACTTACCTAATCTGTTTATCTGCAATTATTTACTTGACTTATTGGGGGAAATACATTACGTTATTTCTCGGCAATACGAATGGGGGTTTGCCGGGTAGACACATACTACCACATAACGCGTTAAAATTCTTTTCCCTACGGACCATATATAATTGAAGACATTGAATATCCTAAATAAATTCGTTAATTGTTCGCAATGCGGCCCTCTGTTTAGGGCTGATCCTGCGAAACGGGGTAACTAATTAGACATAGAATTGTTTAACTTAGTGAATTTTATAGTTAAAGAGAAGTGGGCAATGTCTATATTCTACCTATTCGCAGCTACTAATTTATTTTAAAACTCTTTCGATTACTTCTTTTTGACAAAACATAACAAAAATAATAGATAAAAATATATTTTGTATTACAGGTCAAATTATTATAAATTTATATTATTTATTATTGATTTTCATTCGTAATATTTCGTAATCTTTAATATTAAATATTTAGTTACTCAATCCAGATCGGATATAACAAAATGTTATCAAATCAAAGACGTGAAAAAATCCTTGAATTAGTCCGGGAAGACGGCCACGCAAAGGTTGTAGATCTTAGCAAAATATTCAAGGTAACCGAGGTTACAATTCGTCATGACCTGGAGTTCCTGGAGAAGAAAGGATTTGTAAACCGCGAGCACGGAGGAGCTTATCTGAAAAATATGGACTTAAGTGTTCGCAATTTTAAATTATTGAACCAGGAAAATCTCAACGAGAAAATAGCAATTGCCCAAAAAGCACTAGAATATATTCATGATGGAAATACAATAATACTCGATTCAGGATCTACCACTACTGAAATTGCAAAAGTTATAACCGGATTCAGCAATCTAACTGTTATTACGAATGCGTTAAACATAGCCCTAATTTTGGGAGCTCAGCCAGGAATCAACGTCAATGTGACCGGAGGTGAATTTAAAGCTCCAACCCTTTCATTAACAGGTCAGAAGGCTGCCGATTATTTCCGGGATATTCATGTAGACAAGTTATTCCTTGCAACCGCAGGTATAGCCTTAAAATCAGGTCTTACATATCCTGGAATAAGTGATATAGTAGTAAAGAGAGCAATGATTGAATCATCAAATGAGGTTTATCTAGTAGCGGACTCTTCTAAATTGGGGAAAAGTTCCTTCGCAAGTTTGGGGCCGCTTTCATTAATAGATTTTCTTATTACCGACTCAAAAATCAAACAAAGAGATATTGAATGGCTGAAAACATATGATGTGAGATTTATTATTGCAGATTGAACCCAGATTTAAAGTATTTTGGGTGTTTAGCTATCGAAATTTCGGCTAAAGCAGCAGTTTCAGTTATTCCATACCTCTGAAGTATTGCGCAATTCAGTGTTATCCCCTCCAAATAACTTCAAAAATTATTTTTTATTTCTATTACGTAATTTTCATTTGTATAGTATTGGGTGTGATCTATCTAACCGAAACAGAATAAAAAGGAAAAAATAATAAAAAAAGGAAAGATTTAACTTGCTTTTATTTTATTAATAAAATAAATTGCTTTCGAAATACGATGAAAGACTTTGCATTCATAAAAAAAAAGATAAACAAACCAAAGTAATAGAAATCTGATCCCCGATGCTGCAAGTAGACTAAACATCAATAAAAAAGAACCATAAAAAGAAATTAATATGGTTAAAAAATTACCTCTTTCAATTATACAATCCACTTCTTTGTTGTTGTCCTATTCATTTTTGATAAAAATCATAACTACAAGTTAAGCAGAGGAGTTATAATGAGTCTAAGGTTAAACAAAATCCTTCTATCGGGCGTGATTATCATTTTCTTCATATTGTCTTCCTTTGCGGAAGTTTTGGCCCAAGGAAAGATACAGGGTTACGTAAAGGACAAATCGACGGGAGAACCTTTAATAGGCGTAAATGTTATTATTGAAGGTACCTATTTAGGGGCCGCTACGGATGTTGACGGCGATTACGTAATTGTAAATGTACCTGTGGGCGAATATACCGTAAAAGCATCAATGGTCGGTGCGACTACAGTAATTAAAAAAGAAGTAGTTGTGCAAACAGATCGAATCACGACACTCAATTTTGAACTTGAACAAACCGCTGTACAAGGCCAGGAGGTTATAGTAACAGCACAACGGGATCTATTG
>CAWBBX010000020.1:0-44207 GCA_963787005.1 uncultured Bacteroidota bacterium
GACCCCGTTTTCCAACAACTGGCCCGCCAGGCGGACGCGACGCTGATCATCGCTCCGGAATTCGACGACATTTTGGCCGAACGCGTCCGTCTCGCGACCGAAGCCGGCGGAAACGTCTTGAATTGCACCATCGACGCCATCCGACTTTGCGGCGACAAGCTGCGGTTGTGGGAGCACTTGAGCCGGCAGGCCATCCCGACCATCGAGACGCGGCCCTTCGACTTCGACGCCGGCGATCGACCGGAACACTACCCGGCCGTGATCAAACCCCGCGACGGGGCCGGGTCGCTGTTGACGTTTCGGGTCGATGACGGCAACGCCGAAACGATGAACCGGATCGCTGAGACGTATCGCAATACGAAGCCCATTCGACCCGCAATCGTGCAACCTTACATGGCCGGCGTTCCGCTCTCCGTGGGCGTCCTGACGGGGCGTTGCCCGACGATCTTTCCGGTGGGCAGGCAGTTTATTGCCACGGACGGCACCATGACCTATTCGGGAGGAGAGGTCCCCGCCGCGGTCAGCGACGGCCTCAATCGTCGCATTCGAGAACTTGTCAGCCGGACGTGTCAGACGATTCCCGGACTGCGTGGCTATGTGGGGTTCGATCTGCTGCATTGTGAAGGCCCGGATACGGTCCTGATCGTGGAGATCAATCCCCGGCTGACGACGAGCTACTGCGGCTATCGACGACTTGCCGCCTCCAACCTGATGCAGCGGCTGCTGTTTTCCGATCGGGAGGCGGCGAGCTTTCCTGCGCGACGAACGGATCCAATTTCAGGCGGATGGCAGCGCGAGCATGCAGGAGTGAGCACGCTGTGCGGTTCCGCCCCTGCGATAATTGTTGTTTATCGATCGGCGTCGTATCCTGTGGGGCGACCTTGGGTTGCGACCAGAGTCCTGAATCTTTCGAGAAGGTAGAACTTAGTCATGCAGGTGACCATTACGGCCGTCGGTCCCGACAATCGCGGCCTGGCCGATCCGATCGTCCATTATGTGACCGGCGCCGGGGCGAATATTCACGAAATCCAGATGTACGATCACGACTCGGAACGGCTCTTCGCGATGCTGTTGCGTACCGAGTGGCCGATTGAAAAAGAGCCGATCCACGTGCTCCGCGAGCGGATGAACGAGATCGGCCGTTTGAAGGACTTGTCGATCCGCACCTGGTCGCGCGACGAGCACCAGCAGCCGCCTCGCTTGGCCATCTGCACCACCTACCGGCCGGAGTCGGCGTTGGCGGTCCTCCGCGCCATTCGCGACAAACGCCTGCGGGCGACACCAGCGGTCATGATCGGCAATCGTCCTACGCTGCCACGGCGTCGCCGAGCAGTTCGACGTCGATTGGCAGATGGTCGGCCGACGAGAAACGGCAACCCCGACAATGACCGAAATGATCGAACTCTTCGACCAATATCAGGTCGATTACATTTTGCTGGCCCGCTATATGCGCAGTGCTGCCTCCAAACGTCTGCTGGCGATTTGCCGGCCGGATCATCAACCTCCACCATGGCTTGCTGCCGCCGTTTCCCGGCTTCCGACCCTACGAGGACGCCTATCGGCACGGATGCTGACCTACGGCGCGACGGTGCCATTTCATCGTGCCCGAACTCGATGCCGGCAATCAGATCATCCATCAGATCCACGTTCACCGTGTTTCCCGGAACGCCACTGGACGAATCAAACGTCCAGGGCGAGACCGATCACGAACCGCTCGTGCCTGGTGGAAGGCGTTCGCCGCGTGGTCGATCGCGAAGTCGAGCTGCACTTTCACCGCGTCGTCCGCCGCGGCGGGCCCGCCTGACCGGGCAGCAGCCCTTTCGCCCCGGCGAGCACGTCGTCCAGCATTGCTTCGGTGAGCCGGCCGGTGAAAGTGTTTTGCTGGCTCGGGTGAAAGCTGCCCAGCAGCCACCGGTCCGCTGCGAGCGACTGCCGGACGCCGTGGCCGAACTTCGGAATCGGTCCCGTGTACCATCCCCGACGCCGCGCCAGGTCCACCACCGAGCGCCAGCCGATCTGCCCCAACGCTAGAAACACTCGGACCGGCACCAGATCGACGGTCTGATCGAACCAGTCGGCGCAGTTAGCGACTTCCTCGCGGGTTGGTTTGTTATCGGGAGGGGCGCAGTGGCAGGTGACGGTGATTGCGCAATCGTTTAATTGCAGCCCGTCGCCGGTGTCGGTGGCGGTCTCCTGACTGGCGAAACCGGCCCGATGCAGCGCACGGTAAAGCCAATCGCCGCTGCGATCCCCCGTGAACATGCGGCCGGTGCGGTTCGCCCCGTGGGCCGCGGGTGCCAAGCCGACGATCAGCAGTCGCGCCCGCGGGTCCCCGAAGTTGGGAACCGGACGTCCCCAGTAGTCCCAATCGCGAAAGGCCCGCCGCTTTTCCAGCGCAACCTGGCGGCAATGGTCCCGCAAGCGCGGGCACCGATCGCAGTCAACGATCCGTCGATTCAGCGCGATCCATTTTGAAGCGGCCACAACGTACTCCGAGGGAAACGCGATCCCGTTTTTTCGATTGGATGTCCGGGTGCGGTTCAGGCCGCTGTGAACCAATCCGCGACCAGGCGTTCCAGAATCGCCCTGAGAATTCGTGCATAGGGGGTGATGTCAGGCCAGTAGTGCCTGTAGATTGCCAGGACTCGCAGTGAAGACGAATTCATGGGCAGTCGGAGTGACGAAGTGACATTGTCGGGGCAGGTCGGCGGAAGCGGATCAGCTGTCGGCCGGCTTGATACACGTCACCTGAATCCATGGCGCTGGTCGAGGACGCGGTCGATGTGATCCAGGACGGACCAGATGCGTCCCACCAGCCCCCCTGGCGTGCGCGTGCGTCCGATCGGACCATGCGAGCACCCGCGGCGGTATCGTTCGCAATTCCTGGCACTCAAAACCAATCTCTTCGGTTTTGCGAGCCAGCATCGATTTGCTGGCCGCGTAACGCATGCACAAATGGCTGCGTTCGATGGCCAGATTCGTCAGCCGGGCATTCTTGATCACAGGCACGGCGGCGGCCGCGCGAGCGATGCGTCGAGCCGACGAGTAAGGGTTCTTCATGTGGTAGGTCAACACGCCGCCCGGATTCATCACATCGAAGACCTGCCGCAGCGTCTTGAAGGGGTCTTCGTGCAGTTGCAGACTGCCCAGAATGGACACCACATCGAACCGCGTCGCACTGGGATCGAACGTGTTCATGGTCCCCTGATGGATCTCCAGGCCGTACAGTTTCCGCGCCTTGTGGCACGAAACCGGCGATGGCTCGACGCCGCACAGACGGGCGTTGGGGTAGGCCTTTCGTGCTTCGTTCAGCAGAAAGCCGGTGGCACAACCGACGTCAAGCATGTTGAAGCGGCTGTCGGCCCGCAGCGTCGTGTACCTGCCGATGGCTTCAGCAACAAGGTCGAACAGACCCGATGACATATCTTCCTGAGTCAGACCGAATTCCGAATACATGTTGCCATCGGAATCCGATGTATCGATCCCCTCACTGTAAACACGGGAGAATTCCGTCCGCTGATCGTCAGAGAGCTGCGCCACATCCTCAATGGGGGTGTAGTTCTCTTCGTCGAGGTAGTCTCCGGGATCGGCGAAAATCAATCCGCACTTTCCGCAACGGTACATGTCGCTGATGCGCCGATGACGCAGAAACAGTTTTGCCTCGACATGACAGGAGATGCACAACGGTTTCGGCCGAGTCTGAACAGACGCAGTCATTGTGTGGAACTCCCTTTCCGCTGACATGAGGTGGCGAAGAATGCTCCATCGCCGGAGCGATCAGCGGCTCGGACAACCGAGATTCGTCCCGCGAATCGAGAGGACTTACTATCAGGTTGTTGATTTCAGGTAAAGTCCATTCCCGCCGCAGAAGCAGACGAGCAGACGACTGACCGTTGGCGGGGCGGCGAACCGCTGTGAGCTTCTGCCGCCATGCGGAGGAAAATGCCGATGCACGAATTCCAAAGGTGGATGGAAGACAGGAGCCGCCCGCTGATCTTTCGGGCAAAATCGCGACATTAAAGAAGAAAATCGAGAAAGGGGAGGATCGCATCCGTAATGTAGCCGACAAACGTACCCGGCAGTCTCTCGACCAGAAAACCTCCGCATGGCGCGACGAGTTGGACCAGTTGCTTGTCGCCCAAGAGGAACCGAACTGCGGACTCGACTATGAATCGTACAGGAAGTCCATTCAGCAGTGGTGGAGCGAAGCCCAGCATGCAAAATTAAAAAGCTTTTACGATTACGGAATGTTCACACCAATCCAGGTGGCGGCAATTGCCGCTCTCGATTCACCCAAATCTGTTACGGAAGAGATAGCCCAGGTTTACAGGAAAAGGCGCGACGTACTTGTAGACGGACTAAACTCCATAGGGTGGAATGTTAAAAAACCCCGCGCCAGTATGTTCGTCTGGGCTCCGATTCCTGAAAAGTACAAAGACATGGGATCGATCCAGTTTTCCAAAATGCTTATAGATAAAGCCGAGGTCGTTACTTCCCCCGGCGCGGCTTTCGGACAATACGGTGAGGGCTATCTTCGAATATCTATGGTTGAGAACGAGCAGCGGATAAAGCAGGCTTTGAGGAATATTAAAAAGATGATGGAGAAATAACTTCACCCGGTTCAAAATATGAAGAGATTAACCGACCGCAGGCTCAATAATATACTTGATGATAAAACCTCGGGATCAACCGAACTTGTCCTTAAGCTGAACCGATACTTTTCCAGTATCTGCGGCGACACGAAGAAAATTCGGTTAGCCGCCGTTCTTTCGAAGAAGGAACTCTCTAATTTCACTATTATTACAGACTATCTGGCACGTCTTTCAAAAATTATCCGTAAAGATGATCCGGTAGAGATAAAGCGTTTCACGATCAATTATCAAAAAGAACATGATCAAAAGTACAAAAAACTATATGCCAACGCCCTCCCTTATCTTCGCAATTGCAAAACAGTAATAACTCTCTCCAACAGCAAAACACTCATAGAAATATTTAAATTGATGAGCGGGGACGTTAAAAGTTTGAAAATTATTATATGTGAGTCGCGTCCTAAACTCGAAGGACGGCTGCTCGCAAAAGCTCTGCTAAATCACGGTATTAAGGTTGAACTGATCACCGATGCCGAGGTTTCTCTCTTCGTTCCGAAGGCTGATGCGCTTATATTAGGCGCCGACTCAATTCTGCGTGGCGGAAATGTCATCAACAAAACCGGAAGTATGGCGGCGGCGGTATTATGCAATTTTTATAAAAAACCGGTTTACGTCGTTTCTTCGAAGGATAAGATATCCGGCGGAAAGTCTTATAGGCCGATTAAAGAAAAAAGTTCAGAGATCTGGAAATATTCCGACAATAATTTGAAGGTTACTAATATTTACTTCGAGGAAATCGAAGCCGGATTGATCACTAAAATTATAACCGATTGATTATAGCCTACCTTTTCATTAATTCCCGCCTTTGGCATTAAAAATGATTTTTATCTTGTTAAGAATTTAAAGTCTTTGATCCGTCGAAGGCCGGGCGAATAAATCAAAGACCTACGGATATTATTTAAAATAAAACAACTTTTCTCACGCGGCATTTAGTTTGAATGTTTTGCAACTAATCGGCGGTTCTGGTAATTTATATCAATAAAAAATCAGCATATCAGCATAAGGGGATGAAATATGAAGTTAATCAGGTTTTCTGTGGTAATTTTAATTCTTTTCGTATTTGCGGCTTACGGCCAGAATAAAGAATTAACAATGGAACAAGTAACCGTCAAAGCCCGCACAGTTTCTCCGGAAAACTATTCGCAGCTTCAGTGGAGAAGCGGAGATGAATTTTCTTACGTCAAAGGTTCGGATATCATTACGGGAAAAGTAGGATCTAACAAAAGTGAGATAGTGCTTACGCTCGATCAGCTAAATAAAGCTTTTTCGGGTCTGAAACTGCATGTACTTAAATCTATTCCCCAATTTAATTGGATGAACAAAGACGCAGTTTATTTTTGGCACAGTGACAGTCTCTTCAGTTACGATATAACAAAGAAGTCTCTTAAGATTTTGAACAGCGTCGGCAATGGCGCGGAAAACATAGACAACTCAAATAAGAACTACACGGCTTACACAATAAAGAATAACCTCTACATTGCCCTTAACGGAAAACAGTTACAGGTTACCAAAGATGAGAACGAGGGAATAGTAAACGGTCAGATAGTCTCCCGAAACGAGTTCGGAATTAATAAGGGCACTTTCTGGTCACCGAGCAGCGCTTACCTGGCTTTTTATAGAAAGGGCCAGTCGAAAGTTACCGACTACCCTCTCGTCGATATAAATTACAGGCCGGCGAAACTTGAGAATATAAAATATCCGATGGCGGGAATGACAAGCGAGCAGGTAAATCTGGGCGTGTACAACGTCAAAACCGGCAAGACGATATTCCTTAAGACCGGCGATCATACCAACCATTATTTAACCGGCATCGTTTGGGATCCCGACGAGAAGTACATCTATATCGGCGTTCTTAACAGGGACCAGAATCATCTTGAAGAAATTAAGTACGATATCTCTACAGGCGATTCGGTACAGACTTTGTTTGAAGAAAGAAGCACAAAATATGTTCATCCTCTGCACGGACCCGTTTTTGTGGACAATCATCCCGATGAGTTTGTATGGTTTTCCCAAAGAGATAACTGGAACCACCTTTATCTTTATAATACTAACGGCAAATTGTTAAAGAAATTGACTGACGGTCCTTGGGATGTTACCGAAGTGAACGGATTCGACAAGGCCGGCGAGAATATTTTTATTACCGCGACCAAGGAAAGTCCGCTCGACCGCGATTACTATAAAATTAACTTGAGCTCGGGAGTGCTAACCCGACTTACATCCGCACCCGGAGTTCATCGCGTAACAATGAACCAGGACGGCAATTATTTTATCGATCAATACAGCAGCCTCAGCGTACCTAATGAAATTAATATTATTGATAAAAACGGAAATGTGAAGCATAATCTGCTAACCGCCGCCGATCCTTTGAAGGATTATAAATTGGGCATGACAAAATTCTTCAAACTAAAGAGCAACGACGGTTATGACCTGTACTGCAGAATGATACTACCGGCGGATTTCGATTCGACGAAAAAATACCCGGTTCTGGTTTACGTTTACGGCGGACCGGGAGTTCAACTTATTACAAACCAGTGGCTCGGCGGTGCGGGACTCTGGCTCAATTACATGGCCGAGCACGGCTATCTCGTTTTTACTCTCGAAAACAGAGGCTCGGCAAACAGAAGTCTTTCTTTCGAACAGGTAACATTCAGACATCTCGGGACAAACGAAATTGAAGACCAAACTTTGGGTGCAAATTATTTGAAATCACTTCCCTATGCTGACTCAACCCGTATGGGAGTTTTCGGATGGAGCTTCGGCGGATTTATGACGACATCTCTGATGACGAGGCGAGCGGGATTGTTTAAAGTTGCGGTTGCCGGCGGCTCTGTGATAGACTGGAGATATTATGAAGTGATGTACACCGAGCGTTATATGGATACTCCCCAGGCAAATCCGGAAGGATATGATCAGGCCGATCTTCTTAACTACGTTCAGAACCTTAAGGGTAAATTACTGATGATACACGGGACGATGGACCCGGTGGTTGTCTGGCAGCACGATCTTATGTTCATAAAGAAGGCGATCGATCTGGATATACCGATAGATTATTTCGTTTACCCGGGACAAGAGCACGGCGTCCGGGGTATCGACAGACTTCACCTTTATCATAAAATCACAAATTACTTTAACGATAATCTTTAAGCTTAAAAACGCAATTGATTACCAAATCGTTAAAAGCCTACCCGGCTGGGTAGGCTTTTTTATTATACTTTTATGAGCTCTTTACTCTTTTTGTTAAAACGTAAAGTAAGCATTAAAGCCGAAGCGGTCAGGCCGATAAGCAGCCCGATCCAAATACCGACAACCTGCATCTTCAAAGTAAACCCGAGATAAAAGCCAACAGGCAGCGCAAGTATCCAATAGGCAACGAACGTAATAAGAGTTGGACCTTTAACGTCGGTCAATCCTCTGAGAATTCCGATTCCCACTGCCTGAATTCCGTCGGATATCTGGAACACGGCTGCAATTATAAGCAATGTCGAGGCAATTGAGATCACGGATTTATCATCGATATAAAGCGACGGCAGAAATCCCCGAAATACCACGAATATAATTCCGCAGAACGCCATGAAGCCGGCTCCCATAAGAATCGCCGTAAAGCCGGCCCTCCGCACTTCTTTCACATCCTGCTTACCTACTGAGTTGCCTACCCTTATCGATCCCGCCGAAGAAATTCCAAGTGTGGCCATGAATGAAATGGACGCCAGGTTGATAGCGATCTGATGAGCGGCGAGCTGTTTTGTGCCCAGCCATCCGACCATTACTACCGCAAAGGAAAACGCACCGACCTCAAAGATATATTGGAACGCGCTAGGTAATCCCAGTCCGAGTATCTTCTTAATTACAGGGATATTTATCCTCTTAAATTTAAATGAGACGTCGTATTGTTTGAAGTAATCGAGATTCATAACATAAAACATTAATCCTACTCCCATAAACAGTCTCGATAAAAACGTAGACCAGCCGGCGCCGTCCAATCCCATTTGAGGGAGACCTAACTTCCCGTAAATTAGCACCCAATTTCCGAAAGCGTTCACGATATTAGCGATCAATGTAAGAAGCATAGCGGGACGCATAATCGAAAGCCCTTCAATAAACTGTTTATAAGTTTGGAAAAGCATAACAGGAACTATTGAATATCCCAGAATCTTCATATAAGTAACTGCCAACCTGACAACAGGTACGGGCTGGTTTAAATACTTTAGCATATCGGCGCCCAGCACCGTTAAAATCATAAGCAAAAGTCCGATTACAAGATTGACAAGCAGCGACTGTCTGAAGAGAATGCCGCAGTCGGAATGCTTATCGGCTCCAACGGAAATAGCCACCAGAGGTGTGACAGCCATTGAAACTCCGAGTCCTACAATCAAAATTAAAATAAAAAGACTATTGGCAACCGACGCCGCGGCCAGAGGGGTTGCGCCGATACCGCCGACCATTATACTATCGACCACGCCCATCATAATAAATCCGAGCTGCCCGATTATAACAGGGTAAGCCAGCGACAGCGTACTTTTTATATGACCTTTATAAGACTGCATTAAATATCCGGCTCAAAAGCACATCACTTAAATTTTGATTATAAATTCCTAGTTGAGTATTAAATTATACGGGATTGAGAAAACGAATATAAACGAATCCAAAATTAAAAAATATTACGGTAAGAAGAGAAAAGTAATTTAAAGAGATGTTAATCTTTGGAAGATTGGGGGCTTCTATACCCTATGATATTATCTTCGGTAAATTTATAATTCAGTGATGAGCTGAGACTGTCTATCTGCTGCATAGTCATACGATCAGCCATCCTGGAATATATTTTTCCAGTGTAGGTAATTAATTGCTGGTTTGAGCCAGAACTATCGTTAAACAAACCTAGCGCAATGAGTCCCCCGAACAAGAACAGGAGGCTCAAGAGCAACATTATTATAGTCGATTTCATCAATCCCTCTGGGAAAGAATATCGAATATTCTTTCCTGAAAATAGAAATAGTCACACACTTCCCAATTATAACTGAAGCCTAACTCAGGCCTAATCTTATAATGTAATGTAACTTTAATATTATTATTGAGATTGTCAACTAATATTTTACAGACGGCAGTTATAAATATGGGAATAATTACAATTTTGAGCTGTTTTCGCGGTTTGATTTATAATCTCACAATTTAACGCCCAAAACACAATAAAAAAGCCCCGTTGTGGGGGCTATAAAAAGTGCGGAGAGAGAGAGATTCGAACTCTCGGAGCCGCAATGCGGCTCAACGGTTTTCGAGACCGCCCCGTTCAACCACTCCGGCATCTCTCCGTTGAGAATCGAATGGATTCAATAATCCTATGGATTGAACGCAATAAAAATACAATAAAAGCTATTCTTTTAAAAGTAAACGCAAACAATTAACACTAATATTTTTAAGAAATCCACAATGATTCAGAGATGAACAATACTTCGGTTTTCCGATAAAATAAATCAGGCATTACTTTGGTTGCAAACGGTGAAATTTTTATATTTGGAATCTCAATTCGGAAAGGTGCAGGAGTGGTTTAACTGGCACGCCTGGAAAGCGTGTGTACCTTCACGGGTACCGAGGGTTCGAATCCCTCCCTTTCCGCAAACAAAAATGCCCCCGACTATGTCTGGGGGCATTTTCATTTTCACGAGCGATGAAAGCTTGCTTTCATAAGCGAAGGAAAATGAAAATGGCGAGGCGCGTAGCGCCGAAGGGCATTTTTGTTTGACGGGCTCCCCTACGGGGATCACCGAAGGTAATCCCGACACCGATTTAAGAGCACAGACTGATAGTCTGTGCTACGGGTAAAATGAGAAAATGAAATTGGCGAGGCGCGTAGCGCCGAAGGGCATTTTTGTTTGACGGACTCCCCTACGGGGATCACCGAAGGTAATCCCGACACCGATTTAAGAGCACAGACTGATAGTCTGTGCTACGGGTAAAATGAGAAAATGAAATTGGCGAGGCGCGTAGCGCCGAAGGGCATTTTTGTTTGACGGACTCCCCTACGGGGATCACCGAAGGTAATCCCGGCACCGATTTAAGAGCACAGACTAATAGTCTGTGCTACGGGTACAAAGGAAAAATGAAAATGGCGAGGCGCGTAGCGCCGAAGGGCATTTTTGTTCGACGGACTCACCTACGGGGATCACCGAAGGTAATCCCGGCACCGATTTAAGAGCACAGACTGATAGTCTGTGCTACGGGTAAAATGAGAAAATGAAATTGGCGAGGCGCGTAGCGCCGAAGGGCATTTTTGTTTGACGGACTCCCCTACGGGGATCACCGAAGGTAATCCCGACACCGATTTAAGAGCACAGACTGATAGTCTGTGCTACGGGTACAAAGGGAAAATGAAAATGGCGAGGCGCGTAGCGCCGAAGGGCATTTTTGTTTGACGGACTCCCCTACGGGGATCACCGAAGGTAATCCCGACACCGATTTAAGAGCACAGACTGATAGTCTGTGCTACGGGAAAGTTGAGAAAATGAAATTGGCGAGGCGCGTAGCGCCGAAGGGCATTTTTGTTTGACGGACTCCCCTACGGGGATCACCGAAGGTAATCCCGGCCGATTATTTCTCTTCACAACGTAATTTATCAGAACTCATCCCCTCCCTTCTCTTAATAAGAGAAGGGCTGATTGGTAGCCGAAACTGATAACTCACATCTTAACTTAATGTGGGGCGCACAGACTGATAGTCTGTGCTACGGTAAGAATATCCCGGTGGAAATGAGTGAATTGAAAATGGAGATGCCTAATAAAGGGTTTAAGAAATTTTAATTTAGATTTGAGGATAAGAATACGAAACCGGGCTGTGATGTCCATCAAAGGAGCGGATGCAAATGAGGGAATTCATTTGCAATAAAGAATTCCTGCATTATCTTTGTATCAACTCTTCAAAAGGTTCTCCCCTGCCTTTTGAACAAAAGAGTTAAAGCTCGTGGTCGCCAGATCATCGAGCTTTTTTTATTTTAAACCCTTTTGCATATCAGAATTTTTTCTAATCCAATTTTGCTCAACAATACCCATCGCAGTTTGAATGAACTTTTAAAATCCTGACGAACCTTTTGAAATTATAAGTTCTCCCCTGCCCAATGTCCTACGATAGTGAAAAGAAAACCATCGATAATAAAATAAAGAAAGTGTACAGTATGACCCATCCGAAAGTAATTAAAACCATAAAGAGGACCGTATCATAGGAGATGAAGAATTCTTTAATTTTTGGCCAAAACATTTTTTTCTCCCTTGTTAAGTATTCGAATCGACAGTATTACTGTCGGGCAGTATAACCGTTTAATAATTCAGCAACATATATACCAATCTGTTATTTGAATAAAATCTGTAGAATATTTAATCATATCTTTCCAGAGATGAGAAGCTTTTCAGAATTAATTCTAACTTGTAAGAAGCACGGCTTTAAGCGGATAGAACACTCCTCTTTCTGATATTTGTGAATAATTTCTTCGGCGAAAATGATGTTGTAACAGCAATAGAAACGGAACTAATCGGTTTGATATTTTTGTTAGCTGATCAAATAATTAATGCTGTAAATTCATTAAATTCATCAAAACTTTTTAAACAACCGGAGTTTATGATGAAAAAATCCTTTCTCTTTATTTTCGTTTTTCTATTCTCCGCCGGTTCTCTTCTTTTCGCGTCAAACGAAGGAAGATTCATGACGGATCCAGACATTCACAACAACAAGATCGTATTTACTTACGAAGGAGATCTGTGGATAGTTAATGCCGACGGTGGTACAGCTAGCAGACTGACCTCCTCCCCCGGCGATGAGTATTCCGCTAAATTTTCTCCCGACGGAAAGACGATAGCATTTACGGCTAACTACGACGGATCAACAAATATTTATGTTATGCCTGCAGACGGAGGCAAACCGAAAAGAATTACATATGTACCCGGTTATGTAAAAACCGTTACATGGACTCCCGACGGCAAAAGAATAGTTTTCAGCTCATTCTTCGAAAATTATATCTATAGAGATCCGAACCTGTATTTTGTAAATAAAGACGGATCCGCACCAGATCGTTTTCCGCTCGACCGCGGTGTTGACTGCAGCTTCTCGCATAACGGAAGCAAAATTCTGTACGTTAGAAAAGGCAGAGAGGATTATTACTGGAAACGCTACAAAGGCGGCTGGTATCCCGATATATGGATGTACGATTTTAAGGAGAATAAATTTACGCCTATTACAAAATATGAAGGGAAGAACGCCTACCCGATGTGGATAGGAAACAATATGTATTTTGTGTCGGATCGTACAAACGGAATTTCAAATCTTTATAAGGAAGATTTATCGACGGACAATATTACGGAGCTTACAAATTATAGCGACGTTGATGTAATGACACCATCTACCGATGGTAAACAAATAGTCTTCCTTCATGACGGTTACCTCAACGTAATGGATGTAAGCACAGGCAAGGTAAACCAGATTAAGGTTGATGTTCCTTCAGACAACTGGCAGTTAAGGGACAGGGTTATCAATCCGAAAAAATATATCCATTATGCCGGAATTTCAAACGACGGAAAGAGTGTCATTCTGGACGCCAGAGGCGATGTGTTCGATGTACCAGTTGGTAAGGGTAATACGGTAAATCTTTCTCAAACTCCCGGCACCAGGGAAATGTATCCGGAGCTTTCACCTGACGGCAAATGGGTTGCGTTCTTTTCGGATAAATCCGGTGAATACGAATTATACTTGCAGAAGGTAGATGGCGGTCCGTGGACGCAGCTTACCGATACTTTGCATACAACATATTATCATCTTCTCTGGTCGCCCGACGGCAAGAAGATTCTCTTCGGCAATAAAGACTTCGCACTTTTCTATCTTGATGTAGCTACAAAGAGCCTGCACAAAATTGCCGAATCCAACCAGCTTAAGAACGATGAGTTCTACTGGGAAGTAAGCGATTATACCTGGTCGCCCGACAGTAAATGGATTGCTTATAGCTTTGTTCATTACAACAAGAATAGCGTAATTTATCTCTACAGTCTCGACAAGGATAAAAGTTATCCTGTCACGGATGATTTTTTCGACAATATAAATCCCACATTCGACGCGAACGGTAAATATCTTTACTATCTCTCCAGCCGCAATTTCGATCTGCAGATGGACTTTTACGAAGACGATCATGTAATCACAACTCCGCAGCAGATTATGGCGGTGCAGCTGCAGAACGGATTAAAACCTCCGTTCGCCGATGCTGCAGTTAAAGAAGAACCAAAACCTTCTAAAGAATTCAAGATAGACATCGACGGAATTGCCCAAAGAACTTATCCCCTGCCGGTTCCCGCGGGCAATTATTTTTTCCTCAAAGCCGGCAGCGGGAAAGTAGCCTGGTGTTCTGTTCCGAAGTTCACTGAAAATGAATACGAAGATATTTTCAAACCCGGCGGTAAGACAAAGTGGACTTTCCACATCTTCGACATGACGGATAAAAAGGAAAATACCTTTGATGATAAGATTAAAGACTATAAGGTCTCGATAAACGGCGAGAACCTGCTGATAGAAAGAAACGACGATATTTATACAACCACTTTTGATCAAGCATATAAGACACAAAAACCCGGAGACAAGCTGGATCTCAACGGGATGACTTACACCGTTGATCCTCAAAAAGAGTGGAACCAGATATTCTCCGATACATGGCGCTGGTACAGGAACTTCTTCTTCGATCCGAATATGTTCGGTTTGAATTGGAAAGCGATCGGAGAGAAATACAGATCGTATATACCTTACATTACATCGAGAGCACAGCTCAATTGGGTAATGCAGCAGATGGTCGGAGAGCTCAGCGTATCGCATACGTACATATACGGCGGAGATATGGGTACCGATGAGACGCAGAAATCGCCCGAATTTACCGGATGGCTGGGCGCGGATTTGGTGCCCGATAAAACATCAGGCTTCTATAAGTTCGGAACTATTTACGGTCCGACTGAATATAATTTAAATCTCGAGTCTCCTTTATCAAGACCCGATATTAATGTGAAAGAAGGAGATTATCTTATCGCAATAAACGGTCATGAATTAAAAGTTCCTGAAGATTACTTTAAGGATCTGCAGGTTACAAAAGGCGAAAAAGTATCGGTTACAATAAACAGCAAACCTTCCCCTGAGGGCGCCGTAACTTATGAAGTTGAACCGATAAGGAATAGTCCGAGCCTGAGATATTACAAATGGCTTACCGGTAACATTCACAAAGTGCTTAAGGAAAGCAACGGCGAGCTTGGTTATATGCACATTAACGCGATGAACGCTCCCGGAATCGGAGAGTTCGATAAATTCTGGCGTGCCTTCAGATATAAAAAAGGTATCATTATTGATATGAGAAGAAACTCCGGCGGCTGGACCGAGTACTTCCTCATCGACAAGCTCGAGCGGCAGATGGTTGCGCACAACGTTCTCGCCAACATGGTGCCGTTCAGATATCCTGGAAGTTCTTCCACCGGAAAGTACGTCGTTATTTCCAATGAGTACAACGGCTCAGACGGAGAAGCTTTTATTGAAGATTTCAAGGCACGTAATCTCGGCAAGGTTGTCGGTACGCGCTCTTGGGGCGGACTGACAGGCATAATAAACGGACAGACGACGATAGATAACGGTCACGTTGAGCAGTCGAATAACGGCTTCTACGGTAAGGAGGATAAATGGTGGATAGAGAATCACGGCGCCGATCCGGACATTTATATCGATAATGATCCGGCTTCGGTTACCTCAGGGAAGGATCCGCAGCTTGAAACAGCTATAAAGACGGCTATGAAGGAGATAAAGGAAAATCCTTATAAGTTCCCGCCTCGTCCGCCTTATCCGGTTAAGAAGAAATAAAAACAAGAACGCCGGACTCTGTTATGGGTCCGGCGACTTTATATTTGCATAAAAAGGGTATTGAAGTTTCGAATCGCTAATTTTCGCTAATTACAAAATCATATATCAGCCTCGAAACCTTTGCCTCGGTTTCCGTTCCCTTCTTCATATCTTTTAAATTTTTGGCTAAAATAACAAGTACATATTTCCTTCCGTCCGGAAGGAAAACTATTCCGGAATCGTGCTCAACGCCGGAAATAGATCCGGTTTTATGAGCTACCTTTACTTCTTTGGGAAGTTCGGCAGGAATTCTAGAGTTGAATTTCTGATCCAGAAGAATACTTATCATATCTTTGCAGGCTTCTTTCGAAACTACATCACCGCCTGCGATCTTTTCAAATATCAGCATAAGATCATAAGCGGTGGTTGTATTATTCATTCCTAAGTCGTATGCCTTAATATCTTCAACGCCTCGCAGCACTTTTATATCGTTAGCTCCCATCTCTTTCATCGTTTTCATAACATTTTTCGCACCGATCTTGTCTATAAGTATATTAGTAGCGAGATTGCTGCTTACCGTTATCATATCAAATACAAGCTGCCTGACGGTTCTCTTCTTCCCGATAAAATTATATAGTCCTTCTCCGCCGTCGTCCGAAAGGTTGAGCGAAAACTCCGAACTATCGACAATACTTTTGAAGCTGTTCTTTACTTCAACGGAATCGTTCATGCTGAACTTTCCCTCAGCTGCCTGCTTGAATACTTCTATCATCACCGGGGTTTTCATTGTGCTCGCCGCGTGAAAATTCTCCTTAGCGTTTATTAGTAATTCTTCGCCGCCCGGTCTTAATTCCTTAAACGCAAGCGCGTACGTTCCATTACCTGAGTTGAATTCCTCGTTAATGCTTTTCTTTAAGTTCTCTAATCTGACTTGTGCCATGGATAAACTTCCTATAAAAATTAGGAATAATACTGTTGTCTTTTTCATGATGACATTTAAATTTGTTTTTGTATGTTAATCTGAAAAGAACTTCCGGTTCATGCGGATGAGACCAAAGCAATCTCAATGCATCAAATACAAGATATTCACGAAAGAATATATCAAATCTCGATAATTTTCACTAATTTCGTGGCAATCAAAATTTTATAGACCGGGAAATGATAAGATCTTTCTCTTTGATAGTTTTATTACTGATGTGCTTTAACGGAACCGCTAAGCCGCAGGAGGCTTTCGTTCACTGGCAGCCGCTTGTAATAAACGATTCCTCCCGCGTTTGGTACGACTCTTCCGTGCTGGATACGGTAACGGGAGGTAAGTTCGATATCTGGGTACTGCAGATGCATAAGCCCCCGCTTTCATTCGATCAGATACCGGGCAAGATATACAGGTCAAAAACATATTACGGACTTAACCTGGATAACGGGAAGTACGAAATTTTGAAAGTGGAATATTTCGGAATAAATAATAAGAAGTTGTACAGCTTCGACTATAAAACAACAAACTACCCGGATAACATGCGCTATACTTATCCGATCGGGGATAACAGTACATTAAGTATGTTAATAAAAAAGCTGGATAAAATTCACGGAGACAGTAAAAATGCAAACGATAGAAAACAAAACTGAATTTCTTGAAGACTACGTTGTAGTAAAAGATTCGGGGATTCACGGTAAGGGAATATTTTTAACGAAGGCCGTTCCCGAAGGCACGCCTATAATGATAATAGCGGGAGAGGTAATTTCGGGCGATGAATGCGAGAGACGGGAAGATGAAGAGGATAACGTTTATATATTCTGGAACGGTGATACTTACATCGATACCGTAATGACGGAAAAGATTAAATATGTTAATCACAACTGCGATTTTAACTGCGACGTACTTGACAGAGATGAATCATCGTTGCTTCTGGTCGCATACCGCGATATTTCCGCCGGCGAGGAACTGACCATCGATTACGGATACGAGGAGATATACGAGTTCTGCAACTGTTCCCTTTGCGCTTAAAGGTTCATCATTTTAAAATAAAACTGCGGTAAAATTACTTACCGCAGTCACGTCTGATTATTTCAAACGTCATATTAATGCATACACCGGATTAATTTTTATTTTGTCCGGCCACTTCCTTCAGAATCCCTTTTAACAAATCGTAAAATCTCTCGACGGTTTCTATGTTAACTCTTTCGTCGGGAGAATGGGCGCCTTCAATAGTAGGGCCGAAGGAAACCATATCCAGGCCGGGATTTTTATCGCCGAGTATACCGCATTCCAATCCTGCGTGGATGGCTTTTATCTCAGGTTCTTTCTTGAATGTATCTTTAAATACTTTCTTGGATACTTTTAGTATCTGCGAATCGAGATCCGGTTTCCATCCGGGATAACCGTCACCCGTCTCAACTTTAGCGCCCGATAATCTAAATATCGAGGCAACGCTTTGAGCGATATATTTTTTTGAGCTTTCAACAGAGCTTCTCTGGCTCGTACCGATCCTCAAAGTATTTGCTTCGGTAAATACTGTAGCTACGTTGGTGGATGTTTCAACTAGATCGGGAATATCCTGGCTCATCGCTATAACACCGTGCGGAAGTGCCAGAAGAGTACTTACTAATGTCGTTACGGTGTCGGCAGATATAACCTTCTTTTCCGGCGCGCCGGATTTTACAAAATCGATCTTAACTCCGCTGTCGGAAGTCTTAAGCTCATTTTGAAAATCCTTCTCCATACCGGAGACGATTTCCTTCGCTTCGGCTTCTTTTGATGGATCGAGGAATATCGCAGCCTCAGCTTCGCGCGGTATAGCGTTTCTTTTGCTGCCGCCGTTTATCTTCGCAAGAGAGAAATTTGTCTTTGCTAGTGAGTTCAATGTACGGGCCAGCAGTTTAATAGCATTGCCTCTTCCCTTTTCAATATCCAAACCGGAATGACCGCCTTTTAATCCGGTTAGAGTCAACTCGTAAGCTGCAGCACCGGAAGGAGCATCTTCAAATTTAAGATCGTAAAAACCGAGAGTGTCCAATCCACCCGAGCAGCCGACATAGAAAGCGCCGTCTTCTTCGGAATCCATGTTGAGGAGGATCTTGCCTGTTATGAAGCCCGGCTCCAGATTATTAGCGCCGGTGAGACCGGTTTCTTCATCAATAGTAGTAAGTATTTCTACCGGTCCGTGCACAACATCTTTATCTGTAATAACCGCAAGTGCGGCAGCGACGCCTATTCCGTTATCGCTTCCGAGCGTAGTGCCGTCGGCGGTAATCCAGCCGTCTTCTTTTTTAAGTTTGATCGGATCATTATCGAAATCGTGATCAGTTCCCTTGTTCTTCTCGCACACCATATCCACATGTCCCTGAAGAACAACGGTTGGCGCATTCTCGTATCCCTTGGTAGCGGGAACGGTAACAACCATGTTACCGACTTTGTCCTCTTTATAATTTACATTCAGCTCTTTGAATAATTTTCTTAAATGCTCGAGTACCTTCCCTTCTTTCTTTGAAGGTCTCGGGACCTGGGAAATCTCATAGAATCTCCGCCATAATATCTCCGGCTTTAAACCTTTAATGACGTCTTCTGACATTTTTACCTCCTGTCTGGATTCGAATGATTTTTTAAACGTGCAGCTTTTGACTACACTTCGGTTTCGGCTGCTTTTTGTTTTGCCGCAAGCCGTGCGTTCTTTCTGTCCATATCGGTTAAATATTTTTTGCGCATACGAATACTTTGAGGTGTTACCTCAACAAACTCATCGTCGGTTATCCACTCGATTGCCTGCTCAAGTGTTAATATTTTCGCGGGTTCGAGTCTTATCGCCTCGTCCGCACCAGACGAACGCATATTGGTAAGCTGTTTTGTCTTGGTAACGTTCACCTGCATGTCGTTGCTTCTAGTGTTCTCGCCCACTACCATTCCTTCATACACCTTTGTTCCGGGATCTATGAAAAATACGGCTCTTTCCTGCAGCTTATACATCGCGTAAGCGGAAGAAGATCCTCCTTCCATCGCGACTAAAGCGCCCCGCTGCCGGCTGACTATCTCGCCCTTAAAAGGCTCATAGGCATGGAAATTATGGTGAAGAATTCCGTTCCCCTTAGTATCGGTCATAAACTCCGACCTGTAGCCGATCAATCCTCTCGAAGGAATCAGAAACTCCAGACGCGAATTTTCGTTGAACGTAAGCATGTTCTTCAGCTCGGCTTTTCTCTTCCCAAGCTTCTCTATAACTATTCCTACGTGTTCTTCCGGTACGTCGATTATTACATGCTCCATCGGCTCGGAAAGCACATCGTTTATTCTCTTCATGATTACCTGGGGACGACTTAGCTGCACTTCGTAATTTTCGCGGCGCATATTCTCAATTAAAATTGCAAGGTGAAGCTCGCCCCTTCCGCTTACCTTAAAGATATCGGGAGATTCGGTCATCTCTACACGGAGACTTACGTTCGACTTGAGCTCTTTCGAAAGTCTCTCGCTAATATTCCTGGTAGTTACGTACTTTCCTTCCAGTCCGGCGAAAGGAGAATTGTTGACCATAAAATTCATTGTAATTGTCGGCTCGTCGATCGCGACGAACGGCAGTCCCTCAGGTTTAAGCGGACTAGCCAAAGTATCGCCTATATCAACATCCTCAAGCCCGGCAAAAGCAGCAATATCGCCGGCCGAGGCCTCAACGGCTTCTACTCTTTTAATATTGTCGAAGATATAAAGCTTCGATATCTTAGAGTTTACCTTTGTACCATCTTTAGTAATAAGTACAATGTTGTCGCCGGTCTTCACAGTACCGTTAGTAATGCGGCCGATCCCGATCCTTCCGAGGTAATCGTTGTAATCAATAGCAGATACAAGCATTTGAAAAGGCTCTTCCAGGTCTGCGATCGGCGGAGGTACATTATCGATAATAATATCGAACAGAGGCATCAGTGAATCGCTTTCGTCGGTAAGTTCGATCTTAGCTATTCCCTGCTTGGCGATTGCGTATATGTAAGGAAAATCGAGCTGTTCTTCCGAAGCTCCGAGTGAAACGAATAGGTCAAATACTTCGTTAAGCACATCATTAGGGCGCGCGTCTTTTCTGTCGATTTTATTTATAACGACTATCGGTTTTATTCCCAGATCGAGCGATTTCTTAAGAACAAATTTTGTCTGCGGCAAAGGTCCCTCGGCAGCATCCACCAGAAGCAGCACACCGTCAACCATCTTTAAAGTCCGTTCAACTTCTCCGCCGAAATCCGCATGTCCGGGAGTATCGATAATATTAATTTTTATATCTTTGTAATGAACACTCAAATTCTTTGCAAGAATCGTAATTCCTCTCTCTTTTTCCAGCGCGTTGGAGTCCATTACCCTTTTTTCGATCTGTTGGTTATCTCTCCATGCGCCCGTCTGCTTAAGCATAAAATCTACCAGTGTAGTTTTACCGTGATCCACATGCGCAATAATCGCAATGTTCCTGATATCTTGTCTCGATTTTTCCACTCTTTAACCTGTTTAATTAATAAATAGACAGTAAATATAGGCAGAACTGCGTGTATTTACAATGAATTTAGATAGTACTAATGTGAGGCGAGAGACATCAATAGGGTATGTACATCCTCAACCAGGATAAATAAAAGTAGGGCATTTTCCAGTAATGAAAAACATCCGGAATGTTCTAAAAATGTATTTGTTGAACCTGAACAAATAACGGGAATATCGCGGGCATTTAATTTATCAAATGCTTTTTCCCAAGAGATTGAATTATTTATGAAATAATCTCGGTATTAAGCGCTATCTCTTCCAATATCGAAGAAACCCGTAGACAGTCCTTCATAGCTCCCCCGAAAACAATTGATTTTCCTTTTACGTGTACTTCAAATGCATGCGCCCTTGCCTTCTCATACGAGCAGTTTACAGCTTTGATCAGCTGAAAGATCACTTCATCGAATGTATGCCAGTCGTCGTTATATAAAACAACACGGCTCTCCATACCTACACCGGTTTCCTCATCGACTTCAATATCCAGTTCCGGCTTTTTCTCTGTCTGCATCTGATTTTCCATACTCAAAAATTAAAGAAATAATTTGCTAAATTAAAGATATTATTAAAGCGGAACGATTATGGACATGTGTTGTGTTATATGCTTGGTTTGATTTTATATCGGGGTATACTTATATTTTTTTAGCAAATAAATAAATGAATTATCGGAGGTTTAATGAAAATAGCAGTATGTGTAAGTCATGTACCGGACACTGCTACCAAGGTCAAAATAGGTCCCGATGAGAAATCCATCGATCAAAACGGTGTAACGTATATTATAAATCCCTACGACGAATATGCCGTTGAAGAGGCCCTTAAAACCAAGGAAAAATTTGGCGGAGAGGTTAAGGCCATCAGCGTGGGAGGAGACAGAAGCAAAGAAGCCATAAGAAAAGCCCTCGCAATGGGAGCCGATAACGGCGTTCTTTTAAAAGATGATAATCCGCGGGATTCATTCGGTGTAGCTAAGGCCCTCGCCGAAGAGATCAAAAGTGCCGGAAGCGAAATAGTGTTCTGCGGAAAGCAATCCGTAGATTACGATAATTCGATAGTCGGACAATTGTTGGCGGAAATGCTGGGATTTTCGTGCGTAACCGTCGCAGTAGATCTTAAAATTGAAGATAACAAGGTTATTGCCGAAAGAGAGACCGAGGGGGGCAAAGAAGTTATTGAGACCGGGCTGCCCGCCGTTATAACCGCGCAGAAAGGTCTTAACGAACCAAGGTATGCATCGCTTAAAGGTATTATGGCGGCAAAGAAAAAAACAATCGAAGAAAAGCCCGCCGCGGCATCGGACTCGCTAACGGAAGTAATTAAGATGAAAAAGCCTCCGGCAAAACAACCTGGAAGGATACTCGGCTCCGACAGTTCCGCGGTACCCGAACTTGTGAAACTTTTAAGAGAAGAAGCAAAAGTCATTTAACGAGGATTTTCCAATTATGGCAAACAAAATATTAGGCATACTCGAACAAAGAGAAGGCAAACTTAAAAAAGTATCGCTCGAAATTTTAAGCATAACTGCCAAGCTAGCGTCGGAATTAAATATAGATGCGGAGGCGGTAGTTATAGGAAGCGAAATAGAAAACATTAACGATGTTTCCGGATACGGAGTAAAGAAGGTCGTACATTTTAAGAATACGGCTTTGTCGCAATATTCGGCATCCGCTTTTAAGGAAATAATTGCAGCATATGCGAAAGAAACCGGCGCGGATTATATAGTTTTCCCAAACACAGGTTTCGGAAAAGATATTGCGCCGCTTGTAGCTGTAAAACTTGAAGCCGGCTGCTTGATCGATTGTGTCGAACTTGATGCTTCGTCTGGTGAACTGCAGGCAACCCGACCTGTATACGCGGGCAAAGCTCTTCTTGAAGTAAAACTGAAAAGCGACAAAAAAGTCATTACCATTAGACCGAACGTATTCAAAGCTTCTAAAATAGACGATAGCCCATGCGAAGTAGAAGTTAAAGAAGTTTCAGAGCCTGATCTAAAGACAAAAGTTATTGAGTTCAAAAAATCGGAGGGCAAGCTGGACGTTGCCGAGGCTGACATTATCGTCTCCGGCGGACGGGGCTTGAAATCCCCGGAAAACTTCGAGCTGATAGAAAAGCTTGCGGATGCACTTGGTGGAGCTGTGGGAGCATCTCGTGCCGTAGTCGACGCAGGCTGGAGGCCTCACCGGGAGCAAGTTGGGCAGACCGGTAAAACTGTTTCCCCTTCCCTTTATGTAGCATGCGGAATTTCGGGTGCGATTCAGCATATTGCCGGAATGTCTTCATCTAAATATATTGTAGCAATTAACAAAGATAAAGATGCTCCGATTTTCGGTATAGCCGATTACGGTATTTCGGGCGATGTTTTCGAAGTCCTTCCGGCTTTAATTGAAGAGGTTAATAGAGTAAAAAATTAAGGAGTTAGGAGATATCACTTGCAGAAAATTCAATGCGAAATATTAGGATTATCATCAAGTCCCTCTACCGGGGGAGCGTATGCAATTCTGCTAAAAGAAATAGACGGAGTGCGTCGTTTACCGATCATAATTGGAGCATTCGAAGCTCAGGCAATCGCACTGGAAATTGAAGGAATTAAACCTCCCCGCCCCCTAACTCACGATCTATTGAAGCATGTTATCGATAATCTGGGAGCATTGGTAATAGAGGTTATTATTGATGAGCTGCGTGAAAATACTTTTTATGCTAAAATTCTGCTTGATGTCTCTTCACTTACTAATGAGATTGACAGCCGTCCGAGCGATGCAATAGCCCTGGCTGTCAGGGCCCAGGCCCCTATCTATGTCACCGAATCGGTTATGAGCGCCGCGGCTTTCATTCCTTCCGACGAGAGCGAAAAAGAAATCACCGGAGCTGAAGAGAGAAAAGAAGATTCGACTCCAAAGACAAAGGAGGCAAGGATAGCCGCTCTGCAGGATAAATTGCGGGAAGCAATCGAAGCCGAAGAATATGAGCGTGCCGCCAAAATAAGAGACGACATTCAGCGTTTAACAAGCAATAACTAGGAACAAAATCTCCTAATTGAATACCTTCTTTCCTATACTGCATTCCATGCATTTATCACGCGAACAATAATTTCTGAAAAGCTCTATCATTCCCTGATAAAGCACGCTTCTTTTCCATGCATCGTTAAGCTTTAAAGTAGATGAAACTTCGTTCACCAGGTTGTTTTCACTTTTCTGATAATAATTCAGATACAGCTGAACAACTCTTTTCGCGAGGTCATTTCTCCCGAATAATTCGAAATAAACAGACAGTATGGGAAGAATAATATTAATTATAATCTCATCCGCTCTCGAGGCACCGATAAAATAGTTGATAGGAACTTTGGCGGGTTGATCGAATACATAATGATTATGCCAGAACCCCTCCCCTTTTACAATAAAGCACGATCTTAGGATCGAAGCCAATCTGCCGGGCTTTTCGTTTTCTTCTATTGATGAAATGATCTGTTCGATCAGTTTTTCGTTCAGCATCTTATTTACCAGTCTAACTCCGCCCGCTATCCTGATAGTAGGAAAATTCTGCGGACGAAGCTTGAAGAAATGCCATTGTGCAGCGTGAAATATTGTGCCGTCGTATGAGGCTTTAATCGCCCCCCACTTTTCAGCTAGATCCCTTGTGTATTCGGACGTTTCCTCATCAGGCAGGTTTTCCACTTCCGGCATAAGTCCGCCGATGTTGAACAGAGCCGATTCCGCCTGCAGGATAAAATCTTCTTGACCTTTAAAGTTTGTGAGAAACTCTATTTCAACGGCTTTGGCCATATTTCTCATTATATCCTTATTCTTCGAATATCCCAAAGCCTCGAAAATATTTTCAAAAATCAGCTGCTGCCAAATTTCGGGATCGTGAAAATCGTCCTTGGTGAACTCTCTCCCGTAAAAATTTTCATCGAGCTCATACTTCATCACCGGCTCTTTGACTTTTAATTCTTTTATATATGCTATCTCCTTCAGCCTTTCCGTCATCTTTTCGCACTTTGTTTTAAATCTCTTCAGGCCGAGATCAAAAAGGAAATTTAATTTCTCTTTTTCGCTCAATGTTGTGTTGGCCTCGATGCACGGCATTTTATTGATTCGATTCTTTCTTTCGGAAAGTATAGCCTTTTGAATGTCATTATTTAGATCTTCTTTTAAGAAATCCTTCAACGAAATGGATGGGACTTTTCTTCCGTCCTGCGTGTAAACGTAAGCGTGTTTTGAATCGTTGTTCAATACTGCATGAAGGACGACCTTGTTGTATTTCTTGTTTAGATTATGGCCGTGCGCTCTCCAGTCGGAGTAGAAACTGTCTATTTCCACGTCGCCCATATATGTTATGTTGCCTATTTTAATCCTGGCACCTTTGAAGTCAGGCCCGCCGAGCTCGCTGTTCTCGACGCCGGAATCAATAATATCAATCGACTGACCGTCTTTTGTGCCCAGATCGGAAGTGAAGTTTTGGTTTTTCCAAAGCTCGTATAAAAATTTTTCGTGTACCTTATTATTCTTCATACTGTAACCCGCTTTAATTTCTTTTGATTACAAAGTAGGAAGAAAGTGATCGTCTTTCGCCTTGACGATAGAATAATTCGATCACATTTTCCCCTTTTTCAAGTATTATTTCTCTAAACTCATAAATTCCCTGCGGGATCTGGTAGAACATATCTTTCTTAACATTATTAACCAGAAGAAAGATATCCGTATTCCTTAAACCGCTTGGTATTTTTATTTTAAGTGATTTTAATTTTGAGCCGGCTTTTCCGGCTGAAAGGATTTTAAGAAGCGGAAGACCGTCGTCAATAACCAGATCAGAGATGTCGAATACATCAGGGAACAGCGCCTGTCCAGTCATTTCACTCTCTTCTTCGAATGGATCTGCGGCAGAATTGTTTAATTTTGCATGAGCCATTTTCTCTCCCTATTCGGCAGGGGTTTCGCTTATACCTTTAAAACTTACAATTAATAGTATTAATAATAAAACTTCGCGTAAAAATAATTATGCGTCAATAATTGATTGAATTTGATTATTAAGCCTCTCGAGTTCACTTCGGGCAGAATCGTCAAATCTTTCGTCATTCGATTTGTAAATTATTCCTCTGCTTACATTTACCAAATAATCACTTCTACCGGAGCCGGAAAATATTTTAACAACATCCTCCAGGCTTCCCCCCTGGGCACCTACACCGGGTAAAAGTACCGGAAGTGACTTTATGACTTTCATATTTTCTCTAAGCTCTTCGCTCTGCGTTGCGCCGAATACGATGGCGCAGTTTCCGTCGGAGTTCCACTCGTTTACTTTCGCAATCACATTCTGGTAAAGCATCGAACCGTCGCTAAGCTTCAGCTTTTCAAAATCGTCGGAACCGGGGTTTGAAGTCAGCGCTAGCAAGAACACAAGCTTACCCGTCGTCTCAAGGAACGGACGCACGGAATCCTCTCCCATATACGGATTTACGGTAACAGCATCAAAGCCGTAAAAATCGAATACTGATTTTGCATACATTCTTGCGGTATTTCCGATATCTCCCCTTTTAGCATCGGCAATCGTGAGAAGGTTTCCCGGTATTAAAGATAAAGAATCCTTTAAATTCTTCATACTATTATAACCATCTCGCTCGTAGAATGCAAAATTAATCTTATAAGCGGCGGCCAGATCCTTGGTAGCTTCGATAATTCTTTTATTGAATTCGAGTACGGGATTCTCATTTTCTTTTAAAAACTCGGGTATTTTATCTGGATCGGTATCGAGCCCAACACAGATATATTTGCCCTGTTTGTTAGCGGCTTTCAGTTTTTCTAAAGCAGTCATTTTCACCTAAAGTTTTTAAACATCATTGATTCAACCGGAAATTCGGTCCTCTGGTTGTATTTTGCGTTCTTTTTCACATTGTAAGGAATTTCAACTTCGCCTTCTATCTTAAAATAAATAATTTGCCCAATCGGCATACCTGCGTATATTTTCACAGGCTGCTTTACGGATATTTCAAGCGTCCATGTATTGCAGAAGCCGGCGTCTCCTTTTCCCGCGGTAGAATGGATATCAACGCCCAGTCTTCCAATACTCGACTTCCCTTCCACGAAAGGTACGTAATTTCTTGTCTCAGTATATTCTTCCGTTACTCCGAGGTAAAGCTTTGAGGGAAGAAGAATGAATCCTTCTCCACGGATCTCGTGTAACTTAATCTTATTATGTTCTTTCGCATCGAGTATATCGTTCTCGTAAATGCCCAGCCACTTTCCGAGATGCACATCATAGCTGTTAGTACCGAGGTGTTTCCTGTCGAACGGCTCTATTACTATATTGCCGGTCTTAATTTCCTCGAGGATTTTTTTATCCGATAGTATCAATAGCGCCTCCTAAAGTCAAAAGATATATTACAAAATTAAATCAGATGTAATTTTTTCTGGTTCTGTAAATATTCGCAGCGAGCCCCAGCAGTATCATGTTTACTACCAAAGAGCTTCCTCCGTAGCTTACAAACGGCAACGGTATTCCGATAACGGGCATAATCCCCACTACCATCCCGATGTTCACAAGTAGATGCACAAAATATACCGAAAGTGCGCCTATCAGGACCAAGCTCAGAAATTCATCCTTGGCCGTCGACGCCAACTTTAATATTCTTGTGAAAAGATAGAGAAAAAGCGCCAGCGTTATTATGGTACCGATAAATCCGAACTCCTCGCCGATTACGCAGTAAATAAAGTCTGTCCACTGCTCAGGGATAAACTGGAGCTGAGTCTGGCTTCCGGCAAGAAATCCTTTTCCCCAGAAGCCCCCGGAGCCTATTGCAACTTTAGCTTGAATTGCATTATATCCTGCGCCGAGCGGATCGGCAGACGGATTGATAAATGATTGTATCCTTGTCTGCTGATGCGGACTGAGCGCTTTGTATACGTAATTAGTAAAGAATCCCGCCGCTAAGTTAATTGCAAAAATAGAACCGCTGAAGAATATATCTTTTCGAAAAAGTACAAGGGCTACGCCTACCGCAACAAGGCAGATAATGAAATAAACTGTGCCGAACAGCGATGATACCGCTACAATTGCAGGCGACAAAACCACGAAGAGTCCGAACAAGCTTATCCCCTTCCAGAAGATCATCGCCAGTATCAGTCCGAAGAAAACAAAGGAAGTACCCATATCGGGCTCAAGCAGAATAAGAACTACCGGGAAAAGTCCGATTGCCAATGCCAATATGATATCCTTGAAGGAATCTATGTCAGTATTTCTTCTACTTAAGAACGCCGCAAGCGCTAGTATCGTACCGACCTTGGCGAACTCCGAAGGCTGAAATCCTATCCCCTCTATCCCCAGCCAGCTCCTGGCGCCGGATATCTTTCTTCCTACGACAAGCACGATAATCAACATAAGAATACTAAGAAGATATGACGGGACAGCCAAAGTTCTGATACTGTTGGTCGGAATGGCGTAAATAACGAAAAAAATTATGAACGCCCCGGCGCCCCATACAAGCTGCTTTTGAAAGTTCCCGCTAGCTGTCGGATTATTAACAGTGGAACTGTAGATTGCGGCAAGTCCGATACAGAACAGCAGCACCATGGGAATCATTAATCCCATATCGAATTTATCCTTCAGCTTATAATCAATTCGCAACCGAGGCTCCGATTATTTTATCGTTAATTGCAGGGATGTCTTTTTTAGGCTTTATTTTAAGCTTATCCTTTTCCAGGTAGGCTTCTATCATCTTCTTAGCAACGGGCGCAGCGTAAGTAGCACCGAATCCCACATTTTCTATAACAACCGCTACAGCTATCTTAGGATTATCGAACGGAGCGAATCCTATGAACAGCGCATGATCCTTACCGTGAGGATTTTGGGCTGTTCCGGTTTTACCCGCTATAGCAATATCTTTCGATTTAATTCCTCTTGCGGTACCGTTTCCGTTTACTACCAGGTACATTCCCTGCTTCACTATATCAAACACTTTTTTACTAATCCCGACGTCGACTTTTTTAAAGTTAAACCGGACCAGCTTTTTGGTATTGTTGGTCAAGTATCCTCTAACTACGTGCGGCGTATACGTAACTCCATCGTCGGCAATAAGCGCGGCGTACTGAGCCAGCTGGATCGGTGTAACGCTTACCTCGCCCTGTCCGATCCCGAGGCTTGCCATAATACTTTTGGGCCAGTCGGTTCCATAGATCTTCTTATAGTAATTACCGTTGGGAATAAAACCAGGAGATTCATCTCCTATATCTATGTGAGTATCCTGTCCGAATCCGAACCTTCGGGCGTAGTCGTACCAGTCCTTCATCCCGATCTTATAAATGAGATTGTAGAAGAACACATTACACGAATGTTCTATTGCATGTTCAACATTCAAGGTTCCGTGAACCGCGTCGCACTTAAAATAGCGTCCGTAGAAATAAGCGCCGCCTGTGCATGTAATTGTTGTTGCAGTAGTAATATCGTTTTGATCGAGCGCCGCAATTGCTTCAACAATTTTAAATGTAGAGCCGGGCGGTTTGGCCGACATTGTGGCTCGATCGAAAAATGGCTTCTCGGGATCACTGTACAACTTTTGAAGATAATCTTTTGATGTTACATATGCGAATTTGCTTAGATCATAATCAGGCGCACTGGCTAGCGCAATTACCTCACCTGTTCTAGGCTCGATAGCTACTGCGGCACCGCGCTTCCCCTTAAGAAGTTCTTCAGCCACGCTTTGTACGTCTTCGTCAATCGTCAGGACCAAATCGTTGCCTTTAACGGAAGGGACATCGTCTTTTCCGTTTTTAAACCTGCCGATCTCTCTTCTCTTGGAATCGACAAGCATATATTCATAGCCCTTCTTCCCTCTTAATATGTCCTCGTAAGCTTTTTCAATTCCGCTGTTACCGACATAATCGCCTGGCTTATAATAGTCCTTGTTCTTTTCAAGTTGTTTGGGTGATATTTCCTTTGTGTAGCCGAAGATGTGAGATCCCCTTATTCCGGCGGGATACCCACGCTGCATTTCAACAACATAGTCAACGCCGGGCAGATGCTCGGAGTTTTCTTCAAGCCAGGAGACAACTTTAAAATCTATTCCTCTTTTAATTCTAACAGGCATGTACTTAGAGTAGATGCGTTTGCTGTATAAAATTTTTTTTATGTAGCCATGCGGAACACCAAGAACAGTCTCGAGGAGATTATTCAGCTTTTCATCATAATAAGCGGGAGTTATGCGAAGCGTATAAGCGGGAACATTATTAACAACAACGTTCATATTTCTGTCGTAGAAAATGCCGCGCAACGGGTTAAGCTCTACTGCTTTAACACTGTTGTTTGTGGATTTTTCGCTGTAAGTGGTATGTTCCACTATCTGCATTTGAAAAAGACGGAAACCAAGCAGGGCGAAGCAGCCGATCAAAATAAAATAAAGAATAGATTTCCTCTGTAGAGACGCAAATCTATCGGTCCTCAAACCATACTCCTTTTAGGATAAAACACGATAACAATAATACTGACTACGGCTGTATATATCCCGGGAAGCAGGCCCTGCTGAAAAATCAGGTGTAAGATATTTGTGTTCAGTTCTACGGTTGAGAAAAATGAATTTACTACCGAATCGATCACCGAACATAAAAACACGATAAGTGCGAACGAGTACGATCTTAGATAAAGATCTCTCTTATTTTCGTTCGAAAAATAGCCGGCTATAAACCCGGTCAGCGTTTTAGACAGCATCGTACTGCCGACTAAACTACCGGTAATAACGTCAAAAAGAAAACCATAAATGAATCCCAATAAGGTTCCGTACATCTGCCCGTGCCTAACAGAGTAAAACACTAGGAGTATTAAAATAAGATCGGGGATAATCCCGTTAACGGCTATCAGAGGGATCACCGTTGTCTGGATCAGCAAAAGCGGGAAAAACAGAAGTACAGAAATTATAAATTGAATTCGCATTTATTTCCGGTTGAAAAAATTTAATTGGAGGCTGTCTTTTTCTTTACTCTCGACTATCCCGAGCACAAAGACGTGTTCGGTCCTGATGAAATCCACGAAAGGCTTGACCTTAACCTCGTTAAAAATGCCCGTCTCCACCTTGCTTAACCCGGTAACCACACCTACAGGCAGCGGCACGGCCACTATCGAACTTATTTCCGAGGTGATTATCCTGTCGCCCGGCTGTACGTCGTATGTTTTAGGTACGTCAATTATAACAAGATTGCTGCCGTTCCACTTCATGATTCCGTCGATGCGACTTCTTTCATCTTTTACGGTAAGTTTAAGTTCAAGGTTCTTAAGCGTTTTTACAATAGAAAAGTTTTCCGCAACCGAGTAGACAATCCCTACCATTCCGTGGTCATTGATAACAGGCATACCTGGTTTCACACCGACTTTACTCCCTGCGTTAAGCGTAAGAGTGCTTTGTGTTCTATTAAGCGATTTAGAGACTATTGCGGCGGGGATAAGCGGGTAATGCGTGGTGTCTTTCAACCCGAGCAGTCCCTTAAGCTCGGCGTTCTCTATTCCGTACTGCCTCAGCTTATTGACTTCGAGCATCAATCGAGCATTAACCAGGCGGAGTTTTTCATTATCGCTTCTAATCTTTGTAGTGTTAATTGCATCCGATATTACCGAAGTAAACGCGGCGAACGTACCGAAGGCGATTGATCTTACCCTTTTAATTTCAGGTTTGCTATTTAACGAAAGTATTACAAGGCTGGTAATTAAGAGGATAACAAGTACGATATATTCTTTAAAATTTTCCCAAAAGTACCTGAATAATCTTATCATCAATATCTTCTGTTGCGAATTAAAACTTTTGAATAATGATTTAAGTTATCGATGACCTTTCCCGCGCCTCTTACAACGGCAGTAAGCGGATCCTCCGCAACGTGAACAGGTAAGTTAGTTTCCATCCTTATGCGTTCATCAAGTCCTTTTAAAAGAGCGCCGCCGCCTGTAAGCATAACTCCGCGGTCCAGTATATCGGCCGATAGTTCGGGCGGAGTTCTCTCGAGCGATTGTCTTACAGCATCCACTATTTGAACGATCGACTCATTTAAGGCTTCTCTTATTTCAACGGAACTTACCTCAGTAGTTTTCGGAATACCTCCTACTAGGTCTCGTCCTTTTACCTGTATAGTTATCTCTTCCTTAAGGGGTACAGCAGACCCGACTTCACATTTTATAGCCTCAGCCGTTCTTTCACCGATAAGTATGTTGTGGTTCTTCTTGAAGAACTGCATAATAGCGTAATTCATCTCGTCGCCAGCTATCCTTATCGATTCCTCATTTACTATACCGGAAAGCGCTATAACGGCAATCTCAGTAGTACCGCCGCCGATGTCAATAATCATGTTCCCGACAGCCGCTTCAACATCAATACCTATCCCTATTGCGGCCGCCATGGGCTCAGCTATAAGATGCACTTCCTTTGCGCCCGCGTGTTCGGCACTGTCTCTTACAGCTCTCTTCTCCACTTCAGTTACACCGCTGGGTACAGCTACAACAACCCTCCTGCTTGAAAGCGCGCCGGCCCTGACTTTCTTGATGAAAGCCCTGATCATACCTTCTGCAATTTCAAAATCGGCTATTACGCCGTCGCGCATTGGACGGGTGACCCGGATCTCCTTGTGCTCCCTTCCCTGCATTTCTTTTGCTTTGTTGCCCAGAGCAATGATCCGTTTTGTATTTTTATCAAACGCAACTATGGAAGGCTCGTTAAGAACTACGCCTTTGTTTTTGACGTAGATAAGAGTATTAGCGGTTCCAAGATCAATTGCTATGTCGGTCGAAAAAAAGTCGAAAACTCCCATATGCCCTCTCAGTGTTTAAAGTGTCTCATACCCGTAAAGACCATTGATATATTATTTTGATCGGCAGCTTCTATCACCTCGGAGTCTCTGATAGAACCGCCCGGCTGAATAACCGAAGTAGCCCCGCACTTTACAATTTCAAGAAGGCCGTCCGCGAAGGGAAAGAAAGCATCCGAAGCGGCAACCGATCCTTTTAGATCCAAACCGTGCTCTTCCGCTTTCATGTATGCTATCTTGGCTGAATCGAGGCGAGACATTTGACCCGCGCCCACCCCCAGCGTTGCCTTATCCTTTACAAACACTATCGCGTTTGACTTTGTATGCTTGGCGATAATCCAGGCGAATTTAAGATCATCCATTTCGCTCTCCCCCGGCTTCTTCTTGGTTACCACTTTAAGATCCCCTTCGGGAAGAATCGCCGTATCGGCATCCTGAACTATCACCCCCCCGGGAATTGTTCTTGCAGTCACTTTTTCTTCTTTAATAGGTTTTAACTGTTTAAGCAGACGCCTGTCCTTCTTCTTCATCAATATCTGTAATGCTTCTTCCGTGAAACCCGGCGCGCAGACAATCTCGAGGAAAATCTCATTCAGCTTCGCGGCGGTTTTCCCGTCTACGGTCTCGGCGAACGAAACAATGCCCCCGAACGATGAGACCGGATCGCACTTGAGCGCTCTTGCATATGCTTCGAGCGTACCGGCGCCGATGGCGGCCCCAGCGGGATTCTGATGCTTGATTATCGTACAAGAGTTTGGCCCGAGATCCTCAACTATTTCAACCGCGGCTATCAGATCGAGTATATTATTATAAGAAAGCTCCTTGCCGTGGAAAACCTCGAAGTATTTTCCGAACGAACCGTAAAGTGCGGCTTTCTGATGCGGATTTTCCCCGTAGCGCAGTTCCTTCTCCAGAGGGTAATTAATTCTGATGTGAGAATCTTCCGTTCCGAATTTTTTCTCGAGAAAATTTGCGATGTAAGTATCGTAATGAGCGGTATGCGAAAAAGCGGCGACCGACAATTTTCTGCGGATATCGTCGCTTACGTTTCCGCCGGCCAGTTCTTCTAAAAATGATTCATACTGTCCGGGATTTGTCAGCACCGAAACATATTTATAATTCTTTGCCGCAGCACGAATAAGACTTGGCCCGCCGATGTCGATGTTCTCTATTATTTCATCGAGTGTAGAATCGGGATTTTCCGCGGTCTTTACAAACGGGTAAAGATTAACGCAGATTATCTCGATTGGAACTATTTCATTTTCCTCGGCCTCGCTGATATCGGAGTTATTATCTCTTCTGAACAAAATGCCCCCGAATACTTTCGGGTGAAGCGTTTTAACCCTTCCGTCAAAAACCTCGGGAAATCCGGTCAGACTGCTTATCTCCGTTACGGACAAGCCGGATTTGGAAATCATTTTTGCGGTGTTTCCAGTAGCCAGTATCTGATAATTATTAGCTATCAGTGATTTCGCAAACTCAACTATATTGGTCTTATCCGAAACGCTTAGAAGAGCAAGTTTGTTCAATTCTTTCTATCCAATCTTCAAGATGAATTTAATAAAAATTAATTTAGGATCACGGGTCTGCCATCGATAATTTTAACTTCATTCCTGGCAATTTTCTCGATCACGAAAGGCAGCAGTTCATGTTCAGCCTGCAGCACTCTTTCGGCAATTTCTTCGGGAGATTTTACATCGGAAATATCTACGCATCTTTGGGCAATTATCTTCCCGGTATCGTAAGTCATATCTACAAAATGAACCGTTGCGCCTGAAACCTTCGCGGCCGATTCGAAAACCGCGCGGTGCACGTTCATGCCGTACATTCCTTTACCCCCGAACGACGGAAGCAAAGCAGGATGTATATTAATAATTCTAAAGTTGTACCGTTTTATCAGATCTTCCGGAATCATTTTTAAAAAACCTGCCAGTACAACGAGTTCAATTTTTTGTTCTGTTAATAACGCAGAAAGATCATTATAGCTTACACATCCGCCTTTACTGCCCAGACAATAGGTTGGAATAGAGTGCTCTCCGGCAATCCCGAAAGCGGCGCAGTCTTTTTTATCGCTGAAAACTGCCTTAACTTCAAAATAACCGCGCTCTTTTTGGGAATTCAATATTGCCTGAAGATTAGAACCACGACCCGAAACAAATACGGCTACTCTCAATATTACTCAATCTTATAAAGTGTTTCAAATTAGTTAAATAGTGAAAAATTGTCAATGCGCTAAGCGCTGCTTTTGCACAATTTCTCGCATTATCATCTATTATGCTCAAGAGTGTAGAGCAAATTGTCAAGCTTCTTCTGGTAATCGTAATCCGAATAATCGCGGGCTTTTTCAATTAAGCTGTCAGCTTCCTTTTCGTTACCGGTTTTCATATAGGCTCTTGCAGCATAATAACACGAGTAGGGCTTAATCCAATTTTCATTGTCCGCATCCAATAATTTTGCCGACATAGCATAATCCGCCGCGTCCGCATACTTGCCCAGCCGGTAAGCCCCCCTGCTGAGACCTATATAAACCTGGGCTTTCAATGTGTCTGTTTTACAACTGTCTAAAAGAACGGATAGAGAATCGTAGGCAGCTTTATACCGGGCCCCCTCCAAAGTATTATCGAAGCGGATTAGCTTTGCTTCGTCCGGCGAGATAGGGCGTTCCAGATATTCGTTTCCTTTTCGTTCGGCGTATATATCGTCCTCTATACCCATGTTACCGCCCCCGGCAGCCCTGTAAAAGTCCAGCGCTTCTTCCCTATCGCCCGTCAGTTCGTAGCTTACGCCCAGCCGGTAGGCGGCAATCCCGTGGTAATCCTTCGTCTTTGAGTTCCTCAAAAACTCACTATAGTATATTTTAGCAGAATCAAACTTGTTCATCCTATAGAAGACATCACCCATTAAAAAATTTGAAAACGAAAGGAGCTGGGTAAAAGGAGTTTCCTTTGCATTTAAGATAGTACGAAGTATTTTTTTAGCGTCGGCAAGTTTTTTCTGCTTTATTTTAATAACGGCATAAGAATAATTAAAAAGAAGATTATCGGGGTACCTGTTTAATAAAGTCGTTAGGTAGGAAGCTGCCCCCTTGAAGTCGAATAAAAAATTCGATAATATCTGTGAAAGATAAAACTGCGCCTCTACTTTTGAATAATTTCCTTTATGAGCCGCGAGCCTCAAATATCTCAAACCGGTTTCCTTATCTCCTCTGATACCCGCCAGGCTGAGGGCCCACTTGAAGGCCGTTGGAATCTGGCTCACCGCGAAGTTGTATAAACCGAGTCCCAGATACGCGTCGTATTTTGTCGAATCAATTTCAAGAGCTTTATTTAGGAGAGATTCCGATTTTTTGCTCGCCCATACTGCGTCTAAAAATTTTTCTGCTTTGGTGAAAGCCATTGTCCTGTAACTGTAATCGGCACCGAGCATGTACAAGATGTCCGGATTATCCGGATCATCCTCTAATTTTTTTACAGCCGCATCAATTGCGGTATCGGAATACGCAAGAAAATTCCGGTAATCTTTTTTATCCTGGTTGCTGAAATAGTACCAGAAATAAATGCTAGCTTCGTAATGGTATCCTCTTGGATCATCCGGGTGAGTTCGAATTATTTTTTTGAAAGTATTATCGGCCTGTTCCCATTTGAAATTATAGCAGTACTCAAGTCCGGTTTTTACGGATGATGTAACGGACTGCTGCGCGTATGTTTTGGGGCTGATTATCGGGAGAGAAATTATTAAAGAAAGCGCGAAGACAGTCAGCTTTTTCGAAAATCCGTAATTCCACATCATTTCTGCGGAAACATTATCGTCCGGGAAAAGTACACCGGCAGGTGCCGTAAAGAGTTTAATCATTTGCAGACGCGGTCTGTTTTTCTTCCGCATATTTAAGCGATGCCTTTACGAATTCTCTGAATAAAGGATGAGCTTTTGTCGCGCGTGATTTTAGTTCGGGGTGGAACTGGCAGCCGACAAACCAGCGCCTGTCGGGAAGTTCTGCAATTTCAACCAATTCAAGATCGGGAGAAAGGCCGCTGAAAACCATTCCATTCTCCGAAAGAACGTTTCTAAATTTATTGTTAACCTCAAAGCGGTGCCTGTGTCTTTCCGAGATGAAATTTTTCTTATACGCTTCCATGGCCTTAGTTTTTTCCTGAACGGTGCACGGATATGCTCCGAGTCTCATGGTCGCGCCCATATTCTTGATGTTCTTCTGGTCAGGCATGAGGTCGATAACACTGAATTTATTTTTTTTGAATTCTGAGCTGTTCGCCTTCGAATAGCCGCACACGTTTCGGGCAAATTCTATAACCGCGCACTGCATACCCAGACAGATGCCGAGGAAAGGTATATCGTTTTCGCGCGCGTAACGTATGGCGTTAATTTTACCTTCAATACCCCTCTCGCCGAACCCGCCCGGAACAAGCAGACCGTCGATTCCGTCGAGAAGTTTTTCACAGCTCTCGTTCTCGCAGTCCTCTGCGCTTATTGCCCTTACGTTTACGCGGGCGCTGTTCTCCGCACCGGCGTGCACAAAAGATTCCATAATACTTTTGTAAGCATCCATGTGCTCGATATACTTTCCGCAAACTGCAATCTCCACCGTCTTCTCCGGATTCTTAATACTCGCTACAAGGTTATCCCAGTCCTCAAGTTTGGCTTTGCGGTCGGTAAGATGCATGCGTTTAACAACTATCTGATCGAGCTTTTCCTTATAAAGTACGAGTGGAACTTCGTAAATCGAAGAGCAGTCGTATGCGGAAATCACGGATTTGCTGTCCACGTTACAGAAAAGCGCAATTTTATCTCTTATATCTTTGGGAAGTTTTTTCTCTGAACGGCAGATAAGAACGTCGGGCTGAATTCCGAGTCCAAGAAGATTTTTAACACTGTGCTGCGTCGGCTTCGTTTTCACCTCGCCCGCGGAAGCAATGTAAGGAACGAGCGTAACGTGAATGTTCATCGTATTCTTGCGCCCGAACTGCAGCATGAGTTGGCGCATGGCCTCCATAAAAGGAAGGCTCTCGATATCGCCGACCGTACCGCCGATCTCGCTGATAATCACATCATATTCACCTAACTCACTCAGCTTAATCATGCGCTGCTTGATCTCGTCCGTTATGTGAGGAATAACTTGAACGGTAGCGCCGAGATAATCGCCTCTGCGTTCCTTAGTAATCACCTCGTGATATATTTGTCCGGTTGTAGTGTTATTCGCCTTAGACATATTCACATCGAGGAACCGCTCGTAGTGACCGAGATCCAGGTCCGTTTCGGAGCCGTCATCCGTTACATAAACTTCACCGTGCTGGAACGGGTTCATCGTGCCCGGATCCACGTTAATATACGGATCGAATTTTTGAATTGTAACTTTGAAGCCGCGTTGTTTTAAGAGAAGACCGAGTGAGGAGGCAGTGATTCCTTTTCCTAATGAAGATACCACACCGCCGGTTACGAAAATAAACTTGACTTTATTTTTGGAGGCCATATTTACCGCTTTTGTTTTTCAAATATAGAACATCTTAATACGAATATCAATTTCGAATAATCAAAAATGCACCAAAATTTTAATAAAGTTCCGAAAAATTTTCCGGACCTGCGGCTTTGTGCTGCAGATCCGGTAATCGGTTGAAAAGTTGCTTAAGAAATAAGTTCTTTTAAAAATTGAGTGGTGACCGATTTAGGTCTAATGATAGGATTTAACATCGCTCTGTTTACCACAGCCTGAGCGGTAAGTCCAAGACTTCTAGACACGGCAAATACAACCGTGTAATATGAAAATTCCTTAAGGCCGTAATAATAAAGCATGGAACCTGAAGCCGCATCTACATTCGGCCAGGGATTCTTTATCTTCTCGACTTTTTTCAGTTCTTCGGGCACTACTTCGAATATTCTTGATACGGTCAGGAATACAGGATCTTCAGGGAAATGTTTCTTTCCGAAATCGAGGAAACCTTCGAATCTTGGATCCGTAATTCGGAGTACCGCGTGACCATAACCCGGAATAACTTTTCCCGAGTTCAGTGTATCCCAGACAATCTCAACTACCTGTTCCTTGCTCGGCGTACCTTTGTATTTCTCCATTATCTCAAGTATCCACTTTAGGCTCTCCTGGTTTGCGAGACCGTGCAGAGGCCCGGCTAGTCCGTTAAAGCCTCCCGCAAGCGAATAATAAAGATCCGACAAAGCGGAGTTAATAGTCTGCGTAGAAAACGCACTTACGTTACCTCCCTCGTGATCGCAGTGAGCCACGAGATAAAGTCTCATAAGATCGTTGAACTGCTCCGTGTTTTCGCTGATGCCGAGCATATGAGCGAAGTCGCCCGAAAGGCTCATTTCGGGATCGGGTTTAATAAGATCGCCTTTTTTAAAGCGGAGCCTGTATATACCAGCTGCTATTGAAGGTATTTTAGCGACTATATTCAGCGCATCCTCTAGCGTAGGCTTCCAGTAATCTGCTTTTTTCAAACCTTCGCTGTACTTTTTTGCGAAGACGGATTCCTTCTGCATTGCAAGAATGGCAGTATTAAGCATTGTCATCGGATGCGAATCCTCCGGCATGGCTTTGATAACATCCCATACATAAGAAGGTACGTGTTTTCTCTGCTTAATCTGTACATTAAAATCATTTAGCTCATCGTCGGTCGGTAAATCCCCGGTTAATAATAGGAAGAAAATCTCTTCCGGAGTTTTGTCTAACAGATCTTTCAACGGCATGCCGCGAATAATTAATCCTTGATCCGGCGGAACCCTGGAAGTATCGCAAATAAGCGATCTTACTCCTCGCATACCACCGAACGCTTGCGCAACAGTAACCTCGCCCATAACCTTTGTGCCTGATTCTTTAACTATATTTTCGGCTTCTTCCCGCCATTCCGGTATTTTAGTCTCTAGTTTTTCATAAATATTAGACATGCTCTTTCCCTTATTTTCAGTATATGGAAGACAAAATGTTAAATTTAATTTTTTAAAATACCCCTTTTTTACGTGGAATTCAATAACATTGAGGGTGCATTAACCCTATTTTCGGCAATAAGATGCCGTAATGTGAGTGGAAATATATGCATTGATTGAGAGAAACAGGAAGCGTCCCTCGGCAGTTGAAAATCTATCCTATTTTTACCACGACGATCGACATATCGTCATGCTGCTCCGCCTTCCCCATAAAATTCTTTGCTTCACCGAAGATCTTTTCCACAATTTGCTCCGATTTCAGCCCTGAGTACTTCGTTACACATTCCCAAAGCCTGTCTTCACCAAATTCTTGGCCCGATTTGTTCATAGCCTCGCTGAATCCGTCGGTATAAAACACAAAGACGTCGCCGGCCTCAACTTTTGTCACCGTTTCGGTAATAACGCTGTTAAACACTTCCCCCTTCTCAAGACCGAGCGCCATACCCGGAGGATATAAATCCGTAACGCTGTCTTTGCTTCGACTATAATAAATCAAAGGATTGTGTCCGGCCCGCGCCAGGCGGAGCACATTTGAGCTTTTATCGAAGACCCCGTATATCATGCTGATGAAAGTACCCCGCTCCACGTTTTCATAAAAAAGACTGTTCATCTGCTTAAGAACTTCCAAAGGAGACGAAGATGTTTTAGAAATTGCTTTCAGAAAACCTTTGGTCAGCGTCATGTAAAAAGCGGCCTGAGTTCCTTTTCCGGAAACATCGCCGACAATTACACCGAATTTTTCTCGGTCCGGCTCTATAAAATCAAAATAATCGCCGCCAACCTCAAGCGCCGGAATACATCGCGCCGCTACATCCAATCCGGGTGTTCTCGGATTTACGCTCGGGAGAAAGCTCATCTGCACGTCTTTAGCAATTTCCAGTTCTCTCTGGAGTCTCTGTCTTTCGGTGATGTTCCCCGCAAAGGCCGGTGTAATTTTATTGTAGTCGATAATCTTATCCTTTGAATAGAGAGAGTAAACCGCGAGAATGATTAAGAAGCACGCGAAGCCGATCAACTCGTACCCTGAGAATATATACGTCGGATGCCCGCTCGTAAACAGCGAGAGTCCGCTGTTTATGGAATAAAAAGAAATAAGCGATATCAAAACGGTTAGTACATCGAACTTTAAGAATAATAATGCTAAGAATATACCGATGACTACCTGTATTGATATACCTATCATAAGAGGGTGAATATGATTTGGAACTATTATGCCCCACGGTATTCCTATGCCTAAGATTATCAAAAGCTTCGATCCCCATCTCCTCTTAATACCCGGCGCCAGGAAATTGTAAAAAACGGCCACCATAAAAATCGAAGAATAAATATTCTTATTAATTATCCCGAAGGCCGGGCTGTAAGAATTAAAGTGATCCAACAGAGATGTATCGTAAGCTATGCTCCATATACTCGTAAAATTCTGGACAATGAAAAGCATGAACAGCCAAAGAATCGACATTATCAATCCGCCCCCTATGCCGTTTACGAGGACTTCGCCTACTTTTGAGTGCGTAAAATATCCGTTGCTCAACAAATCCAGGGATAAAAATTTTTCCTTCCAAGTTTCGCGCGATATGGATTCGCTAACAGCCCATGTTATGAAAAGAGCGCCCCCGTATAATAGCGGGCCAAGTACTATAGGTATCAGTATCGCCCAGCCTATATCCTCGGATATCTGGGAGTAAAGAAAGAAACCGAAACTCAAGGCTACCGCAAGTCCCATTAAAAACGCCAAACGGAATCCTATTTCTCCGGCCTTTATTTTTTTATACGATAAGTACGCGATAAGAATTAAGACAAATACGTAAAACAAAATTGTAATAATAGATCTAAACGTAGACGATTCACTGGTTGTGTACTTCTCGGGGATAATATATTTCAGGTTAAACTTTGATACTATATTCCCTGCCACGTTAACGTTAATTTCAATCTTGTCCTTAATGAAAGCGGAGTTGCCGGACCATGTGTATTGATAGTCTTTTCTCCGCGGCAGTTCCACTGTTCTTTCTATTTTAAAATCGAACTTCTCGCTTGAGCCGGAAATGAATGAGAAACGGATGTTGCCGGAAGTATCTGCGCTCGCCGAATCTGAGGACAGGTTCTGCAGAGTCCCGAACCTAGATAAAAATTCTTTTACTATCTTCTTAGCCTTTTGGGGAGACACGGTTGGAAGTTGAACCGAGTCGCTTATTTCCCTGTCGAAGTTTAACAGGTTCCCGTAGTTGTCGTACTCAACCTCGAGCTTGGTGTTGTTTTGACCCCTGCTCGATCCTTCACTGGAGCCCAGGACAATATTATTTGCAATTGCCTTATCCCATTTTATCCTCCAGTAAAATCCAGGCAGTGAGCTTCTCAATAAATCGTTTCCTTTTTTAAATCCGTATACCTCTTGAACCTGTCGTACAAGAGCGTCGTTAGAAACAAGCTTCGCATTTATTGTCGTACCGCCGATATTAATATGCATATCATTAACGAGAATTTCGGCCTTTTTCTGGATCTCGCTCTTGTCAAAATTGATCTTCAAGCCGCCGAGCAGATGAACGTCTTTATAGAAAGTGTAAAATGTCACCGCCGACACGATTAAAATTAGGAAGAAGCCGATTAATAATTTTGATCTATTCATATCATATTTCATTCTATAAATAATGCGATTATGCTCGATCTAATTTAGTTATTAGGCCTTAAATAAAAAATACTCAAATTGTAATTGTGGCCGAAGCCTCACAAAAAACTCATTACAAAAACGTTCTCCCATTAAAAGCAGAGCTTTTCTTGATCGGAAATAAAAATTTTGAAATTTTTGACGAGAGATATTTTCGGTTTTAACATTGTGCTATATAGAGGTACCTAATAAGTAATTACTTTCTGGTCATGCGGCACTACGTTTTTATCCCTTTATTAGTGATTCTTTATTTTAAGATAAAATTTGTATAATTGTAACTTATAATATATTAGAAATTTATATTGATCCGCATCAAAAAATACATAATTTCCCTCATTATAATGATGAGCGGTATTTCGCTTTTTGCCCAGGATACAACTTCAAGCCTGGCATTTAAACAGAATCGTCCGCCCAAAGGACCTAATATATTTTACCACCCGGATCTGGCTTACCAGCTCTGGCATCAATTTAAGCTGATCCGGGAGGCAAATGAGGGAAACGCACTTGCCCAGCACGAGCTCGGGATCAGGTATCTGATGGGACAGGGTTTCCCGGCTGATACCGTAAAAGCCGCATACTGGATAGGAAAGGCTGCCGATCAAGATCTTACCGCCGCCTGCTACAACTACGCAATCTTACTGAACAACGGCTGGGGATTAAAATGGAATCCGTTCAAGGCTTTTGATTATTTTATGACCGCCGCAAAAGACGATATGCCGATGGCGGAATATGTAATTGGACTGACTTATGTAGACGATCTGGTGGTTAAGCGGAACTGGGAGACGGCCTACGTCTGGATAAAAAAATCCGCCGACTCCGGATTTGAACCGGCGAAGAAAACCATGAAAGAGTTAAAGAAAAAAATCCCCAAGTCGGTTACACTCGACACAAATATGACATTCGCTTCCGGCACAAAGCCGAAGAAAAATAATGATACTAATACGGCGAACGATAAAAACTCAATACCGCCTTCAACCGGATTGGTCTTCATTGATTTCAGCATCGCCACGGATTCCATAACCAATATCTCCAATAAAATGTTGCTCAACGATCTTCGGAATAAAGGGAACGATTCACTCGCGGCCGCTCTCCATCTTGATGACAGTAAAGATACTACACTCACTTTCGACGCAAAGTCGATACCGCTGCTGGAAAAATTCGCCGAGTCCGGGAGTCCGGAAGCACTTACACTTATTGGCCGAATGTATCAGCTCGGAGTATACTTTACCAAGGACCGGGTTAAAGCTGCGGTTTATACATAAGAGCGAGCAGACTCGAATCACCCCGATCTCCCGCCCTGCTCTGGAAGATGACAAGAAGGCGAACCGGGACACCTTGGAAAACATTGGTGAATCGGCAATTGGCCATGGTTATGTTTTTTCCCCTACCTTCCCTCATCATTGTCTTCTTCCTACCCCAATAAGCCATCACTTATAGTTGCCGATCCACCTTGTCCAGTTCTTTGGATAGGAACACTTTTGCTAGCTCTTAAAATAATAGCCAAGAAAAAACAACAGTGCTTTATCTTTTTTCCATCTCTTTCATTAACCATACATATTGTTGCTGATTTGTTCTGGTTTTGCTTCGTACTCCGCTGACTAAGGCCAAAGTTCTCGACTTAGACGGCTTCTTGTCCTGCCTTCACTACGGAAATCCACTGTTGGGCTAATCGCTTTGTCAAAATTTATTTTCAAAGGGCAATTAACCCCTAACTTATTGTTGCTTGCACCTGCCCTGAAGGTGTTGGAACTTCTTGGAAAAAAACTAATTTCCAGTATGAAATTGAGTAAGTTCCTTGCAATTGTTTTAACTCATGTTGTTTTTCTTCATCTTCTTTAAAA
>CAWBBX010000021.1:0-63691 GCA_963787005.1 uncultured Bacteroidota bacterium
TTTTAGTGGCAATAGCGGCAATCGATATCTCCGAGCCGGGGTAATATGACGCCCTGGGATTACCTCGCGTCGAAAAAAGAAATAGCACTTGTTGAAGTAGCGCGGACTTTCTTCGTCGGCGGCGGTGTTATGCTGCTTATAGGCGGGCTTATATCCACCATGTCCGCGCTCAACGCTACAATTTATTCATCCTCCAGGGTAGCGTTCGCTATGGGGCGCGACCGCAACTTCCCCACCTTTTTCAGTAAGGTTCATCCGAAAAATTTTACTCCTTACTGGGGTATAATGGGATCTTTGGTAATAATAGTGCTGATGGCGATCTCTCTGCCGATAGAGGATGTTGCCAGCGCGGCGGACATTATGTTCCTCCTTCTCTTCCTGCAGGTTAACTTAGCGATGATACGCCTTCGTAAAAAAAGGCCCGATCTCGACCGCGGATTTTTCGTACCTCTTTATCCTTACCTGTCAATTGTCGGTATTTTGCTTCTGCTATTCCTTGCTGTATACATGTTGGACTACAGCCTTATAGCCTGGATAATAACCGTAGTATGGATAGCGCTCGGCCTGGTGGTTTATAAAAGCTACGCGGCCGGAAGAGAAGTAGAGCATATCCGCAAGGTAAAGGCTCTCGAGAGAATAGAGAAAAAAGAATACAGCATACTCGTCTGCCTATCAAACAATAAGACCGTAAAAAGCCTGACTAGAATTGCCATGGCCATAGCGAAAAAACATAACGGCCAAATAATACTGCTGAACGTTATAGAAGTGGGCGAAGGGCAAAAGCTGAGGGCTGGGCTCGAAGACACAAGCAGGGCGCGTCCGCTTCTTGATGAGGCCGAAGCCATGGTAGAAGGGGAAGGTATCCCGGTCAGATCGATAGTAAAAGTATCGCACAGGATTTCGCAGGGAATAGTGGACACCGCCGTCGAAGAGAACTGCAACTTCATAGTGGCGGGAAGACAGAAGCGTCCCACGTTCTTCGATAGGATTTTCTCGTCGCTCGTCGATTCGGTGCTTCAGAAATCGACCAGCGAGGTAGCAGTACTGCACGGCGAGATATCGACGGAAAAAGTCGACAATATATTAATCCCTTTCAGCGAAGACGCGCATACGCGGCTCGCCACCGAGATAGCACCTGCTTTGAAGGATTATTTTAACGCTAAACTGCACATAGCAATCGTTTTCCAGCCGGGCACCCAAAAGATAAAAAGGGACGAAAAGATAAAACAAATTCGGGAACTGATGGAAGAGAGTTCGCTGGATGCAACTGTAGAACCGATAACCGACGCCGACATTTTAAGCGGCATTATAAGAAGATCGAAGAACGCTGATCTTCTTTTGATGGGAGGAAGGTCGGGAGATTTCCTGGAACTGCTGCTTGCAAAATCGCTGGCACAGGAAATAACCGAGCGGGTAAAGTGTCCTGTACTCTGGGCAAAGGAATACGAGGAAAGACCTTCTTTCTGGGCTTCTCTGTTAAAACCGTACAAAAAGGGAGGAGATGAAAATGGAAAGTAGCTTCACTAATCTGTTTACAAATTTAAGCAGGGATTTTATAAACTATCTGCCCAATCTTCTCGGCGGTATCGTGCTTGTAACCTTAGGCTGGATCCTCGGCTGGTTCGCCAAAAGGGTTATTATGCAAATAGCGGTTCTGCTCAGGCTCGAGAGGCTGCTGGTAAGCTTCAGGTGGGGAAAGGATTTTGCCAAGGCGGATATGAGGTTCGGACTTTATGCCTACCTCGGGAATACCGCGTTTTTTATTATCTTCATAATATTCTTCAACGATGCGCTGATTACATGGAAGCTGACCATCTTCGCCAATATACTCGAGCGGGTAATATTTTACGTACCGAAGATACTCGTCTCCCTCATAATTTTTACTCTGGGCTGGTTCATAGCTTCTCTGGCTTCCCGGTCTACCCAAAAGGCTCTCGCAAAGGAGAGCGTTCCCAGGGCGGCGCTGATATCGAGGTTTACAAAATCTGTCCTGATACTCTTTTTTTCCGCCATGGCTTTAGTTGAGCTTGATATCGCACGGGAGATCGTTATTATCGGGTTCGCGACTATTTTCATCACATTAGGACTTTTTACTATCGTCCTAACGGCAGTAGGCGGCAAGGAATTTGTAAAAAAATTATACGATTCGCTCGGAGAAGAGTGAAGAAAAACACCGGAACACGGAAGATTTTCTGCATCCATTTTGAATAAATTTCATCTTAAAATAGGGATGAAAAATGGTTATGATTTTTGTCCCGCAATGGTTAATTTAACCACTAAATAATTGATATTGTTGAAATTCTGCGGAAATCGGAGGGCAAAAGGTTTTTGGCAGCGTATACGGATTGTTAATTCCTTTCTGTCTTTTTATTATCAATAAAAAAACATTTAAACTAATTTTATGATAAAATCTAAATTATTTACGGCCCTATCATTTATATTAATTTTAATTTTTGCCGGCTGCTCATCTTCAAACACAGGAGAAAAAGAAGTCCAAAAAATCTCGGGAAAGATAGTAGTTATCGGGAACGAACCCTTTACAAAGCTCGCGCTGATGACATCGCCGGACAAAAAATATGTTTTAAAATGCGATAAATTAATGGAAGATTCTCTTCTTTCTTATCAAGGAAGAAATGTTGAAGTAAGTTACGGCGAGATGAAGGACAGCAGCGGAATTGATGTGGTTACAGTTAAAGACGTTAAGTTTAAGTGATACCCGGTTTGTGCTTATTTTTCAGCCGGAAAATTCGATGATTAGAATAATATACTTTAAAAATCCTTAGGAAAGGTTTTTCATGAGACATATAACAGTTTGGTTACTTTTAGGATTACTCCTGCCTGCGGCGGCATTTGCTCAGATAGAGATGAAGGTCGCACCGGAAAAGCAGGACAAGCCTGCAAAAATTTACCCTATTGACGGAACTCCGCTGCTGTGGAAAAAAGATCGGGAAGTAGCACAGTTTTTGAGAGAAAATCCGGATTATTTTGCCAAGCGCAAACTCCTTAAAACACAAGCTTGGGGATACACCGTCGGTTCGCCAAAAGCTTTTTACACTTACGATTTTACAAGCAACGGAACATACCAATCAAATTTCACCTGCCGGGCCGTAGGACCCCACTCTTATATCTTCGTAGAGGATTCACTCTGGGGATCAAGAGTTAATCAGGCTGCAGTGGATTCTGTTTTAAACGCATTCGAAAATAAAACGCCCGCCGATCCTAATCGCGGAATTTATCAGATGGACGTGGATGCTTTCGGAGATCCGCCGGATGTTGACAGTGATCCCCGAATTTTAATTTTAATATTGAATATTAAAGACGGCTTTACCGGTTCGGGCGGATACACTGCCGGTTATTTTACGTCTGCAAATGAGGTAACAGGTTCCAGTTCATTGGGAAACCAGCCGGCAGAAATTTATTATGTCGACGCGAACCCCACAAATTTGAAAACAGAGAGCGGAGTTGTTCTGGCAATGTCGACAACGGCACACGAGTTCCAGCATATGATTCAATGGAACTATAATAAAAGCCGTTTGACGTTTATAAATGAATCGAATTCGATGTTAGCCGAAATTAACTGCGGCTATCCCATCTTCAGCCAGGCTTTATACGAGAACGAAACAAACCATTATCTGTTCGACTGGAGGAGGAACGACAATACTAAAGTTCTGAACGATTATTCCAGAGCCCAGAGGTTTTCACTTTATTACTGGGATCAGTTCGGCATTGGAATATTTAAAGATATTGTGCAGAGCGGTTTAGACGGCGTGTACGATTACAGCAATGCACTTTCAAATGCCGGTCTATCCGTCAACTTTCAACAATCGTTTATCAATTGGGAGGTAGCCAACTACCTCAACGACAAATCCGTTAACCCGGCGTACGGCTATAATTATCCCAATCTTTATCCGGCGCAGAGTAAAAAATACTTTACCCCCAACGCATCAGGCGGGACAAAAGTCGCCGGCCTGGGCGCGGACTATATTACTTTTACAGGCGGAAGTAATTTAAGCATTACGTTTAATACGGACGGTACCCACTTAGTGGTTAAGGCCATCAAGAAAGGCAGCGGCGGCAACAAAGTGGACGATGTCCCCTTCGATACACCTTATGCCGTTCCGGATTTCGGATCAACATACAGCACGGTCACGTTTGCGGTAATAAACACGCGCGAAGACGGCATCGGGGAAAGCTACACTTTCCAGTCAACCGGCACCGGTCCCGCACCGGCCGTTCAGGAAATAAAATGGGATGAAACCGAGCCGGTAGGATATCTCCAGCTAACCCGCGGAGACAGCGTTGCCGTTGAATTCGACGGTATTCCTGGTGCCAGACTTGATTCGATCAAAGTGGCTCTGCGCGGCACTACTTCACTCGACGGTACTATTTATAACTATCAAAATAACGCAACTCAATTAGGTACAAATAAGCTGGGTTCATTCACTGCCGTCCCTACTTTAACTTCAGCACCGGCTGTTGTAGATACTACAGGTGATTATCCGTATGAAAAACCTTACCCGAACTGGGTAAAAGTAGATTTAACTTCTAAATCGATCGACGCGAGCAATCCTTTTATAGTCGAATTCCCTATAGGCGCTAATTATCCGACAACGAACAGGGTGATGACAACATATTACCAGTCTTCGAGCTCATATCACAGCTTCTCATACTCATCTTCAAACACTCCGCCAGTATGGACATTTTACGGTGTGCAGGGAAAAACCGGATACATCTTCCTTTATTTAGTGCGGGCCTATGTAACTACCGGTGTAACCGGCATAGAGAAGACAATAGAACTGACACCAAAAGAATTTACTTTGTCTCAAAACTATCCGAACCCCTTCAATCCATCAACAACTATTGATTTCGCTCTGCCTAAAACGGAAAAGGTGACGGTTAAAATATTCAACCAGCTCGGCCAGCAGGTTGCGGTTTTAGCCAACAGTGATTTCTCCGCCGGAAATCATCAATTAAACTTCGACGGCGCGGGTCTTTCCAGCGGAATTTATTATTACAGAATTGAAGCCGGAAGTTTTACGCAGACGAAGAAGATGATTTTGATGAAATAAATTTTCACCCAAATCTCGGGGCTTGCCTGCGGCGGGCAAGCCTCGGAGGTTTGTTCGATTTTTTAATCAGCATTTGATAAATCAAATGCCTACGCGAAATCTTTATTATTACACAAATAAAATAAATGTAGGAATTTGATTTATCAAATTCTTTTCATTATCTAATCCCTCAAGTTCCCCGGATCCTTCATATTCTTTAATCCCACTCTGTCTATAAGCTGAGAATAATTAATAAGCCTAATTCCGCTTTTCTTTATAGTTTCCATAAACTTGGGTGATAGTAATGCATTCAGCTCGGCGTTGCGGTGCCTGCTCATGTACTTGGGACCAAACACGTTCAAATCCTTCATTGCGCGAAGTTCGGGATTATCCAACCCTATATGACAGACTAAAAGATTTACATAATCAGAAGTAAGTTTCGGAAGTCTTTTATAGAGACTATCGCTCTTGCTCTCTATCGGATCCGAATACATGCTCTTCATATCCTTCTCGCCGAAGAACCGGGAGATGCCTAGATGATATTCGTGAGCCAGCTTTTCAAGTATGGCCTGATATTCGGGCTTATCCACCGCCGTGCTCATATGATAGTCAACGTATTTTATATCGAGCCCCGTTGCCATGGCTCTTTTTATCTGGGCGCGAAGCTCGGTCTCTATATCTTTTAAAGTAGGATGATTAGCTTCGAACGTAGCACGGGAGGGGAAAAAATATCCGAGACTGTCAACCAGACTCGGAACGGCGGTCCTTCCCGCAACGGGTCCCCACCTGTAATTTTTCCACTCCGCGTTGAGCACAAGGTGAATACCCACGGTTACCTGAGGGTGCCCTTTTAAAATCTCCACCGCTTCCTGGTACCAGGGACACGTAAACATGATCGATGCGGAAAAAGGTATTCCGGTTTTAATAAGTTCTTCGGCAGCCATATTAACCGAATGACACATGCCGATGTCATCGCATCTGATTAAAACTTCCTTTTGCATATCCTTTTCCTGGGAATATGATGATGAAAATATTAATAATATGAACGTCAGTATCGCGGCGGTACGTTTCAGCATTTTTTTATCCTTTAATTGTTAATAACTAACTTTTTATTACCATGCCCGGCATAGCCCCGGTATGATCACCTTCTTTTATAACTATTTCTCCGTTTACTATTACATAAGGAATACCGTCGGGATATTTATGCGGATCGGTATACTCTGCGTTATCCTTTATATTTTCATAATCGAACAAAACGATGTCCGCCGTTTTTCCTTTTTGAAGCCTGCCGCGGTCTTTTAGTTTTACTTTATCCGCCGGCATGGAAGTCATCTTCTTTATCATCTCCTCAAGCGAGCATATCTTTCTTTCCCTTACATATTTTGCAATCGCTCTTGGGAACGTGCCGTATGCGCGGGGATGCGCGATTGTCTTGTTCATCGGCGGATAAGGCGCGTGCGATCCCGCGTCGGAGGCTATCATAACACGGGGATGAGATAGAATTTTCTCAGTCGACTTTTCCGTCATCCCAAATCCCGCCATCTCTACTCTGTTCTCCGAATCGATAATTAATTTAACTGCCGTATCGAACGGATCGTTACTGATAGAGTTTGCTATTTGTTTTACGGTTTTTCCCTGGAAGATTTTTTCATCGCCTTCGGGCAGGCTTAAAATTAATACGCCGTTCCAGTCACCGTCTAAATTATTTACTTTCTTTTCGGAATATTCTCTCAGCTTGGAGTAGAGAGATTTATCTTTCAATCTTTTTATGAACGCTGCGGTTCCGCCGTCTCTCGACCAGAGCGGGAACAGGTTTGCGAGTCCGGTAAAATAAGCGACATAAGGATATCTGTCGGCATGAACTTCTATTCCTTCTTCAATTGCCTTATCGATAAGTTCGAGTGCGGCGTCTGCTTTATACCAGTTTGATTTTCCCGATACTTTCAGATGAGATATCTGAAGACGCGAGCCGGACTCTCTTGCAATTCTTATTGCTTCTCCAATTGCCTCGAGTACAGTGTTGTCCTCGTTGCGCATGTGAGTGGCGTAAATCCGAGCGTATTCCGGAGCGGCTTTACAAAGTGCGATTAATTCTTCGGTAGATGCAAAGCTGCCGGGAGTGTATTCCAGTCCGGTCGAAACTCCCACAGCGCCCTGCTCAATTGCTTTTCTAACTTCATCCTGCATTCGCTTCATTTCATCTTTTGTGGCGGGCCTGTTATCCATACCGACGACAACCTCGCGCATGGTTCCGAGTCCGGCCATGCTCGCGATGTTAGGCGAAAATTTTCTCTTTGAAAAATCGTTGAGAAATTCCCCGAGAGTTCTCCAGTTCATCTCCTCGCCGTATTCTTCTTTAAATCGCGCAAGAGTTTTTTCCAAGTTCGGTCCGCCCACGGGACCGAGCGAAAATCCATCCTGTCCGCATATTTCCGTAGTAACGCCCTGCCTTATTTTGCTTTCCGCCTTTGGATTAAGTATAAGATCAGTGTCCGTATGAGAGTGTATATCGATGAAACCCGGAACGACCTTCAGATTCCGCGCGTTGATTGTTTTAAGAGCTTCCGCGCCGGATAAATTTCCGACGGCGGCAATAATTCCGTCTTTTATGCCCACGTCTCCGGCAAACTCCCGGTTTCCTGTGCCGTCAATTATGCTTCCTCCTTTTATTAAAACATCAAAACCCCGGGAGCCGGATGAGAATATCTTAGCCGATGAGATTCCCATGAAAAGAGAGGAAGCCCCGAGCAGAGAGGTACTCTGGAGAAATTTACGCCTGTTGATTTTCTTCATTTCTTCACCCTTTTAAGTATATGCAGATGAATAATTTAAAACAAAAGACCAAGATTAGCGAATTAATTCTTGAAAGTATTTTTAATTTGATTTACAGAAAAAATTCTTGAATAATATCAGAAAATTATCCGTGATTTATTTATATTGATTCGCCGATATTCCTGACTATAATCCGATTATATTTCCGGTTAAAAGGATTCCTTTTCTGATTAGTAATGTCATGCCGTTTTTTGCATCTATCGGCAAAATATTAAAAACAAAAAAGAGAGACCGCATGAAAAAACTATACCTACTTTCATTTTTTATCACTTCAATTTTAATTTTAGCTGGATGCGGGCACACAAATGAGCTTGCCAAATACAACTTAAAAGATCAGGGTGTTTTATTCAGGAACAGCGTCTCCCCCGATGCGGCTGTTATTGAAATTGTTTCGGAAAATCCTTCCGGTAAAAAGAATGATAAGGATATTCTTTCCGTAATCGCTTCGGTGGGATCGGAGATCCTCAATGAAACTAGTAAATCCAAGATACGTAAGGCGGTCAGCACTGATTCGGTAGCCGACAACGTCTCGGCGGGATTAAAAGAAGCGCTGTTATTATATCTAGAGATTAAACCTGTCGACAGCATAAACGATAATCCTAAATTTATAGTAGAAACCACCATCAATCAATGTAAGCTGATAAACCGCTCGTCGGGTGCTTTTGTAAGCGTAAGCGCGGAATCGCAGATAATAGACAGAGCAACGGGAAAAGTAGTGTGGGATGACAGCGAATCGGAGACGGTGCCCGTGACAATGAACAGAAATAATATCGGGGGAAACAGCGATAAAATCGAAAACGTGCTTAACGCCATTCAGCTTTCTTCACTTTCCGAGAAACAAATTCAACGAGTAGTAAATAACGCCTCAAAAAGCGCCGGTAATTTAATGGGGAACACTTTGAGGGAAGATTTCGTTAAGGCACATCAAAAATAAGATTTGAGTTTATGCGGCATAATTTTGTCTAATTTTTATTATACTTACTGGACAATTCTAAAGATTATATGGAACCATAATGAAGACAAAACTTGAGATCGCTAAGAACTGGCTGCCGCGCTATACCGGCACGGAGATAGACGAATTCGGCGATTATCTTCTCTTAACAAATTTCAATAATTACGTTACCAGGTTCTCGGAAATATTCGGATGTGAAATTAAGGGTGTGGGGTGCCCAATGCAGACGTCTACAAACTCTCACGGACTTACAATAGTTAACTTCGGCATGGGCTCTGCCAATGCGGCAACTATTATGGACCTTCTTTCCGCTCGTAAGCCCAAAGGCGTTTTATTCCTGGGAAAATGCGGCGGACTGAAAAGATCGACGGAGATCGGTCACTTTATTCTCCCTACGGCTGCGATAAGGGGCGAAGGAACGAGCGATGATTATATGCCCAAAGAAGTTCCCGCGCTTCCGTCTTTTAAGCTGCATAAATTTGTATCCGATAAAATCGTTGCGCACAACCATGATTACAGGACAGGTGTAATTTATACAACCAACAGAAGGGTCTGGGAGTGGGATAACGAATTTAAAAAATACCTGAAGAAGCTGGCTACGATAGGTATTGATATGGAAACCGCTACCCTGTTTATAGTAGGACATGTAAACGAAATACCCAGAGGCGCTCTGCTCCTAGTATCCGATATGCCGCTTGTACCGGAGGGCGTAAAGACGGAGAAATCGGATAAGATAGTGACAGAAAAATTTGCCGATCTTCATCTTGAAATAGGGATTGAAGCAATGACGGAAATAGACGAGAAGGGTGAACCGATAAAACATTTCAGATATTAAAAGACTCTGTGTCTCAGTGCCTTCGCGGTGAATCGAAAATTATTAATCGAACGGATACCCTTTATCGTGTGAAATCTCCAGTTTTTCCGGAGGCGAAGAATCGTCATCCTCTTCTTCCCAATCGTATTTCTTATAAGGATCTTTCTTACGGAAGACAAATGCGCATATTATTCCGACTAAAGACCCTCCGAGATGATACTCCCACGACACGCCGTTATCCAGAGGCAGAACTCCCCAGATAATACTTCCGTAAAGAAATGTTACTATGAGGGCAAGCGCGATAGATCTAGCGTCCCGTCTGATTAATCCGCTGAAAAACATGAAAGTAACGAGTCCGTATACCATCCCGCTTGCTCCGATATGGAACGCGGGTCTGGCGATAAACCAGACAAGCACTCCCGGCAGGAAATAAACGAGCGCAAATATTTTGTACGCCGACTGCCGGTAAAAATAAAGCATCCCTGTACCGAGAAAAAGAAGAGGAACCGTATTCGAGAACAAATGGCTGAAGCCTGCGTGAATAAGCGGCGCGGTTGCTATCCCGATTAAGCCCCAAAGACTGCGCGGGAATAGCCCCAACCTTATAAAGCTTAAGTTAAAGAAGAGCTGTACAAGCTGAATTATCCACAACAACATGATAAATCCCGCCGGCACGGCTATACTGCTTAAAAGTTTTTTCTTTTCTTCAGACATCTATGTTTTATTTGCTTTAAAAATTCCCTTCTTGCTCCGGTACCACAACAAACATAACGAAACCCAGAAACAACCGACAGACCAGCCTGCGATAATATCGGTCGGGTAATGTACGCCCAGGTAAACCCTGCTGAAACCGATCAGCAGCACCATAACTGCGGAAAGAACCGCGATAAGGATTTTCACTGATTGATTCTTAACAATCGTAGAAATTATTATAAAGAACATCATATAAACCGCTATCGAAATAACCGCGTGCCCGCTTGGGAAGCTCCAGAAGTAAGGCTCAACAAGATGGGACACAATTTCCGGTCTCGGACGTTTAACAATTTCCTTTAAAATAAGTTCAAGAATAGAACCTCCCGCCGCGGAAATAATTAAAAGAAATGCGAAATTCCTTCTTTTATTAATGTAGAAGTAAGCTGCCGCTGCCAGCACGAAAAGAGTAAGGAATATTTCGTTGCCGAGAAAAGTTATTGATTTAAAAAATATGAGCCACCAGACCGGACCGGCAGGCAGCGCGGGGTTCCCCGGCACTCTTAAGCTTTTTAATATTTCCGTATCCGTTGAAGATGAAATGCCCGAGGAAACAAATATCCATGTAAGAACTAATAAAATTAAAGAGACGGTTGCGGATACGTATAATATGATCTTATTCCTGTCACCGGAAAATATTCTTTCGGATGATTCATCGCTCGATATATTATTCATTCAAACTCTTACACAAATGATTAAATATTTTATGGAACGGGACAGATACCGTGACTTATCTGCCATATAAATGAAAATATCACAAGTGATATTACGATCACGGAAATAACTAGATATATTTTTTTAGAAGTTTTCATAAAAACGGCAACAACAAATTCTCTGTAGAGACGGGGCATGCCCCGTCTCTGCAAAAAATGAATTAAAATAATAACATCATTTAAATATAGGCGGATGCTTCAATTGAAATCCGGTTGCATCCTGGTACGCTTTTGCTACTGCAAGTATCTTTGCCTCGTCGAACAATTTACCCACAAAAGTAATTGACGTAGGCAGACCGTTCTGCAAAAAGCCGTTGGGAACAACAACCAGCGGGTGTCCGGTTAAATTAGTGGCGATAGAATTGTCGCCTGTTATTGAAGGTGCCAGGTACAGATCAATTTTATTTTCCTCGAACATCTTTTCCATGTCCTGTATATAAAGATAACGAATCCTATTGGCGTTAATATATTCGGCAGCGGGAATAAACCTGGCTGTTCTGAATACGTTAGGCCAGGCGTTTTTAACCTGCCTTCTTAAAAGATCGTCTCTATTGCTTCTCGTAAGATCGTCGAACGCGGCGCAAGCTTCGGCATCAAGAATAAAGGCGATATTATGCGGCTCAAAGTCGGGCAGCTTTATAGGTACGAGTACGGCACCCAATTTTTTCATTTCAGCTATCGTCAGTGAATCTTCTTTCTTAAAGGCATATTTACTGTCGAATTCGTTTTTAAGATATCCGATCCTTAAGCCCTTCAGATTAATTTTCGGCGTATAATTGAAAGGCAGATCATACAGCGTCTGATCCTTCCCGTCGGGACCGTAAATAGCGTTAAATACAATTGCGCAGTCTTCAACGCTGCGGCAGATGGGCCCGATCTTATCCATTGACCAGCTCAAGGCCATTGCCCCGGTTCTGCTGACCCGGCCGTATGTCGGTCTTAATCCCGTATCGCCGCATCTGGTGGAAGGTGATACTATCGAGCCCCATGTTTCGGTACCGATGGCAAACGGCACTAGTCCCGCCGATACGGCAGCAGCAGGTCCGGCCGATGATCCGCTCGAGCCCATTGTAGTATCCCACGGGTCGCGTGTTTTGCCGCCGTACCAAACATCACCCCAAGCCAGAGCGCCCATAGTAAGCTTAGCAACAAGTACCGCCCCTGCCTTCCTTAAATCCTTTATCACCGATGCGTCTTCGTCCATCATCTGATCTTTATAAGGAGCCGCGCCCCAGGTAGTTTTATATTTCTTTGTGGCCAGCAAATCTTTCGCACCGTAGGGTATTCCCATCAGCGGCCCTTTGTACCGGCCCGCGGTGATCTCCGCATCGGCATGTTTCGCTTCTTTCATCGCTTCATCCTCCGTAAGAGTTATAACGCATCTTAGTGCGGGTCCGTATTTCTTCAATCTGTCTAGAAAGAGTTTTGTAAGCTCAACGGAAGTTACCTGCTTTGTCTTAAGCAGATGCGCAAGCTGTCCGATTGTATAATATGAAAGATCATTCAGATCCTTAGGCATCTTTGTGTCTGTGTAATCGGATAAAACAAACGGCTTTCGTTCCTCAGGGAATTTAAATCCCTCGGGAATCGGGTTGAAGAGAATTGCGGGGGGAATGCTGTTCTTTAGTTCGACTTTTCTCATCGCTATATAGTTTTCGAGCCTCTGATCCAGACCGTCCAGCATCGAGTCCTGCTCTGCATCGGTAAAATTAATTCCGATAATTTTTTCGGCGCTCGCTACAATTTGTTTGGTTATCGGTTTGTCGTTATTTGAAGAAACGAAAAGTGCGCCGAGAGAAAAAGAAAGAACCGCGACAATAAATAACGGAAGAAGTTTTTTAATACGTGATTTCATATTCAACTCCTATATTAGGCGGGCATAAATTTATATTAATTTCGAATTCTTCGGGAAACGACTCGCATGCCCAAAGAAATTTTTATCAGCGGGCTAAATAAAAATTCAATTATTTAAATAATTCAGTACCGCTTTCATCATTGCGTCCCTGTCGGACCGACCCTTTACCGTTTCAAACGGGAAGCCGAATATTACAACACCGTAATTCTTTTTATAACCTACGCCGGCGCTGAACTCATCATCCGAGTACCTTAGAAGAATCTTTCCGTCTTTAACCGGAGCTACCGCATCGGGAAATGAGGCCTCATAAATTTTATTATTCGGTTCCGTGCTGAAGCTGAATGAATTAAAGTCGGGCATAAACGTAGAATCAGCAGAGAAAACGCTGCCGGATTTTGAGGCTCCGCCGGTTACCCATCTAAACCTTAGTACATTCTTTCCGAATGCCGCGTCGATGCTGTCGGCCGTGTTTTGATTAAACAGTTCGGTACCGACGTATGATCCTGAAATAAAAATATTTCCCCCGTCCTCACAGTAGCTTGTTATCCTGGTCTGAAGTGTTTTGGGGAATGCCGCAAATTTAATTCCCTTTGCCGAGTCTTCGCTTGCTCTCTGCCAGTGCGTTGATTTCTGCTGCCCGAGAATTAAATCGACAAAATTATACTTCGATAAATCCTCTGCACCGCCGCTTACGGCCGCCGCACTCGACGATACAAACGAGTAACCGCATGCCTTTAATGATAATCCGTGAAGATAGGGATAATCGAAACTGTTGCCCGCAATTACTTTCCCTTCGTAATCGGCATTGCTGGCGCCCCACCCGGGCTCATCATTTGATTTCCATGGTTCGTAAGGATGAAAATTATTCTGCCTGCCCGTAAAGCTTATATCATACTTGTATGGGACTCCCGGATCTATTCCGTTCAGAAATCCCGCGTATTTTTTCCCGTAAATATACGCCGGTTCCGATACACGATAGAAACCGTTTATAATCAGAACCGGCTTTTTATTGTTCTTCACTTTACATACGGAAAGGATTTCGGACGGAAAGCTTTCGCCTCCTTTGTTAAACGCCGTAACCTTGAAGCTGTATATATTTCCCGCCTTAATATTTTTAATTACGGCATGCGGATCTTTTACCTGAATGCCGTTATCGAAGTCTCCCCCGTTTATACGTGTATAAACGATGTATCCTTCCGGCGAGGCTGTTGGCTCCAAAGTGTCTTTATCAGGTTCCCAAGAAAGATTCACATTACCTTTATCATCAAAAAAAGATGCGAAACTTTTAACCGGCAGCGGCTGAACCACATATCTAAAACCGTTCTGAACTGAAAGGAATTTTAATATCCCTTTGTACATCGCCCTTGCTGCGGTAAACCTAAATCCAGGATCGAGAGCAAACTGCATATCGAGAAAATTCTGATGCGATAAAAGCTCAATTAATACAGCGGGAACATTAGGCCTGTAGACTTCGCTGTACTGCTGTGGATACGCATCGTTGGAAGGCTGCTCGTCCATAATCTGCCTGCGGTTCCAGGCCGGATCGTAACTTGCTTTTATGTCATCCGTAATTTGTGTCTGAAGAACATCGGCCAGGTCCCTGCTTGCAAGCCGAGAAATACCGTCGGGGAAAGTTTCTTTCGAGTCTTCGCCTTTTATACCGTAAAGCGCGAGTGTACCAACCGTAGTATCGTTTGAAGTAACGCCTGCATCTGTGTGAAAAGCGAGAGACAGGTCCATCGGAATACCGAGCCCTTTATTTCCGGGATCATTAGCGGAACCGCCGTTCAGATAGTTTACATATTTGCTTCTGTCCTGTTTATCGTCGTTATAATCGTCTTTGTTTTTGTTGAAGTCGTACAGCGAATCGGGGATTCCGGCGTATTGAAGAAAGTAGCGCGAGCCCTCTACAAATTTCGGGCGGCCGCTTGTTCTGCCGCCTCTTTTTATAATCCCCATTCCCCCGCCGAACCTTACGGCATCGGCAGTAATGTTCCTGCCAGGCTCGCTGCTTTGATTAGTCAATACAACTTTATTAGAATCGGGATGATAGCCCGCGGTAAATTTAAATTTACATAGATACTGCCAGGTACTTCCGCCTATCTGCTGGTTTATCTCAAAATCTGTCCTGATTCCCGAATGATAAACGGAATAACGGGCATCATCAACATTTTCTTTTGAAGCTTTGTAAGAAATATAAACCGCGTAGTATCCTGTCTCCGGAATATCCGGAATCCAGTACACGGATGCGGACGCTATTGTGTCTGATTTTGTGTATCTGTAAGTGCCTTTTCCAAAAAGATTTACATCGGACAAATACGGCGGCTCGCCTTTATCGAAACCTGTCTTTTCGTTCTCCCAGCGGTGTTTTTTGTCCACACTTATCTCAAAATAATATTTTTTCTTAACATCAACCTTTGAATCGTTGTCCACCACAACTTCATTCGTCTGCACGTCTCTTTCTCTCGGATCGAAGACAACCGCTCCGGCGTTTTCGAGCATCGGAATTAAGAACGAGATACAAAATGAATTAGGCAGCAAATCTTCAACCGATTGGAACATTCTTGGGCGCTGCCATTCCCACCTATCCTCCGCGGAGTTGTAATACCAGCCGTGGCTCGGGGCTATTGCTATATTTTTTTTATACAGTCCGTTCACCGGTAAAAACTTTTTACTGACGTCCCTAACAACCGGTGCAGGGCGTTCCGCTCCTGTTTTATTCAATCTTGTATTATCATATTCGGATTTATTTTTTCTGAAATAATTAGGAATAAAATTTTCTACAGGATGACCGAGCGAGCGCAAAGAATATTTGTAACCGGAGAACTGAGGTCCGAAGAAATCCTTCACGTAAGTATAAATCACTTGGACATTATCTTCTCTGAAAGCCATGAAAGAGAAGGCTCGGCTGAGATTTATTTCGATTGATTTGCTAACCGTATCTATTTTGATTGATTCGATAGACGATCCGCGCGGAATTTTAAAAGGCAGTTCTCTCTTTTAAAAGCAGCCGTAAACTCCGAGGCTCTTTCGGCTGCGGTGATTTTTCTATGCGGAACTTTTTCTGCTTCCTTGGGCGGTGCGCAGCTTTGAAGAAGGATTGTAATTGATATTAATAAAATTAGCGGTATTAAATTTTTAAATTTCATTTTAGATTTGATATGACTGTAAAAAAATCATGCTAATCTCGCAGCACAGACTATCAGTCTGTGCAATTATACTGCTCAGACCGGTGGTCTGCGCTACGAAACCATTGTTAAATTATTTAAGAAACGATAGAACCGCACTCATAACTTCGTCTCTTTCCTTCTGTCCCAAAATTGTCTCGAACGGAAAACCGAAAACAACAACGCCGTAATTACTCTTATACGCCGTTCCGGCGCTGAACTGATTCTCCGAATAACGGAGTATCGTGCTGCTGCCCCCGAATTTCCCTATCGCGTCGGGAGAAGTCGCGGCGTATATTATATTGTTGAACTTCTCATTGAAGTCAAATGCCTTGAACTTGTGCATAAATAATGAGTCTGAAGAAAAAACGCCGCCTGTCTTTGCCGCGTGGTTCGTTACCCAGCTGAATTTTAGGACATCGTGAGCGAAGCTGGCGTCCGACGAATCGGGGTGCGGCTTCTCCATTAAGTCGCTGCCGACATACGAACCCGAAATAAAAATATTACCGCCGCCGCTTAAATAATCCTTAATGTCAGACTGAAGCTTCTGCGGGAAAGTTTGATAACGTATTCCCCTCGCCGAATCTTCATATGCACGCTGCCACGGCGTTGATTTCTGTTCGCCTAGAATAAGATCAACAGTCTTATAATCTTTAAGATTTACAGTACCGTTCATTACCGCTTTCGCACTTACAGATACAAAAGGATAGCCCGCGGCCAGAATTGATTTGCCGTGAAGATAAGGATAGTCGAACGTGTTGCCGGCTATGATCTTAGTTTCGTAATTAGCATGACTCGCGCCCCAGCCGGGATCATCGTTAGATATCCACTGCGAAGTAGAATCGAAATCGTACTGCGTACCGGTAAAACTTAAATCGTATTTATCGGGTACGCCCGGATCAGCGTTGTTGAGGAAGCCGGAGTATTCTGCCGATTGAATACTCGCGGGAGCCGATACCCTTTCAAATCCGTTCACAATTAAAACGGGTTTTTTATCGCTCTTTGTTTCGCAGAGCGATAATATCTCCGAAGGAAAGCTCTCACCGCCGTCGTTAACTGCTGTTACTTTATAGCTGTAAATTACTCCGGGCTTAATGCCTTTAAATACTGCGGACGGTTGATCGACTAAAGTTCCGTTATCAAAATCGCCTCCGTTTATTCTTGTGTACACAACATATTTATCCGGTACGGCCGTCGGCTCAAGCGGATCGTTCTTCGGAATCCATTTAAGTAAGGCCTCTCCGGCCGAATCCATAACTGCCGAGAAACTTTTTACCGGCAGCGGCTGAACGACGTACTTGAATCCGTACTGAACCGACAGAAATCGAAGCATGCCTTTATACATAGCTCTCGCAACAGTAAATCTGAAATTTGGATCCTGGAAGAATTTTGTATCCAGGAAGTTCTGATGAGAAAGGAGTTCTATTAATACGGCGGGAACGTTGGGCCTGAATGCCTCGCTGTACCGGGCGTTTTCAAGATTTCTTCTGTTCCAAGAAGGGTCAAATGTTTTTCTAATATCATCGACAATCTGGGTCTGCATAATATCCGCGAGATCTCTGTTTGCGAAGCGTGACACTCCGTCGGGATAAACATTCTGAGTATCGGGTCCCGTTATACTATAAATAGAAAGAGTACCCACCGTTGTATCGTTGTGCGTTACCCCTGCGTCCGTATGGAAAGCGAGTGAAAGATCTATTGGGATTCCGAGTCCTTTTACCGTCCGGTCTTTACTCGGACCGTAAGGATTACCGTAAAGATAATTCACGTATTCCGGGCGGCTCTGATAGTCGTCGTTATAATCGTTTTTATTATTGTTCAGATTATAAACCAGCGTATCGGGCATGCCCAAATATTGAAGATAGTATCTGCTCCCCTCAAATATTTTTGCTCTGCCGCTCGTTCTTCCTCCGCGCATAACAACACCCATTCCGCCGCCGAACCTTACTCCGTCTGCAGAAACTATGGTGCCGGGCTCATCGCTTTTATTTAGGAGAACGACTTTATCTGTGTTTTGATTATAACCTTTGTTGAATTTAAACTCGCCGAGGTATTCCCACGTAGTTCCGCCGATTTTCTGATTAACCTTGAAATCGGTTTTAATACCGTCGTGATATACCGCGTAATGCGCGTCAGACGCATTAATCTCCGTGGAATTGTAAGCCACGTAAACGGAGTAATATCCGGTCTCAGGTATATCGGGGATATAGCTTACTGAAGCGGATGCGATTGTATCTGTCTCAACAAATCTGAATGTGCCCTTAGTAAACGGGTTATAATCGTTGGGATAAGGAGGATTGCCATACGCGAACCCTTCGCCTGCGCCGGTTTTCCATTTATTCTTTTTAGAGCTGCTCTTTTCCACATAATATTTTTTATGAACATCTGCCGGTGTGTCGTTATCAACAACTACCTCGTGCGTCTGTATATCTCTTTCCCTCGGATCGAATACATTGGCGCCGGCGTTTTCGAGCATCGGAATCAGGTAAGGAACGGTGATCGCGAGTGGTGTTAAATCCTCAACGGATTGAAATAAGCGCGGCCTCTGCCATTCCCATCTATCCTCGTTGTTATTATAATACCAGCCGTGGCTCGGCCACACGACAATATTTCTATTGAACAAACCGTTCTCCGGAATAAATTTTTTGCTGATATTCTGAATTACGGGTGCCGGCCTCTCTCCTGGAGGAGGAATTCTACTGTAGTCGTATTGAGATGTATCTGGCCTAAAATAATTCGGGATTAATTGTTCGATAGGCTTATTCAACGCCGAAACAGTAAAATGATAATCTTGAAACAACGGACCGAAGAAATGTTTTATTACAGAATAAATTGTTTTAACATTATTTTCTCTGAAAGGCATTCTGGCAAAATTACGGTTAAAATCGATTGTAATTATCTTTGTTACCGTATCAATCTTAATTGATGTTATTCGCGATCTGTCGGGAAGATTTACCGGCGTCATAACGCCGTGGAAATCACTTTTAAGCTGATCCGCTTTTTCGAAAACCGTAACTGTGCGGACCGGTTTTTCTTCCTTAATTACCGGCTTCGGCGCGCATCCGAAAAGTATTACTGATATTAAAATAAAAGGGGTGAAAAGAGTAAGATGTTTATGCATTGTTCTGCTCTGCTGAAAAGTGTGGAAATAAATGTACCCCCCAAAATATACCTTAAAATAAATAAATTACTCTTGGCATACATCAAAATATTTTGAAGAAATTAATACTTGCGAGTTTGAAAGTGAATAATTATAAGGGAGGCTTAAACGATATGAAGCCGTGTTGATTATTTAACTACAATCCGCGGGATGCGCGCGGGAAGCCGCGTTAGAAGCTCGTAATTCACCTGGTCGCTCAACTCGCTGAAGGAAGATACGGAGATCGATAAGTCGCCCTGCATACCTATGATTACAACCTCATCCCCTATTCCGGCGCGGGGAATGTTGGTAACGTCTATAGTCATTAGGTTCATGTTTACAAGGCCGATTACGCTAACTCGATATCCGCGTATAAGCACACGGCCCTGGTTGCTGAGCGAGCGGCTGAATCCCTGCGCGTACCCTACAGGAACTATAGCGATCTTCATCGGCCTAACCGCAAGGTACGTTGTACCGTAGCCTACAAACTCTCCGGTCTTCACGCTCTTGATGCTCATTATCTTACTCTTCCAGGAAATAACTCTCCGCAGCGGGTCGATCTTGTTCTTCTTGCCGTTTATATAATGGATCAGGGTTTCCTTGCTCGGCCAGAATCCGTATTGAAGAATTCCTATCCTCGCGAGGTCCATTCTTGTCTCAGGATACGTCATTGCCGCAGCCGAACACGCGGTGTGCATTATTGACGGTTTAAGTCCTTCCTCTAGCAAAAGCTTATGCGTTTCTTTATAACGCTTAAGTTGATTTTGAATTCTTAAATAATTCGCTATGCTTTCCGCTCCGGCAAAGTGCGTGCACAGCCCTTCAAACGAAAGATACTCGGAGTTTCCGGATAATATTCTAGCGACCTTTTTTATTTCGGTTTTATTAAAGCCGGTCCTGTTCATGCCGGTCTCGACTTCTATGTGCATTTTAGCTTGTATTCCCAGCTTCTTTGAGACCTTAAGCGCATTAGCGAGCCGGTGAAAATCAAACACAAAGAAATGGACACCGTTTCTTATCGCCCACTCAAGATCCGTTTTATCCAACATTCCCATTATCATTATATCGGGGTCATATCTGGTAATCTTCTTTACGTTGTAAGCTTCCTCCGCACTGAACACGGAAAAATGATCGACGCCGCAATTTTCCGCTATCGGAACAAATGCGGATTCGCCGTGGCCGTACGCGTTGCCTTTAACCACAGAAGATATCCTGACTTTCTTCCCGAGGTTTTTTCTAAGAAAATTATAATTGTTGCACACCGCCGAACGGCTTATTTCTATATATGAGCTGCTTACCATATATAACTCATTCCGATATTGTTTTAATGATTGAAAAAAACATATTAATACCGTGCCCTATAATCTCGTCGGGAAAATCGTAATCCGGATTATGCAGATCGGGATGACCCTCGCCCGATCCTATTCCGAACAGAGCTCCTTTAAACAAATTTGTGAAATGACCGAAATCTTCGGACCATTTAAAAGGAGTATCAATCTCAACCACTTTCAAATCATTTTGCTTTGCCGCGGCACGGATTTTTACGGCGCAGGTCTCTTCGTTAACCGTGGCCGGAAACTCTTCTGTCCAATCGATTTCCACTTCCAATTTTTCCCGGGCGGCAATTCCTTCGGCGATCTCTACTGCTTCTTGTGTTATCAGATCCATATCTTCGTTTCGATATGCCCTGAGAGTTGCCATTACTTCGGCGTAACCGGGCGAGGTTCCGAAGGCTTTTTCACCGAGCTTAACATGGATAATTGTTAAAAGAGAAAAGTCCTTTAGATTATTTATACTTGAAATTAACGTATTGAATGATTGAATGATCTTCGCTACTGCGGCGGCGGGATTTATTCCGTGCTCGGGTTCGGCGGCGTGAGAGGTTTTTCCTTTCAGCTTAATAATCATCCCCTTTGAAGCTGCGGCGAATATGCCGTTCTTCATTACAACCGAATTTATAGGAAAGCCGGGGAGATTATGAAGCGCAAAGATATAATCCGGTTTTATCGCTTCGAATCTTTTATCTTTTATTACAAGCGCGGCGCCTTCTCCCGTTTCTTCCGCCGGTTGAAAAAGCAGGATAACACTGCCTTTAAAAATTCTTCTGTCGGCAATGATGGGTGCAAGTCCGGCGACTATAGTCATGTGTCCGTCGTGTCCGCATTTATGCGATATGTTATCCGAAGTGCTTTTATATTCAAAATCATTTATTTCATTTATGGGAAGAGCGTCGAGCTCGCACCTTATCATTATTTCCGGTCCCGGTTCTTTTGACCGAAATACTGCGGCAACACCGCTTCCTCCGAGGCCGGTCACAATTTCATCGGGATTATAAGCCGAAAGATATTTTACTATCCTCGACGCCGTAGCGTTCTCGTTTCCCGAAAGTTCGGGCTCGCGGTGAATGCTCTTTCTTAATTCCTTTAGCTCATTTAAAAGTTCTTCGGGTATTTCCATATTATTCGCCCCGGTATCTATTAGATTATTTTATAACGAAGATAAGGTCTTAGCCTATTAAAATACACTAAGCCGCCTCTTTCCCCTCGAGAACTTCCAGGGCTTCTTTTCTCGGATAAATATTTGTCAAGATGATAAATGATATTGCCGATGCGGCGATGCCGAATATGTTGGCGTCGAGCTTTAAAGGAAGCTGAATTCCCAGAGCGATAAGCACTATAGTTGTAGTTCCGCCGAGCAGCATCGACCAGAATGCCGCAACGGAACTGCTCTTCTTCCAGACAAACGCTCCTATGACCGGGACAAACAATCCCGAGACCATGAATGCGTATGAATAAAGCATAAGCTGAAGAACGTTCTGCATGAAGCTCGCCAGCACTAGAGCAAAAATACCGAGCAGAAGAGTTAGCCATTGAGATATCTTCAAAAATCTTTTTTCATCCTTGCTTATAGAGAAAAACCTGTCGATTATGTCGGTAGCCATATTTCCGGAAGCAGCCATTAAGCAGCTGTCGGCCGTAGACATTATAGCAGAAAAATAAGCAGACATCATGAGTCCCATTAATCCGACAGGCAGAATGGACCTAAGCAAAAGCGGCAGACCCATTTCCGGATCGGTGGCGGCGATGCTTGCGTATCCTAGATGCTGGAACAAACCCTGATCTGCCGCAACTCTGCCGAACATTCCGAGCAGAACACCCATCAAAGCCATAACCGGCCACTCGAACAAACCCGCAATAAACCATGCTTTCTTCGCCGTCTTCTCATCGCTACATGCATATATTCTCTGGTATAAAGTCATACCGACAAACCATATTGGAACGATAGTAACCCCCCAATTCACCAAAGTCTGCCAGCTTACGTTAGAGAATGATAGGAATCCGGCCGGAACGGATTTCACTATTTCGCTGTAGCCGCCGAGAGCGAAATAAGAAACCGGCAGACCGATGAATATCAGTCCGGCCATTAAAATTATCCATTGAACCGTGTCGGTATATATAACGGCTTTAATTCCACCGAGCGCAGTATAGAGCACTACAATAGCGCCCATAATAATAAGCGCCGTTTCCATATCGAGATTAATGAATGAAGCCGCAGCGAGTTTTGCGCCGGCAAGTATCTGCGAGCTTGTAAAACCAATATAACCGATGGCAGATATTACGCCCGCGGCGACTGCGACTTTGTTATCGTAAAAATACCCAAGCAGCTGCGGGAACGTATAAAACTTTTTTATTCCCCCTAGCTTGTGGACCTTAGGTATCAGCCAGACCGCGCTTACCCACGCGCCGAGGAGACCGGAGAACAGCATCCAAGATCCGGAAATACCCATCATAAATCCGAGTCCGCCAAGGCCGATTGAAAATCCTCCGCCCACGTCTGTAGCGACAACCGACAAGCCGACGTGAACGCTTCCCATACTTCTTCCGCCGACAAAATAATCCTCGGCGTCCTTATTCTTCTTCAGAAAAAAGAAGCCGATGCCCAGCATGGCAATCATGTAAACAACAAATTCGAGTACGTCGATAAAATGCATTTAACTCCTTTCTTTAAACCGGAAACAGTCCGGCTGCAAATTGCCGGGTTTCCGGGAACTTTCAATGAAGTATTAATATGTACGGTTTATCGATGTGAGAAAGATCAGTATTCTGCTTTGAAGGCAGCAAATCAGTTTATCTGTTTCGACATATATCTTGAATTCATCAGCCTTGCGACGGACATATAATTCGGTCTGAATTGTATCTGTCCTCCGACTTTGTAATTTGCCTTGTCCTTGCCTAGATCGTAAACCGTCATGTCCGATGTCGACCCGATAAATTTAACTTTTTTATCCTTCAAGGTAAGATTGTTAACATCTACATCGATTTCACCGAAATCAGCGATACATCGAAAAGACTGCTGTTGTTCGGACTCTTCGTAATTCAATACCGCGGTTTGTCCTATGGCGCCTTCGCCTATAGTACCGTCCGGCACCACATTTTTTTTCTCCAGCTCGAGTATTTCGGCAGAAAACTCGAAAGCGTTGGTAGAAAGATTTCTAAACTGTTTATTATTCAGCGGCGAAACGCCTAGGAATGCCGTTTCACCGATTCTGAAATGATTAACTCCTTTAGGAACCTTTTTGCTGGCGATGAGAGGCAGTGTAATAGAACTGCCGCTCGAGACCAGCTCGAGCTTTCTCTGGAATCTTGCTTCGATAAGCTGTTTGTAAAGACTTAGCTGAATAAGCTTATCGTAAGTGGGCTCCACTCCGTACATGCATCCGAGGTTCGTCCCGATGCCTATCACTTTAATATTCTCGAGGCTGAACACCTTCTCGTAAAACGAAAGAATATTATCGCGGATAATTCCTTCCCGAAGCTCTCCCATCTCGATCATTATAATTACGCGGTGAATTTTCCCCGCGTTGCCCGCTTCTCTATTTAATGCTTCGAGCACACGGTACGAAGAGTTGAGCGATATATCGGCGTATCTGATAATATTTTTTGCCTGGTTTTAAAGCCGGCGGCTTTATGTACATAGTAACCACGTCGGGCTTTATATCTTTAATTATCCTCAAATTAGAAACCCTGGAATCGCCGACGGAATGCAGATCTTTCATGCACGGGTGCGTAATTATTTTTTCCAGGGCTGTTTTATAACCATTGAACATTTTAGTCACGAGGGTCCATTCTATCCCTTGTGAAGATAGATATTTCTGCAGCTTGATTATGTTGTCGATAACCTTGCCGCTGTCCATTTTTAACGTTGCCATTTTACTCCCCTTTTTTTAAGCGCATCTCGGCGTACTTAGTCGTAAAGCCGAGTCTTTCATAAAGCCGCTTGGCCGGGTTATCGTACTCCACGTGGAGTGCGACGTTCCCGTCCGATTCCTTCACGGCCTCTTCTACAATTTTTTTACCGATACCTTTATTTCTTACTGCACCGTCAACGGCGACATATACCAAAATGTTTTCGGGAATGAATTCCTCCATACCGGTACTGTTCATAACTAATTCTCCGACAAGTCGATCGTCGTCGTATGCGGCCAGCAGAAATCCGCCCTTGCCTTTTTCTTTCGAGAAAGCGTAGTCGATTGACTTTGATATTGCGCTTTTGCTGTCGCCGAACTTGTCCAGGTGATTGAATAAAAAATCGACAAATTTCTCGCGAGTTAAATTTTCACTGAAGCCATTTTCATCAACAAACTTTTGAATACTAATCATTTAAGATCCTTTTTTTAATAATAATTTTTCTCGGCAGTACATTGGCCACCTAAAGCGGACACACAGCACTAAGCCGTAAAATCCCGGTGTATAACGGGATATTTAACCGGTTTATATTTTATGGGGAAGGTATAAATTGTAGCCAAGATATTTGTTTTTGAAGCGCTGATGGGGTTTTTGATGACTTTTTTAATATACTGCTTGTCTTTAACAAGATAAAATAATTTATGTGTTTTGCAAGTTTTTGCCGATTTTTTGTTGATTTATCCGGCAGAATAGGATTTTGTCTAAATATTTTTTACTTAATGTGTTAACTCACTATATAACAACATTCTATTTGTTATATTAATAACAGATAACAAAAAAAATTCCCCTATGAGCAAAAGATCACTAAAATTACTGGAGGAATCCGCCCAGGACGCTCCTCTTAAAAAGGATATACGCGAGCTTGGAATAATACTCGGCAACATTCTTAAAGAGCAGGCGGGCGATGAGCTTTTTGAGACAGTCGAGAAGCTTAGGGCGCTTACGAAAGATCTCCGAACGGAATACTCCGAAAAGACAAGGAAGAAAATTATTTCGGTAATCGATTCGCTGAGCCGGGGCCAGGCCTATAATGTCGTTCGTGCTTTCTCTATTTACTTCATTCTTGTAAACGCCGCCGACGAGGTGCACAGGATAAGACGCCAGCGCAGCCATACCTTGAACGAAGCTTCCCCGCCGAAAGGCTCTATTGAAGAGGCAGTAAAATTACTGAGCGAAGAACAACTGTCTAAGAATAAAATTAAAAAAATTTTAAACGCGATAGAAATAATCCCTGTCTTTACCGCACATCCAACAGAGGCTACGAGACAGACTATACTTAGAAAGACATTAACCATCAGCAAACTCCTTCTAAGAAGAGAGCTTTTATTAAACACTCCGGATGAAGAGACTGAAATTACGATGGAGCTTAAAGCGGAGATTACATTGCTCTGGCAGTCCAACGAAATCAGATTCAAAAAAGTTACCGTACAAGACGAAATACAGAGAGGCTTGTTCTTCTTCAAGGACGTCATATTCGACGTAATACCCGATTTTTATTTGAAGCTTAACTCTCACATTAAATCGAAACTTAAAATAGAAGAGCCGGCTCCCGCCATACTTAATTTCGGATCGTGGATGGGAGGCGACAGAGACGGTCATCCCTACGTTACTACGGATATTACAAAGGAAACTTTAACGAGCGGCAGAAGACTTGTCCTAAGTTTGTATATAAGAGATCTTGAACAGCTGTATACTTCTTTAAGCCCTTCTTTGAACATAGTAAAAGCCAGCCGCGATCTTAAAACATCCGTTAAGAAAGATTCGGCGGCACTGGGAGTGGGAAGAACCGACAGCGTAAGCCGCGACCCTTCCGAAATATACCGGTCAAAACTTCTCCTTATGTCGCTGAGGCTTCAGAACACCTTGGAGTTTAAAACCAACGGCTACAAGCATCCGGCGGAGTTCCTTGACGACCTTTACATGATCTACGAAAGCATGACACAAAATAAAGGTAAGTCGGCGGCAGATTCTAAGATACTTCCGTTGATATACAAAGCAAAGACATTCGGCTTCAGGTTTGTGTCTTTGGATATTAGGCAGAACGCTTCGCTTTTATCGGCGGCCGTTAAAGACATCTTTTCTTATTCGGAAGTAACGGACAACATTACCTCCTTACACGAAGAAGAAAAAAATAAAATGCTCACAGAAGAGATTTTGAGTTCACGGCCGTTGAAAAATTCATTCAGCCGGCTCAACCACGTAACGAGACAAGTGCTCAACGAGATTGCGCTGATAAAATGGGGCAAGGAAAATATTTCGCCCGGCGCATGCGACGATTATATAATCAGCAACTGCGCTTCGGTAAGTGACGTGCTTGGTGCGGTTCTTCTTGCCAAGGAAGCGGGAATAATCAGCGTAAACAAGAAGAAAATTATCGAATCGAGCTTCGACATCCTTCCGCTGTTCGAGACAATAGAAGACCTAAGAAATTGTCAGAATGTAATGAAGGAGCTTTTCGATAACCCCGCATACGGTCAGCACCTGGCTCTTCGGAACAAAATCCAGAAAATAATGATCGGCTACTCCGACAGCAACAAGGACGGCGGTATAGTTACCTCCAACTACGAACTATACAAAGCGCAGAAGAATCTTAAGAAACTGTGCGACGGCTACGGAATAGAGCTTGTGCTGTTCCACGGCAGAGGCGGAAGCGTTTCGAGGGGAGGCGGACCTTTGAATTCATCTATACTTGCACAGCCGAAGGGAACAATAGAAGGAAAAATAAAGATAACCGAGCAGGGCGAGATGATATCTTCCAAATACCTAATTCCGGAAATCGCCAGGAACAGCCTTGAGCTTATGAGTTCCGCCGTAATCATTACAACGGCAAGGACAAAGTACGGAAAAGAGAAAGATAAATACGATAATTACAAAAATATATTCGAGTCTATTTCGGGAGAGGCGTTCTCTTATTACCGCGAGCTCGTCAATCATCCCGGATTTTTTGAATATTTCAGAACCGCAACTCCTATCGATATAATAGAACAAATAGAGATCGGCTCGAGGCCGTCATCCAGAAAAAAAGGATCCGACCTTCGGAATCTCAGGGCAATTCCGTGGGTCTTCTCGTGGACTCAGAATAGGCAGACTATCTCCGGATGGTACGGCTTCGGACTATTCTATCAACAAAATGCATAGATCAGAAAGCTCACGAGCTGGGAAGAGCTGAGAAAAATTTACAACGAGTGGGAGTTCTTCCAGGTGCTGGTTCAGAATATAGAAATGGTGCTTCTTAAAACGGACATGATAATAGGCAAAGGAATACGCTTCCTTATGCGAAGATAAGAAAGTAGCAAAGAATTTATTTAAAATGATTTCCGACGAGTACGAACTTTCCTCGCAAACTGTGTCTAAGAATTACGGGCGAAGAAAATTTGCTGGACGCGAATAAATCTCTTCAGCGCTCTCTGCTGCTGCGAAATCCATACATTGATCCCATCAGCTTTATCCAGGTAAAGTTTATCGAACAATTCAGAAACAAGAGACTTTCCAAAGCAAGCAGGGATTCGCTTCTTCATCTTTTAAGATCAACGGTAAATGGAATTGCATCCGGAGTTAGGAACACCGGGTAGCGCATAAAATCAATATATAAATAATATAAGTTCGACAATCCGGTAATTCGTTAATCTGTAAATATACACTCAATTATTTAATCCTTAACGTTCGCTCACTTCAATGTAAAAAATTTTTACAAATCGGTTCGTTCCACATGTAAAGATTACACGATTTTATAAGTGCAAGTTTATTTCTTTGTGAAATGCGCTAAAAACTTGCGGTATAATTTTTGTAACGCTTCAGCTGAACTTATTTAAGAATTGGGGGCACAATTCATTGATCAATTCAAGCAAAATTATTTTTTAGCCGCAAAACCCATTTTTGCTAATTATTGGGAAAAGAGACCATATTCGCGGCTTTTCTACGGAATCTTCCTAGATGATCTACGGAATTTCCGTAGATAAAAATACGTAAAAACACTGTTTTTTTTGGTTGATAATTATTTATATTGTGAACCACAAAATATTAAATTGATTCTTTCAAAAGGGGGATATTGAAATTGAAAGACGCGCATTTCTTCTTCTCAGACTTGTTTCCATCTAACTTTGATATTTATAGTTTCTTACTTAATAACTTATCTAATATCCTACCATTAAAAACAAACGACATTGAAAAAATCGATCATCTGAATTTTCAATATAACTTCGTTTTCATCATTGGGAAAATATAATGAGAATAAAACCGATATTTATAGTATTGCTGCTAATAATCATTTCGGAAAATTCATGTAAAGATAATACTGTCGGGCCTGGCACTATTGAACCCGGAAGACGAGATTATGCCTGGGCAGTAGATACATTATATTCACCAATGAACGACTTGCAGGCAATTTGGGGAGCATCGCCAAATGATGTCTGGACGATCGGGCCCGGAGGAACAGTAAAAGCTAGAATGTTTCATTTTGATGGGACTAAATGGTCAAATTATGAAGTACCTCCCGGTTGTAATGGTTCTACGTTATTCGGTTTTAGTCCAAGCGATGTCTGGTTGGGAGGAGGCGATGGTAATATTTGGCACTATAACGGGCAAGACTGGTCATTAAATTTCAAGTATCAACCCAATGGTTGGAGAGGCATAAGTGTCAATGATATATGGGGAAAAAGTTCAAACGATATTTACGCTGTAGGGGTAGTTTTTTACGACCCTCAAATGTTTCAAAGAGGATTTGTTTTACATTACGATGGATCAACGTGGTCTAAAGTCTATGAAGCAGATTTCTATTCACAATTTCGAAAAATTAGGGGAGAATCAGATAAAAAATATATTGATAATATCCAACTTAGCTACGGTAAAAATGGAGCGCCGGATACTATTCAACTATATGAATTAAGGAACAGCGATTTGAATGTTATATATTCAAACACAATAGATAATATAACGTATGAGTCTTTTAATAAAATCGGGGAGAGCGTATTCTTTTTGATCTCTCAAAATGTTTTTAGATATCTAAATGGAAATTTTGAAAAACTAATATCATTTAATGAGCCTAATTTCGGTTATCAAATTTATGGTAGAAGTTCGAAGGATATTTTTATTAGAATGAGAGATGGGCTTGCACATTACAACGGAACAGATGTTCAATATCTTTTTAGGTTTTCAAATAGCTATACTAGTATTAGAAATGTACCGGCAATATTTAACAAGGAAATATTTTTCTGCGTATTTGACCCAATAAATAATATCAACATGGTACTGCATGGAAAATTAAAATAACAATTTGGAGGAGCATGCCCCTGAAATAACCGACAGTATTTACGGTACTGTTATTATAGTAATAAAAGCTCCATAAGGCTGGCTACCTTTCATGATAATTCATAATTGTGTTGCTTTTATTCGTAATTAATATTCAGATATTTTATAGGAGGAATTAAAGCCTAAAATAAAATAGGGAATAGTGTTTACGGCACTATTCCCTTTAGTCGAATAGCTCCATAAGGCTGGACACCTTTTGCAATAATTTATTATTGCACGGTGCTATTCTAGGTTTAAATGTAACAAATATTAACCAAAAGGGAAATTAGTAATGAAAACAAAAATTTTGACTCTATTCACGTTTCTAATAATGTGTTCTTCAATAAATTTATTTGCCCAAGCACCAACGATCCCAGGATCTGTAAATCTTACAGGGGCCTGGAGTTCAATCGGTAAAATAATACCCAAAGTCGGGCAAACAACTTATAACTCATCAAATTATTATATTGGAAAAATATATCCAACTGTAGATTCCTCGACGATTATTAGTAGATCATATGCTCAATTTGATCTTTCGCCAATACCAACCAATGCAACGATTACACAAGTTACGGTGAACTATAGTACTAGCTCAAATTCTTATTCATTTAAGATAACCCACAGCGCAAACATTAATCCTAGGCTCTCTAAGTGAAAATGAGACGGCTAATGATTCCTATTCTTCATCCCTATCGATATCGTTATCTGTAAATTACACTAGACCGGCACAGCTTTTAAATTTTGTTGCGAAGAATGATCTTCACGGCGGCGGCGGCGGCCAGGTGGGAGTTGGTGTAAATGCTTCGCCAAGTTCGCATTCCAGTCCATATTCATTTACGGCTTATGAATCACAGACCATTTATTTGCAAGCTTATGATAATCAATCTGTTAGCGGCAATACATGGTTATTTAATGATTCGGAGGCCCCAAATGGAAAAAGTACTTGGAAAAAAGATTATTATGGCACTGAAACTGGCATGGGTCAAAATGCATCAGTTAGTATAACAGCAAATCCATCAGATAATGGTGCATCATTTATTGCCTATTTAAAAACCTACGTAACTCCAACTTTTCAAAATAATTTCCCTAGTGTCGGAAATGGTGGAATAATAAATGTAAATAGTACGCAATATAACTCTCCGACCTCAAGTGTTTCTGTCGTAGAACAAAATGATATAACTGCAACTGCCATTAACCAGACTGTAAACGGAATAGACTATACGTTTACAAGTTGGAGTAATGGCAGTTACTCTAAAACAACAACATTTGACCCATCTGATAATACCACTTATACGGCTAATTTTCAGGGTAAACCAAACAATAATAATAGAAACCTTCATTTTAATACAACCGTTGGGAATCCTGTTACTTTATATTGGACAGATAATTCCAATACTAATGTTACTCAATACCAAATATGGAGAATTGTGAAAGATAATAATGGAACTGGTAATCCGCAGCTTGTAACTACGGTAAATAGAGGTACACAAACATATGTAGATAGAACGTACGTAATCTCATCGTCTTATACTCAATATATGTTACAGTACGATGCAAGACCTTACTACTCAACCGAAGGGACCTACGCTGATCCGGCCTACGAATCGGTATATGGAGAAGATCCGGTATGGAAAACTGCTAGTGACAATAGCGATACCCAACAATCTCTTAATGAGATAAAAGATTATTCGCTTTCTAGTTATCCAAACCCGTTCAATCCAACCTCTACTATAAATTATCAATTGCCCAAAGATGGTTTCGTAACCATCAAGGTATATGATGCAACCGGTAATGAGGTGAAAACGTTGATTAACGAGTACAAGAACCGCGGAGCCTATAATGTAACTTTTAATGGCTCCGGGTTATCAAGCGGCATTTATTTCTGCCAAATTAAGGTAAATGATTTCATGGTTACAAAGAAACTGATACTCATGAAGTAAACAAAAACAAAAAAGCCCCGACATATTGCCGGGGCTTTTTTTATAGCTGTTTCTACTTAGAATCCTAACGAAATCGCAAATATGTGATTAGCGTTGAAATATTTAACATCTCTGTAAGCATAGTCAATTTTAACGTCGATTCCACCGAGGTCGTAATTGATACCGAGTCCCGCGGTCAATCCGAAAATATATTCGTCGGACTGGCTCTTAGGAGACATCGAGTAGCCGCCTCTTAGGAAGAACGTGTTGTTGTACCCGTACTCCGCGCCGAACTTATATTCGTCGCCTGAGAAGTTGTTATTTCTGAACGTAGCAGAAAGCTGCAGCGCGTTCATATCATTTATAACCGGCCTGTATCCGAAACCGAGCTCAAAAGAGGACGGCAGTTCGAAAGAAGCCGCGTCGACATTATAGTAGCTGGCAGGACGGTTAAGGTTGGTAACATCCGCTTTTTGAAGAAGTCCGGGACCCGAGAACTTCATGCTGGGACCGATATTCTTCAGAACGATACCAAAGTTAAGGCCGTTGATATCAGCCAGGTTATTATACTTAACGCCGGCGTTAAATGCTACGCCGCTGGCGCTAACGTCGCCCAGTGTTTCACTGATGAAGTTAGTTGTAACACCAACGTCTATTCTGTCGGTAAGTCTTCTCGAGTACGTTACGCCTATCGTTAATTCCTGCGGAGCGTAGGTTTGACCCGTTCCGTCAGGGTTAGCGGTTGTGGTAACCGGGATGTCGCCGATAGAAAGCGATTTGATGTTCAGAGAAACAATTCCGAAACCTTCGAAATTGGCGGATACGGCGCCGTACTCAACGCCGATATCAGCTATATAATTCATATGAGAGAACGCCACGGTAGCGGAATTCTGCATTTCCGCTGCGCCCGCCGGGTTCCAGAACAATGCTTCGATACCGGTCGATGTCGCTACTTCGGCTCCGCCAAGGGCGATGCCGCGAGCACCGATCGGAATAAGTAGTTGGGTAGCTCCCGCCGTTCCGGTACGGTTGCCTCCTCCCGCATAAATACTATCTACCCCCAAGAGGAGAATAGATACTATGATTAAAAATCTAAATATACTTTTCATTTTTACTCCTTGAGTTTTAAACTTCGTTGTTATTAAAATCTATCAAGTATCTGCTGTTCTTGGATGATAGATAATTTAAGTATCTTCGTCGTTCCGAGGTTAGGCATGTCTATATAAGCAATATAGAGACCGCTCGCGGCCGGCAGGCCGTTCGAGTTATCAAGGTCCCAACGCTCGAACTGGTCGTTGCTGTTATGATCAATCTTCTTAACCAGAACGCCCGCAAGGTTGAATATGCGGATAGTGGCAACGCTCGGTAAGTGAGAGAACGTAACAAAACGATTATACTTATTAAGCTCTTCAGAGTTAACTCCGTAATAAGGATTCGGGAAGACGTTAACATCGCCGACATCCTTAACGGCAAGCGCCTTGCTGTCCGTCGGAGCAGGAGTACTAAATGTAAATTGATCGGCAATAGTATTGGGTTTGTTGCCTACAAACCTGATTACCGTTCCCGATGGCATCCATTGTGCATTTGCGTCGTAATCGCAGAAGATCATTCTGCCTATCGGATAGGAATAATTTGCAACAAAGTATCCGTTATCCGAGCCGTCTGATCCTGAAGGATAAAGCCCGCCGGCGCCGCCGTTAGCAGCGCAGACCGCTGCAAAATTGATTGTAGCCGTCTTTGTCCACAGGATCTAACCAGTATACCCAATCCGACGCGGGGAATCCGAAATAAGGATCTACATCGCCGCTGAACTGGATCGAATTGAATCCGGATGCGTTTTCATAAATCCACGGTATCATTTGTTTATCGTCCGAAGGATCATCCGGTGTACCGGAGCCGATATCCCAGATCTGGAACGGCATTGAAACTATTGAATCGTTGGTGAATGCTTTAACACCGTAATTAGTACCGTCCGTAAACCTGATCTCGAAATCTCTGCCGTGCAGTTGGTCCGCATAACGGAGCAGACGATCGAAGTCACCGTCGCCTCCGCCGGCACTTAAGTAATAGGTCGCGTTAGAGTTCAAGCTGTGCCATACGTTGTTTCCGCCGTAAGGAGCGCCCGATACGTCGGGTGTAGCAGCAGCACCGCCGTATTTCAATTCGACAATTCCGCCGCTCTTAAAGCCTGGATCCGGACCTTTAACCTTAAGGAATATACCGTCGATGGTCATATAGTTGTCGTCACCGGTAAGGTTAGTTTGGTTAGCCAACAATACCTGGTTCTTGGTAACGTCTGTAAGTGACCAAGCGGTACCGGCACTGTCGAAAGTAACCTTATAGCTATCACCCGTCAAACTTGTCGGGTCAACAACTATACCTATAACTTCACCGTCGCTCTTACCCGCGGCGTGAGTAGCGATAATGGTATCGCCCGGAGCCGATCCGTACCTTACGCCCGGATTAGGCGAATGAGGAATTATGGTTAAAATTCTAACCGGGTTTTCCAGGTTGTTTGGAACCGCGTTTGGATCTTCATTGAAGCTGTATGCGGTAACCGCAAAGTAGTATTTAATACCGTTGATAATCGGCGTTCCGCCCTTTATGGCGTCGGTAGTAACGGTAAGATATCTCTTTATACCTGAATCGGTACCGAACTGCTTAACACCGGTCTCAACAACACCTGTAGAGGCGTTGAAGAATTTATCCTCTATTTTACCTATTCCGTCAACTACATCGAAGGTAGCTACTCGGACTGCTTGCGAGAAGCTGGCTCCGGCCGACGGAAGTTGATAAACGTTATATCCCTGGAATTTGAATCCTTTGATATTTGAAGATTCGGTGGCTTTCACGGCGGTGTTATTCTCGCCCCAGTCAAGCACGATCTTATTGCTTAAGTTCAATAGCGTTGACGCTGGGTGATGGAGGAGGCGTCGGCAGATTGAAGAAGTTATCGTATGCGAGCTGCGCCTGCTGATCGTAGAATTTCAGAAGGCCGATAGCAGCAAGACGGTCAACACCCGGCATATCGCCGGCAACTATTTCCGCAACTACAACTTCCTGGGTATCGCCGGGCATCATAGTGAAAGGACCGGAAGCACTGCCCTGACGGCGGTCGCCGGGAGCCAAGTCTTGGCCGTCGAGCCAGCCGGTACGGGTCTGCGGGTTACCGCTTAATGCAAAGGAGGTAGTTTTTCCGCTAATAGGATCGACGAACGGCTGTCCGGATATACCGTACTCGCCCTTGAAGAAGCGGTAGAACTGGGTAGAACCGTCAACCACACCCTGCGGAGGATCACCTATATTTGCGTCGCCGTTAGCAAAGTAGTACGCGGCGGTCATAGGCAGATTCTTTTTATCGTATACTCTTTTACCGTCAAATATAGCTGAGTCGCCGGGTGAATCAACCGCGGGACCCTGGAAAAAGTCGAAACCGATTGCAGGCGTTGTAGCGCCGTAAATTTCGTCGGTGGCAGTAGCGTTATAGCAATACTGAAGGCTCAAAGTAGTATCAACGCCAACGAAGTCGTCACCGGCTCCGCCGTCGTCAACGTCGGCCCACATAGAAACGTACATACTATCGAGTTCGTTCTTCTGGCTGCCTTTGTTAATTATCTTATATTTTCTGAAGTACATGTTGCCGAGAGCGCCCTGCTGGTTGTATGCCCAGATAGTTGCCTGCATTTCAACACCGAGAGGCTGGGCGCCGTATAAGAACGTGGTCTTACCGGCATTCTGATCGTTGGCAACGAACCAGATTGTCTGATCGGCACCGGGGACACCGGGAACGTCCGTTCCGGGCTCATATTTGCCGTCGCCGTTCTTATCATCATAAGGAGCGCCGAGATCGGCCGGCCAGTTTGTCCAGTCGTGCTCGTACCGAGCGCGAAGACTGGCAGCATCTGTGCCCTCGTTATTAGCTTCGTTGCCAAGATCAACCGCGGGGCCGCCCGGATAGATATCCGGCCTTACCCTATAAATGCTGTATTTATCCGCATTCGGGTCATCGGGCGTACCGTCGGCTTTAATAATACCGGGCTGAAGCCCGTGTCTGTAAGCTGAGCCGCCGACCCTTACTTGATCGTCGCCCTTTACGTAAGCGCCCCAGAGCAAGCCGGCCTCGAAACACGCGGTTTTACCGCTTCCTTTCGGATAAACCAGGCCTGACGTGCCGTGCAGCAGATCGTAGTCGGAATCGCCATCGTTAACGAACTGGGTAGAGATCTGGTTAATGTCCAGAAAAGTACCCGTTACCTGATCATTGGTTTTCTGCAAACCTTCTTTTTTGTCCTTTTTATCCCCTTTCGCATTAGCACCTGCCGGAGCGAGGAGAAAGATGCTCATCAAGAAGATAAATAGATAATTTAATTTTTTTGGATTCATATTTAAAACTCCTATTCTTGTTATATATGCGGTCAAATTCATAATTAGTATTCTAAACGAACGCCAAGTCTGATCTGACGCGGCGGGCCCCACATAAGAGCGGAACCGATAAATTGCGACTGACCGCCAGCACTTTGATAAGCGTTGAAATAATCAATATTGATTGCTCTGTATAACCTAGCGTAATCTTGTCCGTTTTTCTCAACTAATTGACCGCCAAGACCGGGATCGCTCAAGTAACCGTCATCCGTAGGAGAACCGGTTCTTAAGAATACATTTTCGGCATTCTTTGTATCGAACAGGTTTATAACATAGATATAGATGTTTGCGTTCAGCTTATTCCAGATGGAGAAAGTTTTGTCTATACGAAGATCTACCTGGAATACCGAAGGTGTAACGGATGCGTTTAGAGGCTCGATCGGCTGTCTGAACCTGGAATCGCCGGCGAGTGAACCCTGGTTGTTTCCCTTACCGATACCGCGTGTAAACGGATGGCCGGCTGCGAAAGTTAGAAGCGCAGATGCGCCGAACTGATGCAGAATGTTCGGACCGTCGTTTCTGCCCCAATGGTAATCCAGACTAAGGTTACCGCTGAAGCTTCTGTTGAACGAAAGCGGAGTTACGCGTTCGGGTTTGTATATAGTAACACCGTCGAGAGGAGCGCCGACAATACCGGCGTCCTGGTTCGGATAAGAACCGGTACCTCTTGCATCCTGGAAAGATACGGAGCCGTTGACTAGGAGCCTTTGTGTTCTTCTCATGTTGAAGGAAACCTCAACACCTTTTGTAGTGGCGAAATCGCCGTTAGCCAAGGTGTTGTATGATCCGTAAGGAGAACCGGAAGCGGTAGGCTGAATGTTAAATACAACTTCATCCAATATATCCTTGTAATAACCGGTTATATCGACGGAAGCGAATTCGCCTATCTGCTGTGTGAAACCCAACTCGTACTGAGTTGTTCTGGTAGGACGAATGTTGTATCCGATCGGTGTGGAGATAAAGAAACCGCCGCGCAGATCGAATGAAGTGGTATAAATACCCTGATATTCGTCTCTTAGTCTTGTCTGCTGTACGAATTTACCGTACTGTGCGTGAAATACCGTTTGATCGGTGACCGGGAACGAGAATCCGAGACGCGGGCTCAGTGCGCTGAAAGAAGGTACTTTCTTCAATCCGGCGCCGTAAATTTCGCCCGTATTCTTGTCGATTGCTAATTCGGGGTGAGCGGGATCTACGAATTCATCGTTATCCGTGTTTATATAGTCATACCTTAAACCGGCATTAACTATCAAGTTTTTGTATTCAATTTTGTCTTCAAAATAAACACCCGCGAAAGTAGGTTTTTTGGGAGCAATCTTACCGGCTGCGTAATCGGTAGCTCCGGTATAGCTGTTTCCGTAGAGATCATAGCCATAGTTGTTAACACCCTGGCTGATCATTATCTGATCATGCGTAAGTTTGTTCGGATCGCCCGCGGGCAGCTTGTCGTTCTGATCGAAAAGCTGAGCCAGCGCGTAAGCTCTTCCGTTTGCGCTATAGCCGCGTACGTTCCACATCTGCAGTTCGCCTCCGAATTTGATCGAGTGTTCTTTGCTAAGCTCTGAGGAGAACGAGCCGCTCAGGTTTATAACCGATCTATTTGTTTTTGAATAATCGGAAAGTATGTCGTTGGGTGCGGCAAAGCTGAACGAGTAAATTTGATACGGCAGCGGAGTTAGATATTGTCCGAATCTATCCTGCGTCAATTTCTCTCTGTCTTCTAACCCACGGCACGCCGGCGTTTGCGTTAGCAACGCTGTCGCCGTATGCGAGAAAATTATCTTTTAAATAAGGATCGAATGCTTTTGTGGTGGAGAAAGAGTAACCTGCGTTTAATTCATAATAAGTGTTCGGACTTAAAATGTGAGTCATTTTCAAGTTAAACGCACCGTTGGCAGCGTTAACTTCGGGCACTCTGTTAAGGTCGAGTATACGTGTTACCTGACCTACGTTTCCGGTAAAATAATCATCTGTGGTATAGGTTCCGACCAGTCTGAAGATGATCGGGTTGAAGTCGAACGTTAAAGTACCTGTACCGTTGTATCTCATATCGGAGTTCTTATAAGTAGCTCCGGCAGGATACTGGAAGTTGATGGTATCGCCCGTGGAAGCATCGCCGATTCTGCCGAGAGACATACCGGGGAACGGCTGAGGATTGGCGTCATTCATAAATCTTGAGTTGAACAAACCGAAGAACTTAATGTTCTTGGCGAAGAGCGGGCCGCTCAATGTACCGGTGAATTCGCTGTATCCGTACCAGTAAGCGCCGAGCCTCGATTGTCCGTCAAAACGGGCGTCTCTTCCTTTAAATGAAATATTATCCGTAATATATTCCAAGCTGGCCTTAATACTGGGGCCGCCTGATTTCAACTGGGAACGAACTATACCGGCGTTTGCTCCGCCGAATTCAGCCGTATAACCGCCGGCCTGAACGGTAATTTCTTCGAGAGCGTCCTGCGGTATGGTAACCGCGCGTCCGCCGTACATCGGGTTGGTGATGTTGGTACCTTCGAGGTAATAACCAACCTCATCTTGTCTACCGCCTCTTACGTAGATATTGTTGTCCTGAAGAACAACGCCGGGGGTTAATTTCAATATATTATTAATACCCCTAACAGGTAAAGCTTCTATATCTGCGTTGGTAGTGACTCTGATAGCGTTAGTATTACTTTTATTGATAAGGGGTCTCTTAGCTACAATTTCAACTTCGCCTACAGAAACACCTGTTGGAGGTAATTGGAAATCAAGTTCCGTGGTAAGGTCGGCGTTAACGCGGACATCGGAAACTGTTACCGTTTTGTAGCCAAGGTAGGAAGCCTTAACCCGATACACACCTGCATCTAGGTTATTGATAACAAATTCTCCGTTTACGTCGGTTGCCGCACCAAATGATGTTCCAACGACTATAACGTTGGCACCAATTAGCACTTCACCGGTCTGGAGATCCGTAACTTTACCTTTGATTTTCCCGACTGTCCCTGCTAGCACGAAGGTAGGCAGAAACAGCAAGAAAAATAGGACGGTAATCTTTCGTTTCATATTCTCTCTCTCCTATATTAGTGATTGGTTAATGGTTACCCTAAATAAAAAATTCCTTTAAAATGCAGAAAGCATTTAAATTCTTATTCTATCGGGGAGTTATAAATATCGAGAAGAAATATCTCTAGAGATCTGCGATTTTTCGTGGTTTTACCTTTAATTCTCCTCACGGTTTCGCCTTCTCTTGGGTTAGTTAGAGGCAGCAAGGAAAATAACATGGTAAAAGTTTTGTTCATATTCTCTCTCCTTTAATATGATTAGTTGCTTATTACCTGAAACAAGAAAATGCCCAGTAATTCGGTATACGCATTTCTCTATCTTGGGGTTAAAAAAGTCGAATAGAATAATAGTTTCATCGGAGACAGTATAGTTATTACCAAAAGTACAAACCATGAAAATGTAGTAAAAACCTTACCTAATTAAAAATGTAGCTTTAACGTCTTAAAAAACTAATTTAAAGTCAACATCATTTCGGATATTTAATTTAACAATCCGAAGTGAAAAACAAAATTAGTTATGCTTATTTTAAGCATAAAAAACGATATAAACAATAAAAAACAGCAAAATTTTAATCTACGGGAAGAAGGCAGGGCACCGTAAATAGGCATATTACCGTACGGCAACCTAAGCGTTCACTTAAACAACACGCTCTATCCGGAGCTTTTATACGGTATTTGTTTGACCGTCGGCCGGTTCAATTCTGCACATTGCTTATTACAAAATATTGTTAGGATTACATTAATTAACAAATCCGCACCTTAACGTGCGGATTTGTGTACAAGATAATAATTCCGAAACGGATCTATATTATAGTATAGATTGAAAACAACCACATGGATCGTTAATTAAACGAAAACATGATTACATCTTTTTCGGACCGGACTCTACTTTAATTTTGCCGTTCTCCAGCAGAACCGTATATGAATAACCGGCACCGAAATCTTTATTGACCGCTACCGTGCCTTCCACTACTACAATATCGCCGACTGCCGCCGTCTGGCTGCTTGTAACCAGCAGATCATAATTCCCGTCTGATCCGGTTCCGTCCTGTATGTGAATCCAGTTTTTATCCATAATATCCGGATTGTACTTAGTAACCTGCCCTCTGATCATTACCGTCTTCCCGGCAAGCGACTTTTTCTTATTGAATATCTGTGCGACGGTATATCCGTTCTTCAAATGCTCAACCGAAACATCGGCTTTGGAAGCCGGGCTTGCACCCGGGTGCGCAGAAGAGACCGCTGCCGTCTGCGGAGTTTTGGAAACACTTTGTACAAAATAAATCGACTTAAAGGTTTTATTTAAAGTCTTGCTGTGAAAGTCTTTCATTTCTAATCCTTGCGAATAATACAAGGTCTCGCCTTTTTCAACTTTCATCTGCGGTACTGCTATCCAGTATTCGTTGCCGCCTGCCTGTCCGTTAGGCAGGTTCTCGCTTACTTTAAGATAAGTATAATTTGCCGCATCAATATTATCAACAACTTTAACCGCGTGCATGCCCACGGCGGCTGTGTTCATTTCTTTTTTTGGTTCCTGCTTATTTTGATTACATGCGGACAACCCGAATGTTAAAAGTAAGGCAACGATAATCAGAGTATTTTTCATAAAATCCCCTTCTGTGGAATTGGGTAATAAAATATTTATTTTCGGGGCATAATATAGAAAAGATTGAATTAACCTTCGAGTTAATTTTTATTACAACAATTATTAAATTGATAAGAACAAATTCGCGGAAACTTCCTCTAAAGGACAGTTATAATGATCTTTCTCAAATCTTTTTTATTAAGACTGCATGCCGTCATCTTATTAATAATTTCTGTCAATCTCACTGCCGAAGCCCAAATGGGAGGATACGTAGACAGGGTTTCGGTTACACAGGGTGATTCCGTTTCTATCTATATATCTACTTCCGTTTCGCCCGATACTATTAATGTTTTTAAGATAGGCTCCACGGCAAAGTTTATTACCGCGTTCAACGGCGTACAAACAAAGGTACAAACAGTGCGGGACAGTTCATACATGTACGGATGCGGCTGGCAGCCCACATTGAAATTTCTTGTTCCCGACAGCTGGGCTCCCGGAGTATACAGGGCCGAGTTCAAGGTAACTCAGGATTCTTCAAGAGGCGTACTGTTTATAGTTAAGCCCCGCGAACCCTCCTCGGATATACTCTATGTACTCAGTACAAATACATGGCAGGCTTATAACGATTACGGCGGAAAGAGCCTTTATGCAAACTTTTCCTCCGACGGAATAAGATCGCACAAGGTATCTATGCTCAGGCCCGCCGCTTTACCTTACGGAAGTTTCGGCAGCGCCGATTTCTACAAGTACGCGTATAAATTCTTAACCTGGGCGGGCGCCAACAATATTAATATGGATTTCGCGTCCAAGTATGACCTTGATACTAATCCCAACCTCCTAGAAAAATATAAAGTTGTCTTCCTTGTCGGGCATAACGAATACTGGTCGTGGCAGGAAAGAGATCAAACCGAAAAATTTATTGAAAGCGGCGGCAAGCTGATAATTCTTTCAGGAAATACCTGCTGGTGGCAGGTGAGGTTTGAGGATAACGGCAATACAATGGTGTGTTACAAGGATAGAACTTTAGACCCGCTGACCGGCAAAGCCGATTCTTTGGTAACCGTAAACTGGTGGTCGCCGCCGGTAAATTATCCTGAAAATAAATTTACAGGCGTAAACTTTAAAGACGGCGGCTACGTAAACTCGGGGAATAAACTGCCTCATTCTTCGGGGTACGGAGATTACGCTGCCTTCAATACGCAGTACTGGGTGTTCAACGGTACCGGATTAAAAGACGGGGATCAGTTCGGATACGATAAGGCGGTTGTAGGTTACGAAACCGACGGTACAGGCTTCTATTATAAGAACGGTATTCCTACAGTAACCGGACAAGAACTTACACCCAGTAATTTCAGGATATTCGGGGTTTCCCCCACTGTTAATTACGATACCTCCAGCGAAGGTTACGGACACGCGACAATGGGAATGTTCTATGAGCCGGGAGGAGGCGCCGTGTTCAATGCCGCCACAACGGATTGGGCGGACGGGTTGTATACACTTCCTTCCGCCGGAATTTATCCCGATACGATAATAAATAAGATTACGATGAATGTTCTGAACAGATTTTTAAAGAACAGCTTTCCACCGGAGATTATTTCATGGTCTCCTTTTAATTTGAAGAACGAAAGAATTAATCGCGATCCTGTCGTAATAAACAAACGCGAAGCCATGGTGCTGCCCGAAGATTCTATTAAGCTTTCATTCCTCGCGAAAGATCCTTTTAATAAACATGTATCTTTTTTCTGGACGGCGGACGGAATGCAGGCTGCGAGTACCGATTCGGTTTTTGTATTTAAAAATAACAACACAAGCACCGTCCCGACCAAATACATTGTTACCGGATTCGCTTATAACAGTAACGACACCGCGAAGATAAGCTGGGACATCTTTAATTCCCCGTTGGTAATTAATTCACAACCCGTTACAAAAGTAAACCCGGGCCGGAACTATTCATATAGTATAGAAGCATACAATTACTACAGTGATTCTTTAAGCTACCTGCTGCAGGGACCGGCCTGGCTTAAAAATAACGGCAATGAAATTTCCGGCACGGCGCCGCAGGATACAGGCCGTTACGAGATTAAGGTTCAAGTAAGTAATACTCACGGCCAGTTCGATGAACAATCTTTCACGATTCATGTGACCGCCAATATTACCGGTATTCAACCGGCGACACCTCCGCAATCTTTCGCACTCGAACAAAATTACCCGAATCCTTTTAATCCCGGCACCGTTATCTCGTATAAACTCGGGGTAAGCGGAAGAGTAACTTTGAAAATATTTGATATTCTTGGAAACGAAGTATCTACCCTAGTAGATAAATGGCAGTCATCGGGAATTCACAAAGTAGATTTCAAAGCGTCAAAAACGACTAGCGGTAGACAATTGTCGAGCGGTATATACTTTTATAGATTAAACGCGGGCGGTTTTGTTCAAGTGAAGAAAATGATGCTGCTGAAATAATGTCATAAAGTTTTTTGCCGGCGCCGGAAATAAATTTAAGAACGTTCTAAATAATTGTACGGACAACCCATGGGTTGTCCGTACGGCAACAAAACGGAAATCATAATTAATTGGAACATACGAAGAAAAAGGGCCCAATAAATTTTATTCCGCATGTGTTCCCGGAACACAATATTACCTGACTTTTAATTAATTTTACGGCAGTAAAAACGTACGTCAAAAAAATAAACGGGGAACCGGCTGGAATAAATGGAAACAATTCAAATATGGGTAAGTCATTATGGGTACTTCGGCATCTTTTCTCTTCTGATGCTGGGTATAGTAGGCATTCCCATACCTGATGAAACACTCCTGACTTTGACCGGCTACCTTATTTTCCGCGGCACCCTGCATCCCGTTCCGGCATTCCTTTCGGCTTTCCTCGGCTGTTCATTCGGTATTTCGGTTAGCTACGCGATCGGCAGTACATTCGGTCATCAGATTTTATTAAAATACGGACATTACGTACACATTACTGAGGCGCGCCTTGGCAAGGCGCATAACTGGTTCGAGAAAGTCGGAAGGTGGGCGCTGCTTATAGGATTCTTTATACCCGGCTTCAGGCATATAGTGGCAATCCTGGCGGGAACGTCGGAACTTCAGCTCTGGGAGTTTGTACTCTTTGCGTATTCAGGCGCGCTGCTGTGGACCACCACCTTCATGTCTATCGGCTACTATTTCGGCGATAAATGGGAAGTTATACTGCACGACGTAAGCCATCACACCGTTTTGGTCTCAGCATTAATCCTCGCCTTGGTAATCATATTCTATTACGTCCGTGCGAAGGTCAAGAACCGGTCCGGTGAAAAATCTTCTTAAACAGCTTAAGCCGACTTTTCTTTATTAACCAGGTATCTTTTAATTTTTTGTGTCGTAGTCTTTTCGAACTCGTCCTCGCGTATATAATATTTTTTGATCTGCTTAAATGAAGCCAGCTGTTTGTTAATGTCTTTTATCTCGCGGTCAATTATATCCTTGATCATTTCGTCGTTTATTTGAAGATCCTTGTTTTCGGAATATTCTATAAACGCTTCGGAGTCTGTTACTATTTGAACGGCTATTACCTCATCGTGCTTTGCGTCTTTCTCACCGTAAACCAGCGATTCTAGAATAAACGGGCTCCTGTTTAAAATATCTTCTATCTCCTCCGGGAAAACGTTCTTGCCGTTGTTGGCAATAATAACGTTCTTCATGCGTCCGCTTATATGAAGAAACCCTTCTTTATCCATAAACCCTATATCGCCGGTCTTGAACCAACCGTTATCGAAGACTTCGTCGGTCAGATTCTGGTTTTTATAATATCCCTTCATTACGTTGGGACCTTTTGCCCATACTTCGCCCCTTCCTTCGGGATCCGGATTGTTAATCTTGATCTCCACACCGGACAGAGGAAGACCGGCCGCATCGTCTTTAAAATTATCCGGCTGATTGAGAGCTAGAATCGGTGACGTTTCCGTAAGACCGTATCCCTGTATAAAGCTGAATCCGAACTCCCTCAATCCTTTCGCAACTTCCGGATCGGGCGCCGCGCCGCCCGCGATAAACAATCTGATCGATCCTCCGAATTTATGATGAAGATCCTTGAAAACTTTTTTCTTTATTCCGCCCACGCCGGCTTTTTCAATGAGTCCTGTTAACTTCAGCAGCGGCGGAACCACCTTCGACTTCATCTTATCCTCGCTTATGGTTTTTGAGATCCTCTTAAACATTTTATTGAAGAGAAGCGGAACTCCGAGCAGTATGGTTGCCTTTACGTTCTGCAGATCATCCACAACCGTTTTAAGCGAACGTGCGTAATGCACCGATGAGCCCATAAACACGGGGCAAAGAAAACCGCACGTGCACTCGTACGTATGATGAATAGGCAGTACCGAAAGGAACCGGTCCTCGGAAGTGATTTTTACCATCATGGTCATTGCCATAAGGTTGCTGGCAAGATTTTTTTGTGTCAGCATAACCCCCTTTGCTCTGCCGAGCGAGCCCGAAGTGAATATTATCTCTGCCGTATCGTCGGGATTGATTTCGGGCAGATCGCTCAACTCGGCCGGACTGCTGTTGTTGATCAACTCATTCATCGAATAAACATTTTCTTTTTTGGAGGGGAGATCCATACTGATAAAGATTCTCAGCTTTTTAAGCGCGCCGCTCCCCCCTTTTATCACCGGCGCAAATGTATCGCTGAATATTATAGCTTCGGAATCGGATTCGTGAATAATATTGAAGATCTCATTGGAGTGCAGGTTTTTATCGATGGGAACTACAACGTAATTAAAAGTCAGGGCGGTTAAATAAGTTATTCCCCACTGAACCCTGTTTTCTCCGATCACCGCTATGTGCGCTCTTTCTTTTAAGCCCAGTTTCCGCAGAGCGGCGCCGAACTTCAAAACGTTTTCTAAAAGCTGCCTGTATGTTACGGAAGAGATGGGAGTTGGTGCCAGATCTTCGAGGGCAAGTTTGTTGCCGAATGTTTGGGCCGATATTTTAAGCATGTCCCGGACGGTCGTAATATCCGGAACTTCGAACATTTTAATCTTTTTCATATTGTCCCCTAAAAATTTAATACTATAAGATAATCTTATTGCGAGTTATTTCCACTCTTACTTTGGGAAGAAATCTGGGGCAGAAGAGTTACGGCAAGCAATGAAACCATCATGGCGACAAAAATCGCAAGGTGAGTCTGCTCTATGCTGCCCAGCCTGTCGTACGCGATAAGCAATTCATCCGTAACGAGAAAACCCCCGAATAATGATAGACCGAAAACGAATGGCGTATAAACAACGCCTTCCCTACCGAGGTTAACTCCCGCGAACGCTTTAAAGAAGTGATAGCTCATCAAAGCTTCCAATATAATTACGAGTCCGAACAGAACCGCATTTAGCCATACCGGGAATAAATATATAGACGTTGCGGATTGTATGTATCCGAAATTCCCCGAGACGAACTTGAACCAGTCTGGCAGCATGCCCAGACTTCTGAATACATCGAAGAAATTGCTTAGAGTTACAACTGCCGACCAGAGCGCCCAGACGAGCAGGATGAGTCGCCGGATAAATTTTACGGGATCTTTCATTTATAAAATCCGTTATTATTATGAGAAGAAAATAAATAATTAATTGATGAATAACATCAATGATTTGAGTGATGTGTTTTTGCGTTATTTAAATTTTAATAATTACGGTATTTTGTAGGGACAACTCATGAGTTGTCCCTACGGCCATAAAATAAAATAGCATAATTTTTAATAACCTTGTCCGCAACGTGACACTCTTCATAGCTGATTGTAAATGCGTCGGACGTTACATAAATTAAAATTAGTTTTAATGCTATTGTAGGGGAGGGGCTGAGACCCGCACCTACGACGAATTTTGTATCACTAATAAAAATTTATGATCTCACAAAATATCGATAATATCAAAAAGGAAAAGATTTAACACATGGGAAAATTCGACAACAAGCATCCGTGGCATTCCGTTAACGTTGGAAAAGACGCACCGAAATTTGTACAGGGAATTATTGAAATACCTAAAGGCTCGAAGGCTAAATACGAACTGGATAAGGACAGCGGATTGTTAAGGCTCGATAGGGTTCTGTTCTCATCGGTTCATTATCCGGCTAATTACGGCTTCATTCCGCAGACCCTTGCAGAGGACAACGATCCTCTTGACATACTAGTTATCTGCTCCATTGACGTAGATCCGCTGTGCATAATTGAATCGAAAGTAATCGGCGTGATGCACATGATTGACAACAACGAGAGTGACGAAAAGATAATCGCGGTTGCGAAAGATGATATGGCGGTCAACTACATTAATTCTCTCACAGAACTGCCCCCGCATACGATGGTAGAACTGAAAAGATTCTTCGAGGATTATAAAAAACTGGAGCATAAGCATGTAGAGGTAAACGAGTTTCTGGAGAAGGAACACGCTTATAAGATAATTGATAAGTGCATGAAGAATTACGAGGCTAAATTCAGCGGCTGACCAGAGTCCCTATTTATATGGAGTAGTGGAATATTTGGAACTTCAATCCAACATTCTCCCGCTATTCTCGTACTCCATCATTCCATTACTCCACTATTCCAATCTCCTTATCTCCCTTTATTATACCTGCCTGCTCTCGGCAGGTTCTCCAGCTTAAGCACGCCTCTGGGGCAAACAGCCGAACATATTCCGCAGCCCACACATGAAGAGCGGATTATATTCTGCCCCCTCTGCGCGTACCATTTTACGTCGATTCCCATCTCGCAGTATGTGGAACAGTTGCCGCACGATATGCATTGTCCCCCGTTGGTGGTTATCCTGAAGCGTGAAAAATATTTCTGAAGCATTCCGAGAGTGGCTGCCATCGGGACATCCGAACCTGCACCACACCCGGCTTCCCATTATCGGGTAAAATCCAACGCCCACTATCCCCGAAAAAACCGCACCTATTATAAAACCGTACGCCTTAGAAAATCCCATGGAAAGCGAGCCGAGAATCTCGCCGTGATAAGCCGAGTTCAGCCAGACAAGCGCGGTTGTTAGAACGACGAAAACCAGAACCGGGTGAATAATCCATCTTTCGATCTTCCATGCCTTGAGAGATTTATCCGAATTTTGCCTGAACGGATCGCCCGCGGTTTCCGCCAGTCCCCCGCATCCGCATACCCAGGAGCAGTACCATCTCTTCCCGAAAAAATAAGTAAGAATAGGCGTGGCAACAAAAAACATAACCGCGCCCCAGAACACCATAAAGTAACCGAGCGCCGCGCCGTTATGCGTAAGGTAGCTTATTTCGTTCGGAAAAAGATACTGGTATTTCAAAGGCCAGAAGTATGTGAAGTAATATTCGGGCTTGTTAAGACTAACGAGAAGCGCCGGGATTAAGAACGCGAACCCGAGCTGAAAGAAGCTGACGGAAATTGTCCGTATTATTTGATACCGGTTGTGCCGGTATTTCACAATCATCTTAATTCCCATAAACACAACCGCCGAGGTGTAGAACGTACCGTAGAGGAACCACCTGTCGGCCGCCTTACCCCTCAGCCAGTAGCTGAGAGGATTAACCATAGCTATCCAGTTTTGTATCAGGTCCGGGAACCAGTATAGCACAATATAAAATCCCGTTATTATAACTCCCATTATCCATGCGGGAACGCCTCTTGCAGTGAAAGCATTGAAAAATATTCTGTCGTTCTTAATGCCCGGAGGCGCTTCCTTTATCTTTGGGAAATAGTATATCATCCCTCCGGCGATACAGAGTCCGAACGTAAGAAAGAAAAACAAAAGCGGATTAGAAGAAGTTACTCTCGAGAGGGCGATAAGAAAAAAGAGGACACCAATGCCGATTAATGCGAGTCCTGACTTTTTAACGAACTCTATTTTCTTGTTCGGCTTGTATACCGTAAAAGGCTCTATTTGAATCGGCGTCATATTCAAATCCGCTGTAAAAGTTTAAGGTAATTTTTCTTGTTTAGTTTAATTTGATGGGCCGGATTTTCCGTGTTGAACTTTGAAATGATTTCTTCTTCATGCTTCGAATAAAATTCGGGATCGAAGTTAGCGGCTTTTAAATTTTCCAGGACGTATTCAATGGTTCTTTTTTCCGCTATCCATTTTTCGCAGAGCTTATGCCTCATCCGCATCCCCAGCATATTGAATCCGCTTAACCGATCTATCGGAGGAAGAGTAAACGATGCGGAGACATTTCTTTCCGCCTTCATGTTCCCAGTAAAAAGATCTTTCACCTTCCAGCGGTTTGCTGCTTATAAATCCGTATGTCTGGTATTCTATATCCAGGAACTTTGCCGAGTTGTACCAGATGCCTCTATCGTATTTTACTTTCTTACCGAGGATATTTTGAGCGAGAATTTCTCCCTGCATTTTTCCGGTATACCAGAGCTGCTCAACTTCGTTACGTTCCCGGCCGGGATAAACGATCTCGGCGCAGTCGCCGGCGGAATATACATCATCAATATTAGTTTGAAGATATTCGTTCACCAGAACTCCGCGGTTCGTCATAATATTAGAGTTTTTAACAAGATCGATATTAGGATGAACGCCCGGCGTGAGTCCGACAAGCTCGCATTTTATCTCTTCCCCTTTGTCGGTTATAACTGCCCTTACTCTTCCGTTTTCCCCGGGAAGAATTTTTTTTAATTGTGTAGAGAGTTTAAGATCGAAACCATGCTCAAGTATATGCCTACTAATTATCGCGGCCTCTTCGCGCGGCAGCTTGCTGCTCCAGTAAAGTTCTTCTCTCACAAGAAAGGTAACGTGTATTCCGCGAGTGTGAAGCATCTCTCCCAGTTCTATTCCTATAAGACCGCCGCCGACAATTACAGCATGTTTGCAGTTCTTAGTGTTTTCTTCCAGCAGATCGAGATCGGGCTTAGAGTATAGCCCCTGCACGCCGGGCAGATCTTGCCCCGGCCAGCCGAACTTGTTTGTCTTAGATCCGGTTGCGATGACGAGCTTATCGTAAGAGATTGTGCCGCCGTTATCGAACGTGAGTTTTTTCGCGTCCGTATCTATTTCGCTAACGTGAGCGTGAATCAATTCTATTCTGTTTTTCTCCCAGAACCAGTCTTCGTAGGGTTTGATTTCTTTGTACCGCATATGCCCCATATAAACATACATCAATGCGGTGCGGGAAAAGAAGTGTTCCGTCTCGCTCGAGATAACGGTGATGCGCATATCGCTTTCCTTGCGTACGTGCCTGGCGCAGGTTATGCCCGTTATGCCGTTGCCGATTATTAATAGGTGTTTCATGATGTCCGTCCGTCTATGTATAATTGGAACCACCCCCGCTCCGCTTCCCCCCCTTACTAAGGCGGGGGACCTAGGGGGAGGTCAAGCGAAAAATTAATCGATCTTATTTCCTAAGCAAATATGCAGTTTAAACTACTCGCGTTCTTCACGAAATTATAACAAATTAAAAACGGCTTAATGATGATCATAGTTGCCGCCGATTCAAAATATGATTAACACCGGTAAAAGAAAACTCATATTTATAAAAATACCGGGATTTTATCTTCCCAAAGGATTACACAGATTCTTTTAATTTTTTAACAATATCCTCCTTGCCGTATGCTATTAGCTCATCGTCAAAACAGAGCGCGGGCACAATGCTAATTTTAGAATTCGGACTGGTTTCGATACTAATGATCTTAAGGTTTAACACCCCGTACTTATTTTTGTCCGATCTAAGTATTCTTATCAGCTCTCTGCACGATACGCAGTTATTTCTTATATAAACGATTATATCCATACGATTCAAAAATAAACTGTCGTCGCGTATTATATTGTCAAGAACCCGACAAAGGCGGATTAATTTTTAATGAGTTTTTTAATGGCGGGTACGTCTTTGATGATTAATTTTCTTCTGTCAAAATGAATAATTCCCTTATCTCTCAGATCGGTCAGCAGGTAATTAACTGTTTGGCGGGAACATGCGGTTAACTCCGCGATATTTTGGTGTGTAAGAAAAGGTTTGATGACATATTCTTCTCCTATTTTCTTACCGTGCTGCTCGGCCAGTGAAAATATAAAAGAAACGATGCGATGATCGGCATCCTTGAAGACAAGATCTTCTATTCTTTCGCCGAATTTTTTAAGTTTAAAACCGATGAGTTTATTAATGCGAAGATTCAGATCGGGATTTTTGTCAATGAAATATTTGAAATCCTCCTTACTTATCGCGCAGATAAGACAATTGTCCATGGTGATGGCATAATCGGTTCTTTCTCCTTCATCCAAAATAGAAAGCTCGCCGAATATCTCGCCGGGATTTACCAGAGCGATGATCAGCTCTTTTCCCTCGGCGGATGTCTTAGTAATTTTCACTCTCCCTTCTTTCAAGAAAAAGATGGATGACGAAGGTTCCTTTGCGAAATAAATCGGCTGGTTCTTAGCAATATTCTGCATAGTGGTTATTTCACTCAGGTTTTTCAGGCTTTCTTTATCGAGTCCCGACAACAAGTTAAAGTTTTCCAGATACCATAATTTTGATTTCTCGGCCATTTAATCCCGCCCGGCAGATAATGTTATATTTGTTTGACTGCTGAAAACCTACAATTAAATATAATACAATAATGTAATCTATCTTACATTTCTGCCGTTTGAGCCGGCGGACGGAATCATTTATAAATGCTTATGAAATACCATCTGAATCTTTAAAAGCGTCCCGCTCTTCTTAAAAATTCCGCCGAGCCGTCCGAAGAATCCCGTATTATTTTTATTCATCTTGTATACAATAGGACCGAGCAGTGCGCCGAACGCGACATGCGCTAATATAACCGTAGCCGGAAATCCCCACCCGAAATTAACACCGAAATGTCCCACGCCCATTGCAAAAACGGCCGGACTCATCATAAAGCCCGCGGCCATAGCGAGGGCAAATATAATTCCCGCCCACTTCTTTCCTCTGCCGAACAAGACGCTGTAAATAATTCCGAAAGATATTCCGTTCCAGAAATGATAAGACCATCCCGCAATGTTAGAGAGCGTATCCGGACCCAGCGCAAATCTGTTTAACAGTAAAACGCCCAGCAGCTTCGGCATATCTCCGGGCATCCCGCCGAGGTGAAAGCCTATTTCGCGGACTATCTCAAGTCCGATAGTGCCTGCAAATCCGCCGACCGCACCAGCGCCTATCAACTTGCTGATATCTTTTGCATCCACCCAAAAACCCGCGCCGTAAACTGTAAGAGTTACCAGAACAGCGGGAATCAAGAAATTTATTGCCAGGTCACTTAGACTTGCGTAGCCGGCCTGAGCGGCAACGAACAAACTGGGTCCGATACCCGCGGCTAAAAGCGCTATTATGCTGAGCAGTATTTTCTTGCTTTGCGGTTTCATTTTAATAATTCCCGTTAGTTTTGATAAAATAATCGGGCGATCCGGCATTTGCCGGACCGGCCTTTTAACTTTTTATTTTGAAAGCATACCCGTTAATTTTCCAAGCTTACCGTCAAGCATCTGAGCGATCTTCTGAACTTTCTCATTTTTAAATGAGGCCAGCTGTACCGTAGGCTTAACATAGCTTACATACGTATTGCCGTCGCTCCCCTCATAAATATTTAATCTTACAGGGATGGCTATACCAACACCGCGGTCCGCCGAAAATAATTTGTTTCCTATCTGCGGATTCCCGATAAAAAGCGACTCGGCATTAATGTTAATGCCGGTCATCGATAATATTTTTCCCTGGTTTATTTCCGACAGAACCATCATTCCGCTGTTCGACACCATCTTCCTTATTTCTTTAACCGTTTTTTCAAAAGGCTGCTTCGATTGAACGGTTACCGGTCCGTTATCCTGCGCAAGCAGTGTTCCTGAATTAAGAAATACAAAAGAAAAGAATACCGCTATTATCATTGTACCGAGCAATCCGAATTTTCTTTTTTTCATGACTAATTCTCCTTTGGCTTAAATGTTTTAAAATTATGTTCGCTCAGTTGAACTGCTGAAAGTTAGCGCAGGCAGCGTCTTTCTTCTGTCAAGTGTTTTACAGTTTATTCATTGTTTTGATAGGAATGTGAGCGGGTACACTGTTTTTACCTCCGGAAAAAATGCGGGCAGTCTTTATAATTAGAATTAAAATCTTAATTGATTATTACTGCAATTACGGTTACGTTTTCAATAAGGAACCGGCGATCTGCCTTACACATCTAATCAAAACTTCCCGGGGGGGGGATTCAAATAAATTGTCATGGGGGTACAAATGGCAACAAGGGTATGTGTCTTTATTTTATTCTTCTCAATATGTATTAATGCGCAAAGTTTTAAGCCCGGTTTCGAGTTTGAAATTCACAAAATACATGTTCTCTACCCGGAAGGGACCAGAATCTTGGGCGGCGATGGAATGCCTATGGCCTTTAATCTCGAATTAACTTATAATATATTTAAACGATTTTCCTTGCAGGCAAAGATCGGCCATACCCTTCATGTTGCGTTTTGGGGACTGGAATTAGGACTAAACGGTAACTACGAAATCCTCGGACCGGTTTTTATAACGGCAGGTACAATGTTTCATTCCAATGAAGGGAAAAGTATAGGACTTCTCACGTTTAATAATTCGCGAACATATTAATTGTTCTTCTCGGGAGCCGGAATTAAAATTACAAAGACATTATCCATTGATGCAGCATATTATATTCCCGCTTCAAGACCGATTATCGGGGGAGGATTATCGTTTACGTCAAACGGTTATCAGTCAAAGGTATATAGGTTTAAAAATATGATCAGGTTCGGAATTCATGTTGGTTTTCTTTTATAAAAATGTATTGTAAGACATTTGGACGATGAATTTTATGAAGACATTAATATTAATACTATTCAGCACGGTTTTAATAAACGCGCAGAGTTTCCAGCTCGGGCTTGAGCTAGAGAGCAACAATTTAAACCTTAGCGGACAGACCGCCACGCGTATATCCAGAACTTCTCAGTATCCCTTCTTTTCCCGTATTTATGTTTCCGCACACGCCGATCTTATATATAGGCCGAATAATACGGTCTCATTTAAAGCACAATTCGGGAGAGCTTTGTTTAGAGAGTTCGCCGGGTGGGAAATCGGAGTTGACGGACAGTATAGATTTTATAAATCGATTTATTTGTCGGCCGGACTGCTTCAGCATTTTAACGAAAGCAGCGGACCCAAAGATTATATTAAAGTCGCTTCTGTGCCTCTATTAATGTTTAAAGGCGGGATCGGCGTGGAGTTCAGTCCTCAATTCGCCATAGGATTTGATTATTTTCTTCCGACGCAGAAGAAGGTGCTGGAATGGGAAATTTATACGGACCAGGACGGACGGGAGATTTCATCACCCAAAACATTGGAGAGTCTGGTCAGGCTGAGCTTTCTTTTCGGGTTTGGGATTTGAGAATATTCGATAGTTAAACTAATATAAAGAGACTTATCATTTTTAGTTATTTTATTGCTATATTTTAAAAAAGATAAAATGAGGTGCTTTGAATTATTTTGCCTCTTTTAATAAAGTATTCGCAGCGCTTGAAAAACACAAGGTTGATTATATACTTATAGGCGGATACGCCGCGCAACCAATGACATTGACCTTTTCGTAAAACCCGAAGAAAATAATTTTAATAATCTCAGGCTAGCGTTAAAGGAAGTTTTTGACGACGAATCCATAGACGAGATTAGGTTATCTGATAAAGAAAGTTATCAAATTACAAGGTACGGAACACCTGAGGGTTATGCGATTGATATTTTAATTCAACTGGGAGAACTTTTCAATTATTACAATATCAAATCGCATGAAATAGAGATTGAATCTATAAAAATTAAGATTGCGGACATAGATTCTCTTATAAAATTAAAAGAAAATACTTTAAGAAGTATCGACAAAGAAGATATTCATTATTTAAAAGAAACTCAAAAAAGATGCCGGTTTATAAGTATAAAACTTTTCAGGAAGCAAAGGATGCGCAAATAGTGCGGGAACCGGACGGAGATTATTATAAAATGCTTTCCGGATTTTATGAAACATTCGGAAAAATTTTCAAATTAAAGTTTCCGCACGGGATTTATAAGTTCAAGACTATAGAAGAGGCACAGATACAAAAAGAAGCCTGGATACTTAAGCGCCTATCTTAAAATTTTCCCGTTTTTTTTCAATATTTCCCCCTAGCCCTCTCCTTCATCGGCAGAACCTCGAGACAAGTTGTCCACCATCCGGTTAAAATCGTCTCTATAAATTCATGCGGCAATTTCTCTTTGCGCATTTCTTCGGCAAGCTTTTCGTAGTCGTAATTGATTGGAATATATTCCGCAGAAACTTTTCCGCCGATATTTTCAAGCATAGTATAGCCGACGTTCGTGGTGCCGTCGTTCTCCGGCCTTCCGATTACACCTACGTTTACAAATAATTTGTCACCGTTTAATTCCCTCCCCCAATGAATACCGGTATGAGTCGTGCAGATAACATCAGCTTTAAAATCACCGCATAATTTTTCGAGGAAGTGAGTCGGTGTTGTAGTTTCCCAGAGGAACTCGTTCATTTGCCGCGGGGAGCCGTGGCAGAGCAGCACTTTTTTATCACCGAGATCAAAACGAATTTCCGAAGGAAGTTCTTTCATCCACAGATTTAAATTCTTCGGACGTGTTTTTAAAAGTGTAGTCGTAGCTGAGCTTTGCGTAGTAGTTGTCGCGCGGATCGGTGTAGCCGCACTGGCAGTCGTTTAAATTGTTGCCGATGGAGTTATCATAATTCCCCTGAACAACGGGAATGTTATGTTTTTGCAAAATCGAAAATATTTTATCGGGAAAAGGCCCGAACGCGCCCAGATCACCCAAACAATATATCGCGTCCGCGCCGCGCTTCTGTGCATCCTTAATAGTTTCTTCAAGTGCAATATGATTGCTGTACACTCCGCCGAACAATGCAATTTTCTCAGGCATCTCTTCCCACCGATGTAAAGTTTGAACATATAGCTCCGAAAAGATAACACGTGTAGCATGCCTGGTGTCTAAGCTCGTAACCTTTGGACGCTTCTTCCAGAGTTTTTCCGAGATTCGCGTCGGGTGAATCGATAAGAATGGGGCAAACATACACGCCTTTATTAGTTGCTATCCTGCTGTTGGCGCAGATTAAACTGCTTATCTCGTAATCGACAAGCATTTCGTTTGTAACATACTCGTACTCGTCGTAGCCTTTAGTACGCGCGGCTTCCTTACCGATTTTAATAGACGGAAGTATTTTAATCCTAGGTCTGGGATAGCCGTGTGATTTTAAAACGTTAATAAAACCGTTAAGCACCTCGTCGTCGCGGCCGTCTTCCCATGTTTTTGTAATTGTTATTATGGGAAGAAACCCGTTATCGACTAAATTTTTCACTCCCGCCATTGCTTTCTTGAATACTCCCTTTCCTCTTATCTCGTCATTCATCTCTTCCGTGTAACCGTCTATGCTTACACGCAGCTCGAGCGAATATATTGAGCTTTCCGCGATATCTTTTAATCTTTCCGCGTTCTTCGGTTTTATGAGCATGCCGTTTGTAAGTACAGTGGCGGGACCGAGACTCAATGTTCTCTCCAAAATTTTGTAGATGTCTTTGTTCATAAAAGGTTCGCCGCCGGTGAAGTAGTATTCCTTCACTCCGGCTTTAACAGATTCTTCGAGGTAGCGGTTTACCTCTTCGTATTTCATAAACTCGAAGCTGTGGTTAACAGGACTGCAGCTGATGAAGCAGTGATCGCATTTTATGTTGCACAGCGTGCCCGCAACCTGGAACCAGAGATGATCGAGCGCGTCTAGGTAAATCTCGGGGAAATCTATTGGCATTTGATTGTTCATATTCTCACGAATTTAATTTCAATTTATTTAGTCCGGCAATTCATTTTATACGAGGATGTTTAATTAACCATTGATCTCGTAGAAATCACATTATTATAACCGCAATAATTCGTTCTTACACCGAAATCCTCGCAGAGGATTTATAAACAAAGATATTTATTTTAGCAGCCTCGGTTATATTAAGGTAATAAGGTTAAAACTTTTTTTCTTCGAATAGTTACTTAGGTTATATTTCAAAACAGAATTTTGGAAATTTAGATATTAATACTTATGGGCAGCGATATTTTTTGTTATCAGATTATATTAATAAGGTTTCGTTTTGCCTTTGAAAGGAATTAGAATTATAAATATACTATTAACCTTATTTAGATTTTTTAACCTTAGTAACCTGCACCATCACTCCAACTTTAACCTTATTACCTTATTCGGCCAATTTATGTATTTATTAAAATTTCTTTTGTCCCTGAACCTTTTTTCATTAACACCGGACCAAAATATACTATTAATATAAGCACCGATGCATAAACGTTTATGGTCAGAAGGTCGGCGTACGGACCGCTCGTCAAGTATAACGATTTGGGCAGCAAGTTAAAAACCAAAACCGCTCCGGCCGCTACGCCTGTCCACATAGCTAGATGAAAAGAAATTTTCGGCGCGGGTATCTTCCAGAAAATGAAGACCGGCATGAGTCCCAGCACCATTGTCCCGCTGATTGTAGTTGCGGACAAAATTGTGGGGGAAAATATCAACGGTATTGTTCCTCCGATCGCGGTGATGAGCATCGTCCATCTTCCCTTAGAAACAGATGCGAGATCTTTTTTGCCGAGATCCACCACAATCATCTTCGATACAGACGCGAATGTTGAATCCACGGTGGACGATGCCGAAGTAACCATAATAAAGTTCATGATGATCATGGAAAAAACGCCGAGTGATTTAGATACTTCAACCGCGGCCTGTCCGCTGAGTCCCAGGAACTGCGCGTAAATTCCGACGAAGCTGAAGAGAAGTATAAATATAAATCCGGCGACGGTAGCGATGATATAACTTTTTAAAGTTGTTTTTTCATCGGAGATAAAACCTCTATCCGTAAGAACCGGATCATGGAACGGGTAACTGAAAATTTGAATAAACGCCACAAGAATCAAATCCACTCCGCCGTTAAAAGTCCAGTGACCGGTTTTTAAGAACGGTGTAATAGATCCCTCTTTCGGAAGTATCATTCCCAACACCACAAAAAGCAGGACCGCAAACAAACCCATCTGCAGAAGATCGGTGATAAGCGAGCTGCGAAGTCCGCCCTTTAAAGCATAAGCAAGCGTAAGAGTTGTGAAGACAATAATTGAAATTATGTACTGCGGCGAACCGACATGCCCGAAGTACGTTCCTATAACTTCCGTATTCGACCAGACTTCGTTTAGTAACCTGATCGCAATAATTATAGTAAAAAGCTGAAGCGCGCCTCTGCCGAATTTCTGTTCAAGAAATTGATGCAGACTTTTTACCTTCAGCTTCGTTCTTAACTTATAGATTACTATGCCGGCAACAAGAAAAGAGAAATAATAAGTCGCATACGCGAGTCCGCCGACTATACCGAAGCTTAATCCCAAGTTAGCCGCGTTAGTAACCGACTTTGCGAATATCCAGGAAATAACCAGGCTGAAGGTCAGCATTACGAGTCCCGGTTTTTCCGCTTTCTTCGAAACTCCCCTGTAGAAGCCTTCCTTTGTTTTTACGAAAGGCGTCATTAAAATAAGCACCGCTGAAAAGGCGATAAGCACAATCCACTGCCAGAGAAGTACGTCGCTCATTTAAAACCTCAGTTGTAATGTTGAAAGTAGAAGAGTCTCGCTCGATTTTCCGCTCAGGCGGCTCGGCGGCGATGCGGAAGGTTTGTCCGCGCTTTCGAATATCAAATTTACCTGGAAACTGAAAACATTATTCATCAGCCAGTTTGTGCCGAGCAGGTAGCTGTTTAAAGAAGAAGGTCCGTTAAGACCGGCATATAAATTTCCGTAGCGCGCAGTCTCGTATCTTCCGATAAGCTGAACGCCGTTCTCCGAGTTCCCGCTTAAGAAATATCCGAGCTCAAGATAGCCGCCGGTAAAACCGTCGACTTGATTTAAAAAAGTGAGATTATTCCGCATCGAATAATGAAATGCCTCACCCCTCAGAAGAAAGGAATCGTGAATATATTCAAAGTGACCGAGATATCCGATACGCTTTCCATTAATCCTAACGATATTAAAACTTTCGAAAGTATGATCGAGCAGATCGAGATTCTGCAGCTTCTCTTCCGCGTAATCGAAGCTGGCGCCCAGCGTGAATTCTTTAGATATATCAAAATCAAGGCGACAGGTAATTGCTTTATTATTATTGTTCTCCGGTATGTTTTGATTCGCTTCGCCGTTTCCGTTTGTTATGCTGAAGTAATAATGCAGCCCTGATGAACTACCGAAAAACATAACCCCGTACTGCGAATCGAGTCCCGGCAGAAGAAAAATTGAGTTCAGGCCGGAGTATCTTTCTACAGTCGTGAGACGGCTTGTCGATCTGTTGTTTTCCGGTGAGAAAGGATTTATAAACTTTCCGGCGAGAAGGTAGTTCTTATCGAAAAGTCTTACCTGAACCTGAGCAAGCACCATCGCGGTGCGGGCCGGCGCGGCGTCGAACTCAAAGAACGCTTCGTAATCCTTTCCGTAATCGAAACCGAGATCTAACCTTCCGCGGTGAACATAGAACGAATTCTGCACGGAATAATTTTGATGGGTATTATGATAAGTAAAAATAGTATTGATGTATCCGCTGAAGAGAAAATCCCATACGCCGGGCTGCGACACATGAAGCCCGTTTCCCGGCTTATAAGATATTTCCTGCGCAATGTTTGCATTCGAGTAAAAAAGACACGTCAACAAAACCGCGCATAACAAATAATATTTTTTCATTATGTAGTTCTCCGTTACATAAATAATTTTCCCAATATCGGGCATCAATATTTAGCGGTTAAAAATTCCGTTAGGTTGATACGGGATTCAATTAAATGCGGGAGGAGATTTCTGAGAGATGCGTTTAGAAAAGCAATCGTCTTTAATAAAGGGAGTTGTAAACACACGTATAAAATTGACGAACAACGATGCCGATATTAATAATCTTTTAACAATTTTAACGGCCGCGGTTTTTATAGAAAGCCATGAGTTTAAACTTGCTGTGTCGTCTATATCGGTCAGCACAGGCAGAACATCAACTAAATAATTTTGCCGGTCAAGATTTTCCTTAAGCCTGACGAAGACGCTCTTTGTCCTCCACTCGATTCCTTCGAACAAATTTTCATCGAAAGAATTAACTCCGAGCAGATAAAAACCGCCGTCGGCAGAGGGTCCGACGACGGCATTATCTATTTTCGTCGAGGCATGCAAAAGATGTCGCTGATCTGATGCGCGAATTTATATCCGGAATATCATCCCCTATAATAACTACGCTGTCGTATCCGAGTCCGAAAACATCCTTAATGCTGTTTGCAAAATATTTCTCCGAAGCCGCTTCCTCTGAACTCGATAAATATATCGGGCCGTCCGCCGTACGAACTTTTCGCCGAGTAAATTTGCCGATGCGGTCGCAATTATAAAATCGAAATCGATTTCATTTTTGCAGCGGCGAACTGTCCGTACGGTTTTTTGAAAGATTATTTCCGCCAGCGACTCGCTTTTATTTCTATCGCGAAATATCCTCTTCCTTCCGGCTTCCCGAAACGGAAGATCGGTGAATAATATGAGTGCATTTCTTCCCAAAATATTATCCGATTGTTGACGGCATCTTAATATAAAAGCGAAAGATCAGATTAATTGTCGCCCTGTTTACAGAAATAGACTTTAGTTCTGCAATTCTTCCAGCTTTTTTGCTATTCTATCGTTGTTCGGCATTTTCTCCAGGGCTTTCTTATAATAAATTATTGCGTTCTGCTTATCGTTGTTTGCCTCGTACGACTGCGCCATGCCGTAGAAAGCCACTCCCGATTCGGGATACATCTCGAGGTTCAACTTGCTCATCGCAACAGCAGCATCCGGTTTCTTCGCGTCAATTAATTCTTCCGAAAGCTTCACGAGAGTATGATCCTGGAAATCGTAGCTGAAGCCCCCGTAAAATCTGTCACGCAGTTTATGATATTTTTCTATCGCCTGGTCCACGCCTTCCTTGTTTATGGTTTCCATTAAGACGGCTTCCAGTGTCTGCGGCTCCGGCTGACCGTGGTGGCAGGTAACGCACTTGACTTTAATAAAGTCGTTATCCTTATCGCCAGAAATTTTTGATATCTTGGCAAGGTAATTTTCGTTGATGTTCTTAACCATCTTCATCATCAGGCGGGCTTTGTCCTTGTTCGGCTTTTCGTCGGACGCGAAGTCTATTTTATTGAACGGCGTACTTTCATCGCCTTTATGGCAGAATAAACAGCGGACACCGAGAGAAGATGTAAAACCTCTCATCACGTGAAGCAGCTCGTCCTTGCTGATTAAATCGGGAAGTACTTTGAGATTATGAAATCTGTTCGGTATCTGCGCCTGCGACACGGCAGATACGAAAAACACCATTAATACGACGGCAGACAATTTAACCTTTGAGCCGGTTAGACGATAAAATCCCTTCATAATTTTCTCCGAAAATATTTTAAACAAAAGATTTAACGATGTGTTTTAAGAGTACCGTAAATTCGAGTCCGCAAGACCGAAGCAAGAACAACTTGAGGTAAGTTAATTAATTTTTGCTTCATTAAGAAAGAAATTTTACATTTAGCCGTAACAGCCCCGGAAAAATGTGAAAAAGGACATAGTATACGTGTCGATAATTACCTGTCCGGCCTGCGGTTATGAAAAGGAAGAGCGCATGCCTGAGGATACATGCGTTCATTTTTACGAATGCGAAAACTGCCACGCTATTTTGGTTCCGGCCAAAGGCGAGTGCTGCGTCTTCTGCACTTACGGCAGCGTTAAATGCCCGCCCGTACAAATAGAGGAAGCAGAATCATCATCAAACAGGTCTATGCAATAGCCGGGCTTTATTATCCGGAATAAAAATTAATAAGAATATCATAATTCATATAGATTAGCATTCTTGTGCTTTAAAATTGGGAGCTACTGAATAGGAAAAAGCAAGCTGTGTATGGGTGTTAATTTGATATTTTTAAATTGTCCGCATTTATTTCGAAAGAATTAACTCGAACTCTGTAATTTGAATACAAAAAGTGATTAAATTATATCAAAGATCCCTGGAGCAATATTAGTATAATAATACGCCTATTAAGAACTACAATAATCCGCTGTCTAATATTACTGTTATACTGGATTTCTCAAGGCCTGAACATTATAAATTACGGAACATCTAAAATGAAAAATTTTATTTTTTTGTTCGTTCTTTCATTCTTATTCTTTTCTCACTCCCTTTTGCCCCGGACGCCTCAGAAACACAGGGCCGTTATTTTAACAGACATTGAAGCAGACCCGGACGACATGCAGTCACTGGTCCGTTTACTCTTATATACAGACCAGATTGACATAAAAGGATTGATTGCCACAACCTCCTGCTGGCATAAAGATACGGTAAATCCCGAGTCAATAAAAAAAATAATACGCGCCTACGGCAAGGTACATGCCGATCTTTTAAAACACGAAGCCGGATTCCCAGATGCACGGTCGCTTCTGAGGCTTGTAAAAAGCGGTCTGCCAAAATACGGAATGACGGGAGTGGGTAATGATAAAAACTCCGAAGGCTCGGATTGGATAATAAAAGTTCTTGAAGAAAAAGACGCTCGCCCATTATGGATTTGCGTTTGGGGCGGCGTAAATACTCTTGCCCAGGCACTATATGAAATAAGAAAAACAAAACCAAAAGCAGAAGTAAAAGAGTTGATTGCGAAGCTGAGAGTTTATACCATATCCGATCAGGACGACAGCGGTGTATGGATCAGAAAAAATTTCCCCGATTTATTTTATATTGTTAGTCCGGGCGATGACTACGGCAGCGCAACGTGGAGCGCAATAAACAGCTATATAAAGGGGCTGAACAATAAAGAGATCAGCAATAGCTGGATTGCAAAAAATATTCAGCAGGGCCACGGCCCCCTCGGTGCTGTTTATCCCGATGTAGCTTACGGAATGGAAGGCGATACCCCGTCGTGGCTGAATCTGATACCGAATGGATTGAATTATGCGGAGCATCCCGACTGGGGAGGCTGGGGCGGTCGCTACGAATTATACAAGCCTGAATTTGATTCTCTTAAAAGAGGAAGTTCCGGTGTTCCCATAGAACCCGAAACCAGGCCCATCTGGACTGATGCGGTCGATAATTATACTCCCTATATTTTTAATGAATACGGAAGGAATGTCCGATTGGACACGGTTTCTTTTATAAGCAATAAAGCAACATTGTTCCGGTGGCGGGAAGATTTCCAAAACGATTTTGCCGCCCGAATGAGCTGGTGTATAAAATCATTTAAGGACGCTAACCATCCGCCGGTTCCTAAATTGTTGGTGCCCGATCATATTACCGTAAAATCAGGAGAGGGTTTTGGCCTCGATGCCACGGCAACCGATCCCGACGGTGATAATTTCAGTTACCTGTGGTTTAACTATCCAGAAGCCGGTTCGTATAAAAAGTTGATAAAAATAAATTCGGCCGAGAACGTACACAATGCTTATGTAATTGCGCCTGAAGTTGATAAAGAAGAAACTGTTCAATTTATTTTAAGGGTTACGGATAAGGGTACACCTCCTTTATCAAGATATAAAAGAGTAATAGTAAATATAATTCCAAATTAAAATAGGATGGTGTCAATTATAATGTTGCGCTTATGAATAATCTTTAAAGAGCCGATTAAGGAACAAACGTTCTATTCGGAGAAAGAGATAACTTGTAATAATTATTCAAATTTTTGCTTTTTCAGACAAATTTCTTCAAAATTTCATTAATTTTATGCTTTCTTGCTATAAATTTGTGCGCTTGGACGCGTACTCCAAATTGAATCTTGACAAAAAATTCAAGATTAATTAAGTTATATGAAAATTTTTAAGATTTATTAGGATTGGGTTTAGGAAGCTCTAAACTTATTGGATCTTATGGATAATAGACCTGCATA
>CAWBBX010000022.1:0-9423 GCA_963787005.1 uncultured Bacteroidota bacterium
AGGAAAGAATAGTCGAACGGTCTGCCCTCGGCGGCGCTCTTCCAAACACTGCCGATGTAATTAACCGTTGAATTAATGTTATCAGGCTTAATTCTGACGAGAAGATATTGAAAATAGCTCGGATGAATCGACATTATCAAAGGACCGATTTTAGAATGAAGGTTAAAGAAATTGAAGTCCTTAACCACTCCGATAACTGTCTTATTAGGCTTACCCTCGAATTGTTTTCCGATGGGATTTTTCCAGCCGAATTTTTTAACTGCCGCCTCATTAATAATAACGGCGGAAGATGAGTCGGACGGATGAGAGATCGAAAAGTCCCTTCCCTGCACTATCTTCATCTGCATAGTTTTAATATAATCGAAATCCACGAAGCTGCGGCGCATCATCAAATGAACCTGTCCGTTCGTTCCGGCTACGGTTTCTCCCCCCTCGGAACCGCTTGCGCCCGATAATCCGGATCCCGCAGCGACATTAACGATATCGGAATTCTTCGAAAGCTCGGTCTTCATTAAATCTATTTTTGATCTTATCTCCTTGCTCCTAATCGGAAGGTAAAGCACGTGCTCTCTGTTATAGCCCAGATTCTTGTTCTTAACATAATTCATCTGGTTACTAACAATGGCCGTACAAACGATGAGCGCTATTGCGATGGCAAACTGAAGAGTAACAAGAATTTTTCTGAAGAAAGAACCTCCGGATTTGCCAGATAATATTCCTTTAATCGACTGCGCCGGCTGAAGCTTTGATAAAAAGAACGCGGGGTAGCTGCCGCTTATCAAACCGACAAGGATCGATATGCCTATAAGCTCCGCTATAAACGGAATGCTGGCCGAGTATGTAAAAATTATTCTTTCGCCGAAGATATCTTTAAAGTAAGGCATTGCCAGTTCCACAAGAAGAAGAGAAAGAACGAATCCCATTAAAGATATTAATACGGCTTCGCCCAGAAACTGGGCAACGAGACTCTTGCGTGTGGAGCCCAGGACTTTTCTCATTCCAATTTCTTTAACTCTCTTTGCGGATCTCGCCGTGGCCAGGTTCATGAAATTAATACAGGCTATTAGAAGAATGAAAATTGCAATTGCGGAGAAAATGTACACAGTTGTAATGCTGCCCTGGTTGTGGTTGTACGTCTGGTAAATTATGTTGTCTGAATAAAGATGAATATCCTTAACGTTCTGAAGATACATCTGAAGATCCGACCACTGGTCCTTCGGCATAACGCTCTTTAAGAATTGCGGAAACTTGCCGTCAACATTTGCCGCCGAAGCACCTTTTTTAAGAAGCACGTACGTTCCGAGACTATTGGTTCCCCATTCGTTTATCCAGCTTATGTAATGCTCCATTGTTTTATAAGATCCGAGCATAGTAAAATATATGTGCGAGTTTTCAGGGTAATCTTTTATTACGCCGGTAACTTTAAAATCGTCGGCGCCGAAAGTGCTGTAAATTTTTATCGTCTTTCCGAGAGGATCCTGGTCGCCGAAATATTTTTTTGCTACCGACTGCGTAATTACAAGATTAAACGGCGCGTTCAACGCGGTGGAAGGATCGCCTTCGATAAAAGGTATTGTAAATATTTTAAAGATAGACGGATCGGCGAATGAAACGTCTTTCTCGTAAAATCCTTTGTCGCCTATCTTGCAGAATAAAGTTGATGACGGGGAAAGTCTTGCTGTATTTTCTATTTCCGGGAAGTAGTTTTTCATCGCAGGTGCAAGGGGGCTCATAGTTACGGCGATGTCTAGCTTTCCTATTCCCTTCTGATTCTGGATTTCAACCACACGGTAAATTCTGCCGGCTTTTTTATTGAATGAGTCGTAGCTTAATTCGTTGCGGATTAATATAGTTATAAGGATAAATCCTGCGAGACCTATGGCGAGACCGGTTACATTAATAATCGAATAAACCTTGTTCTTAAATAAATTTCTAACTGCGACCTTTAAATAATTCTTTAACACTTCCGCTCCTTTATAATATTACCGGGCGCTTAGGGCTAAGCGCAAAGCGTTTATTATATTAATTTTCTCTGTGCCTCAGTGTCTCCGTGGTATAGATTTCACCACAGAGACACGGAGGGTTTAATTCTCAATCCATCCGTCTTTTAGTTTAATTATCCTGTTGCCGTATTCCGCGTTGGTATCCGAGTGTGTTACCTGGATAATTGTCGTTCCCTCTTTGTTCAATTTCTTGAGAATCTCCATTATTTCTTTACCCTGATCCGAATGTAGATTGCCCGTCGGTTCGTCAGCTAAGATTAACTTGGGTTCCGCAATTATGGCCCGGGCGATAGCAGTGAGCTGCTGCTGACCGCCCGAAAGCTGGCTGGGGAAAAGATCCTTTTTTGCAACCATATTAAATTTGTCAAGCGCCTCGGCAACACGCCCTTTTCTATCGTTACTCTTAACCTTTTGATAAAGCAGAGGTGTTTCCAGGTTTTCATAGACCGTTAATTCATCAATTAAATGATAGCTCTGGAAGACAAAGCCGATGTGTAATTTATGCAGTTCGGAGAGTTTCTTCTCGCTCATCTTGTGGACCGGCTCGTCGTAGAAATAATATTCACCGCCGGAGGGTACGTCGAGCATACCGAGTATATTCAGCAGTGTGGTCTTTCCCGACCCGGATGGTCCCATAACGGAAACAAACTCGCCTTCCTCAATCTCGAGGTTAATATTCCTCAAGACGTATGTCTTTATTACTTTGTTAGCGTAGTACTTTTCAATATTGTGTAATTTTATCATTTTATTTTTTCCTTAGCGTCTCCGCGTCTTTGCGGTAAATTTTCTCACCGCTAAGGCGCAAAGTCGCAGAGAATTTAAACATGGAATTGTTCTTTATAATTTTCGGTTACAACGTGTCCGTCGAACAGGTGAATTATACGGTGCGCGAATTCGGAATCATGAGGGGAGTGGGTAACCATAACGATTGTAGTCCCGCTTTCATTAAGCTGCGTAAGAATGTTCATGACTTCTTCGCCGTTGGAGGAATCGAGGTTACCGGTCGGCTCATCGGCAAGTATAAGCTTTGGCTTCGCTACAACGGCTCTGGAAACGGCCACACGCTGCTGCTGTCCTCCTGAAAGCTGCTGCGGGAAGTGATCTTTTCTGTGCATTATCTGCATACGTTCGAGAACTTCTTCAACCATTTTTCCCCTTTCGGAAGCGGAAACACCAAGATAAAGCAGAGGCAGCTCCACATTTTCGTAAACCGTCAGCTCATCAATAAGATTAAAGCTCTGGAAAACGAAACCTATGTTGGCTTTTCTCAAATTCGCTCTTTGTCTTTCTGTGTATTTTGAAACTTCGTGTTCCATAAAGTGATATTCTCCGTCCGATGGATTATCGAGCAGGCCGAAAATATTTAAGAGCGTGGATTTACCGCAGCCGGAGGGGCCCATAATTGCGACAAACTCTTTTTCCTTTATCTCAATGTTTACACTATTGAGAGCGGTTGTCTCTACTTCTTCTGTTGTGTAAAGCTTCCTCAGGTTGACTGTCTTTATCATTGTTTGTTCCCTTTAATGTTTATTTAAAATTCTTTCTTTGCGTCTCAGCGCCTTTGCGGTAAATCTTTCACCGCAGAGAATTCAATTACTTTATTATTAATTTATCCACATCACCGAAATTATCGTAAGACGATGTAATCACCTTATCGCCCGGCTTCAGTCCGCTCAGCACCTCAAAGTAATCCGGGTTTTGTCTTCCCAGACTTATATTTCTTTTCACCGCTTCACTTCCGGAACTAGTAAGAACATAAACCCATTGCCCGCCGGTTTTCTGGTAGAATCCGCCGCGCGGCAGAAGCAGGGCCTTGGTCCGGTCACTAAGCTGAAGCCTGATTTGCAGCGTCTGTCCCCGCCTTATTCCGCCGGGAGACTTACCGAGAAAATCCATGTCGACTTCAAACTTGCCGTCCTTAACTTCCGGGTAAACTTTTTTAACGACTAACTTAAATTCCGATCCGTCAATCTCAACGGATGCGTGCAGTCCCTTTGTAATACGAGCAATATAGAACTCGTCTATATCGGCGCGTACTTTGTATCCGTCCATCGCGTCTATCTGGCCGAGCCGCGAACCGGGCGATTTTGATTCGCCTATCTCGGCATTCAGCGATGTAAGCTGGCCGTCTATGGGAGCCTTTACAGTAAGGTTGTCTATATTCTCTCTTATGAGCTGAAGATTGAGCTGTAGTCTGTCTATAGATTCGTTGATCTGTTTGAGCTGAGATTGTTTCAGCACAGAATCTTTTCTCCAGTTTTCTTCGGCGAGTTTTTTCTGCTCGAGATCGTGGTAATATCGATCCCTAGTCTCTTCATATTCTTTATCGGATACAAGTTTCTTCTCCCACATTACCTTCTCGCGGTTGAAGTTTCTTTTTGAATCTATCATGTTATAATTAACATCTACCAGCCTGGTCTGCAGACTGATACTGTTCTGTTCTATCGAAAGTCGTGTATTTCTTGCCTCGTTTATCTGCTGAAAAGCAAAAGATTCCTGCTGGAGAGCGTTCAGCTGAAAATCCGTATTGGAGAGCTTCATAATTTTGTCGCCCTTCTTTAACATTGTTCCTTCTTCAACATACTTTTTTTCTACGGTTCCTCCGAGTATGGCGTCGAGGTAATAAGTGGTGCGCGGCATTACAGTTCCCGTAACGGGAATAAATTCCTGGAAGTCGCCGTTCTCCACAGTCGAGATTGTAATCTTTTCGGAATCAACGTTCAGCTTCGAGCCGGTATCGGTCATTATCAAAATAACAAGAATAAGGAACAGCGCTCCGCCGGCTGTGTATATCCAGAATTTTTTCCTCTTCAACAAGGGTTTCTTTTCTATTTTTCTATCCAAATTTTCACCTAATTTACTGTTGAGTGCAAATGAATATTTAAAAGTTACAGTTGCAGAGCAAATTGTGTGCCTCGAAGATTAACATGCGCTTTTCCTTTAGACTAATCAGGAAATTAAAATGTTACTATCAAAACAGCATGTTTTTCATTTATTTTAAGCTTCTATTTTAAATTTTAAACTTGGTACGGATTTACGTTGCATATAATATTTTTACGTGCAAAATTAATTACGTACATTTACGGACGGTTGTGTTCGAAAACGTACAGTTGGAAGAAACGTCCGGAATTATCCGTTTAAATATCGAGGGGTTTCAAAAGGAACGATTTTTGCATTATCTGAGCTTGACGTATTCATAATAAAGATTAATTAATGAAAACATCCAATTTTTTTCGACTAAAATGAACGTTAAATCCGGTAAGATTTTAATAATAGACGATGACGAGGATGTTCTTTACTCCGCCCGCCTTCTTTTAAAAGGTCATTATCCGATCGTGCAGGTCGAGAAAAATCCGGCTAAGATCCCCTCAATTTTAACTGAAGAACACTACGACGTAATTCTGCTGGATATGAATTTTTCAGGCAATGAGACGAGCGGCAGCGAGGGTTTTAACTGGCTTAAAAAAATTTTGGAGCTCGACCCTTCCGCAGTGGTTATACTTATAACGGCTTACGGCAACATAGAGATGGCCGTAAAAGCCATAAAGGAAGGAGCCACGGATTTTGTCTTAAAGCCGTGGCAGAATGAGAAACTGCTCGCTACCGTATCCTCTGCTATGAAGCTCAGCCGCTCTAAGCAGGAAGTAAACAACCTACTTTCCGGCCGCAAACAGCTTAGCGAAGATATCGACCAGCGATTCCACGATATCATAGGAATATCCGAGGAGATGAAAAAAATCTTCGGCATAATTCAGAAAGTCGCAAAGACCGACGCTAACATTTTAATTCTAGGCGAGAACGGAACGGGAAAAGAGCTGATCGCCAGGGCGATACACCGTCAGTCCAACAGACAGAATGAAATTTTCCTCGGAGTAGACATGGGCGCCTTAAGCGAGACTCTCTTCGAGAGCGAGCTGTTCGGCTATATGAAGGGGGCTTTTACCGATGCGAAGGAAGACCGGGCCGGCAGGTTCGAGATAGCTTCAGGCGGTACGCTGTTCCTCGACGAGATAGGCAACCTTACTTCGCCTCTTCAAATGAAGCTTCTTACCGTGCTGCAGAACAGGCAGGTAACAAGGCTCGGTTCCAACAAATCAATACCGATAGACATCCGATTAATCTGCGCCACAAATCTTCCGTTGGAAGAGCTGACTTCGGAAAAGCGATTCAGGCAGGATCTGCTTTACAGGATCAACACAGTTGAGATAAACCTGCCTCCGCTGAGAAGCAGGCAGGAGGATATTCTTCTTCTTGCCGAGCATTTTATGAATGTGTATTGCAAAAAATACAACAAGCATGTAAAAAAAATTAGTCCTCAAGCGATGAACCGGCTTGAAAAATACCACTGGCCCGGGAACGTGCGCGAGCTCCAGCACGCCATCGAAAGAGTTGTAATTATGGGTGAGTCGGAAACAGTAGGACCGGATGATTTTTATTTTTCCGCCCGCGATAAGAAAGACGAAAATCTTACACTGGACACGTATCATATAGAAGAAGCGGAAAAGCTGCTCATCATTAAAGCGGTAAGCAAGTACGACGGCAACCTTACAAAAGCCGCCAAGGAACTGGGCCTTACAAGGGCTTCGCTTTACAGAAGACTGGAGAAGTATGGTCTATAAAAGATTCAGCATAATTATCCTGATCAGGATAATTGTGCTCTGCGCATCCATTTTCGCGCTCTTCTACCTGATAACGGATACGTCTTTATATGCGACCACTTTTATAGTGGGAATAATTATTATCATTGAAATAGCCGCCTTAATAAACTACGTACAAAAAACAAACCGTGACATCGCCAGGTTTTTCAACTCAATAAGATATTCGGATTTCTCGCAGAGCTTCAAGAGCAGCGTTAAGGGTTCGGCCTTCGAGGAATTGAGCGGAGCCTTCTCCGAAGTAATGGATGAGTTCAGAAAAGCAAGAACGGAAAAAGAAGAACATTTCCGCTATCTTCTTACAATAGTCCAGCACGTCGGAGTTGGCCTAATGTCGTTTACCCCCGACGGTGAGATCGACCTTATAAACACGGCCGCAAAGCGGCTACTTAAAATTAACAGCGCGAAAAACATCACCGATTTGTCGGTCCTCAGCAAAACCCTGGTCGAATCTCTTTTAAATATAAAAGCCGGCGATAAAATTCTTATTAAAGTAGCCGGCGAAAACGATCTTTCTCAGCTTTCTATCTACGCAACGGAATTTAAGATGAGAGAAAAGCATTTTACTCTTGTTTCAATCAGCAATATTCAGAGCGAATTGGAAGAAAAAGAGATGGAAGCCTGGCAGAACTTAATACGCGTGCTTACACACGAAATAATGAACTCGGTAACGCCGATCGTATCTCTTTCTTCTACGGTGAACGATATACTGGGAAATTCCGAAAGCGGACTCAACGAAGATACTGTTTCCGATATAAAAGGCGCGGTCAGTACAATACAAAGGAGAAGCAAGGGCTTAATACATTTTGTAGATGATTACCGGAACCTCACTAAAATACCCGTGCCTAATTTTCAGACGGTTAAGATCTCGTCTTTCTTCGATAGAATGACAAAGCTGCTTAAACAGCAGCTTACTTCCAAGAATATCAATTTCTCATCAGAAATTATCCCCGAAGATCTGGAGGTAACCGCTGACCCGGACTTGATCGACCAGGTTCTCATCAACCTGATAGTTAACGCTATTAGCGCGGTGGAGAGTTCGTCCGAACCGGTAGTTAAGCTTAGCGGGAAAATAGATCCTAAAGGCAGCGTTATAATACAGGTGAGCGATAACGGCAAAGGCATACCCGAAGAACTCTACGAAAAGATATTCATCCCGTTTTTCACTACAAAGAAGGAAGGCTCGGGGATCGGCCTCAGCTTGTCAAAACAGGTAATGCGTGTGCACAAAGGGAGCATCTCCGTCAGTTCCGTTCCGAATAAAGAGACTGTTTTTACACTGAGGTTTTAAAGTCTGGGTCCAGGTTTAAGTCTAAGTAGAAGTTTAAGTTCAAGTTTAGAATTAACTAAACCCTGTAATAAAGGACTTCATGCGCCGGTTCGTGATCGTACGGTGCTATTAATGCTGATTCGATGGCTGCGAGAAGCTCGAGATCGCTTATCGGCTTTAGTATATAGCCGGCCGGGTCAACGGCTATCATTTTATCGATAGTTGTTTTGTCTGAATACGCGGTAATGAAGACTACGGGAATTTCTATAAATTCTTTCAGCAGTTCAACGGTTTCTATTCCGCCGAGCGTACCGCTCAGACGGATATCCATCAATACGAGATCGGAATTGGAAGCAGGTATTTCTTCGAGTGCATCCTCACCCGAAACGGAAGTGCCGGATATCAAATAACCGAGGCGTAAAAGCCTGTCCTGTATTTCCATTGAGACGATTATTTCGTCCTCAACGATGTATATGCGTTTGTTCATCATTTTATTATTCCAATTTAATCGTGCTCTTATGATGCTTTTATCGATTCAATGTTTCCGAAGCATGTAATTATCTGCTTTATTATCGTACTTTAATGGGATTTCTTTAGCGGGGATCCCGAGCTAATATCTTTCATCTTAAAGCATTGTAATACATCGAGTTACAAAGCACCAAAAATCTTCTTTAATGCGTTTTACTTCAACAATACCATTTTTTTAACGGAAGTAAAGTCTCCTGCCCTCAGCCGGTAAAGATAGATACCGCTTGCTAATTGTTGGTGGCCTGCCTGTCCGGTAGGCAGGTTTGTGGTCTGTTGTGTGTTAAATATTACTTGATGAACCCCGGCATTTTGAATACCGTCAACTAACGTAGCGGTAAGGTTACCGAGCACGTTATATACTTTTAACGAAACATAACCGGTCTTTTGAAGATTATACCGGATTACTGTGGAAGGGTTGAAGGGATTTGGATAATTTTGATAGAGGGTGTAGCTGTCAGGAGATGTATTATCTTTCTCAATACCGGTTATGCTAAGCGATGAGTAAGCAATTCGCGCCGACTGATAGACCTCCTTCGTCGATTTGCTCTGGATAAAAGCTACGACTGAAATACTGTCCGGTATCCATCCGCTATTCAAACTTATATTTTGCGAATAGCTCTGCGTCCCGCTGCTTTGGGAGAGGGGTATTCCCCCCGCGTCGGGAAGCATCTTTCTCATCACATAATACTGCGGCGATACTCCGTTGCGGCCCTTATAGCTAACATTTTCGACAACCACAAAATGCACTACCAAATCGGTCGCGGATACAGAACCGACCGGTGTGACATCTGCGTTAACGGTAAAGTCGCCGCTGCCTTTAGATCCGTTAAGCGTGATGTTCACCGGACTGGCGATCCGGACTTCATTATCGATTTTTGAAGACCATTCAGAGTAAGTATGCGACTGTAATTTACCGTCGAAAAATCCGTCAGGTGTAGAGCCGAAGGGACCGTAAAACAAGTTCCGG
>CAWBBX010000023.1:0-12653 GCA_963787005.1 uncultured Bacteroidota bacterium
CAACATAATTATTCAAAAGCCTGCTCCTTTTCACAGCGTGAAACCTTGGAGTAATATGATTTAGGATAGCTTTTGTTCGTCAGCGTTCACAATTGTCCGTAATCGGACGGTTAATGAAATGAAAAACCTGCAATCAAACCATTTTAACTCATTTATTTAGGCATATTCTTTGTTCTTGTATTTAAGACACTACTGTTTAATTGGAAGGGGTACAGAATGATTTTTAAATATTTTATAGCTGCTTTTCTGACTTTATTATTTAGTACCAGCACACCTTCTCAGACTTCTCCTAAAAAGAAAATTTACATGGACATTGCACACGGGGAAAGATTCTGGAATGATCCGGGAGACATGAAAGGGCAGAATGAGAATATTATCAACAGGGTCAAACATATGACCGATCAATTCGTTAAAACAGCCTCATCCGTAAACGGGGAGTTACTGTACTTGAAAAATGAAATTAAGCCGGAAAGTCTATCCCGCTGCGATCTGCTGTTTATTCATATACCTTCTTCTAAATATACTCTCGGGGAAATTAAAGCTATAGATGAATATTTAAATCACGGCGGCTCTTTGTTTCTCGTAATGGATGAAGATTACTGGTCGACTCTACAGGATGCTAATGTAAATGATATTATCAAACCTTTCGGTATACAATTCGGTGAACAAAGTTCGGATACAACATTAGGCGGAGTTACCAAAGTCGGATTTATTACGGAGAAGTCTTTAAAAATTAATTATTACGGCGGAAGAATTATTAACGGAGGTACTCCTTTCTGTTTTAATAAAAACGGCCAATATCCTTTTGGTGTATACAAAAGTCTAAAGAATGGAGGCAAAATTATAGTAATGGGAGACGGAATGACGTCGTTATATATGACGACCTGGAAGGGAGTGAAAGGTTTCCAATGTGCGGAATTTATGCACGATGTATTTAAGTGGCTTTTAGACTAAGATAATAACGTTCTGATTTAGATCGTCTTTAATAATAATTTCCGGGAAATAAATAGTTCCTAAAATCGGGGAAGGTAAACAAATGTTAAAACATAACCTGCTGATTATTTTTAGAAACTTCAGAAGACATAAAAGTACTTTTTTAATTAATCTTATTGGTTTGTCAATAGGAATTGCTTGTGCACTATTTATTTACATGTGGGTGAATGATGAACTAAACGTGGATAAATTTAATGAAAATGATGGCAGGCTTTACCAGGTAATGGCTAATTTTAAATCTCCGCAGGGAATTCAAACCGTAAAAATAACACCGATAGTAATGGCGAGTGCAATGAAGGCTGAATTCCCGGAGGTAAAATATGCCGCGGCCACGAATGAATTTCTATTTTACACTAAAGAGGGTATGCTTATAAACGGTGGGGAACATTTAAAAGCTAGAGGGATGTTTGCCGGCGAAGACTTTTTCCATGTATTTTCATATCGTCTTGTGCAGGGCAACATAAATTCGGTGCTGAATAATAAAAACGACATTGTTATTTCAGAAGAACAGGCAAAAAAATTATTTGGTACGGCAAAAAATATTGTCGGTAAAACCTTAAAGTGGCAGCACCCGTTTTTTCAGGGGACATTCCATATTTCAGGCGTTTATAAAGATCCGCCGGCAAACTCGAGGTACCAATTTGACGTAGTATTTAACATTAAAAAGATATTGGATAATGATTCTTTTGCAAAGACATGGAAAGGCTTTTATGCCGAGACATGCTTATTACTAAAAAAAGGTACCGACGTTAACCGGTTTAATGAAAAAATAGCCAACTACTTAAAATCCAAAGACCCGTCCGATAAGAACGTTACATTATTTGTCCAGCAGTTTTCTAAAAAGTATCTATACGGTCATTACGAAAACGGCGCCGTATCCGGGGGAAGAATAACATACGTAAAGCTGTTTTCGGTTATTGCCATACTTATACTTCTTATAGCTTGTGTCAATTTTATGAATTTATCTACAGCCAAAGCATCGACAAGAATAAAAGAGATCGGCGTAAAGAAAACAATTGGAGCAAACAGAAAAGAGATTATATTTCAATATATCCTTGAATCATTGTCTATTACTTTTTTGTCCTTAATATTAGCAATTGTCATAATAGAACTATTACTTCCGCAATTCAATTCCATTACTGGAAAAGCCGTTTCCATGAACTTTAATCCGACGTTTATTTTAGTTGTTCTTGGAATAACAATTTTTACCGGACTTATCGCCGGAAGTTATCCTGCATTACATCTTTCAAAGCTTACTCCGGTTAAAATGCTTAAGGGGAAGCTCAATACTTCTTTCGGCGAACTGTGGGTGCGAAAAGGGTTGGTTATATTTCAATTTTCGTTATCGATTATTTTTATAGTCGGCGTATTTGTTATTAATAAGCAAATTGAATTTACGCAAACTAAAAATCTCGGATACAACCGGGATAATATTTTATGTTTTCAATGGAAAGAACCCCCCGGTTCTTCCGGCAAAGCCGATAATGATTATGATTCATTTGTATCGGAGCTTAAAAGCATACCGGGAGTTGTGGATGTAACAAATATGTCCGGGAGTATCCTGAAAGACTTTATCGGACAGACTGGCTGCTCATGGAGCGGACAAAAATCAGACAAGTCCTATTTATTTAAAGCTCCGTTTGTCGGTTATGATTTCATTAAAACTCTTGGTTTGAAAATTGTCAAAGGACGATCTTTTTCGAAAAAATTCAGTGATGAAAATTCCAAAATTATAGTGAATCAGGCAGCCGTAAAAATGATGGGGTTAAAAGATCCTATCAACAAACGCATTCGGTTTGATATGCAGATTATTGGCGTTATTAAGGACTTTCATTACGGATCACTGCGTGAAAAAATCGAACCTATGATTCTCCGGTTTCGACAACATAATCCTGATGTTATGGTTAAAATAAAGGCCGGGACTGAAAAAACGACCATAGCGCAACTCGGTGCACTATATAAGAGGTTTAATGATGATCAACCGTTCGAATTCACTTTTATGGATAATGATTATCAGGCACTCTATAAATCGGAAATTCAAACAGGGAGGCTTTCCGCCTACTTTGCCGGATTGGCAATCATCATTTCATGTCTGGGGCTGCTCGGTCTGACGGCTTTCACTACGCAGAAAAGACTGAAAGAGATTGGGATCCGCAAGGTATTAGGTTCGAGTGAATTTGGAATTATATATCTGCTATCAAAAGATTTCACAAAATTAGTTACTGCTTCAATTATAATAGCGTTGCCTTTGAGTTATCTTTTAATAATAAACTGGCTTGACGGTTTCGCTTATAGAATAAGCTTGAACCTCTGGTATTTTTTGGCTGCTGGCATCCTAACATTATTGATAGCCTGGCTTACTATCGGAACGCAAGCATTAAAAGCTGCAAGGATTAATCCTTCACGATGTTTAAGAGATGAATAGATAAAAATCCTTATAGGCTAATGGTTATACTAAACCTGAATATATTAAACGGAAGTTTTATGTGAGAACAAATAGTGTGATAAATTGGGAAAAAATATCAAAATATTTTTATTAGTATTGATTCTAGTATCGTTTAATGGGATTTCTTTTGCACAGAAAGACACAATTGTTTTCGATTTATCCAAAATACCGAAGGAAAGCGGCTGGAGAATTTTTAACCGTAAAGTAAATTTAGTAAATGAAAATAAGGGGACTCATTTACATTTTAATGCACAGCCGGGTTATGGACTTGCATGGCATGAAGATTGTAATTTTTATAACGGAGTTATAGAAGTTTATATTAAAGGAGAAGATATACAGGGGAGGAGCTTCATTGGTATTGCGTTTCGAGGAGTTGATGAAAAAACCTACGATGCCGTTTATTTTCGCCCTTTTAATTTTATTAGTAAAGATTCGGTTCGTAGAAACCACAGTGTCCAATATATTTCTATGCCGGTCAACACCTGGGAAAAATTGCGTAAAGAAGCGCCGGGGAAATATGAAAATGATATCGAACATGCTCTCGATCCCAATTCTTTTTTCCACGCGAAGATTATTTTGGATAAAGCGAAGGTCAGTGTATATGTTAACGATAATCCGGATCCGTGTTTAGTTGTAAACGAGTTAACAAATAGAACCGGAGGATGGGTAGGCCTATGGGTCGGGAATAATTCCGAAGGTACATTTGCATACCTGAAAATTACTAATAAACAATAATGATAAAAGCAATTTGAAATTTAGGGGAAAATTAAATGATTAAAAATTATCTAAAAATTGCCTTTAGAAATCTTATCCGCAAAAAAGTATTTTCTTTCATTAACATTTTCGGCTTGGCCATCGGTATGGCGTGCACGATTCTGATCCTGTTGTGGGTCAGGGATGAGCTGAGTTACGATAATTTCCAAAAGAACGGAAACAATATCTACCGTGTGGTTTACGAATGGGGAAGTGCCCCTGAGAAGTGGGGAACGTCTCCCGGGCTCCTGGCTCCCGAAGCAAAAAAAGTAATACCGGAAGTAGTTAACGCTGCCAGGATATTGAAGAGGCCGAAAATGCTTGTAAAGGCCGTGGGAAAATCATCTGACATGCCGGCTTTTTATGAAGATAAATATTATATGGTTGATCCTTCCTTATTCAAGATGTTTACATTTCCTTTTATACATGGTAATCCTAAGACAGCGCTGGACAACGGAGTCGTTATTACGAAAAGCATTGCGCTGAAATACTTCGGTACAACGAATGCCTTGGGGAAGAGATTGAATTTCAATGATTGGTTTGATGTTACCGTGACCGGAGTTATCAAAGATATTCCTCAAAATTCCCAGTTCAATTTCAATATATTCACGCGGCTAGAGGATTTGAGAAAATTTTTCCCCGGCGGTTTTACCTGGGGCAACGCAATACATCAAACTTACCTGCAGTTAGCGCCCAAAAGCGATGTGAAGCGAGTACAAGAAAAGTTAGTGGAATTAAACAAGCAGCACAACCAATTTGCCGCCAAGAACGGAGTAAGAATTATTCTGCAGCCGCTGAGAGATGTATATCTTGATGCGGGAGTTTCGGGAGCGACTGTTAAGCAGGGCGATATGAGCTACGTTTATCTCTTCTCAATAATAGCTTTTTTGATATTATTTATCGGCTGTATAAATTTTATTAATCTTTCGACAGCTCAAACATCTGCGCGTGCGCGAAGTATCGGTATGCTCAAAATTATAGGCGCCGATAGGACCAGTTTGTTCAAACAGATCCTGGGAGAAGGTATTTTTATGTCGTTTCTCTCGGCCTTTTTAGCCGTTATAATTGTCGAGTTAACTCTTCCCGTATTTAACGGTTTTTCAGGAAAAAATTTATCTCTTTCCTATACCGATCTTTCACAATTGGCACTTTTCATACTTATGATCGTTATAACCGGATTGTTGGCCGGAATATTTCCTGCCGTTTATTTCTCAGGTTTCAGACCGATGCAGGCCTTCACAAGTAAATGGATGGGCTCAAGAACGGGCGGATTCCGCAAAGGATTGGTAATTACCCAGTTTACATCGGCTGTTATTTTAATAATCGTTACGCTTACAATTTCCGATCAGCTGAATTTCCTGAGAAATAAAAAACTCGGTTTTAAGAAGGACAACATCGTTTGTCTACCGGTTAAATCCAATGTTGGGGAACACTATCAATCGTTCAGAAACGAGCTCCTGAGGCAAGAGAATATTAAGGATGTCGGAATTAAAAATTCAATTACTACCGAAGGAATCAATCATACCGTTTTATGGTGGGAAGGCAAAGACCCGAACAGAAGAATTTCCGCAGAGATTGACGCGGTGGATTATAATTTTATAAATACACTTAACCTTAAAATTATTGACGGAAGAGATTTCTCTAAAAAATATCCTTCAGATTTAAATAACGCTTTTATTGTGAATGAAATGGCGGTCGAGGCGATGGAGTTGAAAAACCCCGTAGGCACTCATCTAAAGGCCGGCGGCAGGGACGGTTATATAGTCGGGGTAGTGAAGGATGCTAATTTTAAATCCTTAAAAGAACCTGTCCAACCGATGATATTCAACCTTACTGACAATTTCTCCGGCGATTTAATGAACTTATTCGGAGTCATTTATATCTCGATTAAACCGGCGGAAATACCTGGCACTGTAAAATATATAAAAACAACTTGGGACAAATTTAATCCCGGCTATCCTTTTGAGTATTATTTCCTGGATGAAACCTATAATAATCTTTATAATTCGGAGGCTAGGCTTGCAGATATTTTCGGAGTATTCACTTTCCTTGCCTTATTCGTAACAATCCTGGGCTTATTCGGTCTAGCATTATTTATGACCGAACAGCGTACTAAAGAGATAGGTATAAGAAAAGTGCTGGGAGCGTCGGTCATCAACATACTTTCTCTTCTATCCGGCAGTTTCGGCAAGTGGCTTCTTACGGCTAATATAATAGCATGGCCGCTGGCCTGGTTTATTATGGAAGGGTGGCTGGGATCGTATGCATACCATATAGAGATGGGAATATTTACGTTTCTTACTGCGGGTTCAATAGTTTTTATTGTCACTCTGTTTACGGTCGGAATAATAGCAATAAAAGCGGCAACCGCCAACCCTGTGAAGAGCTTAAGATATGAATAAGTGAGAATTTAAAAGTCTGCTTTCCTGCACCGGTTATCGTCGTCTTTAGAATTCATTGAGCTGAAAGCCCGAGGTTTAATTCGTCCGAATTCGGACATTGGCGTTCGGATATGGACGATAAAAAACTTACCAATTATTCTCCTGTTGTTGCATTAAAGATGATCAAGCTATAATGTATTCCCAAATAATAACTTAGAAGGTCCCTATAATTATGGAAAGCGTGAGATCCGATTGTTATTTAGGATAATTCTCTGGTACAAATCTTGTCTTATTACAACAAAATACCCTTCCGTGGAAGTAAGTCTTGAATTCATAGAGCAAAATGGGTGAGTGAAATACAAAATTATTTTGATGAGATTTATATCCAAGTAGAGAGGAATTACAAGGATGTTAAAACATAATTTGACAATCATATTCCGGAATTTCAGAAAATCTAAGAGCACCTTTTTTATTAATCTGATAGGTTTATCAACCGGACTAGCATGTGCTTTATTTATTTTCCTTTGGGTAAATGACGAAATGCACGTCGATAAGTTTAATGAGAACGACGGACGGCTCTATCAGATTATGGAGAACACAAAACTAAGCGACCAAATAGTTACGGGGCGTAATACTCCCGATCTTCTTGCGGAAACTATGGCTGATGAAATACCCGAGATTAAATACGCCGCAGCTGTTACTCCTTCATCCTGGTTTGGTTTTACTTTTTCTGTCGGGGAAAGACATATTAAGACGATCGGCCAGTTTGCGGACAAGGATTTCTTCAATATGTTTTCATTTAATCTTATACGGGGAAATCCCGGCAACGTTCTTACCGGCGCTAACTCTATAGTTATTTCGGAGGAGCTAGCTAAAAAATTATTTGGAAATTCCGCCGACGCCGTCGGTAAAACAATAAATTGGCAGCTTCTTAGCTTGCATGAAAAGGCCGTAGTTACCGGAGTCTGTAAAGACGTTCCGAGGAATTCCACGATGCAGTTCCAGTTTGTACTATCTTACGGGGCTTGGAAAGATATCAGCAAAAAACTGGGAAGAACCATGAACTGGGGAAACCATGCTCCCTATACATACGTGTTATTGAAAAAAGGAACAAACCCTGCTGAATTCAACAAGAAGATTGCGGGATATATAAAGAGCAAGTTCAGCGGCTCAAACGTAAATTTGTTCGCAAGACGCATATTCAAGCGGCTATTTATACGGCAAATACGATAACGGTGTTCAAAGCGGCGGCAGAATAGAGTACGTAAAATTATTCTCGATAATCGCCACTGTTTATAATCCTTATTGCATGTATAAACTTCATGAATCTTTTTACAGCGAAGGCATCGACCAGGATGAAGGAAGTCGGGATAAAGAAAGCGATAGGAGCGGAACGCAAATCACTCATCGTACAATATTTAAGCGAATCTGTTATCATCTCTTTAATCTCGCTGCTTGCCGCTTTACTATTGGTCGAGATTTTCCTTCCGCAGTTTAACAATATAACCGGGAAGCATCTTTCACTGAATTACAGCAGCGGCATAATCTTCGCATTTTTAAGTATCGCGGTAGTTACCGGACTGTTATCCGGGAGTTATCCCGCGTTTTATCTTTCGAGGTTTAAGCCCATCGCCGTTCTGAAGGGGAAATTAAATATGCCCGGAGGAGAATTATGGCTCCGAAAAGTTCTCGTGGTATTTCAATTTTCTCTTTCAATTATTTTTATAGCCGCGGTATTTGTTATATATAAACAAATCAATTTTATACAGACAAAAAATCTCGGTTACAATAAAAACAACGTTCTTACTTTCGACAAAGAAGGTAAAGCTGCAGCAAGTGAAGGTACTTTTCTCAAAGAATTGAGGAAAGTACCCGGAGTCGAAAATGCTTCAAGCATTAATACAAATCTGATGGGCAGCTTCAATACTACGGGAGGCGTAAGCTGGCAAGGTAAAAATCCCAAAGACATCGTTCAGTTTGAAACAATAGACTGTGACTACGATTTAATAAAAACACTCGACATTAAAATAAAAGAAGGACGGGCTTTCTCGAGAGATTACGGCTCGGATGATAAGAATATAATATTTAACCAGGCCGCGATAGATTTTATGGGGATTAAAGATCCGGTCGGCAAGAGCATAAGATTATGGGGGCAGGACAGAAAAATTATAGGCGTAGTTAATAATTTTAATTTCGAATCACTGCACGAAAAAATAAAGCCGCTCTTTTTTATTCTTAATCCTGATAGAACGATGAAGTTTATGGTGAGAATTAAACCGGGAAACGAAAGAGAAACCATAAATAATATTAAGAGGTTTTACGCGGGATTTAATCCGGGTTTTGTATTTGACTATAAATTCCTCGATAAGGATTACCAGGAACTGTACGAATCGGAAGAAAGAGTTTCGGCACTATCAAAATATTTCGGCGTCCTGGCAATTTTAATTTCGTGTCTCGGCTTATTGGGATTAGCAGCGTTCACCGCGCAGAGAAGAATAAAAGAAATAGGAATCCGCAAGGTGCTGGGAGCAAGCGAATCAGCGATAATATACTTGTTATCCAAAGATTTTACGAAGCTGATTCTAATATCGATGATAATAGCTCTGCCCCTCAGTTATTTTATAATAAAAACCTGGCTGAACAGTTTTGCCTACAGAATATATTTAAATCCGCTTTATCTCTTAGGCGCCGCCGTATTAACATTGATCATAGCATGGATCACCGTCGGTACACAGGCAATTAAAGCGGCGATGATAAATCCTTCGCAGTGTCTGCGGGATGAATGAAATATTAGGCCGTTGGTTGTTGGGGGTAGGTTATTGGATGTCCGTCTTCGTCCCGACCAGTCGGGACTTCCCGCTTCGCTAATGCTGTGCGGGACAGCTCGCCGGACTATTTGGAGGCGGGTTGTTGGTGATAGGAGACTGAAGAATGAAGAATAGCTTGTCATTTAAATGATGAATTATTAAGAGGCAAATTATTTAAAGCTATTTGTTTTAGTTGAAGGGAGAATTATAACCGATTAATTAAATAGTGCATTGTTATATATCGCTAAGCACTATACTCCTTGCGCTCTGCCCTGTGCGCTTAGCTATTAGAAGTGGGAGTAATTATGAAAGACGTGAGTATTCCTTTACCGGATTTTTTAGATAAGCAGATAGCCGAGATAGAAGTAACGATCAACGGCAAGAAGAGGCATTATAATTTCAGGGTAGAGTCTTTCAGATGGGAGCCGGACGATGAAACCTGGCCGGTGGAAATCAAAATAAATAAACTCCGTGAAGAGATAGAAAAATACGATAAAGGCTGGGAGCTTATACAGATCTTCCGGCCGAAAGAAGGCTCTAAGTTTGTGCAGATTTTGTTCAGGCAGAAAGCAAATCCGGAAATTGATAATTCCTCATTAAGTTAAAATTTTATTACCGATATAATAGATAGCAGTGTGTCTTTTATGTTTAGCGAACATATATTGGAGATATTATGTTTAAAAATTATATTAAAATCGCGTTTAGAAACATAATAAAGAACAAGGTCTATTCATTCATCAACATAACCGGACTGGCGATCGGGATCGCCGGAAGCCTGCTGATACTTGTTTACGTTGCCGGGCAGTTGAGCTACGAATCGATGCACGAGAACCGCGACAGGATAGTAAGAGTTTCCGTGCAGTTCGGAAAAGATGATGCGTCAATGACACTTGCAGGCGCAATGCCGGCGCTGGGCCCCGCGGCGGCGGCAAATATTCCCGATGTTAAATCCGCTGTGAGATTCCGCGCGGATCAGGATGCGAAGATAAAGATAGGAGACAAAATATTTACGGAGCATAATTTCTTCTTCGCCGATTCCAACGTATTTAATGTCTTTACTTTCCCGCTTATTGAAGGCAATAAGGAAACGGCTTTGAATAATCCCACTTCAATAGTCATCTCAAAATCAACCGCGGAGAAATATTTCGGTGATGTTGATGCTGTGGGGAAGACGCTTACTTACAACGGCAAATATAACTTTATTGTTTCAGGCGTGATGATGGACGTACCGGAAAATACAATGCTTAAATGCGATCTGATCGCACCTATTTCGAGAGCGTTTCAGATTCAAAAAGCAGAACTTCCATGGAACTCATTCGGCGATACGTACACGTATCTTTATTTGAATAAGAACATGTCGTTAGATGATTTGAGTTCAAAGCTTCACGGTCTACTTCAGAAGAACACAAACGAAGCGTTCGCTTCGATGATAAAGTTTAAAGTGCTGCCGCTTAAAAATATTTACTTCGAGTCGAATATGATGGGAGAGCTTGGTCCGACAGGTGATATTACGACGGTATATCTTCTCTCGTCAATCGCTTTTCTCGTTTTATTAATTGCATGTCTTAATTTTATCAATCTTTCAACAGCAAGGTCGATTAAGCGCGCGAAGGAAGTCGGTTTGAGAAAAGTACTGGGCGCCGACCGCCGCAGGCTTATAGCACAATTTTACGGTGAGTCGCTTATTGTAACGTTGGCCGCTATAATAATCAGCGTGTTGATCTTCGAGCTAACCAACCCGATGTTGAATAATTATCTCGGCGTTAAATTCAGCGGCAGCTCGTTTAACTCGCCTTATTTCTTTTTGATTTTAACCGGACTGCTGATCTTTGTAAGCACCTTCGCCGGGATTTATCCTGCCGTATTCTTATCAAGGTTTAAGCCGGTAGATTCTCTCAAGTCGGGTAAAACTCCGGGATCATCCAGCTCACTGCTGCGTAAGATCCTTGTAGTATCACAATTTGCAATAACTATCTTTTTGATTATAGGAACGGCGGCCATTTACAAGCAGATAAACTTTATGCGGAACTCCGATCTGGGATTTAACAAGAAAGACGTTGTCGTTTTGAAATACCCCGTATCGAAGGACGGGATGAAGGATAAATATACGGTGCTCAAAGATGCGTTTAAATCAATTCCGGGAATAACAGATGTATCCGGCTCTTACACACTGCCGGGCATAAACAGTAAGGAAACAGAAAGCGTACGCCTCAAAGGAAAGCCGGCGAAAGATTTTGCGATGTTCCAGGCCGTAGGTGTAGATTATAATTTTATCCCGACGCTGGGATTGAAGCTTACGAAGGGAAGAAACTTCGAAGAGAAATATTCTACGGATAAATCGGATGCGATTATTATGAACCAAGCCGCGGTTAAATATCTCGGTCTAGAAAATCCTATCGGTACAGAAGTAATGCTGCCGGCGGGAAACGGGAAGGAAAGAGCCGCGAAAATTATAGGTGTGATTAAAGATTTTCACGTCACGTCGTTCAGAAAAAATATTGAGCCGATGTTCCTCTACATAAATCCGAATTACTATTATAATATAGCCCTAAAGATAGATCCCAAATACAAAGACACAATTATTTCATCGCTTAAACAAGAATGGAATAAAGTTCTTCCCGGAGTGCAGTTCGATTATTCGTTCTTATCTCAAACCTACAACAGCTTATACGAATCAGACGAAAAAACCGGAAACCTGTTCTCAATATTTTCTTTCCTTTCAATATTGATTGCGTGTATGGGATTATTCGGTCTTGTTTCATATTCTATTGAAGTTCGAACAAAGGAAATCGGTATTAGAAAAGTGCTCGGCGCCGACGTAAAAAGCATCAGCACATTGATGTCTAAAGATTTCATAAAGTGGACACTCATCGCCAACATCTTCGCCTGGCCTTTGGCTTACTTGGCGGTATCGAAATGGCTGGACGGATTTGCATATAAAACCTCTATCGGATTTTCGATATTTATTGCCGCAGCAGTAATAGTTCTATTGATCGCTCTAATTACTGTCAGTATTCAGGCAATAAGAGCGGCAAGCGCAAATCCTGTAAAAGCGATTAGGTACGAATGACCCGTGCAAAGAGTGAAGGGCAAAGCGCAGAACACATATGATCCGTAGCTCAGACTATCAGTCTGAGCAAATTGGAAATATCGAAATGAGGTAGGAGGCTGGTCGTGGGAGATCCGGGCTCCGACCATTTGATAGATAATGTCATTTTAGGAGGTTCCCATGTTTGTGCCATTTACAGGCTTGCTAGAGGCTTAGTGAAGGCT
>CAWBBX010000024.1:0-46425 GCA_963787005.1 uncultured Bacteroidota bacterium
TCATTGGCTCGGTCAGCAAGGCCGGATCCGTTACAACGGCATTTATTTTATTCTCGGCGATGCCGCTTACATGAACCGCTTCAAGCGTCTGCCCGATCTTACCTTCGTACCTTACGCCCGGATCGGCTGACTGAGGGATTACAGTTATAGTATTGTAAGCCGATTCATACGTGTTGGGGATTAATCCCGGTTCCGGGTTGTAAAAATAAGCTGTCACCGCAAAGTAATATTTTGTTCCGTCGTTCAGCCAGTCCCCGGTGAGAGAATCCCTGCTCAGATCAAGAGTATATTTCAAGCCGGTATCGCCGCCGTTGAAATTAACTCCTCTTAAAACGTTTCCCGAAACCGGTTCCACAAAATCCGATTCAATCGATTTAACGCCGTTAATCCTGTCATAAACGGCGATCAGTTTTCCTTCGCTTAACTCGGAAGAAGGTGAAGGAAGCTGATAAATGTTATACCCTTCGAATTCAAATCCGGCCGTTTTATAGTTTTCAATTTTAGTAAGCGAATCGTACGAACCTCCCCAATTTAAAACGACTTCTCTATGCAGTCCTGTTCCGGACGAAGGAACAACAGGCTGAATTTGCAGATTGTTACTAAAGTCAGGATAATAATTTTTATAAAATTGTGCGTGCGCCTTAAGCAATGATACACCCGCTAAGTGATGATAAAGGCTTCCGTCTCCGGCAACTATTTCGGCAATTACCACTTCCTGCGTATCTCCGGGCATCATGTTAAAAGGGCCGGATGAGACATACATTCTTCTGTCCCCCGGTTGAAAGCCGATACCGTCGGGATAAACATAACCGTCCAGCCATCCGGATCCTGTTACCGGATCGCCCGATACCGGGAACCTGGTAGTACCTCCGCCGAACCGGGACGGCACCGAAACAGGTTTTTCTCTCTTATCATAATTCAATCCTTTGAGATAAGCATACGTTGTCAGTGTGCCCTCATATCTTCCCTGCGGTGCGTCATCGTAACCGATAGTCGCTTTGATAACTCTGTAGTAAGAAGTCATAGGCAGGTTTTTCTTGCCCTTTATGTAAATACCGTTTACCAATGCTGAATCGGAAGGGGCTCCCTCTACTGCCGGTCCTGCATTAAAGTAAATCCCACAGCGGGAGTAAACTGGCCGTAAACCCAATCTGTTTCCGTAAAATTATAAATATATCCGAGCTGCAGTGCCGAGTCGCATCCGCATACGTCGTCTTCCGGACCGCCGTCGTCAACATCTGAAAACATGCCTATATACATATCGGTTACATCATTGTTCCCTTTATTTATAAGTTTATATTTTCTAAAAAGCACATCACCAAAGGGAGACGGCGCTTTATAGCCCCATACCGTCACCTGCACTTCAAATCCCATTGGTTGAGAACCGTATAATAATGTCGTCTTGGCGGGATCAAAATCATTTGCGGCAAACCAGATTGTCTGTCCCGCTCCCGGAACACCGGGAATATCTACAGAAGGTTCATACTTTCCGTCTTTATTAATATCCTCATAAGGCGCACCGTATTTTGCCGGCCAGTCGTTCCAGTCTTTTTCGTATTGTGCACGCACCTGATCGGCGGTGCCCTCACCGTCGTTGACTTCTGAGCTGAGATCGGCGGTTTTATAATCCGGACGCACCCTGTATATCCGCGCGGAAGGATCGGATTGGTCTGCGGGAACGCCTTCGGGAAGTACCCTTCCCGGTACCAGTCCCGACCTGTAACCCGCCCCGCCCGATCTGATTTCACCGTTTATTTTTCCCGCCCATAAAAATCCCGATGCAAACACCGCTCCTTTGCCGGAACCTTTCGGATAAATCAGTCCGTCACTTCCGTACCTAATACTGTAATCGGACTCACCGTCGTTGTAAAAATCCGTGGAAATATTATTGATGTTAAATTTTGTACCGGCAAGATTTACTGAGGTTCTGGCAAACGATTTTGTTTTACGTTTGTTTCCGCCCTCGGCGCTGGTTAAAGGTGAGCAAAATATGAAGAAAAGAAAAAACAGCCATGTTAGAAATAACGCTGAACTTCCAGTTCTTTGAGACAAAATTCATTCCCCCGTTTAAAAGTATACGTTAAATTTCGTACAAACTTTAGGTAAGATAAATATTTAATTCGAAGATGGCAAACGATTTTAGAAGATATGTTATCCACAAATTTTCCGTAGCGCAGACCACCGTTCTGCGATTTAAACACGAGCACAGACTCATAGCCCCGCACGGCGGGACATGTCTGTGCTACGGGGAATTTTTATATTACTTAAGCATTATAATCTTCTTCATATTGACAGTAATTTTACCGGCAGCTTTGTCTTTTACTATTGCGCGCACCAGATAAATTCCGCTGCTCACGGATTCGTTATAAGCGTTACGTCCGTCCCAAATGTATTTCAATCTCCCGCTGACGGAAGGCGAATCGTCAAGTTCTCTTACAAGCTGGCCAAGTATGTTGAAGATCTGCAGCTTAACAGAGGAAGGAGATTTTAAGTTGAGTAAAATCGCCGTCTGCGTATTGAACGGATTGGGATAAACATCGAGCGAAAGACTATCGGCCGCCGCGGTATCCTCCTTCGCGATATCTGTTGTGTAACCGCCTTCGTCGTTGGGGTTCCGCATGAAGTGCAACGTATCGTTGGGCTCAAGGGCAAGCAGCGCTGTGTAATCGCAGAGTAGGTTGTACTTCAAGGCGAGTCTGACTATCTGTGCGGTATCGAAGCTCGAATTAATGAAAAGGTCTTTCAGTTTTTCGTTACCGAGCATGGCGGGAATTATGTCCTTGTTCCCGGTAGTATCCCTGTTAAACATCAAGCTTATAGTTCTACTTTGTATCTCCGGAACGTCTTCGAACTTGGCCGATATTTTAAATACTATGCTGTCCTTCGCCGTCGATGAGCCGATAAAGAAGAGCGGCTTATTCGGATCATTCCTAACCGGATCGACTTCCCTCAGCTCAACCAGCCGGCCGTTAGTTGTATCCGTCGACTCGACGGTAAAACTTTCGTTCAGCGGAGCTGATTTAGGATCGAGCACTGACGCAATGTAGTTCCAGTCGTTTGTGTGCGTCTCAAAGTGCACACCTCCTGTCGAATCGGAAAGAACCTTGGTCACATAACCGCTGCCGTAGTAATCGACGCCGTTTTCTGTTATTGACGGAGGAATAAAATTTTCGCCGTCCAATAAATTAATTGAATGGATTACAGGTCTGGTTTGTGAGAAACCTTTCAGATAAGAATTAACCCACGCATCGGCTTGATAAGTTTGGAAAAGTGAGTCGGAGTTGCTGAACAGCAGTACCCTGTCGAATTTATCATTCTCATATTTTGTTCTCACCGTATCGAGAATCTGCTTCAATTGAAAATGTCTTGATACCTTGTTCAAACCGAGAAGCGGCGTATTCATTATAGCTTTCATGGCACCATCATCGTTAAGCTGCCATATACCGGAAACAACGAGAAGTCCGCTGCCAATTTTTTTGGATATTACGGCCGGTCTTCCCTGAGCATCCCTTAATTCGACTTTCACGGAACTGTCGTTATAGGCAAGGAAGTATGAACCCGGGTGTACAACCGTCTCCGGGAAATAAGAACCGATGTTGCCGTTTATATTTCTGAACAGCTTGACTGATTCGTGGGTAAAAGCAATTGATCTCAGACCTTTTATGTAATGCGAAGCTAAAAGTTCCCCGTCGTTCCTGTTGTTATCGTAATAGCTGAGGAACCTCCCTCCTCTTACAAAAAAGGAATCAATGGGCGGAAGGATATAATTAAGCTGCTCGGTGTTTATTTTATCATCGAAACCGTGTCTGTATGCGGCTATGATGTCAGCATACTTAAAGTGCGGAGCCGCCTGAATGATTGAACTATAATTTTGAATTACCGCAAAATCGCTCTCACCGGGAAACTGCCATCCGTTTGAGGCGTCCCAGTCGCAGTAGACTATAGTCGGCAGGCTTTTTTTGTTTATAGAATCCGCCAGATCGCTGTTTGAGAACTCACTTAGCGCCGCGTTAACGGCCGACTCTGTTCCGGGCAGCCAGGTATCGGCCACATCGGAAATTTTTCCCGCTCCCGCTATAGTAAGCTTAAAGTAATCGTTTAAACCGATCGCGCTGGAAATTGTTTTTTTCAGATTCGGAATCAAGGTTGTCAGATCTTTATTATGTCCTCCGCTGAGATCAAGTGCTATCATATATTTATGTGATGTACTGTCTCTCTTAAGATCAAAAAACTGCTCGGGTGAAATACCCAGCTGAAAATATGAGTTGTCATTCGGCTTAATACCCCCGCTGAAGTAATATCCGTCGAAAAAATTTGTTTTAAATGATACGTTCAGGCTCTGCATCGAGCTGATATCCTCTACATCGTACAATTGATATCGATAGCCGACAGTATCCTTATAAAACTGAAACTTGGTATCGGGCAATTCAATAATCCCCGGCTCTCCCCAGATATTGTGCACCTCTTTGAAGAAAACCTCGAGCGGCTTTTTCGATGCATTATTCGACTGCAGAAATTTAATCGGCGCTTCCGCAGTCGCGGTGTTGCCGAACCATTTAGTCGGAGTGATAAAAGTCATTTTTATTCTTCTCACCTGTCCGGAAAGAAGAGGATATATGTGCAGCTCGTACTGGTTCCCGTTTTTGGTAAGGAAAGCGGGATCTCTTTTTATAACTACTATACTGTCGTAAATAGACCTTGCCGTCCAGGTATCCATCATTACCGCCTGCATTACGCTGTCGCCTATCCAGAGCCAGAGATCGTTTATTACCGATCCTTCGGGTAGTTCGAACCTGTGCACTACCTCGAGCTTGCTACCAGGAGTAAACTGACCGTGATCGGAATAAGTTAGGTAGAGCGACTGCTCAACGTATCCGCCGAACGGTTCGATAACAAGCGTAGCTTTGTCGATGTATCCCGGTTTTGTCCCCCAGATATCGGGATCCTGCACGGTGAGTTTGTTTGTTGCGAATAAAAAATTAGTCAGGAAAAGAAGAGAAAAAATTGAAAGTTTTAAGGAAGCGGTAAATAATGGTTTCATCGAACCCCCTGAAAAAATTTTAGAATTGATGCGGCAATAAATTTGTTGCACTATCCGGATAAATTATAAATTCGTTGCAGAAACTTTTGGCGATGCGTCTCTACGAAAAATTATGCGCAAAAATCGTACCCATTTTAATCATCCGGCACACAGTTTAGAAACAGATTTTCCGGGCGGTACACAGAAAATTTTACGTTAGGTGAAAATTATTCGCCTGCCGGAACCCTTTAAGAGTAAAATTCATCCGGAAATCGTTTGAGCAGCCGGGCAAAATATCTATTTCATCAAAATCATTTTCTTCACGGCCCTGTAACTTCCCGCCTGCAGGCTGTAGAAATAAATTCCGCTGGACAATTGTCTGGCATTTATTGTCTGTTGTGAATTGAATTCAATTTGATGATGGCCTGCCTGCTGAAATTCATCTGCTAAAACAGCGACCTCGTTTCCCAGAATGTCGTATACTCTCAATTCAACGTGACCGCTATTTGCCAGCAGGTAACTTATGGTTGTAACCGGGTTAAACGGATTCGGGTAATTCTGGTAGAGCATGAAGTCGGCGGGATAATCAACAAATACCGTAACACCGGTTGAAAGCAGCGGCGCCGTCATAGCGGCGGCGGTAGTTACCGAGAGCTGCGCCATCTTTCTCACTAGCTCAACGTTCACAGTACCGAAGCTGTCCGACGACGTATGATAAAAAGGATTCTTGAAATAGTAAGGAGCGTCGTTCCACGGCGGAGCGTTCTCTATCAGAAGTACCGCGCTGTAGCCGCGTTCCCAGAAAGATGCATGGTCGCTGTAGGTAGCAGACCGGTACGGCGGCTTATCGAGCTTTAACCCGATATTGAAAATTTCATTAGCCAGGTTGTACTTGTCACCGAGCCACTGCGAATTGTAGTCGGATACAATTGAGTTGTAAAAATAGTTGTCGTTATAGCCTATCATATCTATAGAGGTCATTCCTTTTAATATGATGTTGCTCCTGTTTATGAGCTCGGCGTAGTGCAGACTTCCGTTGTGCCCGCCCGAATACGCCGGACCCGATTCTTCCGCGCCGAAAGCAACAAGCTTAATTCCGTACTCTGGATTAAAGTGGAAGCTGGTATCCGATAATACCCTGGCCATTTCAAGAATTACGGCAACTCCGGTTGCGTTGTCGTCGGCGCCGGGAGCTTTAATTGTTTTCCAGTTCGCGTTCCACGTGCTCGATCCCATGCGGCTGGCGGAGCAGTCGTAGTGCGCGCCGAATATGTAGTACTCGGTTTTCTTTCCTTCTATTGTGGCGATAATATTAGTCAAAGGTTTTTTGTCGTAAGGAGACTGTGCTGAGGAGATATAAAATGTATCGCTTTCAACGGAACTTAATCCCGATAAACCGCCCAGATAATTTTTTATGTAAACGGCGGCGCTGTCATTTCCCGGCGTTAAATTAACTCTGCTGTAATGCCCCCCGGCTTTTTCTAAGATTTTTATGTGATGACTTATGCTGTCGGCAGAAACCAAGCTCCCCATCTGTTCGATCTTTTGGAAGAGGTCCTGCTGCGCGAATGTTCTTGAAAAAAAGAATAGAGTGAAGGACATAATAAGTAAGAAAGCAAGACGATAAGCACCGGTTTTAACTTGTTCCAATATTTTCCCCTTAAAATTGAATACCTACATCTGAATTTAAGGAATAGCCGATTTTGAACCAAAGGAATTATAATCTTTAATGATTAGATTTATGTGAGGTTCAATCCCTACGGGATTGTTTATTTCCTTACTGAGCAAATGTTACAAACATTTATCACCTAGCGGGGATAGACCTTCAATTAAATTTTGGAAATTATAAATATTTTTATCAATCCTTTAGGGATTGAATTTATATCGAGCATAGGAGTGGGCAAAACAATTCAACCCCGTTAGGGGTTGAAAGTTTGTAATAAGAATATAAGATAAAAGTAAATTCAATCCCATGGGGATTGAACTAAGCGTCGATTATTGCCCCGGGGTTTTTAGACCCCGGTGATTTAATACAAGATTATTTAATCAGTATCAGTTTCTTCGTAGAAATAAAGCTCCCGGACTGCAGTCGGTAGATATAAATTCCGCTCGCAAGATCGGCTGCGTTAAGCTGCACAGAATAATTGCCGGGAGATTTTTCTTCATTTACAAGAGTTTTTACTGCTTGTCCCAGCATGTTGTAGACTTTTAATGTAACTAGCTTTGTGCTTCGTCCCTCATTTGGGGAAGAAGAAAGATCTACCGGGATAGAATATTTTATTGTTGTTGTCGGATTGAACGGATTCGGATAGTTCTGAGATAATGAAAATTTCTTCGGAAGATTTGGATCAGTTTTAACATCGGTAGGGCTATTATATTGTATACCGGAGGTACTCCACGTAACAAGCCACGGGCGCTGATCACTATAGTCATGTCCATACAAGTCTTTTGGAATCCAGTAATCATTTTGACTGGTTGATTTTAGCCAATACATTGTTACATCGTAAGAGCTAACATCTTCCGGGTGCCCGGGTCGAGGATCGGGATTATTTAGCTGAATACCAACCGATTTTCCAAAAGTTGTTTTATGAGTTTCTTTAATGTCAATTGAGTATCCGGCACTGACTTTAAAAAAATCTTCCGCGCCAACGTTTGCACTGATTTCAACACTTGCTCCCTGGGTATTTTCCGTTGATGTGCTTGATGAAAATTCGAAATTCAAAGGACTGCCTACTGTCCAACTTAATCCTTTTACCAATAATGTTTTATATGCAGGGTCAGGGGCTTTGTTTTTGTAACTCTCAATATTAAGCGGATCAAAATCTTGTAGTTCGAAAGTAACAGGCTTCAAGGTTGCATCGGTAACTGCAAATACATATTCGTATTGATTAGTAGACTCATTATTATAATTGAACCGTTCATATTTATACCTGGTTATTGTCGGCTTGATAAAATAATAATAACCAAGTGCAGCAGAATCAACGGGAAGAACAGAATGAAATTCGTTATATGTTTGTTCGTAGCTTGTACTTACTAAACCATTAACTGCGGTTTTAATATCAATGCCTGCAGAAAAAATATCGGCAAAAGGGACAGAAACGGAAACCGATGTAGAGACTGTCCATTCAGAAGAATTTACGACTTCCTCGCTTTCTGAAGTTCCATAGGTAAATTCAGAAGGGGGCGTGCCATTGGCGTTCAAATCTGCTAAATTTCTACCATTTAAGACAAACGGCGGGGGACCTTCAACAACTCCGACAAGAGACCACAAACTTGGAATAGTATCGCATGTATTACTAATTGTTTCGGTGTTTTTAATTATATCGGAATTAAAAACACATGAATTTAAAATATAAATACCCATGTCATTAGTTGCGGCTTCTACGGCACAAATTCGTTTTACTAATTTTTTCTCATTCACACTTCTAAAAAGGGTAAATACACCCGGTGAAAAGTCCATTTCAGTCAGGTAACCTGTATTTAACGGGCTACCCCAATTATTATCATCCGGGGAATATTGCATAATCCACAGCATATTATTTGTCCCGCGGAATAATAATTGTATACTCGCATTGGCATTTGTCATATAAAGGTAATTCAATGATCCTTTAACCAGGTTAACGCTTTTTCCATTAGTTGACACAAGCAATTTTTGAGATTTATGATATCCGTTCTTCTTATCATACCAGGTAGTGTATATCCAAGCATTGTTGTAATTAACAGCAATTAATAAATGTGAAGAATTATTTGAAGTAGCAAATGTACAAGTCGATATGCTTGCATTATTGTTACTCATATCATTGGCCGAAATAATTTGTCCGGCAGAGTTCCAGTTTTGCAAATCATTTGAATAAATCATTTTGACATTTTTATTGTTGTTGTCTTGAAATGCTAAATATAACCTGTCGCCCAAAACGCTTGCAGATATGCTTATACCTTCGGCTTTATAACTATAAACGCTTACCGGCTCGGTCCAAGTTGAACCATCGGTAGATGTATACATTATTTGGTGGTTTGCTTTGGCATAGAAAAGATATAACTTCCCGTTGAATACACATGCCGTTGGTATGACGTAAAAGCTCATTAATGTAAATGGAAATTCATACTTTGTACTCGATGACTTGGTAGAATCGGGTACCAAATTAAGTAAATCACCATCGTTAATATATATCTTGCTATAATCTATTGTAGTACCAAAGGAAACCGGAGCCGAACTTGTACCCGGATAAAATATATAAGTGACACCTTTATAGTAACATCCGATTGAGCTCCACGTTGAAGGCGCAAGTCCATCTAGAGCAATTGTTTGTTGTGTCCTTGGCACTTGGGCGTAAGAAACGGTGGCTATTAAAATAGATACAACCATGATAAACTTTTTCATTTTTTATTCCGTTATTATTTAAAATTATGTTCGTTGTTTTTGGATTGATTTAAATAATGCTTTTCAGTTCAATTAAATTCTGTTTTGATAAAAAATATCCGGCGCCGGCATTAATTGCGGCTTTGTGATAGTACTTCGTATCGTAATTTGTTAGGATTATAATATTCGCAGAGGGATTAGATTTCTTTATTTGTTTTGTCGCTTCTATTCCGTTCAGCTTTTCCATTTTAATATCCATTATCACCCAGTCGGGAAGTATTTTGTTATAAACCTCTACACCTTCGGCTCCGTCCGAGGCTTCATAAAACTCAATACTCTCGTGAGAAATAAGGCTTTTCACGGCAAAGCGCATTTGTTTGTTGTCGTCAACAATCAAAATTTTCATGATTGATAGATGTGCATTGTTTAAATATTAAAATCGCGGTAGTTTATAAGAATGTAAATGAGTTCATGAACTCATATTAAAATAAGCGGGATCGGATAGTAAGGCATGAGAAAATAGTATTTTTATATTCTTAGCAAGGATTAATCTTAAAAGAGATCTTTGTTTTCGAGTGCAAATTTAATTATGCCGTATGTCCCGGTTAAATCCAGCTTTCTTGATATGTTGGTTCGATGATTGCCGGCAGTACGCGGACTAATAAATAATTCATCGGCAATTTCGTTGTTGGTTTTCCATTCTGCAACAAGTTTTAAGACCTGTCTCTCCATATGAGTAAGTGATGAAATGGACTGTATTTCGGATCTACTTTTACGAAATGATTTTTTTTCTATTTTTAGAATACCTGAAAGCGAAGAACTTACATAATGTTCTCCATTGATTATAGCGCCGACTCCCTCAAGAATTTCAGCAATTGCGTCATCCTTCAATAAGTATCCTTTCACACCCAGTGATATCGCTTTGAATAAATAATTTTTATTGTGATGCATTGTAAGCAGAATAAATTTTGTAGGGATTGATTCCTTCTCTTTAATATATGATAAAACTTGCAGCCCCGATTTTACCGGCATTCTGATGTCAAGAATTGCGATATCCGGTTTTAATGATTCTATTAACCGAAGTGCATCTTCTCCGTTTTCTGCCTCGGCAACAATTTCTATGGTTTTATTTTGTCGAAGTTCTTGCTTTACGCCGGACCGGAAGAGGGGGTGGTCGTCTGCTATCAAAATTCTTATTTTTTGTTTGTCAACCATCTTCTTTTATCGGTATTGAGATTTTTAATGTAGTTCCTTTATCTTCATTAGAAAAAATATGTAATTGACCTTTAAGATACTTTACTCTTTCTTTAATCTCCGACAGTCCGAAATGAGGCCGGTTATCCCGGCTATAATTCGCTTCGTCGAAGCCAACGCCGTTATCGTTTATTTGTAAAATTAAAAAACCTTTTTCTAGTTTGGAAGTAATCACAACTTCAGCAGCTTTAGAATGTTTAACAATATTATTCAACGCTTCCTGAATAATTCTGAATAAATTAATCCCGTTATCTCCTGTTGCGGTATAGTCAATATCCTCGATATTCAATTTAAATTTGATATTGCTCGCTTCCTGAATTCTGTCAACCATTGATTCAACAGCCATCGTTAGTCCCAATTCATCCAACTCTGATGGTCTAAGATTGTGCGAGATTTCGCTGATTTCTCTAATTGTTTTTGACAGCATCTTGGGTATTTCATCCTCGGCAGTAAATGCTTTTTCTTTATTTATCAGAAGCAGATTTTTTGCTATTAGTAAATCCTGCCCTATACTGTCATGCAATTCACCTGCTATCCGTTTGCGTTCCTGTTCTTGAGATTCAATTAATTTGGATGCAAATTCCGATTGTGCTTTGTTTTCGCGTTTTGTTGCTTCAAGAACTTTTTCTTGTGCTATATCTTTTTCTTTATTTGCATTTATATAGTTATAAACAATTATCAATATCAATGAAATAACATAGGACAAAACACCAATATGAATAACTAATACATTGTAACCGAAATAATTTCCTCTCGTTTTCTCAAAGAATAAAATAAGTTCAATTGATGCACTGAAAAGGAAAATTATCATTCCCGCCAGCAACAGTTTATTTTCGACACCCCCTTTTTTCACATTAAGTACCAAGACTACGACGGAAATAATCATATTTAACCCGAGCAAAGACAAAAAACATACAAACCAACGGGGTTCGGTTACTCCCCAAAGAATATTGGACAATAAATCACCGGTCATATATGCCAAGCTTATCAGCCAGGTAGTCCTAATAATTTTTTTATATTTTTTTGAGACGAGTTGTTCGATAATAAAAAATCCGCCTATCGATGCTGCGTAAAGAGAAAAATGATCGAGTTGATAAAATATCCTCGGCGCTTTAAAAATCATTTGTAAAAAAGAAGTATTGGCAGAGATAAAAATCGATATTGGGATTAAGAATAAGGCTATGCCAAAAATTAAATTCTTTTTTTGAAAGCCAAAATAAATTATAACCGAGGCGATACCGATAAAAAAGAATATTGAAGCGAATATCAAATCGACCAAATTATGAAAGAACAACTCTTTAAATAAATTTTCCGCGCTTCCAATCAATACATATCCGGCGGGTCCTATTTTGCCGCTGCCGCACCATATCCTCAGTGTTATCACATCGCCTTTTTTATGATAGCGGATAGGAATGAGGTTTTGCTGCCAGCCTAAAAAATTGACTTTATCAAAAGATGAAAAATCGCCCAGCTGGTAAATAAGTTTTTTGTTAAGGTAAACCTGGAAATATTCTTCAACCTGCCCCAAATAAATTGCCGGGTTGATGAATTTGTAATCCGGAATGACCGTCCTAAGCCAAATCTTTTTTACTCCGCTGTTTAGGGGAAGTTCATCTAAACTTTTAATTGATTTCCATTTTTCCGAATTTAATGTGTTGTTCAGCCATAAAAGGTTCCCGTTTGAATCAACAAGTGAATCACCAATTCGGTACTGCCAATTTTTTAATTGTACAAATCGAATTTCATTTGAAGTGGTTTTATTTCCTTGTGCGGGGGATATTAGAGGCAGAAGCAGAAGAATGAAATAAACATTCTTCTGTAAAGTCTTAATTCTCATCCGAGGAGCATTCACATTAACTGCCGATACTGATTTTGTAGAAATAGACGGTTGGATAAACCAACATTTACGTTAAATAATAAAATATTCTAAAAAAACATCCCTGCAATTATATTATCTATTTTTTGTCCGATAATTATCTTACAAAATGGTTGATATATAAATTTATAAAACACAACATTGCATCAAGCAACGTAGAATTTAATAAATACTATTCTTTGGAATAGTATTTAACGAAGGAGAATCATCTTTTTGACAATATTAATATTTCCCGTACTCAAACGGTAAAAGTATACTCCGCTCGCCAATTGAGAAGCATCAAATCTCACTGTATAATTGCCCGAAGATTTTTCCCCGTTTACTAGAGTTGCAATTTCTCTTCCCAAAGCATCATATACTTTAAGAGTTACAAAACCGGAAACGGGTAGTTGATAATTAATTACGGTTGTTGGATTAAACGGATTAGGATAATTTTGATACAGCATATAATTCTGCGGTACTTCATTGGAATTTTCAATTCCCGTAACGCCGGAAGGATAAGTTACTCTCAAATTATCGAGATATATCGTGCCGGTATAAGTCTGCCCGCTCTGACTTCCGCCGGCAAGTTTTATAGCTATCTGCGTGAGGGTAAGAGGATAGCTCAGAACCGCGCCGGATGATTTCACATAAATCTTAGAAAAGCTGGTGGCAAGAACATCGAAGCGGTCGGTAGTAGTTGCGTACGCGTAGTTGTTAAGCCCGAACGATTCTCCGGCGCTGTTTTCCAGAGTGTAATTTATGTAATGCTTAGGTCCGTCGGCTTTGTAATCCAGCTTAAGTGAATCCGGTACGCCGGCTATCGGTATGTTACAATTAAGATAAATGTAAGGGATCTTCGCCGGATCGTACGTAAAGCTGTAATCAATTTTAAGCGAGCCGCTGCCCTGCGATGATTGATCGGTGGATACGGAAACATTGCTTCCGGAAGTATTAATGTTATCTCCTGTCAGTGAAAAGTCGCCAGTGTTTTCCATCGAATCTAAAACAACCGTTCCCGTCTTTACAACAACGTTCACGTAAGCAGTATCTGAAACACCGTTGTACGAGACTATAACACCGGTCGTGCCCGAGCTTTTACCTTTGAAGTTGCCCAATGAGTCTACCGTACCGATTGACGGATCGGTAGTAGACCAGGTGTACTCGTTAACGGGAAGAGAATACTTAATCCCTTCCACATCGTAAGAGTCAACGTTAAAGGGTTGGATGAAGGAAGTATCTGTTGTAGCAGTCTTCGGATAAATATCGACGCTGGTTATTGATTTCACGATTATCATACACGAGTCTTTCATTCCGTTGTAGTCGGCAATAACGTAACCCGTATCCGGTGAAGCTGCCGCTGTAAATAATCCCGACTGATCAATTGTGCCTATATTCCCGATGACGGAATATGACAATTTCGAATTATCTATACTTGCGGTATTATAATATTCATCCCTTCCCTGCACGTTGAACTGCAAGGTTCCTTTTCTGAAGACCCGGTAGAAATCCGGGCTGATTTGGATTGAATGCAGAGTGCCGTTAGCCGGCTGTGAAGAAATAACGAGCAGTGCGTTCGCCACGTCTCTTTCCACTCCGCCGCCGGAAGGATAATTCATAACAGAATCCCGGACCAGCATTGTAGTAGAGCCGCCGCCGTCAAGATTTAAGCCCTGGTAAATTCCGAGACGCAGCATCAGATCGGCAAGTTCTTCGAAGGTTACTCCTACACTCGCATTGGTTCTTCCGTCTACGGTAAGCAGATACATTGTAGTGCTGTCTTTCGTAAATCCGATAGCGGTTCTCGGTTCCCTCGTAGTACTTCCCTTATAAGGTTTCCCGTTTGTTACAATCATCGGGTTGCCGCCGATCATCTCTTTTAATTTGGGTATGCCGGGTTTAATGTTATTAACAACTTGAACGGTATCGCCCACGCTTACGCTGTCGTTAAGAAATGCCGCCGCCGTACCATGGCCGGAAAGTACAACTGTTGTATCTGAAATTTTCATACTTCCGACATTCGATTCCTTTGATACGACCACACATTTTACCGTGTCATTCATCAGCCATTGCTGTATCGGATGAACGGAAATTTCCGTACCGAATTGATTTGTGCCGGTTGTATCGCCGTAGAATCTATTGTACACTACTAGCTGATCGGTGCCGCGGTCGGTGTTTGTACCGGATATGGAATATGAGTTTCCGTTGTCGATAACTTTTCCGGAATAACTAACAGCGCTGATCATCGGGATATTGTTTATATCGAATCCTACTGACGGCCTGTTTGACGGCATGTGAATAATCTGCCCGTCCTTAATTTGAATACTTACAGGTATTCCCGGACCGATATTAAAAAAGTCGCCGTTTGTCGCGCCGACAACAACGTGTCCCGGATAATTGTTTCTTTTAGCCATGGTGCTAACGGCTTCCTGCCCTATGTACTGTCCTCCGCCTTTTGCGGTCTCAACTGAATTGTAGGGATTTTTCAAATTAACTTTCAATACATCTATCTGCCAAGGCACGGCCGGCGCAATAATTTTCATATAAGTAATACCCTCGGCTACCTGAGTCGTCAAAACCGTGTCGTAAGCAACCTGAGCGTTTGAGACAGAAATAATTGAAAAAGTAAGAAAAATGAAGAGTAAAAATTTTTTCATCATGCTCTCTTTAGTTTAGTGATAAATAAAGATGATTAAACCGGATATTATTTACTTTGAAATTTAGTGTAATATTTAAAGCGGAATCCCGCAATATTAAAATTTCAGGCTGTGATAATTTACCGTATTATTTGAGAAGCTCCATCTTTTGTGTTGATAAGTATTTTCCCGCCGTAATTCTGTAAAAATAAACTCCGCTCGACAAAAAACGGTTAGGATAATTATTTATGTCAAAAGTAACCGAATGCTCTCCCGTAGATTGAAATTCATTTAAAAGCGTACAAATTTTAAATCCCGTTATATTATATACTTCAAGTTTAACTCTGCCGCTTTCCGGCAGACGGTATTTTATAACTGTAGAAGGATTAAACGGATTGGGATAGTTTTGGTAAAGGACAAAATCTTTAGGAGAGCCTTTAACATCGTTTAAAGATGAAACAGACATGGAAGGACTTCCCGCATCCACCCACGCCGTGTAAATCAAACATGCGAGACGGTAAGACGCTTCCGAAAAAAGATGAATGGTAAAGCCCCCGGTAAGTTCCCAGAGTTTTTGATAGTACGCGTCGCTGCTTGTGTTTCCGGCGAAAGATGCGGCAGCTTTATCAGAATTCAAAACCGAATCGACATAAGAGTAATTTCCGTAAATGTATGAGAAGACAAATCCGGACACATTAGAGACATATACCGCTGTATTACCCGAATATTGAATCAAGTTTTGATATTTTCCTATCATGCTTGTTTCATATCTGGAATGTATTCCGTACTGCCCGGATAATTGTCCGTTGTAATTTTTAGTTATGTGCAGCGGCATGTGAGAGTCGGCTATGTAGTGACCGAGATCCGCCGCGGTTAGCTGTGCCTTGCTCCAGTCTCTTCTTTTAAATTGAGCTTTAAGTGAATCAAAAGTGTTGATGATAGCCCAGGGAAGAATGCCGATACCTATTACACGGCTGCTGCCGTACTTCGCGGTAACGGAATCGTAATCCTGTATAATTCTTCCCGTTGAATTAAACTCGGGGTAATCTTCTATATCGATGTAGTGTTTCGGCGATTCGGCGGGATCGTCGCTTTTTCTGTAATCCGCATCGGAGGCATGCTGAGCCAGAACGGAAGACCAGGAGACGAATTCATTCAATTCAGGCGGAAAGCATAAAACGGTATTGGTGTTTATTATGTTGTGCCCAACCTTCCCCCATCCGCTGAAGAAAAAAGAAATAAGGATAAATGAAATGACGGTAAATTTTTTCTTCACAAAACCCCTTTTTATTTTGTAATCGAGACCTTTAATTTACAAAAATTAAAATTATCTTATAAAAGAATTTTCTTAATGATCTTAAATTTCACGGGGAATGGTTTTGAATTTTACAAGTAGAGATGTCCCGCCGGGATGTCTCTACAAAAACAAATGATAAGCAAATTTTAGGATTTAAATTTTTGCTTCCTGCGCAATGTTCGAAATATTCTTAATATCATCCAGCGGGATCTCATTTTTTCTTCCGCAGCGCGGACAGGTAATCGATTTTTCTTTATAGTCAGGCGGAACCTTTATTTTTAATCCGCAGGCACAAGCGATAAAAGCATATTTATTAAGCGTCATCATCAAATCGCCGAGGGTTCTTTTTTCATTTACCTTATTTCGGGTTTCCCCGGCGGCCCCGGGTTTTCTTATATCGATCTTTGAAGTGTCGGCTAAAGCATCTGCAGGCAGCAGACCGGAAGATTTTCCGGTAACAAGGTTGAAAGCATTTTGATAATTGATATAGTTTACCCCGCCCGCTATGCTTCGCAGTATTTTAATTCTTTCGGACGTCGGAGGATGAGTGCTGGTTAGATCAGAAAGCTTCATTCCTTTTTTCTTCAGCGGGTTGACGATGAACATCGGCGCTGTTACTTTGTTGGCCGATTTAAGTTCAATATCGGTTGAAGATATTTTTTCGAGCGCCGACGCCAATCCTTCGGGATAGCGAGTGAGTCTGGCACCGTTCGCGTCGGCAAGATATTCTCTCCGCCTCGATATGGCAAAGTACAAAAACCGTGCTGCAATAGGAGCTAAGATTGCAAAGACGATAGACACGATCATTATTATCATTTGCATTTGCCCGCCGCCGTTGGAAGAAGATCTCGAGCGGTAGCGTCCCGACGAGCCGCCTGAGAACCAAAGTCCCCGCAAAAACACTTCGGAGATCAGGACGATACTTCCGAGCATTATCCCGGCAAACGTCATTGTAAGAATATCCCTGTTCACTATATGCGACATCTCGTGAGCTACTACACCCTGCAGCTCGTCGCGGTTAAGCTTTGAAAGGAGTCCGGCTGTAACCGTAATGGCGCTGTTCTCCGGCTTGATTCCGGTTGCGAAAGCATTAGGAGCGGGCTCGTCGATGATATATACCTTCGGCATCTTGGGCAGGTTTGCAGCAATCTGCATTTCTTCCACTACGTCGAATAACTGCTGATGCACATCAGGTGTAACTTCGTGCGCGCGGCTTACAGAAAGAAGGATAGAACTGCCCGCAGAATAACTGATCATCGATAAAACGAACCAGATTAATAACGCGAAGAAAATTCCGTATACTCCACCGCCGGGGTAAAAGAAATAGCTTCCGACAAGATAACCCAGCAGCATTAAAGCCGCGCCCATAACGATGAACAGAGCCATCGTCTTTCTTTTATTTGACTGAATTAATTCCCACATATAAGTATAAAATTGAAGCTCTTAAAATTCATTTATTATATTATTTATCTATCCGCCTCGAGATTCGTCTGCATATGTATATTAATAACCGCAATATTTAAGGATCAGCTATAACTTAATCTCCGGAAGCGTAAAAGATTAATTACTATCTTATTTTTATTTTGAGAAGCTGACCTTCGGCACTTCCCTTTCAGCTTTATCTTCGACCTGGAAAAAGGCATCCTCTTTGAAATTGAATATACCCGCCATGATATTTGTCGGGAACATTTGAATTTTATTATTATAGAAGAGCACCTGGTCGTTATAATTTTGGCGCGAGAAGGATATCTTATTTTCGGTGGATGTTAATTCCTCCTGGAGGGCCAGGAAATTCTGATTGGCCTTTAAATCGGGATAATTTTCGACAACCAGGAAGAACTTGCTCATCGCGCCGCTGAGTTCGCCTTCCGCCTTCGCGCGGTCCTGCACACCCGAAGCGTTCATGGCCTGGCTGCGGGCATTGGTAATATTCTGAAGAGTCTCGCGTTCGTGCGTCATGTATCCCTTAACGGTTTCTATAAGGTTCGGGATAAGGTCATGTCTTCTTTTCAGCTGAACGTCTATCTGCGACCAGGCATTCTTAACCTGGTTCCTTAATTTTATAAGTGAATTGTACATCGATACGAACATCAATATAACGACTACAATAATTGCCAGTATTATAATTAAAACGGCCATACTAATCTCCCGGTTGATTTAAATTTAGTTTGTGTCCGAACATTTCCTTAATCAATTTTAAAATCTTGTCATCTTTATCCAGGCCGCCGGATTCAAGCAGATCTTCGAGTTCGCCTTTGTCGAACCATAGGCCGTGATGATGTTTACATCGATCTATTAATATATTCTCATCCTTGCCGCAAAGAACCTTCTCCATTTTTTCCCCGCAGATGGGACATTTAAACTTTTTCTCGTCCGTGTTCTTATCAATTTGGAAAGAAGCCAAAAGCTCCTTCTTATGAGAAGAACTATCGAGCAATAATTCAATTTCACCGCCGTCGAGCCATATTCCGCCGCAGCCGGTGCAGCTGTCTATTTCTACATTATCTAGCTCGAGGATAATTAGAGGGGTTTTACATACCGGACAATTCATATCTTTTATTCTTTTTGAATAGCTCGTGAATTTAAAAATACACAATAAACCGACAAAATATTATACTATTTTGATATTTTGACGTTTGAACGTGCGAATATGTTTTAAATGTGTTAAAGAGCAGCGTACTTTCTATTTCGGAGGCAATACGAACCAGAAATTACGCCGCCGCTTATTTCATCAATATCATTTTTTTAACGGAATAGAAATTGCCTGCTTTGAGTCTGTAGAAATAAATGCCGCTCGATAATTGTTTGTGGTTCGTAGTTTGTTGTGTGTTGAATACGACCTTATGACTTCCTGCGTATTGATATTTATTAACTAAAGTTTCCACTTCGTTTCCGAGGATATCGTAAATTTTTAATGTTACATTTTCTGCTTGCGGAAGATGATATTCAATTGTAGTTGAGGGATTGAACGGGTTGGGATAATTTTGAGAAAGCTTAAAACTTTCCGGATGGTTTGTATAATCATCGACCGAGGTATACGTAGTATCACCGTAGACTTTGCCGTTAATTACTGCGCCTGCTAATTTTTCCTTAGCGTACATAAAATCGTTTCCGATAAAGATACTATCTATACCTATATCTTCGACTAAAGAATAACATCTTGTATCGAGCGAACAGTTATTATAAGTTTTTTGTTTTAATCCGGTGTCATATAATTCATAATTTTTCATTGAACTGACGATGAATTCCGAACCCGGAGAACCGGGGTCATGTATTCCTGTATATATTTCTCCTGCTTCAGCCGAAAGATCGAACAACACGGATTCTTCTTCCATGCCCGATTGATATTGATATACTTTTGCGTGCAAAGAATCGATTCTAAAAAACTGCCGCCCGGACCAGTCTTCCAGAACAAAATATTTTTTACCGTTCGGCATTAGAGAATCTCCGGTAACGGTCTTAACATCCGTGTAAGGTATTTTTTTGTCACCCACACCGAAATGAGGCTGGGATACTTTATAAATCCATTTGTCTCCAATGTGCAAAGGAAATAGACTTAAGAATGAAGTATCCGCAGGCAGAGATTTTAATGTATCGGTTGTTTCATTTGTAATCTTAAACAGATGATATGAATCCTCGGCAAAAATCGTATCGGAGCCGGGAGGGATGTAGAATCCGACGATGCTTTTATTAAAACTTTTAAACTGTTTGAATGTCTTTCCGTAATCATAGGATGAGTATATATTATTATCATAAGCTATGTATAAATGTCCGCTCAAAGATTTATCCGCTTGCAATATTGGAACTCTTTGATATACGTCCATCCCGTCAAAGCAGCCGTTCACGAAATTCCTTAATGGAATGTCCGTCCAGCTTCCGGATTTACCTTTGTCATCGGAAACGGATAAATAAAATTTATATTGATCCCGCAAAATTAAATAAACATGAACAGAATCCGGATCATAGTACATCTTAAGGAATTCCGAATAATTGCCGGCTATAAAGCGAGTAAGAGAAAGTCTGCCGTGGTTCAGTATAAACATGCTGTCGATAACTTCAGTATGATAGGTCCGGCTTTTTTGAAGGTACAGGATTTGATCGTCATAACGATTTAAAGAAATGAAGCTGTAATTATTTAGTGAATCCACCCAGTTCCAATTCCTTCCTCCGTCTGTACTTTTAATCAATGACCCATAATTGGCGTACAGCATGCTGTCGTGTTGCCCGGATATAGAGAGCCTGGTAAAAGGTGGACCGAATCCGCCGAATAAATTGCTACTGACAGAACTATCAAATCTCTGAACAATCGGTCCGCAATCAAATCCGCAGCCTACGGCGGAGTAAATGTATTTATCTGGATCGTTATCCCAGAATTCAAAGTCTATAATACTTATTGAGTAACCCTGGTTAACACGACTATTAAAACCGTAATCAGTTAAAAAGAGTGTGTCTGAATTATTTTTGAGGTCAAGATGATAGATGCTGTTACCGTGTGTATTATCCGCCGCGTCACCTTCCTGGAATTGAAGGCGGTAAAATAAATGTACGCTTCCGCTCGAATCCTGCAACCCCCTTAGATCTGAAAAGGTGTAATACTTTTCCTGAGAATATGATGTTAAGTTAAATAAAGTTAATAGTGAAGCAATCAATATAAATCTGTAATTCAATTTTACCCCCGTGGTATTCACTTAATATTACTCCAAAGAAATTGTTCGTTTTATCTTAAATAGATTTGGACTCATTTTCTCAACGTAGAAATATTCATAGGTATTAAGTTGAAAAACTATTATGTAAAATCTTTTTGCGGGTAGTTAAATTGTACGGAATGAAAGGTTCCCCAAATATTATTTATCGACCGGGTAAGTCAAAATAATGCGGCAATGGGTATATTTATATTATTACTCTTTTCATCAGCTACCCCCAAGAACAAATTAAGTATAGATATAAATATTCTAAATCTCAACACAAAACTTAAAAACCGCCTTTGTAATTCATTAATAAAATCACTGCCTTCGGCGATTAATAAACACACCCCGGACAAATGCAATAATGACGCCGGTACATGCAAAATTAATTAATATAATCTACGTTCAACCTGCCGGTGCAATTTTAAGCCCCGATTCTTTGATGATCATCAGCCTGAAAAGATTAATGCTTTTAACATTAATTCATAAAATTAAATAGTGATGTTTTGCCTATTACAAATTCAAATTAATTTATAGTTATAGAACAAACCTTTCCGATTGTAATATTTTATAATCGGTAATTAAAATTTAAACGGCTTTATTATAACCGCATCCAGGAAAACGTTAAGCAGCCAGTGAGCCGCTACTACCGGCCAGATAGACCTGCACGCGTAGGCCGTTACTCCTGCCGCCAATCCCCAGACCAGCGTTCCGTAAAGTTCGGGGATCGGTTTTCCCAAGTGCCAAGCCGTATAAGATAGCATCTGTATAAGGATCGCGTATTTGTGAAAATAAAATACTCCCGGGACTCCCCCTCCCGATTTTTTAATCTCGTAATCCTTTACCCCCGCCAGTCCGAATAGAAGATAACCGCGGAAGATGAATTCTATTGCTATGAAAAAGGGAAGATAACTCAGTTCGTATATTATAAACTCGGTTGAGCTGGTAAAGTGTTTGAAAAATGGGTAGACCTGCCTCATCCCCGCGTCCTGAGCTCCCAAATAAAACGCGGGAAGACTTATTGCAACAAGAGTGATGAACGTCCAGATCGCCAGAGCCCCTCTTCCTTTTTTCGGCAGTCCGAGTCCGTATTCGGAAAGTGACTGCTTAAATCCGAATTTAATAATAAAGATGGGTACAACAACGAGTAAAAAAGCGCCGGCCAGAAAAGATATTAATTCGTAATCCCAGGGTATCCAGGAAATAAGCTGGGTACGCATACCCGGATCGGTACCGGGAGTAACCCATCCTTTCCAGAAGTATTTGAGCAGATCCAGTTCGCCGTGATATCCCCACAGCATTATAAGTATAAACGCCGAACCGATGACCATCGCAGGTCTTTCCTTGAAGAAGCTTCTTATCACGTGCCATACCAGCTTTATAACCGTTAAATAATCGGGCTGGTTCAGCTCGACCTCGTCGAAATCGTCTGCCATCCGGCTTGCAAAAGATTTTTTGGTTTCTTCAGGCATAATTACCTCATCTTTGATTTTTATTATTCAGCAGGTTAAACTAATTTCCGATAGACATAGTCTTCACATCATCCCACCCGCATTCTTCGTTTGTACAGGAGTATCATCACCTGGTTTACCAGAAGAACGAATACGCCGCCTGCCATACCCAAAAGTATCGAGCGCAGCCAATGATCGGTAATACCCCACGGCCATGCCGGCGCGAAAGTCCACATATGAAAAGAAATGTCATTTAAAATTTCCAGGCCGCCGGCAAGCACTGTCCCGGCCAGGAACTGAATTATTCCTCCGGTTCGTCGCAGTATCATCGCGAGAGACCCCAGCACAATTCCGAATGCGCCGAACATTATAACGAATATAAGCCACCAGGGATCGAATGAATAGAACTTACCGATGAATGATGTAAGCTCGATTATAATGCCGAAGATACTTGCAATGATGATGTACTTTAGCCAGAATACTATTCCCTTTTCCAGTGGCATGGCGCGCAGCGCATCGAGCCGTTCAAGGAAATACGGAATGGTTATCCTCATCCCCGCAAGCAGATCGTGTTCCGCCTCCCATCCGAAGTCTTTCTTTGCGTTTGAGGGATCGGCTACCCAGAACCGCTGAGAGACCTCACGCGCTTTATCCCGCGTCATCTGAGCACGGTTTCTTGTAAGGTGATGAATCATCTCCGCGAAAGGAGCCGCGATACGAATTAGAATAAGCGGCACCGGTATCATCAAACCGAAGGATTTGCCTATGGCTTTTGCCATTGTCTTTACTACCTGCTTGGAGTTTAAGACTTCTTTGTGATTTAAGAAGTAAGTTCCGTTTTTTGCTTTATCGCTCTCGGCCGCAGCTATCATTCCCTTTACAAGATCCCCCGCGTATACCATAACGAGATATTTTTTGAGGATTCCAAGTTTAGGCTGTATACGCTTTGTGACTATAGTGTATACTTGGCTCAAATCTTTTTCCCTCTCTCCGTATACTGCCGAGGGCCTTACTACCGAAACAGGAAGCCGGTCGCTGAATTTCTGCACCTCTTCTTCAGATTTTGCCTTCGACTCGCCGTACCATGATATAGGTGCACGCTTGCTTGTTTCGTCTATCGGCGCGGGAGTATCGCGCGGACCTGCGCATGCCTGTGAAGAAACATATAAAAACCTCTTCAGCGTACCCGAAGCATACTTTACCGCAGCCTCAAGCATGTTGACTGTGCCGGTTGTGTTGTTCTCAAGAAACTCCTCACGACTGGTAACCATGAGCTCCGCTGCGAGATGGTATACGTAATCCACTCCTTTCATAGGCTCTTCAAGAGTCTCGGGCTTCCGGATATCTCCCTCGAACAGGTGAAGCTTTAAACCGTCGATAGATGAAAGGTCGCTCGTTGAGCGGATAAGACAATTGACTTCGTACCCCCGTTTTAACAGTTCGCGCACAAGATGGGAACCGATAAATCCGTTAGCGCCGGTAACAAATACTTTGGTCATTATACCTCCAAAATTTATTAATTGTTGAAAGCACAGTTATGACTATAATTGCCGTACAATATCAGGATAATGGAAAAAGTTCGGAATGGAAGACTATTTCGTCCCAGTAGATATGGGTTATCGATTGCGTCAAAGCTAATTAAATAAATATGCCGTGTCAAGAAGAATGTTTGCAGAAAGTTACACACAAATACAAAAGACGAAAAGTATGGGGGATTTTATATTTATCTCTTTAACTTCCGAAGCAATTTAAACTATTCCGCGCCATCTAAACAAATATTATTACGCGGTACTTAAAACCGATAGAAGGTACCTGTTTTATTGCTCCGGCTTCGAATCCAGCTTCTTCATCGTTTTTGAAAACCATAAATACAGCAGAGGCATTCCTATAAGTTCGGCCAATACAGGCCCTAAAATGTTCGGCCCGAAAGTAACTTCAAAATGCATCTGCGCTATTCTCATCAATCCTCCTATAAAAACAAGTGCCATACAAAAGTAGAGGATATTCTTATACTTTTTAAGATCGGATACTGATAAAATGAAGAGTAAACCTACGCCCAGCCAAACACCCCCGACAAAACGGACGTGGCTGTCCTGTATAAGATAAGATTTCATATCGGTTACCTGCACAAAATTACTTTGGCCTCCCCATCCCAAAGTTTCGATACCTCCGAATCCGATATTCATCCCGCTTAAAACAATATAAAGTCCCGCCAGTACCAGCACAATTTTTATCGCAACAGTCTTTGATTTCGACATATTATTCCTCGCTTGTTTTTTAATAAATGATAATGCACATAATTGATATGATCAACACCTATGACAATTTCACTTATCGTAAATTTTATTTCGAATTTTATCCGGATCCGGAAAGGGAATTTTTTGAAGAATGTACTGTTTATAATCACAAAGGAAGTTTATCAATGAATAATGTGATTATAACCAGAGGTCGGAAGTAATTGTTAATAGATTATAACCGGAATATTTTGAGCGCCGATGTCGATTACGGCCTATTATAATATCTTGGTGAGAAAAACTTAAGATAATTTTTCCTTAGAGTAAAATAAAATTTTCCAGCCTGCCAACGAGAATATTATAAACATAATAAAAAATTTCAATCCAATCTCAATCTTAAAATCAGAATCCCCTCTGTCTAATTATCTCAAACAGCAATACCCCTGTCGCGACGGACACGTTGAGCGATTGTATCTTCCCCTTCATCGGAATCTTCACAAGGAAGTCGCAGCTTTCCGCCGTGAGCCTTCTCATCCCCTTTTCCTCGTTACCGACGATAAGAGCAACCGGAATTTTATAATCAATTTCAGTATAATTTCCGGAGCCTTCGAGAGAGGATCCGACAATCCAGAAGCCGCCGCCCTTCAATTCTTTTAATGTTTGTGCAAGATTGCTTACCTGGCAGATCTTCACATGCTCAACCGCTCCGGCGGAAGTTTTTGCCACAGTAGCATTAACAGGCGCGCTGTTTCTTTTTGTAATTATAACACCGTCAACACCGCAGCACTCGGCCGATCTTAATATTGCGCCCAGATTGTGCGTATCCTGTATCTCATCAAGAATTAAAACAAACGGATATTGTGAGTTTTTAGATGAAGAGATAATATCTTCCAGAGAAAAGAATTTCTGCTCGGATTTTATTGCGGCAACGCCCTGCGCGTTCGGCTCCTTTGTGACGGACCGGAATTTATCGGCGGGAACTTCCTGGCATTTTATTCCGCGCTTCTTTGCGGCGACTCTTATGGCGGTAATTATTGCGCCTTGCTGCCCGTACAAAATATAAATTTGCTGAAGCTCTTCACCGGAATTGATAGCTTCAAGCACTGGCTTGCGTCCAATGATAAGATTCATTTGAATTTTTATTAAGATGGAAAATAGACTTATAATAAAATTACTATACTATCTTGTAAGGGAATAATAGAGTGATGGAATATTGGAATAATGGGAAGCCAAATTGAAGTATACTCCATTACTCCAATATTCCATTTTCATTCCACTACTCCTCCATAGGAGTCCTTTGGACATTACTCCAACATTCCATTATTCCATTTCGCTCTATCCCGATTTCTTCGCATCCGGAGTTTTAATCGGCGGCGGAACGTACTTGGGAAACTTCTCTTTGTTCTTAGTAAGATAGTAAAATCCTAGGGCACCGATTATCATCATAACAACGGAAATAAGCTGCGCCTCCGAAAGTCCGAGCATAAGCCGCGGGTTCAAGCGGATAAACTCAACTACGAACCTCTCGAGCCCGGCGAGGATTAAATAAAGCATAAACAGCTTTCCGTTAACCCAGTCTTTCTTCCTTAATTTCCAAAGCACATAAAAAATTAAAAGGGCGAGAAAAAATTCATAAATCGGCACAGGGTGCAGACGAATGACCTCATCGAATTTGGTGATGGTGCCGTAATTATCCGTCTTTATCACCTGCGCGGAGAGGTGAGCGTAATTGTCTTTTACCGCCTGTTCCGGATGATCTTTATAATATTGAATGAGCGCATAGTGCGGCTTTACTGTTCCGTTGGCAAAGTTAATGCCCCATGGGAGTTTTGTCGGAATTCCGTAATCGCCGTCGCCCGCAAGCTGGCAGCCTATCCTTCCTATGCCGTAAGCGAGTATAAGTGAAGGCGAAGTAGCGTCGGCAATGTAGAGGAACGGGATTTTCTTCTTTCTTACATACAACCAGATTACTAGCGTTGCGAGTATTAGTCCGCCGTAAAATGTTAATCCTCCCGGCGAAAAAGCGATGAGGGGATTTTTTATGAAAGTATCCCAGTTTTCGATAAGATCTAGGATCTTGCTTCCCAGGATTCCGAAAACTATTGCGATGAGCGTGATCTCCGTGGCCAAGCCCGGATGCAGACCGCGCCTTTCAAATTCCTTGGATAATATGTAACTGGCAATTATAAACGCTATGCCGAGCATAAGTCCGTAGCTGTAAACCGTGAAGGGTCCTACTTTGAATAATTCCGGAATCATTTAATATCCTTGTTACTGTATGATCGCTGCCGATTAAATTAGCAGATGGAAATACTATTTAAAATACATTCTATTATCGCATAACAATTTAGAGAATTAATACTAAAAATATAATTCATTTGTTATAAAGTTGCGGATTTTACGATAAAAGATGAGAAATGTTCCGCCAGATTAGGAATGGAGTTAAAGTGGTAATTATTTAACCGAGGCAGCTATGCCCTCTGTATCATCCAGCGGAATGAGTTTCTGCTCGCCGGTGCCCATGTTTTTAAGGTTCAGGCTGCCGGCTTTGTACTCATCGCCGCCGATAAAAAGTACGTACTTAGCATTAAGTTTATTTGCCTCGCGCATCTGCGCCTTAACGCTCCGGTCCAGATAATCGAGCTCGACATTCAGACTTTTATTTCTCAGCTTGAGAGATAGCTCATATGCTTCGGCACCGAGTTCCTTCTCCAGCCTGATGATGTATACGTCGAGTTCGTCTTCCGCGGAAAGTGCAACTTTCTCATTCTCGCAGGCGAGCAATATCCTTTCCATACCCGCGGCAAAACCGACTCCCGGCGAAGGTTCGCCGCCTAGTTGTTCTATAAGAAGATCATATCGTCCGCCGCCGCATAGAGCGCTCTGCGAGCCGACCTTACCGCTTACTATTTCAAATGTTGTTTTGGTGTAGTAATCTAAACCCCTTACCAGCTTCGGATCAACCTCAAAAGGAACTCCGGCTTTTTTCAAAACATCTTTTACAATCTCAAAATCGGCGCGGCTCTCGTCATCGATATAATCGATGAGAAGCGGCGCGGCTTTCAATAATTCACGGTCGTTATCGTCCTTGCTGTCGAATATCCGGAGAATGTTCTTGTCGAGTCTCTTTTTGCTGTCCTCGGAAAGACGATCTTTTTTATCTTCGAGATATTTTCTTAAAAGTTCTTTATATTTTTCCCTGCTCGAAGGAACGCCGAGCGAGTTGAGAATTACAGTTAAATCTTTAAGACCGAGTTCCGATAGAATATAGTAAGCCATGATGATCATCTCCGCATCCAGCATAGGCGAGGTGCTCCCGAGCGCTTCCGCGCCGAACTGATGGAACTGTCTCTGTCTTCCCGCCTGCGGCCGTTCCTGTCTGAACATAGGAGAAATATAATAAAGCTTGTTGAGCTGCTGCTGTTTTCCCAATGAATGCTCTATGTAAGCTCTAACGACGGATGCTGTCATTTCGGGTTTTAAAGTAAGACTTGTCTCGCTTCTGTCGGAGAATGTATACATTTCTTTGCCCACAATATCCGTCTCTTCGCCTATTCCCCTGGCAAATAGTGAGGTCTCCTCAAAAACCGGTGTTCTGATTTCCTTGTAATTGAATCCGGTAAAAATTTTATTAACGGTTTTTTCGAGAACTTTCCAACGGGAAATTTCGGATGGAAGAATATCTTTTGTACCGGTAATCGCTTTAATCATAATTAAGTCAATTTATTGGGTAAGATTTGTAAGTGTGCGTTTCCCGGCGACGGTTTCCCTGGCTTTCGTCCGCTCAATAAAATGGACGGACTTATTGTTTATAGAGGCTGCCCGACACCGTGAAGAAAATATTAAACTTCGAAGTAGTTCTCTTCTTCTTTCCTGAATATTTCCATGATCTCGTCTTTCGAGGAAGCTTTAAGAAGACTTTCCCTGAACTCGTCTTTGTTCATCATTCTGGAGATGCGGCTTAGCAGCTTTATATGCTTGCTAACGAGATTATCTTTCCCCACGAGAAGGAAAACCAGGTTCACCGGCTGACCGTCTAGAGAATCGTATTCAATCGGTTTGTTGGTCTTGCCGAATGCCGCCAGAATATCGTTAACGGCGTTAGTCTTTCCGTGAGGGATGGCGAAGCCTTTTCCCACGCCGGTAGACATAATTTTTTCTCTTTCCAGAACCGAGTCTCTAACCTTTTCCAAGTCGATCACGCGGGAGTCGCTTTTGAAGACATCGACCAGTTCGTTAATTACTTCTTCTTTGCTTCCGCCTTTTAAGTCGGCTATTATAAAGTCCTGCTTTAATAAATCTAGTACTTTCATTGAACACCGATATATTACATTTATTTTACAATAAGTTTAAAAATGAACTCTTAATTTAACAATACCCTTTATGTTAAGCAACGAATTACCCCCTCAACCGTAATTAAATTTGAAGATTTAATCATTAAAACAAATTGAGATTATCATACCGAGTAAAAGTAAACAGAATTTTCCTATAAAAGAAAAAATAGAAAAAGAATCACAGAGGCTGTTGCACTGGTGCACAGATGCGGGTTTTGTGTTTTATGTCAATAAGAGTAAGCGTGGGCTGTATAGTTAATTCAGTAATGTGGTAATTCTGATGACCGAGTCCTGCGCTATTTCGTAGTCGGGATTAAGAGTAAGCGCCTCGTTATAGTACCGCATTGCGGTAAACCATTCCCCTTTTTTCTCAAATATTCTTCCCAGGTTATAGTATGGAAAGTGTCTCGGTTCGTAATCCGGAGCGTCGATTGCTTTCTCCAGCCACTCTATGGCCTCATCCGGTCTTCCCAGATTAATCAGGTACGAGCCAATATCGTTGTAAGGATTGCCGAAACCGGGCTGGATATCGATAGCCGTTTTACATTCGGATATAGCCTCCTCGTAATTCCCAAGCAGGCTGTAGGCCCATCCCAAAAAAGTATGCGCTTTTGCAGTCGGAAATATATCTATAGAAACCTTGTAGTGTTCTATAGCCCTCGCTATTTTTCCATCTATATGAGATTTGTAAGCCATTTCGAAATATTCTTCGGCCTGAACGATTTTATCTCTCTGCATCATACTAAATTCCGTATTGTTTTCACAATAAATTAAATGAAGGATAAATATAAAAATATCGTCCCACGGGAAGATAATTAACAATAATGCCGAAAAATGTCAAACTTCCTCCGCTGAAAGGTTAATTTTTACGGAGGGGCGGCTAAATAATTAAGACGAAAGTTTTGGTGCTTTAATTGCCTTCCGCACCCGATTCCTTTAATTTAGGGTATTAGAAAATAATTTAATGGGAAATCCGATGGATATTCAAAACAAAACAGTACTTGTTTTAGGAGGATTCGGACTGGTCGGAAGCGCCGTCGCCAGAAAACTGGTCATCGAAAATCCTAAACGCATCATAGTCACCTCTCTATTTCTGTCCGAAGCAAAAGAAGCTGTTTCGAAACTAGAAACGGAATTCCCCCAAAAAGGGAAAAACTTTTTTATTCCGTGGGGCGGTGATATTTTCGTTAGATACGAATACAAGGATCGAAAAAGATCCGAACTGTTGGCCGATAAAGATAGAAGAAATATCCTTATCGAAGATATAATGGACGAATTGAGCGAAGAGATACTCGAAAGCTCGTCGGTTCATCATCTGCTCGACGAATATAAGCCTGAAATAATTATAGACTGTATCAATACCGCCACAGCCATAGCTTATCAGGATATCTATTCTTCTTACAGAAATATGAAGCGAGCCATTAAAAACGGCGAAAGCAAAGAAGTGCTGGTAGAAGAAATGGAAAAGATGATGGCAACATTGTACATACCTCAGATCATTAGGCATATCCAGCTTCTCTACGCATCCATGAGCAAAGTGAAGACTACAATATACATAAAGATCGGTACGAGCGGCACGGGCGGGATGGGATTAAACATCCCTTACACCCACAGCGAGGAAAAACCTTCGAGGGTTCTGCTCAGTAAATCTTCCATCGCCGGTGCTCATACTCTCCTTCTATTCCTAATGGCCAGAACTCCGGATGGACCGATCACAAAAGAAGTGAAGCCCACCGCGGCTATCGCATGGAAGAGAATAGAATACGGCGAAATAAAAAAGCGAGGAGTTCCGATAGAACTTCTTGATATTCCCGTAACCGAGGCCGTTCCGCTGCGGGGCAAGTTCAATATTTGCGAGGATAAGCAGTACCGAAGAACGGGCAAAACACTTAAGTCGGTGTTTATCGATACGGGCGAGAACGGGATATTCTCGCGCGGTGAGTTTGAGACCATTAGCGCCCAGAAACAGATGGAGTTCGTTACTCCCGAGGAAATTGCCGACGTTGTTATCTACGAAATCAGAGGCGGCAACACGGGACACGATATAGTAAGTTCTCTCGACCACGCAACTATGGAACCGACATACAGAGCCGGTTACCTTCAGCATACTGCCGTAAATAAGCTCGCCGAACTTGAGAAGGAACATAACGTGAGCAGTGTAGCGTTCGAGCTGCTCGGACCGCCCAGGCTGTCTAAACTCCTTTACGAGATCCAGCTTATTAAATACCAATGCGGGACAATGAAGGAAATTGTTAAAAGCGATCCGAACGAACTGTCGCAAAAATGTTTCCAAAAAATAACCGACGATTCCCAGCTCCGCAGCGAAATACTATCTATCGGTATCCCCATTCTCGATCCCGGCGGAAAATCACTTTTAAGAGGAAACTTAATTAAAATACCCGCTTTCAGGGGAGAGAACGAGCTGGATATCAATCAGGAAAACATCGATAAATGGGCAAGCGAAGGCTGGGTAGATCTGCGTCCTTCAAACATGAAAAAATGGATTACCAGAATATCCGAACTAATGGAGGAAGCCGAATTGATCCCCGCAAATAACACGAGTTCTTTACATGTAAGGACTAAATCGTATTGGAACAATTATGAAGAGATCAGCATAGGTAAGATATGCAGCTGGCTTTTCATCCACGAAGAGCACGGAAACAGGATGAAAAATTAATCCGGCCATTTAAAATTAAAAGCGGGAGGTGTCCTTTACCTCCCGCCCGCTTAATTCATTCCAATATATTTCGGAAAAAGCATATATGTAATGATGATATAACGTGATTCACGAACCTGGAGTCTATCGTTTAAATCATTTACGTTCGTGGTTCCCGTTATTAATATTTTACCTAATCCCGTCATTTTGGTTCCATTTAAAGGATGACTATCAACGGTCATAAATTCGGTAAGTGCCGGGGTTATGCGGAAGCGTGGTATTGGTAAGTTACTATATAATTACTACGTATATATGTGCTCGTAGCCTTTTTTGTTCAATTTATCGGCAAGCTGCCTCAGATCTTCGGCGTCAAGCGCGCCCTTAATTTGGATGAAGAGCACTCTCTCTTCTTTCTGAATATGGGCATTTAGCTGCGCGGCAAAACGCTTTAATATTTTCAACGGATCGCCGGATTTTTTCTTGAGTTCTTTAACCGTATTTTCAATTTCCGTATGCTCTTTAATTATTTCGTCGAAAATCCGGTCTATCTCGCTATTTATTCCCCTAACAGCCGGCTGAAGTACTTCCTCTTCGATATAAAAATGGTTGGCGAGCTCCCTGTCGTAAAATTCGATTATATTTTTAACGCGGTTCTTTAGCTTAATTGCCGATTCGGAATATTGCGGAAGTTCTTCCTCGATAATCTGAACCAAAAGCTGTCCATGGAAGTGGTCGTGAGAAATTGAAAATAAGCTCTTGTGCTTGTCCATAAAAGTATCCCCATTCTCTATTCCGTAAAACCAGTGAAACAATTATTCAAATTTAGGAAGAAATTTTTAGAGAAACAGAAAATGTGCGGTAATAAATTTTGCCTTAGGCGGGGGATCACAAGAAATGAGTGCATGCCGCTATGCAAACATGCACTCATGTTTTTCCTTCAACTGCATTAACCGGATATTATCGATTCAGCACCAATAATATACTCCCCTGTGATATCGATCAGCTCAGTCCGAGACCGTGTTCAAGCTCTATCGACTTGGGAAACAATATATTGTTCTCCAGATGAACGTGCTTGTGAAGATCCTCTTCGAATTCTTTCAGTTCTTTGTAAGCGGCCTTGAATGTATTGCACGCGTCTTCAGGCAGAGTGTAATCATTAGTAAGTTTTCTAATTGCTTCGAAACCATCGCCCGCCGCTTGATGCTCGGCCTCCATCATCTTTATGGGTTTGGCGACTTGACCGAAGTAAGGAGCCTCTGCGGGAATATTATTCTGTTTCGCTTTCACCATATATTTTATATAAGGGAAGAGAATTTGCTCCTCCTTCATCATGTGCTGTTTGAGATCCTTATATATAATTCCGAATATTTTTGCTACGTCGACAGTTTCCGGGTGGTTCTCACCGTGTACAGCCGCTACCTTCTCTACATGCGCCGAAACGACCGGTATCATTTCTCTTACGTATTGATGGTGGTTGTTAACAATATAATCTATTAAGAAATCAAGTTCCCATTCGTTGAAGCGCAAAGTGCGTTCGGCCGCCGAGTACGGTTTTTGAATCTCTTCGACCAGGGCTTCCGGGTTCACGCCCTTTTCACTGCAGGCCTTACCAAATTGTTTTTTCCCGCCGCAGCAGAAATCGAGTCCGTATTTCTCGAAAACGCGCGCTGCTTGATAATTTTCCGTTACAATATCCGAAAGTGTCTTTTCAAGTAAGTAACTTTCCGTTGTTGTTTTTGCTGTTGTATCGTTCATCTTGTTGTCCTCAGTTAATTATTAAAATTCATTTGCTTGATTCGGCCATCGCGAGCAGCTTTCCAGTCTCCTGCAGAAGTCCCGTGCTTTGATGACTAATTTCACCTGCCTTGTTCAGGAAGGTGATCAGGTTTGTATGGGAATACATCCCCGACTGCTTTCTCTTATATTGAAATCCGAGCAGCTGAGCCAAAGCCGCAACATCATCTTTACTTCCTCTAAGTAACGACCAGTGTCCCGGATCTAGAGCATGATCTTCCGCGTAGCTTTTCAATTTATCCGGGGTATCTTTTCCCGGGTCTATAGATGACAAGTACAAAACGGTAATCATTAAGTTCCCCGGCTGGCATAGCATCTTCCAGTTTCTTAATATCGCCCACAAGCACGGGGCAAGCGGATGTGCAGCTGGCGTAGAACATGGCAATCGCAACCTTATGTCCCTTAAACCCGCCCAGCTTCACGGGCTTTCCGTTTTCATTTTCCCAAATGTTATTAAGCTGATAGATAGAGTTGTCGGAATATTTACCGGCCGGCTCGGCGGCACAGCATTTATCATTCACCGGATCATGATTTGCTTTTTGCACAGCGGCAGAATCCCTAATTAAGCCATCTTTAACATTAACCTTCGACGGCGTTTTTTTTAATATGATGAATCCCGCTATCAATAAGAGAACCGGTATCCCGAACAAATAAAATTTTTTCATTTCTCTGCCTTCTTACTTTCTCGATCTGTAAGTTGATCGGATTTATTATCACCCTCATGGGATAAATTAACATCGCCGACATCCTTCGCACATCGGAATCCGAGGTTATCGAGCGCGCTGCTGGCTTTCAAACTGCTTCTGAAACCGTACCTTATAAACGCGGCATAATTAGTAAGATCGGTGGCTCCGGCCGCGCCTCCTCCGCAAACCGCGGCACCATTAATATTCATATCGTTAAAATCGAATGTCCATTCGTGAATAAGTCCGAACATATCGTAAAGCCCCGCAAGGTTCTTTCCCTGCGATTCTACCGCAGGCAGCTTTGATGAAGTTTTTACTGAATACCATTTCATCATATTCTCGTACCGGTTTCCACTGCCGCCGGTTTTATTTCCAGCGGCTGCGTATTCCCATTCGGCTACGGTCGGAAGACGTTTACCGATCCATTCGCAGTATGCCTTAGCGGCAAACCATGAAATGTTTGTAACGGGTGAAGATAAATCCGCTTTCCGTCCCGGCTCCAGGTCTCCCTCCCATTTTTGAAGATAGCAGCTGTCGGCAAATATTCTCTTAACATTCGACCGCCTCCATTGCGGTTCGGCTTTCACGAATTTCAGGAACTGAGCGTTCGTAACCGCATGAACGTCCATAAAAAATGATTTAACTTTCTCATTTATAGCTGAGCCGTCCGATTTAAAGAGCGGAGTATAGTTTCCGCCCTTTATCAAGACCATGCCGGCGGGCGCGTTCTGCGCTTTTACTAAGGCAAAAGATGCCGCAATAAAAACCATCGGTAATATTTTTGTGAAAATGTTTCTCATCATTTATATTATTTACTGCTTGCAACAGATTTTTTATTTCTGATCTTGTTCACTTCTTCCTTGGTTACCGTTTTACCGGAGTTTCCGAACGAATGATAAACGTATGTTAAAGCGGCGGCAATTTGTGAGTCGCTTAAGTTCTGCGGCGGCATTGTATTGTTGAAGTTCTTTCCGTTAACGGTAATGGGACCGGTCCTTCCGTGAAGAACAATCCCGATCGCTCTTTCTTTATTCGCGTTAAGGAAGTTTGATTTTGCAAGGGGCGGGAACACTCCCGTTAATCCTTTTCCGTCGGCTTGATGGCACGCAATGCAGGTCTCCGAGAAAATGTGTCTGCCCATCTCGACGATTGCTTGAATGCTATTTGCAGGGGGCATCTTGTTTTCGACGTTTCCCGTCGATGAAGAGTTAGCACCTGACAAATCGAGCGGCAATTCCTTATCCAGATTTGAACCGTAATATAGTTCGTCTTTCTGCTTGCCGGAGTAGAGTTCCTTGTCTGGTTTGCCGTTTACCTTCAGCATTCCGAGCGCTCCCTTGTTGAACGCGCGGAAAATAGCATGATCGACGAGCAGGTATGTACCCGTTGTTTTAACTTTGAACTGAACGATGGCAGCGCCGCCGGCCGGAATTAGAACAGTCTGTACATTTGTCTGCGTAACCTGATCTCCGCCGTACTGCCAGACCTTGTCGAAGATCTCGCCGATTATGTGAAACGAGGATATCAGGTTCGGACCGATATTGCCTACGTAAATTCTTACAGTTTCGCCGACCCTGGCAGTTATAGCGTTTTGTCCGGTCAAAGCGCCGACTGCTCCGTTAAAAACAACGTAAGTCGGATCTTCGCTTAATGCTTTTTCCATAGAAAAAGGCTGAAGCCCTTGTTCGCCGTAATCGCCTTTAGTGTAGAACTCGCTCTGCATAACGTAATACTCGCGGTCGGCATGCGGCAGTCCCTCTTCAGGCTGAACCAGTATTAGTCCGTACATTCCGTTTGCGATGTGCAGAGGCACCGGCTGAGTAGCGCAGTGGTAAATGAACAAACCGGCCTTTGTGGCTTTAAATGTAAATACCGACGTATGCCCCGGCAGAGTCTGCGAAGATACCGCTCCGCCGCCCGGCCCCACTACCGCGTGGATATCGATGCTGTGAGGCATGGTGCTTGTCGGACTGTTGTGAAGATGAAACTCTACTTCGTCTCCCACGCGCACTCGGATAAATTTACCCGGAACCTTTCCTCCGAACGTCCAGAAATTGTATTTAACTCCGTCAGCCAATGTGCCTTCGGTTTGAATCGTCTCAAGGTTTACTACAACCTTGCTGGGGTGATTTCTGGTAATAGGCGCGGGTACGTTAGGCGCGTATGTAGTCTGTGCCGTTTCGGTGCCCTCCAGCTGATTTGAAAATGATTTTCCGCAGCCCTGCATAATAAATAAAGTGATAAACAATGCGATGATAACGCCTGCCGCAATCGATACTATTTTTATTTTGAAATTAGTTTTCATCGTATTTCTGTCCTTCCATGTTCCCTACTGATTACTTTGTTTATTTGTTCTCTTATTAATAATTTCATTTTGTCGCCTTAGAATTTTTTTCCAGCGACTTCTCATTAAACTCTTTTACCGCCGCCGTCCCGGTCGGGTGGCCGTAAGAATCCATTCTTTTGTAATGGATAAGGTATTCATCCTTGGTTATATCGTTCTGCCAATGGCCGGTTATAATTCCTATCCCCGTAACGATCATAAAAACCGCAACTACCGCTATTGCGATACTCTTCTTAGAAACTTTTTTCTTCGTTATCAGGGACCTGACATCGAGCGTATCCGCTACCGGACACGCGTCCACGCAGCTTAAACACGAGTTGCATTCGTCAGACAGAACCGTTTTTACTTCATCGACTTTTATCCCGTTGGGACAAGCTTTCGCGCAAAGGGCGCAGTCGATGCAGCTCGGTATATTTCTCTTTATCTTGTTCGGACTGAGATAGGATACGATGCCCAGCAGAGCGCCGTATGGACAAAGGAACCTGCACCAGAAATTTCTAATAAATACCGAAAGGACGAAAAGTACTCCGAGTACAATCAACGCGGTTCTCGAAATATCCGCGAAAAAGAAGTACATTTTCAAATCGGCCACCTGGTTATACGGACTGTTTAGAAATGCTCTGACCGCAGTAACGGACATCAATACAAAAACGGAGTAAAATAGGAAACCGAGCAATAGATACTTCAAGCTGCGCAAAGGGTAATCAAGCCATTTAGGAAGAATGAGTTTTCGCTTAAATAATTTTTCACCGAAATCGCCTATTAATTCTGAAAGAAACCCGATCGGGCAGAGCCAGCTGCAGAAAGATTTACCCACTATAAGAGAGACCAGTATTATTGCGAGAAAGATGAAGAATCCCGCCGGGTGAGCCGGATTAATTTCTCCTGTTGTCAGGAAAAGGTAAAAACTCATGAACGAACTGATAGGAAGAAAACCGTCAACTCCAGGCGGCCTCGAGTGAAAAGCGGCCTGCCCCGCCGTTTCCAGGTAATGGGCGAACAGGTAGAAATCAACTCCTATCCAAATGCAAAGCAGTGCAAACGCGGCTTGAATGTAGAACCTGTACTTCTGTACCGGTGCTTCCAAATTCCTAATTATTTTTTTCTTCACTTTTCCTTTTGCCAAAAATTTTATATCTGTTTTCATTATCGGATGTTTTTATCTGATTATAATTCAAAAAAATATCAAAGATGCTTCAGCTTATTTAAAGTTTTATTTTTAAGCTGGTCCAGAGTTTCGTCGGTCAGCATATTATAAGCGTTGCTTCTGAGCTCGCCCCATTTTTCGTGCAGCGGACACGGATGATCGGGAGAGCATTCCGGGAAACCTAGAACGCAGCTGTTAAAAATACTCAGTCCGTCTATTGCCGCCACAATATCAATTAATCTGATTCTCTTGGGATCTTTCGCCAAAGCAAATCCGCCTGACTTCCCTTTCTTCGAGTAAACGAGACCGCTTTCCGTAAGGCTTTGCAGAATCTTTGAAACGAATTCCTTTGGAATGGTAAGTTTGCCCGCTATCTCTTCGGCGGGTACAACTCCCCCATCGTCTTTTGCAGCGAGGTAAAGAACCGCCTGAAGCCCATATTCACATTTTTTAGAGAAAATTACTGTCATGTATTTAATCAGATTATTTTGTCTGATTAAAAATAATCCTTTTTTTAGTGTTTGTCAACATCTTCAGAAAATTATTTTTAATCCCGGAAAAGAAAACTTCCTTGGATAGTGAAGTATATAGAAGATCGGTAAAATCATCTGCAGAATTGAGATGCATAACAGATATTTTAAAGAAAATATTCAATATAAAAATTATAAATCCGGGCGGAATTATAGATCCGGCCAGAACCAATTATTCTAAAAATTAAGTGAAGCCGATCGGTTCAGCAAATAGGAATCTATGCATACTCCCCCTTCACCGAATGCTTTTCATTTATTCTTATATCCATGATTTTTAACAACGGGAAGAAAGACTCGGGTTCCACAAGGTTCGCCATGCAGTGCAGACCTGGTTTTCTTATTTCTCCGTTTAAATATTGAATAATGCACGCCGCAACAGGCGCGGCGGTAAAATAATACCCGTCGCCGTGAGAAGCCGTCATTTCGAAGTGAACTCTCTCGCCATTCTGTCTGCCGTCGGCTTCTAGTTTTAAAACCGTTCTGTACGGAGGCGCGGAGAATTTCTTCAGTCCCCAGCCCAGCCAGCGTGCACAGAATTTAATACTGCCCGGAAACCATTTCAAAATTAAGTATATCTTGGGAAGAATAATATAATCGACTAGCTTGTTAAACCCGCCGACGTAAAAACCCGTTTCTTTTATAGAAGGAAAGATCTCAGGGATTTGCTTTAATTCTTCCAGCATCATTGCGTAGGCGTACCGGCTGCCCAATCCATCGCCGAAATCGAACTTACGGTGTGAATCCTTTCCAATCAGCCCCGGATTAATCCACTTACCGTTTCTATATATCGAAGTGTTAAACATCTTTAGTTCGTTCAGTAATTCTATCACCGTCCCATCGGAATAATTGCTTTCTTTCCAATTAATTTTGATTGCACTTCCGACAACGGCGCTTTCAAGGTTATCGAAATATTTTGAGCAGTATCTTATCATTGCGGCGGGCATACCGGGATGGAAGCCTCCTTCGGTTATAAAACACAATCCGGATGCGGTTATTTTTTCTTCAAGTTTTCTTAGTACGTTTAGCTTTTCGGTGGAGTACTGAATGTCAAGATAATCTATCCCCGACTCGATTGCGCAAATTGCTACATCGGCCGTGTACATTGACGTGCTTGAAGCTACTATGACCATATCGCATTCGGCAAAGGCACGCATCAGACTTTCCCTGTCGGATGCGTCTACCGCCATGCCTTGCACCTTGTTACAATAAAACTGCGAATTTAAAAGGCCGGCTTGTTCTTCCGCCTTGTCAGGATTTCTTCCGGCAATTATCAGATTGGAGCCGGTGTGCTCTATGAGCAGGCGTGAAATTACTTTCCCCGTCGCGCCGTAACCGCCCAAAATTAGAATGGTATGCTTGTCCATTTTCTCCCCCGAAAATCGATTGTTTAAATAAAACAGGAAATTCTCAAAAGGTAAAGGGAAATAGTAGACATTGTTGGAATATCTTATTACGCTCCGGACGGTTGAAATCGGACAGGCAGCGAACTAATAACAAGCAGAAAATATTTTATTTCCGAATCTTCATCGATTTAATTTCATCTTATAGTTAAAGAATTATGAATTATTGAAGGATTAAAAATGGAAGGCACATTTTATTATACTACAAAAGTGGAATGGACTGAAGGAAGAAAAGGAAGTTTAAGCTCTGAGGGATTTCCTAATGTTACCGTGGCCACGCCGCCGGAATTCACGGGAGGAGTACCTAACGTATGGTCGCCCGAACATCTTTACGTTGCATCGGCTAATATTTGTCTGATGACCACGTTTCTCGCGATAGCGGAAAATTCAAAGCTTGAATTCGAATCATTCAAATCGGAAGGAACGGGTAAACTCGAAAAAGTCGAAGGAAAATTCATGATCTCCGAAATAGAGCTGAAGCCGACTATTATCTTAATTAATGAGAAGGATAAAGAAAGGGCCGAGAGGATTATAGAGAAATCGGAAAAGGCTTGTCTTGTTTCCAACTCAATGAAAACTAAAATTATATTATCGCCGGAAATAAAAGTTAAATAAGTTTTAATGACCGGGGTGGTCGATTTTTATTCGAGGGCTTCGTTTTCGGTGTATTTTCTTTCGGAGTATAGTCTGCCTATCTCGGCCCCTATAATAAAGACGATCGAAGAATAATAGATCCAGAAAGCGACAACTACAATAAGAGCGTAGGTACCGTAAATCCTGCCGAAAGTAGTGAAGTGGTGTATGTAATAACCGAATACCTGTTTTGCGCCTTCCCACAGTATTGCCGCCCAGACAGCGCTGATAATAATCGATTTTCTGCCCAGCTTCCTGATGGGGACCGTAACGTACAGGATCATAAATACGATGAAGATTACCACGAGCGAGAGCAGAGAAAAGAGGAAGTGCTCGTAGAATCCGCTCGTGAGAAAAGACAGCCCCTCCCACTGCTGCGCCATCTGTCTAAGCAGATCTAAAATGGGAGTAAGTATGGTAGTGATTAGAAAGATAAGTATTACCATAATAACCAGAGCGAAGTCCTTCAGTTTGGCTAGCAAAAAATGAACCCCCGTCTCAACGCCTAACACCTTGTTAAGTATAGTACGCATACTGCTGAAAAGCCCGCTGGCAGCAAAGAGCAGGCCGAAACCGCCTATGATTCCGGCGATGTTCCTGTATTCTATGACCTCGTTTATCCTGTTGAAAATAATCTTCTTTACAAACTCCGAGTATTTAGAATAAGGTATGATGGTTTCGATAAGTACGTTTATCTGGTATTGCACGTTATGCGAGTCGAGTACGTTTCCGAGCACCGCGAATATTATAAGAATAAACGGTATAATACAAACGAAGAGTGAGAACGCAAGTCCGCCCGCAAGAAGGAAGACGTGGTGCTCGTCTATCCGCTCCAATAGTCCCTTAAAGTAATGAAGAGAGAATGATTTTATTTTATGGTACAACGGCCTGTAATTTAAGGCCTTCCGTATTTTCAGGATCTTGTAATAAAGACTTGAGTCTATTAATTTCTTTAAAAATTTCTCTTTAAGCATTCATAATTCGAGGAATTGTCTTGTAATAAATATCCTTGAGATAATCGAGTTTCAGATCGATTTTTCCGTTTATCTTCAATCTGTCCCCTCCCGTTTTTCCCAGATACGTAAATCCCTGCCCCTTTTCGTTCAGAAACTCTTCGAACCCTTTCTTGTCTTCCCCTGAAACGGAAACTATAACCCTCGATTGGCTCTCTGAAAAGAGGGTAAAATCTTCCCGGCTAATTACCGGCACAGATACTTCTGCGCCTATCATATTATTGTCGTCAATTATGCAGCATTCCGCCAGCGCCGCCGCTATGCCGCCCTCGGAAATATCATGGGCGGATTTAATTAATCCACCGCGGATAAGGCCCAGTACCGCGTCATGTAATTTCTTTTCTACCGTGAGATCCATCTTAGGCGACTCTCCCGCAACCTTGCCGTGTATGACTTTTAAATATTCGCTTCCGCCCAGTTCTTCCGAATCGGCGCCTATCACAAATATAAAATCGTCATCATTCTTAAAATATGAAGTTGTTATGTGTTCCTTTTTCTCAATCAGTCCGACCATCCCTATAACCGGTGTGGGAAACACGGCTGCATTCGGCGATTCGTTATAAAAACTGACGTTGCCGCCCGTAACAGGAGTATCGAAGAACCTGCACGCCTCGCCCATTCCCTCAATCGACTGCTCGAACTGCCAGTATATTTCCGGCTTGTAAGGATTTCCAAAGTTGAGACAATTTGTAATTGCAAGAGGAACTCCGCCCGAACAGACTATATTCCTCGCCGATTCCGCAACAGCTATCTTCGTGCCTTCTTTAGGATTAAGATAAACGTAGCGCGAATTGCAGTCGGTTTTCATGGCCAGAGATTTTTCCGTTCCCTTAATATAGATAACAGCGGCGTCGCAGCCGGGTCCCACTATTGTGTTCGTTCTTACCATCGAATCATACTGCTCGTAAACCCAGCGCTTGGAAACAAGATTGGGTGAAGAAAATATTTTTACAAAATCATCCTGGATATTTTCCGGGACCGGGAGGACGGAGAAATCAAACTTTCTGGTTTTTTCCAAGTACGCAGGCTGTTTTGTTTCGCGAGTATAAACCGGTGCGCCTCCGCCAAGTACAAGCTCGAACGGCGGGATCTCCGCCTTCTTCTCACCTTCATAATCAACGTGAAGAGTGCCGTCTTCCGTAACCTCGCCTATAATCTCGCAATGAAGGTCCCATTTTTCGAATACCTTTTTAACCTTATCTTCAAATCCTTTTTTAACCGTGCACAGCATTCTTTCCTGACTTTCCGAAAGCATTATCTCGTAAGCGGACATCCCGTCTTCGCGCAGCGGGACTTTATTCAGGTTTATTCTCATACCAGACTCACCCTTTGCACTCATTTCGCATGTAGAACATGAAATTCCGGCCGCGCCCATATCCTGGATGCCGATTAGCCAGCCGTTGTCTATAATTTCCAAAGAAGCTTCCAAAAGAAGTTTTTCGGTAAACGGATCGCCGACCTGCACCGACGGGCGTTTCGCTTCGGACTTTTCCGAGATCTCCTCGGATGCGAACGTAGCTCCGTGTATCCCGTCCCTTCCGGTAGACGACCCGACGATCATCACCGGGTTCCCTTTTCCTTTGGAAACAGCGCTCGCCGTTTTATCCTTCTTTACTAAACCGACAGCCATAGCGTTAACCAGAGGGTTGCCCTTGTACGACTCGTCAAAATAAACCTCACCCGCAACCGTGGGTACACCGAAGCTGTTTCCGTAATCTCCGATGCCCTTCACAACTCCTTCGAACAGAAAGCGCGTTCTAGCATCATCCAATGTACCAAAGCGGAGCGAGTTTAATGAAGCTATCGGACGGGCGCCCATCGTAAAAATGTCGCGCATAATTCCGCCGACCCCTGTCGCGGCGCCCTGGTAAGGCTCAACTGCGGAAGGATGGTTATGGCTTTCAATCTTAAAGGCTACCGCCAGATCATCGCCTATATCCACAAGTCCCGCATTCTCCTCACCCGCACCTACCAAAAGTTTACCGCCTTCTCTCGGCAGTGTTTTCAGCAAAGCTATTGAATTTTTATAACTGCAGTGCTCGCTCCACATAACGCTGAAGATTCCCAGTTCGGTAAATGAAGGGACGCGTCCCAGTATTTTTAAAATTCTTTCGTATTCTTCTTCGGTTAATCCGTGCTCTTTTGCCAAATCCAAAGTTACTTGCGGTTCCTGCATGCTTCTTTCCTGTTGATACTATTATTAATTCATAAATAAAATATAAATATAATACATTCTTAGAATGATACGAAGGGAACGAGTCAAATTCCGTTATTTCGCGCTTATTTTACTCATTTATTCGGGGTAAATACTATATGCAAAAGTATTCTTTGTGGTTCCGATTTTACAGCTTTGCCGGTGACCCCGGTTTTTCCAATTGATTATTAAAAAGATAAATTGTTATATTGAATTACAGGGTAAGTGATTTTCGATTTTAAGCATTAATTCATTCATCTATTCTTTTCGCTTTAAGACTGATTTCTTAAAAAAATCATTTAAAATTTAATATTGATTAGGGGATATCTCTAATTCGGAACTCCCCGCTCAAAACTTGGGATGATAAACAAATATTTCATTTTTCCTTACACTAATGAGGTCTTATGGGAAATTTAATCTCATGGTTCGAGATACCCGTCCTGGATATAGAAAGAGCATCAAAATTCTACGCCGAAGTATTTTCGTTTCGGGATATTCAGAAATTGGACTTAGGTAATTTTAAAATGGCCCTGCTTCCCGTTGAAGGGGATGAAATCGGCGGAGCACTTTGTCAGGGAGAGTGGTATAAGCCTTCCAAGAATGGAGTTGTAATTTATATGAACGGGGGCAGCGACTTATCAGCCCCTCTTTCAAAGGTTGAGGATGCCGGCGGAAAGATATTGATGCCCAAGAAACAAATTTCCGCCGAGTTCGGATTCATGGCTATGTTCGAGGACAGCGAAGGAAACAGAATTGCTCTTCACTCAAAAAATTAAAAATTATGAAATTACATTATCTGCAGCACGTAAATTACGAGGAGCCGGGGTGTATTACCGACTGGGCTTCGAATAGAAAATTTAAAATTTCTTCAACTCATCTTTACAATGGTGATGAGCTGCCGGAATCGAATGAGTTTGACTGGCTCATAGTCATGGGCGGGCCCATGGGAATTTACGACGATGATAAATTCCCGTGGCTGAAGTCCGAAAAAGTGTTCATCAAAAAAACTCTAGATGAAGATAAAACGGTCATCGGTATCTGTCTGGGTTCCCAACTAATAGCAGACGCTCTCGGCGCAAAAGTCTATAAAAACCGGCACAAGGAAATCGGGTGGATGCCCGTAACAAAATGCGTGGCTTCCGCGGCGGGCGGAATATCCAATCTCTTCCCGGAAGAACAAACTGTTTTTCACTGGCACGGCGATACCTTCGATCTTCCTAACGGCGCCGTAAAATTTGCCGAGAGCGAGGCTACAAGGAATCAGGCGTTTGTATACAGAAACAATGTTCTTGCGCTGCAGTTTCATCTCGAGGTAACAGAGCCGCTGCTTAACGCGATGATAGAAAACGGCGGAACGGAATTAATTAAAAACAGTTTCGTTCAAACCTGTGAAGAACTTAAACAGGGGAAAATTTATATTAAACAGTCCAATAAGCTGATGTTTGAGCTGCTCGATAAGATGAGGGAATAAATACATCTTGACAAAAAAATTATAACCAACCGGGTATAATATTTGGGGGAATTAAATATTTATACCCATGCGGTTATAAATCTTTACAACAATATTTCAAATAATAAAAAGAGATAAAAAACAGCTCTGTCCACTTAAAACTTCAAATATTCATCCCAAATTTTAAAGAGCTCGTACGTAGCGTTTATGTCCTCGCCGCAATAGACAGCAATATCTTTTATCCTTCCGGCCTCATAGAGATTTTTAACGTCCATACCGGATATACCTTTTGATTTCGGTGATTCGATGCCGAAAGCCTGGCAGTAGAAATCGAGGTTAAATTTTTTCGTTAGACCGTAAAACGTAAGCTGCTCGAGAAGATCAATGTGCGCGGTGGTGTCATATCTCCCGGCAATAAGGTTGCGTGTGGGTTTAATTTTGTTGAGAGCCGAGCGGATCATTATGAAAGGTACGTCGAAGCTCCTGCCGTTAAACGTAATCACCTGGTCGGCAGCTTCGGCAATGCGCCAGAAAGATTCCAGCATTTCGCGCTCGCTTACTCCCTTATACTGGATATTCTTTTCGGGAACCTCCCACTCTTCTTCTCCTTCAAAATAAACAAAGGACTTTTCTTTCTCCACGTCAAAAATTCCCACGGCGATTACCTTTGCGGTATAGGGATAAAGACTAAGATAACGTACGGCTTCGTCGGACTTTTCTTTTCTTGTCTCTTTGTCTTTTTCTTTTTCGGCGTAACGGAGAATGTATTCCCGCTGACTTTCCGATAATGATTCGAAGGGAAACGAGCAGGTTTCGATGTCGAAAACTATTCGTCGCATTGACTCATCTTACTTTTTGTTTAAGAATTACTATTTAAGAATCTTGACTTTTTGTTCGTACTTCTTAACCGCATTGTAGAATTCGTCCGGAAGAGGAATTGATTTTTTCGAATATGGATCAACGTGGACGAGCACGCCCGCCCCTTCGGCAATGATCTTCCCTGTTTTGATGTTTTCAATTATGTGCTCAAAACCAAAGCTGCTGTGTTTGATATAGGAGATGCGGGTATGCACTCTTAATTTATCCTCAAATGTCGCAACTTTCAAGTAATTAATTTCATTTCTTACCATATAGAAGGCGGTGCCGTCTATGAAAATTCCTTCTTTCGGAAGTACGCCAATATCCTTTGCATATTTTATTTTGGCCTGTTCAAAGTAATTAAAATATACGGCGTTGTTCACAATGTGAAGCATATCCACTTCTTCGAACTTGACCGTTACGTCGTATTTATGTCTAAAGTTTTTTTTATCCTTTGTAGATTTCACCGCAAAATCCTTTACAATAAACTCGATAAAATAATTTTCCTGTCAGCGGGTATCAGCATAATCCGCGTCATCTGCTTGCTATTCCCAATCTTTCAGCTCCCCTTAACATTTCTTATCATTTTTTCGA
>CAWBBX010000025.1:0-3446 GCA_963787005.1 uncultured Bacteroidota bacterium
CAAAAGATGCCGGGGACGCGGATGTTATACTGCTGAATACCTGCAGTATCAGGGAAAATGCCGAGCAGAGAATTTACGGCCGCCTTGGGAATTTTAAGAACATGAAATCCGATAAACCGGATATGGTTCTGGGTGTTCTAGGCTGTATGGCGGAAAGATTAAGGCGCGATCTTATTGAGGAAAAGAAGATCGTAGACCTGGTTGTCGGTCCGGATGAATATAGAAAACTTCCTGAGTATATAGATACCGCTTTTAACGGCGAAAAGGGAATTGGCGTTAAGCTTTCGAGAACCGAGACGTACGACGATATTATACCTTACCGTGAAGACGGACTGCAGGCTTGGATATCCGTGATGAGAGGCTGCGATAAGTTCTGCACTTTCTGCGTCGTGCCGTTTACCAGGGGCAGAGAACGCAGCAGATCTCTCGATTCCATAGTCGATGAGATCAGAAGACTGTCGGAAAGAGGTTTTAAGGAAGTTACACTTCTCGGGCAGAATGTTAATTCATATAAAGACAATAATTTTGATTTCGCCGATCTCCTGGCGGCCTCTGCGGAAGTAGATCCTTCAATACGTATAAGATTTACCACATCTCATCCGCAAGATCTTTCCGATAAGCTTCTTTATACCATAGCGGCTCATAATAATATTTGCAACTACATACATCTTCCTGTCCAATCGGGTTCTAACAGGATATTGGGATTGATGAACAGAACATACACGGTTGAGCATTACCTGGATCTCATCGAAAAAGCCAAAGAGATTATTCCCGGCGTCAGCTTCTCAACCGATATAATTTCCGGTTTCCCTACGGAAACATACGAAGATCACGTAATGACTCTTGATGTTATGCGTAAAGTAAAATACGACGGCGCTTATATGTTCAAGTATTCGCCCCGCGAAGGAACGAAGTCATTTAAAATGCAGGATGACGTATCGGACGAGATTAAAACAAAAAGACTCCAGGAAATAATAGAGCTTCAACGCGGCATTTCGTACGAAGTAAATCAGACTTTGCTCGATAAGGAAGAAATTATCCTGATCGAAGGCTTCAGCAGAAAATCAGAGGACTTTCTTTCGGGGAGAACCGATACGAATAAGGTGGTGATTATTCCGTTCGACGAAAATATTAAAGAAGGCAGTTACGTAAGAGTGAAGATAAATCGCGCTACGTCGGCGACTCTCTTCGGTGAGTTTAAGGAATTTATAGATCCGGGAAAAGAGAAAATGGCATTGACCGCGTAACTTAAAAAGCTTCCGTTTTTATTCAACGGACGCGGAACCGTGTTTGTTCCGTGCCGGATTGGGGGTTGGGAACCATCATGAACAGCATACAAAAAAAAACTCTCGAGTTATTAATCTCTACTTTTTATATCCCTTCCTTTTTATGCTTATACGCAGGAAGTAGATATTATCCCTTATCTAAAACAGATAGAATACGGCAATAAAAAAGCCGTTGAGTCTAAACTGCCCGCGCTAAAAAAGCGCCATCCTAACGATCCTTCCGTTATGTATCTTGAAGCTCTGATGAAGGAGAATGCTCAGCAGTCGGTGGCTGTATATAAGCGTATTGAAGAAAAATACCCGCGCAGCAAATACGCCGACGCCGCGGTGTACAGGCTTTTCACGTATTACTACGCGCTCGGTTTTTATTCTACCGCTAATTCTTTCATTAATAAATTGGAAAAAGAATATCCGTTCTCACCCTATGTTGAACTTGCAAAACGGAAGATCCCGGATAAAGATGAGCCGGTTGCTTTGGCGGACAGTGCATCCGGGGATACCTCGGCGGCGGTACCGAAAGAGCAGAATGCGGAGCCGATGTATAAATATATTATTCAAGCCGGTGCGTTTACGGTTTCCTCTAACGCCCAATCTTTGAAAAAAGATTTTATCTCCGCTGGTTATTCATCTCATATAGAGGATAAAATAGTGGGGGGGACAACCTTCCACGTGGTTTACGTCGGTAATTTTAAGACCGATGCCGAAGCCAGGAACTTTCTTCAGATCCTCAACGATAAGTACCATCTCAACGGCCGCGTTACGGAAAGAGATAAATGAGAGACGAAGGTAAAATTACTTTCATCGGAACAGGATCGGGTAAAACGTCTTCGAAAAGATTTCATTCATCGTTTATAATTTCCACCGGGGAGTATAAGCTTTTAGTGGACGCCGGTGACGGTATCTCGAAAGCTCTTCTTAAAAGCAGCATAAATTTCGATTATTTTGACGGCGTGCTGATCAGTCATCTTCATCCCGATCATTACGCCGGACTGGCGTCCCTGATCGTCCAGATGAAAATTACGGGCCGCACTAAAAAGCTGCAGATCTTAACCCATCATTCTTTATCCGAGACCGTTAAAGAGTTCATTTACCGCTCTTATATCTTTCAGGAGAAAATGGACTTCAATATAGAGTACATAGTGTTTTCGGAGGATGAACAGGTCATAACAAGTGATTCCCTGTGGTTTATAGCCCGGCAGAATTCTCATCTGGATGATTATAAAAAGTTTGATTTTAAGAACGTGCTGGCTTTCTCGTGCAGCAGCTTTTTGTTTGGAGTCGGTCCGATCAATGTGTTTTATTCCGGCGATATAGGCGGCGCGGATGATCTCCGGTTATTCGGCGACCATAAGATTAAAATAATAATAACCGAAATTTCGCACGTAGATTTTAAAGAGATTGTAGAATCCGAAAGAATAATTCAGCCCGGTAAAATCTATCTTACTCATATAAGCGACGAAGACGAGCCGGTAATAAATGAAAAAATAAGTTCGCTTGATGACAAGCTGCGCGAAAAATTTACCGCGGCTTATGACGGGCTGGAAATAGTACTTTATGGTGATTAATGCGAAAAATTATAATATATTTAACTGCTTAAGAGTTTGATACTTTAACCGGAGAATAAAGTTATTCTATTTTCGCGACCAAAATTTAAATACCCATAGCATGACACACGAACAGTTCAAAGATAAATTCGGAATAATAGGTAAGTCGAAAGAAATAAATGACCTGGTTGATATCATCATGCAGGTCGCTTCGTCGGATATCTCGGTTATGATATACGGAGAAAGCGGCAGCGGAAAAGAAGTGTTCGCCAGGGCGATTCACGGGTACAGCAGCAGAAGTTCAAATCAACTAGTAAGCTTAAATTGCGGGGCGATTCCCGAGGGGATCCTGGAGAGCGAACTCTTTGGTCATAAAAAAGGATCGTTTACAGGCGCTTTTGAGTCCAGGAAGGGCTATTTTGAGATTGCCGACAAAGGCACCCTTTTCCTCGATGAAATAGCTGAAATGCCCCTCACGACGCAGGTAAAGCTTCTCAGGGCCATTGAGACGAAAGAGTTCATGAAAATAGGCGCTGAGACAGTTACAAAGGTCGACGTGAGGATTATAGCGGCCACAAACAAGGATCTTCAGCATGAGGTTGACGCCAAGAGGTTC
>CAWBBX010000026.1:0-95103 GCA_963787005.1 uncultured Bacteroidota bacterium
ATCGTTCCCGCCTCCGATGTGAGAATTACAAAATCATCTTTTGTTACAACGTAGCGCGACGGACGAAGTCCGTTTCTATCGAGCGTGGCTCCGATTATATTGCCGTCGGTAAATACAACCGCGGCCGGACCGTCCCAAGGCTCCATCATAGTTGCGTGGTATTCGTAAAAAGCTTTCCTGTCGGGATCCATCAAATCATTCTTAGACCATGCTTCCGGTATCATCATCATCATCGCGTGAGGGAGACTGCGCCCGCTCATCACCAAAAGCTCCAGAACAGTGTCGAATGTAGCCGAATCGCTCTGACCGTCCATTATTATAGGAAGCATTCTTCTTAGATCTTTTCCATAATAAGGAGATTCCATTACGGCCTGCCTGGCGGCCATCCAATTCTTGTTGCCGCGAAGTGTATTAATTTCTCCGTTATGCGCTATCGCCCTGAATGGATGAGCGAGATCCCATGTGGGAAAAGTATTTGTAGAGAACCGCATATGTATCATGACCATAGCCGACTTCATATCCTTATCGCTAAGATCCTTGTAATACTTTGTCATCTGCGGAGCGAGAAGCATTCCTTTGTAAACCAATGTCCTACTCGAGAAAGACGGAACGTAATATTTACTGCGGTCAAGTTTTAACTCGGCGCGTATTCTGTGATCGATTATTCTTCTTATTAAATAAAGCTTGCACTCAAACTCGTTCTGCGTTTTTATCTTTTTATTTGCGCCTATAAAGCAGTGGCGTATGAAAGGCTGTGTAGCCTTGGCTCCCTTTCCGGGCACATCCGGTTCAACAGGTACGTCACGCCAGCCGAGAAATATCTGGTCCTCATCTATCACTATTTTTTCAATTATGTTCTCGACTGATTTTCTCAAAATCGGGTTCTGCGGAAGAAACATTACACCAACCCCGTAGCGGCCTTCCTTAGGAAGATTGATACCTGCTTTATATGCGGACTTCCGTATAAATTCATCCGGCATTTGAATCAATAATCCGGCGCCGTCGCCTGTTTCGGGATCCGCGCCTACCGCTCCTCTATGCTCAAGATTGCATAATGCTTCAAGACCTTTTTCTATTACTAGTCTAGATTTGATCCCTTTTACGTTGGCGACAAATCCCATTCCGCATGCGTCATGCTCAAATAGCGGGCTGTACATTCCCTGCTCTTCAACCGGAAAGTTTTTCTCCTTAATTTTATTTTCGGCAGTATCATTTTTTAGATGCTTCATTTCCATTGGGCTCCTTAAAAGCGTTGAGTTACCTTAATAATCTCTTGAATATATTTGCAGCTTACCTAATAAAATTTTAAGCGATTTCCTTACTTAATTAGGCTACGGAATTTCGAATGGTAAATATTTAAGGTAAAATATAATTTTTTTTGTAATTTTCAAGTAAAATACTAGTTTTTACCTAAAATAATTTTTCAGCACCTATTCGATTGTTATAATCCATGCTGAATATTTATACTTTTTGAAATGTTTCGGATTTTCTGCTAAATAAGATACATGTCGTCCAGGAACGGAAGTTTTGTTCGCGTTTCCTCTACGTTTTTGCGGAAGATGTCAGCGGTAATGACTTTCTCTTCGTCGGCCGAGAATACAATCTCAGCGCCCATCGGATCGTAAACACTGCTATAGCCGTTGTATTTTAGCTTAGGATCGTTTCCTACTCTGTTTACGCCGATTACATAAAATTGATTTTCAATTGCCCTTGCCTTAAGCAGCGCGCGCCAGTGTTCTATCCTGGTGACCGGCCAGTTGGCAATTACAACTGCAAGATGGACCCTTTCTTTCCCATAAAGTCTGTAGAGCTCCGGGAAACGCAGGTCGTAACAGATAGATAAGCCAATCTTAAAATCACCTATCTCGGTAATCGAAATACTGCTTCCCTTTTTGTAATGCTTATCCTCTGTAGAATAAGAAAACGGATGAAGCTTCCGGTACTTGCTTACCGTTTCCCCGGATTCATTAATATGAAGAAGAGTATTATAAAAATTCCCTCCGTCTTCCTCTACAATACCGGCCAGCACGTGCGTCTTATTTTTCAATGCAATACCGGAAAAGAATTCGAAGCTTTTGCCGTCGGCTTTTTCCGCAAACTCCGAAGCACTCATCGTAAACCCGGTTAAAGTCATTTCAGGGAAAACAAGAAGATCAGTCCTTTCCTCCGCACCGGAAAGAAGACCGTCAATCTTCTCAATATTCTTTTCTTTATTCTCCCAGACCGGGCTGTATTGTACTAGTCCTGCTTTCATTATAATTCAGTTAGGCTGTAAGTTTTTCTTTTTGCGACTGAAATTTAAATAATTTATAATTCATACTGTCACTCAGAGCCTGGAAGCTTGCTTCTATTATATTTCCCGAGACTCCCACGGTGCTCCAGGTTTCGGTTCCGTCGCTTGATGTTATAATTACTCTTACTTTCGCGCCGGTGCCTTCTTTTTCGTCCAGCACGCGCACTTTATAATCAATTAATTTGAGGAGAGATATTTCCGGGTAAAACCTCAGCAACGCTTTTCTCAGAGCGTTGTCCAAAGCGTTAACGGGACCGTCTCCGTCCGATGCCGTATGCTCGATTTCTCCGTCTACTTCTATCTTTAGAACTGCTTCCGCAACCGACGATCCCTGGTTATCGTACATAACGTTAACCTTGGAATCAATCACGTTGAAGAAAGGTGTAAACTCGTTCAGCTCGGATCTTAGCAGAAGTTCGAACGATGCTTCCGCTCCGTCGAACTGCATTCCTTCGTACTCGAGCGATTTAATATAGCTCACCAGCTTCTTGCTCAATTCTTTATTTTCCGACAGATCAATACCAAGCTCCTTTGCCTTGTACCTGATATTGCTCTGTCCGGATAGATCCGAGACTAATACCCTCTGCTTGTTGCCGACAAGTTTCGGCTCTATGTGCTCATACATTCTGCTGTCTTTCAGCACCGCGCTTACATGCACACCGCCCTTATGCGCGAAAGCGGATTTACCCACGTACGCGGCCCGCGAGTTGGGAGCCAGGTTCATCATCTCATAAACAAAATTAGATAACGAAGCCATATGCTCTAAATTAATTTCAGTGTTTGTAACATGTCCGAACTTAAGGACTAGATTCGGAATAATGCTGCATAGGTTTGCGTTACCGCATCTTTCGCCCACGCCGTTTATTGTACCCTGCACATGCAAAGCGCCGGCTTCAATAGCCGCAAGAGAATTTGCGACAGCTAGCTCCGAATCGTTGTGTGTATGTATTCCTAAGGGACTCTTTAATTCGGCTTTTAATTCTTTTACAATGCGGCTCACTTCGTGAGGCATCGTTCCGCCGTTGGTGTCGCATAATACAATCACGTCGGCACCGGCTCTTTCGGCTGCCTTTAGCATCTTAACTGCAAACACTTTGTCATCCTTGTAACCGTCAAAAAAATGCTCCGCATCGTATATAACTCTTTTCCCGTGACTTTTAAGAAGACTAACGGAACCGAAGATCAATTCTTCATTATCGTCTTCGGTAAGTCCAAGTCCTTTTTCTGAATGAAGTCTCCACGTTTTTCCGAAGATAGAAATAGTAGATGTCTCCGCTTTAAGAAGCGCAACCAGGTTCGGATCGTTTTCAATGTTTTCTTTGTATCTCGCAGTCGATCCGAAAGCGCATATCCGGGCGTTCTTCAAATTAAGATTTTTGGCTTTCTGGAAAAACTCTTCGTCCCTCGGATTACTGCCGGGCCATCCGCCTTCGATAATATCGATTCCGAACTCATCCAGTTTTTGCGCGATCTGCAGTTTATCCTGTACAGATAGATTTATTCCTTCGCCCTGGGTACCGTCTCTTAAAGTGGTATCGAATAGTTCTATTTTGTTTTTCATTTTCTTAACGCCGATATGTTATTAAAAATGTTAATTCACGTAAATTATTTTTGTGCGAAAGATTTTTCGCGTCGCCTAAGCGATCATGCCTTCCTGTCTCGCGTACTGGAATATATCGCCGGCTTCTATAATCGGTAGAATATCTCCGAGTGAACGAAGAGAATAACTTTCGCCCGAAGTTATGTTCTGCAATGTATTATTATGTACGTCGAGTTCGAGCTCATCGCCCGTTTTAATTTTATCTATTAATTTTTCAGGCGTTTCATAAGGCAGGAGAAAACCTCCGTCCACACAGTTTCTGTAAAATATTCTTGCGTACGATTCGGCGATAACGGCCTGCACCCCCGCAACCTGAAGCGCGAAGGGAGCGTGTTCCCTCGACGATCCGCAGCCGTAGTTTGAGCCGGCAATTATTATATTGAACTCCGATTGATATTCGTCGCCCTTTATGAACGGAGTTCCTCCGTCCGGCAGTCCGGCCTGTGCAAGCGGTACGCTAGAGAGTGCGAAGTGTCCGTACTTCTTCTTTTCTTCGGGATCCGTTAAGCTGTATACTAAATGCTCGGCGGGAATTATCTGATCGGTATCGATATTGTTTCCCAAAACGTAAGCCTTACCTTTTATTATTTTTTCCATTACTGAATTTGCTCCGATTTCAATTTTTATTTAATAAAGATTTTTCATCACCGGTTCGTTATAAAAAGTCTCTCGGATCCGTAATAACTCCTGTCAAAGCAGATGCCGCTACAGAAAGAGGCGACGCCAGATAAACGGCTGATTTCTTACTTCCCATTCTTCCGGGGAAGTTTCTGTTGGTAGTCGAAATTATTGTCTCTCCGTCGACGGCTCTACCTACCGTGTCCATAGGTCCGCCAAGGCACGCAGCGCAAGAAGACTGAGCTACTTCGCAGCCGGCGTTCTCGAATATCTGCTTCAAAGAAATGCCGTCGATCGTTTCCTCTTCAAGTTGACTTGCAACAAGCGTACTTGCTGGCACAATGAAAGTATGAACTTGCACTTGATTACCGGATAGAAGTTTCGCCGCGGCGACAAAGTCGCTTAGCTTACCGCCGGTGCATGAACCGATATAGCATTTTGTTAATTTGGTACCTTGAACATTTCTTACCGTGTCAAGATTATCCGGACTATGAGGCTTCGCCACGTGCGGCTCCATCTTGCTTACATCGTAGTGGAATTGCTTTACGTACTTTGCATCCGGATCGCTGTGAAAGATCTCGTAGGACTTATTCGTCCTTTCCTTAACATAAGCTTCGGTAACAGCGTCTGCCGCAATTATTCCGTTCATTCCGCCCGCTTCAATTGCCATGTTAGTTAGTGTCATTCTCTCGTCCATCGATAAAGAAAAAACTCCTTCACCGTCGAACTCGAGCGCGCGGTAAGTTCCGCCGTCGGTGGTAATATCTCCCAGTACCTGCAGGATGAGATCCTTCGCCGTCAAGTAAGGCGGCAGCTCGCCGTCGAAAGTAAACTTCATCGATTCCGGAACCTTCTCCCAGATTTTCCCTGTTCCCAGAATAAAAGCCGCATCGGTGTTTCCGACCCCGGTTGAGAACATGCCGAAAGCACCCGACGTACACGTATGCGAATCTGTCCCGAAGAGAACAGTACCCGGAACGTTGTAGCCTTCTTCAGCTAGAGCTATATGGCATACGCCTTTATAACGGTCGGTACCTACGTCGTAATAATTAGGTATGTTATATTCTCCGGCAAATTCCCTAAGCAAAGAAACGTTCCGGTTCGCCTGAGGATTCTTCGTAAATATGTAGTGATCGGGGAAAATTACCAGCTTATCTTTGTCCCATATCTTGGCGTCCCTGCCGAACTCTCTTTTCCAGATCGCAATTGTCGGGGGTCCGCATACATCGTGCGTCATTAATACATCAACATCGAGCCATATATTTTCTCCCGGCGATACATGATTTCGTTTCGCTGATTTCGCCAGTATTTTTTCGGTAATAGTCATTGCCATTGTAAATCTTCCTTCTATACTGCTTGTGATAAATCTGATAACGACCTGTCGGAACCGTCGTCTTCATCCTTCATTTTAAGAAATGCTTCCTGCTGGTTCAATGCCTGCAGATAAGCTTTCGCGCTTGCTTCGATAACGTCGGTCGATACGCCTCTGCCTGAGAAAGAATGATCCTTTTCGCGAATCCTCACTACCACTTCCCCCAATGCCTGTCGTCCTGAAGTAATGGACCTTACGTGATAAGATTCGAGCCTCGGCTTTATCTCGAGTGCTCTTTCGATTGCGTTGAAGCTTGCGTCGACTGCGCCGTCTCCTGTAGCGGATTCCTGAACACTGCCTTCTTTGGTATTAATTTTTACAGTCGCAGTAGGAATAGAATTGGTTCCCATGTTAACGTGAATGTATTCGAGCTGATAATATTCGTTCTTGTCGTCGTGCGCCTGGTCTCCCATAAGTATGCGCAGATCCTCGTCGAATACTTCCTTCTTTTTATCCGCAAGCTCCACGAATTTCTCGTATACTGTTTTTACTTCTTTTTCACTTAACGAATAGCCGAGTTCCTTCAGCCTGGCTTTAAGACCGTGACGTCCAGAGTGTCTTCCCAGCACTATCTTCGTCTTATTTACCCCGACGCTTTCGGGAGTCATTATTTCGTACGTCTGCCTGTTCTTCAGCATACCGTCCTGATGTATACCCGATTCGTGTGCGAAAGCGTTCTCACCGACGATCGCTTTATTCGGCTGAACAATTATACCGGTAAAAGATGAAACCATCTTACTGGTATTATAAATTTCCTCTAACTTAATTTTTGTAAAATAATTATTGATGTCTTTTCTTACCTTAATTGCAACCACAACTTCTTCGAGAGACGCATTGCCGGCACGTTCGCCTATACCGTTTATAGTGGCTTCTACCTGCCGCGCTCCGTTCTCGACACCGCTTAATGAGTTGGCTACGGCAAGACCGAGATCGTCGTGGCAGTGCACACTTATGATAGCCTTGTCGATATTTTTTACGCGTCTCCTAAGCTCGGCTATCTTCGCGCCGAACTCAGACGGGAAAGTATAACCGGTTGTATCCGGTATGTTGACGGTAGTCGCTCCCGCTTCTATAGCGGCTTCTATAACTTCGGAGAGATAACCGAGATCGGTTCTGCCGGCATCTTCTGCCGAAAACTCAACGTCGTCGGTAAAAGTTTTAGCGTACTTAACCGCATCCTGGGACATCTTAATAACGGTTTTTCTCTTTTCCTCAAGTGTCTTGCCGTATTTATCGTCTCCTAGCTTACCGAGTATATGGATATCTGACGTACCAAGAAATGTATGAATTCTGAATTTCTTGGCGTTGCGAAGAGCGTCGTAGGCCGCTTTGATATCTATTTCCTTCGCCCTTGCCAGGCCTGCAACTATAACGCTTACTTCGTCGGAGATTCTCTGTACGGCTTCGAACTGTGCCGGAGACGAAACAGGGAAACCGGCTTCTATTATATCGACATTTAGCTTTTGGAGCTGACGGGCTATTTCCAGTTTTTCAAAAACGTTTAACGATGCCCCGGGGGACTGTTCCCCGTCTCTCAAAGTTGTGTCGAATACTAAGACCCTGTTATTCACTTGATCACCTCATTTTGTTGTTTAGTGTTCCAATATAGTACTTGTTGTTACTTATTTGCCGCGGCAGAAGTTTTAGACTCAGCCGCGTTTCCGGCAGAAAATATTGTTAAGACTTTCTGCCGATCAACAATGCCAGCTCACGCCACTTCCAGTAGCAGTCGACATCGTAAAAACCGATTTCTCTCAGCCAGTTTAGCTGAGTTTCCGTATCCAGAAGATTATTTGACCCGTCTTCTTCAGAATTCAGTATTTCAAAAAATTGTTTATGTAGATTTTCCGTCGGCGACGAAACATGTTCAAGATTGCAGAAAATCCCTCCGCTTTCAAGGAGCGTCCAGACCTCTTCATAAATTTCCCGCTTCCGCTTATCATCAACATGATGAATAGCGAAGCTGGATACTACTGCGTCGAAACTTTCACTTTCGAACGGCAGAGGGTCGTTGATATCGTGTGATATAACCGTTACTCGCGAATCACCGCCGTATTTTACTTTCAAACTATCGAGCATCGTTTTCGAAAAATCGAGCGCAGTGCCCGCAGCTTCAGAGCATTTTAATAAACAAAGATCAAGCAATCTTCCGTTACCAGAGCCTATATCCAGAATTCTTTTAGAACCGGCCGGCAATACTTCGAGAAGAACAGATTCGCCTTCCGTCCGGTGCGGGATTTTATCGGCCCTGCTCAAATACTCAAGCGCGTGTTCGGCCGACTGCCAACTATTTTTTTTATTCGCCATTATCTAAATTAAAGTGTAAACACTCCGAGCGCCTGCTCGTCGTAAACTTTATTAAAATTTTCGATCACCGCGTCCTTCATCTGCTCTGTTGAAACAAGAACCGAATCGGGAGAATAAATATCCGCGGTCCTGAATCCCTTGTTCAATGTCTGGTTGATGGCTTCCTCTATAAGCTCCGAAACCTTGAACATCTGGAACGAATACGAGAACATCATCGCAACCGATGAAATAGTAGCAAGCGGATTGGCTTTACTTTGTCCCGCTATATCCGGCGCACTGCCGTGCACAGGCTCGTACATCGCGTACTTGCTTCCTATGCTCGCCGAAGGAAGCATACCGAGGCTTCCGGTTATCATCGCCGCTATGTCGCTCAAAATGTCGCCGAAGAGATTCTGAGTAAGTATTACATCGAATTGTTTAGGATTTCTTACAATCTGCATCGCGGCATTATCAACGTACATATCGTTAAGCTGTATGTCGAGATAATCCTTATGTACCTCGTGAACTATCTTTCTCCAGAACTGCGAGGAGTCGAGTACGTTTGCTTTATCTACGGAAGTAACCTTGCCGCCTCTGTTGCGCGCTATCTCAAATGCTTTCTTGGCTATTCTAACGACTTCCTCTTTGGTATAGACCATCGTGTTCCAGCCTTTTTCCTCATTGTATCCGCGCGGCTCTCCGAAATAAACTCCGCCGGTTAATTCGCGGAGTATAAGTATGTCGGTTCCTTTTAATACTTCCGGTTTTAAAGTCGATGCCGAAAGAAGCGCCGAATAGACTTTTGCAGGTCTGATGTTTGTATAAAGCCCGAGGGCTTTGCGCAGTTTAAGAAGCGCGGCTTCGGGTTTTTGATTCTGAGGAAGATCCTCCCACTTCGGCCCTCCGACGGCGCCTAAGAGCACCGCGTCTGCATCGTAGCATGAGCTGAGCACCTCGTCGGTTAATGGAGTCCCGTTTTTCTCGAATGAGGCTCCTCCTACTAGATGTTCCGTAAAGGTAAACGACACGTTAAATTTCTCCGCGGCCGCCTTCATTACATCTACGGCCGCCGAAACGACCTCGGGACCGATACCGTCTCCCGGAAGAAGTGCTATCTTCAAATTCATACCCCTACCTCTTCTTTTTTGTTTTTCTTGAATAACCATGCCATCATCTCGCGAAGCTTAGATCCGGTTTTCTCGATCTGGTGCTCGCTGTTTTCTTTTCTAAGTTTATTCATAAGCGGCTGACCGGAGTTGTATTCGTCGAGCCATTCCTTGGCAAACTGTCCGTCCTGAATTTCGCCGAGAATCTTCTTCATTTCTTTTCGGGTCTCATCGGTGATAAGTCTGCTGCCTCTCGTCATCCCTCCGTATTCAGCCGTATCGCTGACGGAGTAATTCATTCTTGATAGTCCTCCTTCGTAATAAAGGTCGACTATTAGCTTCATCTCGTGCATGCACTCGAAGTAAGCCAATTCCGGCGGATAGCCCGCTTCAACCAATGTTTCGAAGCCTGCTTTAATAAGCTCCGCCGATCCGCCGCAAAGAACGGCCTGCTCGCCGAAGAGATCCGTTTCGGTTTCATCTTTGAAGTTTGTCTCGATAACTCCTGCTCTCGTACCGCCTATTCCTTTCGCCCACGCCAAAGCTAGGTCTTTAGTCTTACCCGATGGATCTTGGTGAACCGCGATTAAATTAGGAACGCCGTTCTCTTCAAGAAAAGTTCTTCTTACAAGGTGACCGGGACTCTTGGGAGCTATCATCATTACGTTAACGTCGGCCGGCGGAACTATCTGTTTATAATGGATGTTAAATCCGTGAGCGAATGCCAAAGTGTTGCCGGCTTTCAGATGTGGAGCGATGTCCTTATCATAAACCGCCTTCTGATTCTGATCAGGAAGAAGCACCATAATTACGTCGGCCCACTCTACAGCTTCGGGCACAGTTTTTACAGGAAGCCCGGCAGCCTCGGCTTTTTCCCATCGCGCGCTTCCGCTGCGAAGACCAACGCATACGTTTAATCCGCTGTCCTTCAGATTTAAAGAATGAGCATGCCCCTGACTTCCGAATCCGAGTACCGCTATTTTTTTACCTTGTAGATGCTCTAGTGAAGCGTCTTTATCATAATAAACCTTCATGAGATTACCCTTTTATTTTAAGTTACTGAGATTTCTTTTTTATCCTGTGTTATCTGCTCGCCTCTTTTGAGTGCGACCGTGCCCGAACGGGCTAATTCTTTAATACCGTATGGCTCGAGTACGTTGATCACTGCGTCTATCTTATCCGGCGGACCGGTAATTTCGAGCGTGATTGTCTTATTATTAATATCGACAACATTACCCCTGAAGATATTACAGATATTAGTTATCTCCGACCTCGTTCCCTTCTGGTAATAAATCGTAATGAGCGCGAGATCTCTTTCAACCCTGGACTGACCGGTAAGATCGACGACCTTTATCGTATCAATCAATCGGTTGAGCTGCTTAACTACCTGTTCCATTATTTTATCGTCGCCCGCGGTGACAATAGTCATCCTCGAGACTTCGGGCACCTCGGTTTCACCTATCGAAATACTGTGAATGTTGAAACCTTTGCCACTGAACATTGTAGCAACACGGTTGAATGCGCCGAACTGGTTTTCAACTAAAACGGAAATTGTATGTTTCATATATTACACCATCTCCTTTGGATCGAGACGTTTTGTCATCATCTCCTTGATTGTAGCTCCGGACGGAATTATGGGGAATACCATATCTTCCTTCACGACTTTAAATTCAATAAGAACCGGACCGTCGTTCGCGTCAAATGCTTCGTCCAATATTCCTTCAACTTCCTCCGGCTTGCTGGTAGAAAACGATTTTAATCCGAAAGCCTCGCCGACTTTCACGAAATTCGGGTTGCTGGCGGAAAGGTCGGTGAAGCTGTACTTCTCAGCGTGGAAAAGCTCCTGCCACTGTCTTACCATTCCAAGAAAGCTATTATTGAGGATGATGAATTTTATCGGAAGCTTGTTGTAGGAAGCGGTAATAAGTTCCTGGATGTTCATCTGAAAACCTCCGTCGCCGCTGATGGAAACAATGGGTCTGTCCTTTACGCCGTAAGCCGCGCCTATTGCCGCGGGAAGCGAAAAGCCCATCGTTCCTAGTCCGCCGCTGGAAAGGTGTGAGCGCGGGTTTTTAAATTTATAATATTGAGCGACCCACATCTGATGCTGTCCCACGTCGGTTACGATGACAGCCTCACCTTTTGTCTTTTCAGAAATTTTTTCGATTATATATTCGGCTCTAAGCTTGCCGTCGTTCTTTTCGTATTGTAGCGGACATTCGTCCTTCCAAGCGTTTATCTGGCTCCACCAGTCGTTCAAAGGAAGCGGCTCGGTCATCTCAGCGGCAAGTTCTGCAAGAACGTGCTTAACGTCTCCGACTATCGGGAGATCAACAATTACATTTTTATCTATACAGGTCGGGTCTATGTCTACATGTATTTTAAAAGCGTCCGGTGCGAACGATTCTACCTTCCCGGTCACCCTGTCATCGAACCTGGCGCCGAGAGAAACCAGAACGTCACAGTTGTTAACCGCCTGGTTAGCCCAGTAAGTGCCGTGCATTCCCAGCATTCCGAGAGATTGCGAGTCGGTCATCGGGAAAGCGCCGAGACCCTGAAGCGTCATTGTAACAGGTAGATTATTTTCCTTCGCGAAAAGCCTGAGTTCCCTATGGCCGTTCGACATGATAACGCCTCCGCCGACGTAAAGAAGGGGTCTCTTCGCTTTTCTGATGATGTCCGCTGCCTTCTTGATCTGGTTTTGATGACCGAGGAACGTGGGTTTATAACCGCGCATTTCAATTTTTTCCGGGTAATCGAACTCGGTAACCGCGTTGATTACATCCTTGGGAAGATCCACTAAGACAGGACCTGGCCTGCCTGTTGAAGCGATAAAGAACGCCTTCTTTATAATTGTAGAGAGCTCGTTAACGTCCCTTACAAGAAAATTATGTTTTGTAATAGGTCTGGTTATACCAACGATGTCGGCTTCCTGAAAAGCATCGTTTCCGATGAGATTCGTTGCTACCTGCCCGGTGAATACGACTATCGGCACTGAATCCATATAAGCATCCGCAATTCCCGTAACGGTATTTGTGGCGCCGGGACCCGAGGTGACGAGAACAACGCCCACTTTGCCCGTTGCCTTCGCATAGCCTTCCGCCATATGAGTAGCGCCCTGCTCGTGGCGCACCAAAATATGCTGAAGATAATCGACATCGTAAAGCTTTTCGTAAAGCTTAAGAACGGCTCCACCCGGATAGCCGAATATGACTTCGACCTTCTCCTTCTTTAAGCATTCAAAAAATATTTCCGCCCCGGACATCATCGGTTTAGAGGATCTCATGATTTTACCTTTCTTACTATTTATAATTTTCTTTACAAAAAGTTAAAAAATCCGCTTAATAATTTTTGCTAAGGAATATTCTATTGCCAATTAGCTAGCACGTCCCGACTGCATTAACCGGCTCTTCTTAAGCCTAGCATCTAAGTTTAAGATAAAGACCGTCGAGTTTTGTGATTACCCTAAGCTTAGATGCTAATAATTATAATTAGCAGGCTAATATTTAGAATAATTATAGATAGTCTACTTGTTTCTTGAATAATATTCTTGAAGCACGTGGTGAGATGTTGTTTTTGATTCACAACACTTTTGGTGAGGTCGGCATATTCCATCGAGCCTCTTTTGGAGGTCCTTTGATTACCGTGGGTTTTATATTCAGATCTCACTATCGCCTCTGAAAGATTAAATATAAACCTTCAGATAAAATCTCGGGTTAAGGTCAACCCCTAATCGTTTTTTCTTTTTAGTTTTTATTATTTGATTTGGGATTGACCGATATTATCAGCGTATAATAATTAGACCTAGAATGCCAATAATAATAGAAATAGTAACCCCAAGTATGATATCTAAAGGAAGGATATTCACAGATTCGGACACAACTACGCGGCGACCGTTAACTATTTTGACGGCTGCTGCTTTTAACTCTATGTTTCTTCGCGTGTTGTTCATAATTTCTAATTATTGGGTCATAAAATAAGCCAATAATACTTATTTGTCAAGATATTTATGAATATTCACAGCTTGGTTCTGCGTGAATTAACAATTTCTTAATATACCCAAAGGACATATTAAGACAGCGAACGATAATATATCGCCCCAAATGTACTGTTTAAGCAGTTTTTCCCTATTTAAGTTATGCCGTATACATTAAATATTATCGAATATGATGAACGGTTGTTTTATAGCGCCTGTGCGCGTGGTCAATCCGGCTGATAACGGACCGAATATTTATTCACAACTGGTGTTTATTTCCCATTTTTTTTTACGATAATTGAATAAATAATTTACCGCAGTGTTGACAAAAGAATAATTAAATATTACTTTTGCCAGAGTTTATAAAATTACAAATGAAAATCGGAATTACTAAATACGGCTTTAAGTTGAAATGTATGTGCACCACAACCACTACTACCCCTACTCCTATGCCTGGAGGCTGAAGCATGGTTGTGCAAATTTTTTTTATAAAATAAAAGAACCGGCTTCAGAGATGAGGCCGGTTTTTTTTTATCTTTTTTGAACTGCGTTAATTGAAAAAATAAATTAACAAGTTATTCTATTAAGCAGAAGGCAATCAAACGTAGCACAGACTATTAGTCTGTGTTACAAGTAATGGAGAATAACAAATAAAGGTTCATGATGTTGGAAAGTAAAGATCATTTATTTATTTGGTTGCCTTCTGCGTACCAACATCAAAAACAAGAATTTTCAAAATGCTTAAAAGCTATTAAGGGAAAACAAAATGAAAATACTGAAATTCGGCGGCTCGTCCGTCGGTGATGCGAAAAGGATTCTAAACGTTATAGGGATAATTAAACGCTCGATAAAAGAGAATAAAAATTTAGGCGTTATTTTCTCGGCCTTCCAGGGAGTAACGGACCAGTTGATCAGCATGAGCCAGGCGGCTTCCAAAGGCGATGCCGGCTACACTGATATGTTCAAGGAACTTGAACAGAGACACATTAATACAGCCAGACAATTGATTGACGTAAAGAACCAGAGCAAGGTACTGACGGAGATCAAACTCAATTTAAATGAACTTGAGGACGTACTGCACGGCGTTTATTTGGTAAGAGAGCTTTCGCCCAGAACCGCAGACTATATCCTAAGCTTCGGCGAGAGGCTTTCGGCTTTTACGATCTCAAACGCGCTGAAGGATAGAAAAGTAAACTGCGAATTTCTAGACAGCCGGATAGTTGTTAAAACAGACGACGTCTTCGGCGCCGCCAAAGTCGATTTTGAAAAGACCTTTAGAAACATAAGAAGTTATTTCAAAGGACACAATAACGTGCAGATCATTACCGGTTTTATCGCGTCTACTTTAGGAGGCGAGACTACTACTCTCGGGCGCGGTGGCTCCGATTACAGCGCGTCTATATTCGCCGCGGCTCTTAAAGCAAAAGAAATAGAGATATGGACCGACGTAGACGGAGTGCTTACCGCCGATCCTAAAAAAGTAAGGAAGGCATTCCCGCTCGAAAGCATGACGTACGAAGAGGCTATGGAGCTTTCTCACTTCGGCGCGAAGGTTATTCATCCGCCCACAATGCAGCCTGCTCTGGATAATAAGATTCCGATAAGGATAAAGAATACCTTTAATCCGGATTTTAAAGGTACGATAATTAACGGAAAGCATAAGCCGAATAATTTTTCTATCAAAGGGATTTCGTCGATAGACGACATTGCTCTTTTGAGAATTCAAGGCGGCGGTATGATAGGTGTGGCAGGCATCGCGCAGAGAATTTTTTCGGCTCTCGCAAGGAAGAAGATAAATATAATTCTCATTACCCAGGCTTCATCCGAACATTCCCTGTGCTTAGCGGTTATGCCGCAGTTTGCCGATGACGCAAAAAAGGCCGTTCACGAAGAACTTCACTACGAGATAAGAGAAAAAATAATCAGCGAGCCGTACGTTGAAAACGGGCTCTCGATTATCGCGGTCGTCGGTGAAAATATGCGAAGGACACCGGGCATATCGGGACGAGTATTCCAGGCGCTGGGCAGAAACGGCATCAACATCGTTGCGATCGCTCAGGGCTCGTCCGAGCTTAACATTTCCGCGGTAATCCAGCGTGAAAATGAGGCGAAAGCTTTGAACGCGCTTCACGACGCGTTCTTCCTCTCAATCGCGAAGACGATAAATCTTTTTGTTGTGGGTACCGGACTCATAGGCGGAACGCTGCTGCGTCAGATAAAGAGCCAGGAAAAATTCTTAGCGAGAGAATATTCTCTTAATGTGAAGATAATCGGTCTCGCCAACAGCAGGAAAATGCTGATTGATAAGAACAGCATCGATCCCGACCGCTGGGAAACGAGACTCGATGGTTCGCAGTACAAGACCGATCTTAATAAGTTCATCGATTTGATGAGAGGTCTGAATCTTCCGAACAGCATCTTCGTGGATTGTACGGCAAGCGAAAAAGTAGTAAAGAAGTACAAGGAAATTCTGGATACCACAATATCTATTGTTACCCCGAATAAGAAAGCTAACTCGGAAAGCTATACTTATTACCAGCAGCTTAAAGCGGCCGCACTGAAGCATAACGTCAAGTTTCTATACGAAACTAACGTCGGTGCAGGGCTCCCGATAATCAGCACACTTAAGGATCTTGTTTCCACGGGCGATAAAGTATTAAAGATAGAAGGTGTTTTATCGGGTACGCTAAGTTTCATATTCAATTCATTTAATAACGGCAAGACATTCAGCCAGATTGTTAAGGAAGCGAAAGAGAAAGGCTATACGGAACCTGATCCGAGGGAAGACTTAAACGGACTCGATGTTGCGAGAAAACTTCTTATTCTCACAAGGGAGATCGGCATGCCGCTGGAGCTGAAAGATATTAAAGTGCAAAATCTCGTTCCCGCTCCGGCAAGGAAATCAAAAACAATTGATGAGTTTTTCTCGAAACTTGCAAAACACGACAAGGAGTTCGAGGAAAAACGAAAGAAGGCTGAAACGAAGGGTAATGTTCTTCGCTACATCGCAAAATTTGAAAAAGGCAAAGCGGAGATATCTCTTCAGGAAGTAGGTTCTAATCATCCGTTCTATTCTCTTTCAGGAAGCGATAATATTCTGGCCTTAACTACCAAGCACTATCAAGACAGGCCGGTTGTTGTAAAAGGTCCGGGCGCCGGTGCCGAGGTAACAGCCGCGGGTGTGTTCGCGGACGTTATCAGGATTGCGAATTACCTTAGCTGAGAAAGATAGAATGATGGAGAATTGGAATAAAAGGATGGAATAATCTGTAAGAATTTTTGTAGAAAATGAATTCAAAGAAATTATCTTTTAATAAAACAAACAGAGAGAACAAAATGTCTGCTAATGGAAAAATTAAAGTTGGTGTACTCGGAGCCACGGGAAGCGTAGGACAGAAATTTATTTCACTTTTAGAAGATCATCCTTGGTTCGAACTTACGGAAGTCGCAGCTTCGGAAAAGTCGGCTGGCAAATCCTACAAAGACGCGGTTAACTGGGTATTATCCTCTCCCCTTCCGGCCAAAACTGCCGGATTAACGGTGAAGAGCTGCGATCCCGGACTCGACTGCAAAATTGTATTCTCGGGCCTCGACTCCGGCGTTGCAGGTCCGATAGAGGAAGCGTTTGCTAACGCGGGATACATCGTGGTTTCCAATTCGAAAAACCACAGGATGGATAAAGATGTCCCGCTGCTCGTACCGGAAATTAACGCCGATCATCTCGAGCTTATAAAGGAGCAGAAATTTAAAGGAGGCTGTATCGTTACTAATCCCAACTGCTCCACAATAGGAATGGTACTTGCGCTTAAGCCTCTTGCGGATAAATTCGGATTGGAGGCCGTAAACGTTGTAACTATGCAGGCTTTGTCGGGTGCTGGTTATCCCGGTGTTTCCAGTCTTGACATAATAGACAACGTAATTCCTTATATAGGCGGCGAGGAAGACAAACTTGAGAACGAACCTAGAAAAATTTTAGGTAAATATGAAAACGGAGGCATCTCAGGTTACGATATAAATATAAGCGCGCAGTGCAACAGGGTAGGTGTAGTAGACGGGCACCTGGAATGTGTTCAGGTTAAGCTTAAGAAGAAAGCATCGAAAGAAGAATTAATTGAAGCGTGGAGAAACTTTACTTCTGAAGCACAGGAGCTCGATCTTCCCACAGCACCTGTTCATCCGGTTTATTATTTTGAGGAGGACAATTATCCTCAGCCGCGCATACACAGGAATTTGGATAAAGGCATGGCCGCTTCCGTCGGAAGATTAAGAGAAGACAAATTGTTCGATTACAAGTTTGTAGTACTTTCTCACAACACCAACAGAGGTGCGGCCGGCGGAGCTCTTCTCTGCGGCGAGTTGATGAAGGCAAAAGGATATATTAATTAACTGAAGTTGCGTAAATTGATTGGGTTGCGTGGAATGATGTCCAAAGGACTCCTTCGGGGGAGAAATGGAATAATGGAATGTTGAGCGGCTAATACGGGAGATACCTAAAAGGAACATTCCTTTTAAATTCTTTGAGCCTTAATATAATTTTAATTATCAACAAAATTAGGGACAATTGCCACAAAGACTCAAAGACTCGAAGTTGATAGTAATACGTTTTTAACACCCCCCTTGGATTGAGGGTAATGTTAATTTTATACTAATACGGTTATTTATAGAATTCCAACAATGAAAAGTACATAATGGAAAAAAGCATAAAGGTATTCGCTCCCGCGTCGGTAACTAACGTAAGCTGCGGCTTCGACATAATGGGCTTCGCTATTGAATGGCCCGGCGACGAGCTGGTTCTAAATATGAATAATAAGAAAGGTATCTCGATAACAAAAATTACAGGCGACAACGGAAAGCTTCCCCTGCAAATCGAGAAGAATACGGCCGGACTTTCGCTTCTTGCTCTCGCCGATCATCTAAAGATAAAGGATGGAATCGAAATAGAGATCCACAAGAAGATGGCATTGGGCAGCGGACTGGGTTCGAGCGCCGCAAGCGCCGTGGCGAGCGTCTTCGCTTTAAACGAACTTCTTGATAGGCCTCTCACCAGACATGAACTTCTCCCATTCGCACTCGAGGGAGAAAAACTTACATGCGGCGGCACACCTCATGCGGATAACGTTTCGGCGTGCCTTTTAGGCGGATTTGTCATCGTAAGGAGTATCACCCCTATAGACGTCATCGGAATCGATACGCCCGAAAATCTCTTCTGCACCATCGTTCATCCGCATATAGAAATTAATACGGCCGACACACGAAAAATCTTAAGAAAACAGATCCTTCTATCCGACGCGGTTAAGCAGTGGGGCAACGTTGCCGGATTAGTAGCGGGAATGATAAACAAAGATTACGAACTCATCGGAAGATCGCTGCAGGACGTAATAATAGAGCCGATACGTTCTATCCTCATTCCCGGCTTCGATTCTATAAAAGAAAGCGCTATAAAAGCCGGGGCGCTTGGTTGCGGTATATCCGGATCGGGACCGTCCATCTTCGCGTTCAGTAAATCGAGGAAGACAGCAGAAAAAGCAGGAGCGGCGATGCAGGAAAAACTTAAAGAGCTGAAGATCAAAAACGATCTCTACATCTCTCAAATTAACAAAGAAGGTCCGAAGGTTATTGGATGACCTGAACCAACGGCCTTCAGAGGATTAATATTTCTGATTCTTTACCGGATAAATAATGAAACTTTACAGTACAAAAGATAAAAACGTGAGTGTCTCGTTTAAGGAAGCCGTTATAAAAGGCCTGGCCGGAGACGGCGGCTTGTTCATGCCGGCAGAGATTCCGGTTCTGCCTAAAGAATTTATACAGGCACTCAAAGACATTCAGCTTCCGGAAATAGCTTACCAAGTTTCGTACAATTTGTTGAAGGATGAAATTCCAACGGAAGATCTTCGAGGTATTGTCGAGCGAGCCATTACATTCGATGCTCCTTTAGTTAAGCTGGCTGAAGATAAATTTATTCTTGAGTTATTCCACGGACCGACGCTGGCCTTCAAAGATTTCGGCGCAAGGTTTATGGCAAAAATGCTCGAGTATTTTAACCGCGGTTCCGATAAAGAAATTATAATATTAGTAGCTACATCCGGCGATACCGGCAGCGCCGTGGCAAACGGCTTTTATAAAACCGAGGGCATAAAGGTTGTGCTTCTTTACCCTTCGGAGAAGGTCAGCAGAATTCAAGAACAGCAGCTAACGACTTTAGGCGAAAACATTACGGCTCTTGAGGTGGAAGGTACATTCGACGACTGTCAGCGTCTTGTGAAGGGCGCTTTCCCTGATGAAGTCCTTTCATCAAAATTAACGCTGTCATCCGCCAATTCTATAAACATAGCGCGGCTTCTTCCGCAGTCATTTTACTATTTCAACGCGTATGGGAGATTGGGTAATGCGGATAAACCGGTGATCTTTTCCGTACCCAGCGGAAATTTCGGTAATTTAACCGCCGGTCTTTTTGCCAACAAGATGGGACTGCCTGTATCAAAGTTTATCGCGGCTACAAATGCTAACGATGTTTTTACTCAATACATTCAAACAGGTAAGTACGTGCCTCGTGCTTCGGTAAGAACGCTTTCGAACGCCATGGATGTGGGCGATCCGAGCAACTTTGCCAGGATACAGGCATTGTATAATCACAATCATGAAACGGTAAAAGAAAGAATTGCCAGCTTTAGCTTTGATGACGCTGCAACAAAAAAAGGAATCTCAGAAATTCGCGAACGATACGGCTATACTATCGATCCGCACGGCTCGGTGGGATTTTTAGCGTTGGAAAAATATTTGAAAGATAATAATCTCAACAACACCGCGGGTATTGTGCTCGAAACCGCCCATCCCGCTAAGTTTAAAGATATAGTAGAAGAGGCAGTCGGCGTTCCTGTGGAAATCCCGGAACGTCTCGCATACTGCATGCAGAAGCAAAAACATTCTACTATCATATCTAAAGACTTTGATGAATTTAAAGAGTACCTGATTTCAAGTTTTTAGCAATTAATAAAGAAGAGAAATTATAAAAATCATTTAGAGGAACCGAAAATGGACACAAAACAGAAGATCGCGATTATTGGCGGCGGCAACATAGGACTTGCCATAGCAGACGGTATTTTAAATTCCGGGACGTATCCCGCGGAAAACGTATACATAACAAGAAGAAAAATAGAACCCATCAAGGATTACTCTAAAAAAGGATTCAACGTAACTAGCGATAATATCGAAGCCGTAAAAAATTCAAACGTGGTCGTTATAGCCGTCCAGCCGAAACAGCTCGACGAAGTAATGCTTCAAATAAAAAATGAATTGAAGCCGGCAAAACATGTTTTAATTTCCGTAGTTTCAGGCGCGGGAATTAAAGAGATCAGGGAATTGGCGGGAGCGGATATTCAGGTTGTCCGGGCAATGCCTAATACCGCAATCGCAATTAGAGAATCGATGACGTGCCTCTCTTCGGATACAAAAACTAACGGCGCTCTTAAAATAGCCAAGAAAATTTTCGATCCGGTCGGTAAGACTTTGGTAATAGACGAAGAGTTGATGGTTCCGGCCACAGCGCTTTGCGCATGCGGCATAGCTTTCTTTTTGAGAGCCGTAAGAGCAGCGTCTCAGGGCGGTATTGAGATCGGTTTCCATTCTGAGGAAGCTTTATTGATGGCCGCACAGACTGCCAAAGGCGCAGCATCGCTTCTTCTCGATATGGAAAGCCATCCCGAAAGCGAAGTGGATAAAGTAACCACGCCGCGCGGATGCACGATATCCGGATTAAACCAGATGGAGCATAACGGCTTCAGCTCTGCGATGATCAGAGGCATAGTAACGTCGGCTGAAAAGGCCGCTAAATTATATACGGTGGATTAGTATTAATCCGCCGCTTTGTATTTTCATGTAAATTTTTATTTTATTTATTCGATAATATTCCGCATTGTGAATCATTTATCACATTTATTGCATTTAATAATTTTTGTTCTTGACATCTAATAAACCATACAGTATCTTTGAATCCAATATAATGAACGACAAAAAATTAAATATTGAAATTAACCTAAACATCACGGCAATGTGTTGCTGCTGTATGATGATGCGTATGTCATCACGGGAGGACACAGCCTGATCTAATTGTTTATAATAAAATTTTAGAACTGAGCCCTTCCGAAACCTAATCGAGAAGGGTTTTTTAATTTACAGAGCTTAATGACTTAAAATATTAATTACATATACATAACTCTTATCGAGAAAGGTTGAGGGATCAGGCCCTGTGAAACCTTAGCAACCGCCCCGCTTAAGTCGGGGGACATGGTGCTACCTCCTGCCCTATACGGTTTTAACTAAAAGGGAAAGATGAGAGAAGAAGTTTTTAATAACAAAAACCTCTTCGGTAATCTTTCCGGAGAGGTTTTTTTTTGAGCAGTTCCGCCGCAGCGGAATTTGAAATGAGGAAGCGGATAAATCCTCGTTTCAAAAGCGCCGGAAACAAAAGAAGAAGAGTAAATAGTTCAAATATATAATATCTTGAAAGGATAAATGTCATGGGTTCAAATGGAACAGAGCGCAACTACAAATTCGAGACACTGCAGCTGCATGCGGGACAGCAGCCCGATCCCACAACGGGAGCGCGCGCGGTGCCTATCTACCAGACAACGTCGTACAATTTCAACGACGCGCAGCACGCAGCCGATCTATTCGGTCTGAAAAAATTCGGGAATATCTATACAAGGATTATGAATCCGACCACCGATGTTTTCGAGCAGAGAATTGCTGCGCTCGAAGGCGGTGCGGCGGCTCTTGCAACCGCTTCGGGTCAAGCGGCCCAGATTATCGCTGTAACTAATCTGGCGCAAGCAGGTGAAAATCTTGTTTCGACCAGCCTTCTTTACGGCGGCACTTACAATCAATTCAAAGTAACTCTTCCCCGCCTGGGTATAAACGTAAAATTTGTAAAGGATGATTCGCCGGAAGAGTTCGAAAAGCTTATCGATCCTAAGACAAAAGCCTTGTACATCGAGTCGATAGGCAACCCGCGTTTAAACGTGCCTGATATCGAAGCGATAGCCGAAGTGGCTCACAGACACGGTATACCGCTGATAGTGGATAACACCTTCGGAGCGGCCGGTTATCTTGTACGCCCGTTCGACCACGGTGCCGATATTATTACTGCATCCGCTACAAAGTGGATAGGCGGACACGGAACTTCTATAGGCGGTGTAGTTGTAGATTCCGGTAAATTCGATTGGGGCAACGGCAACTTCCCTATTTTCACCGAGCCGTCGCCGGGTTATCACGGACTCAATTTCAACGAGGTTTTCGGAAAAGGTTCGCAGTTCGGCAATATCGCGTTCATTATTAGAGCTAGAGTAGAAGGATTGAGAGATCTCGGACCGGCTTTGAGCCCGTTCAATGCGTTCCTTCTGCTTCAAGGACTCGAGACACTCTCTCTTCGAATCGAAAGACACGCGCAGAACGGCCTTGCGCTTGCGAAATGGCTCGAGCAGAATCCGAACGTAGATTGGGTTTGGTATCCGGGCCTAGAAAGCCATCCGTATCACGAGTTGGCAAAAAAATATCTGCGTAACGGTTTGTTCGGCTCTATGCTTTCGTTCGGAATTAAAGGCGGAATCGACGCGGGGAAAGCATTCGTTAATAACGTAAAGCTGTCCAGTCTTCTCGCCAACGTGGGCGACGCGAAGACACTCGTCATCCACCCTGCTTCCACCACTCACCAGCAGCTTTCCGAATCGGAACAGAAGGATGCGGGAGTTCTTCCGGAGCAGATAAGAGTCTCTACCGGAATTGAGCACATAGACGATATCATAGAAGATTTCGACGAAGCGATAAAAGCGGCTGTAAAAGAAGAAGCGGCGGTTTAAATTATAAAGCCCCTTCCCTAATCCGGAAGGGGCGGTTTTACGGTAAACACAAACAATTGTAAACTTTTTTCTTATTTTGAAGGATAATACTTAATGGCGGATTCAAATCTTAAAAACGCATTACAATCGACTATAAATTTAATCCAGGAAAAGCCGGCGAAAGCGCAGGTCCAGTTTAAATCCGAAACCGAGTTGGTGAACGGATTACTCTGCAAGGCGAATATCAGGCAGTTCTCTTTCACTGTTGATGAGCCCCAAAGCCTGGGCGGAAACGATACGGCACCTAATCCGGTTGAGTTCGTTCTGGCGGCTCTAGGAACATGCCAGGAAATACTTTACGGAGTCTACGCTGAATTCTTCGGCGTAAAACTGGATTCGGTTAAGGTTATCGCTAAAGGAGATTTGAATCTGAAAGGATTATTCGGTCTCGATGAAAACGTTCCGGCCGGATTCCAGCATGTTTACTACGAGACGGAGATTAAAAGCCGTACCGAGAGAAATCTAATAGAGAAACTGGTGGAAACAGTCGAGAAAAACTGCCCTTTGCTCGACATACTTACAAGGTCGATAAAGGTGGGCGGTAAGGTCAACATTTTAGAACCGGTAGCCGCGTAGCGGTTTGCCTAAATGAAAATAATTAATTTAACAAGATATATAACATGAGTACAATATTGAAAGATTCCATTGGAGTAGCCGCTGAAACTAAGTTTGTAATTCTATTCGATGAGAATAAACCTCTATCGCTTGAAAGCGGAGAAAAATTATTTCCGGTGCAGACCGCTTTTCAGACGTACGGTACTCTTAACGAAGAAGGTACAAACGCGGTTTTAATAAACCACGCTCTAACCGGAAACGCACACGCCGCCGGAATTATAACACCGGAGGAAGTAGATAATTCGAAGGGCGAGGAATATTTATATAAGTACAACAGAATGAACGAGGGGAAATCGGGATGGTGGGATCGGTTAATCGGTCCGGGTAAAACCTTCGATACCAATAAGTATTTTGTTGTATCCCCAAATTTTCTCAGCGGCTGTTATGGTACTACCGGCCCTACAAGTATATCGCCGTTTACAGGGAAACCGTACGGAACGGATTTCCCGATAATAACGGTCAGAGATATGGTCAGAGTTCAGTACGAACTGCTTAGGACTCTAGGTGTAAACAGACTTGTGACGGCGGCGGGAGGATCACTCGGCGGAATGCAGGTATTGGAATGGGCCGTTATGTATCCCGACTTCCTTCAATCGATTATCCCCTCAGCAACCTCGGCCAGGCATTCTCCGTGGTGTATTTCTCTGAACCAGGCTGCCCGCGACGCCATCACCAACGATCCCCTTTGGAACGACGGTAATTATTCCGAACAGCCGTTAAACGGTTTATCCCTCGCTAGAAAAATAGCCATGATCAGTTACCGGAGCGACGTGTCCTTCGAAAAGAAACACGGACGCAAACGGATATTAGAAAACAATCACTACTTCGATGAAAAAAATCTCTTTCAAATTGAAAGTTATTTGAATTATCAAGGCGAAAAATTAGTTAAGAGATTTGATGCCAATACATATTTATATATTACCCGGGCAATGGACCTTCACGATCTCGGGTACGGCAGATCATCGCTTAAAGAAGCACTGGGGAGCATAAAGTGCAAGTCACTCAACATCGGCATATCTACGGACGTGCTTTACCCCGCCGCGGAACAGATAGAAATTGCGTCGATGATACCGGACTCTGTTTACGCGGAAATAAAATCTATTTACGGACACGATGCTTTTCTTATAGAGTTCGATCAGTTAAGCGGAGTTATTGAAAGTTTCCTAGCAGACTTATAATTAGTTGAATCGATGTTCTAAAGTTAATTCTCTTTAAAATAATTTGAGGCATAGTGGTCTGCGTGCGGATCGGAATTCACTATGCCTCAAGGTGGGCTTAAAGAAGAGAGGCAACATTTTTTAATTTGTCGTAAGTGTAGATTAGATTAAAGGCAGTGGTTTTTCAAAGAATAATCTAAGCAGAACCAAAACCTTTACTCTAAGCTTCTTGCGCATTTCTCCCTTCAATCAAAAAAAAGAACAAAATTTATATCCCGAAGTTTAAACCGCTTTCGGGATTCCTTAAAATATTAACAATCTTCATTCCAAAAATTTTCTTCCGCTCTTTAATAAAAATATTGATAATTCCTTCGATTTTCGAAGAATATTTGCATCGTGTTTCCGGCATTCTTTCTCACTGCCGGCAATGGACATTAACAAGGTCTCGGTAATGAGAAATCTCTCGCATTTAATGTTATAACAATGGATTGCCGTGCAGCGTAAAATTATTAAACAGTGGATTTTAAGTTAGTAGAATCGGCAGGTTTTTTCGATATTTTTGGCATTATTTTATATATATATAAAATACAATTTTTTATTAATAATATTTAAGAAAGCTTACTTTAAAATATCCGATTGATTATCTTTACCTACATAATCTAGGAAGATCTTTTCAAATTAGTAAGAAAATCAAATATGGATAAGAAATTCGATATCAACTTTGATTTGTTAGAAAAATTCAACGAAATGTGTTTTATAATTTCTTCCGAAGGTGAGATTTTATCGACTAACACATCAGTAGAAACGTCGCTGAACATTAATCCGGGACAAATAAAAGGAAGAAGCTTTTTCAAATTAGTTGAGCCTACGTTTGTCAACAAGGCACAGGATGTATTCAATAGGTGCACGGAAAGCATGGAAAGCGAAGAATTGATATCGAAGTTTAAGCTGGATTCAGAATCTCTTGACGTTAGTCTATTCTTATCTCCCTATAAGGATAAGTCAAATGGGAAAGAGGAGGTGCTCTGCTTTATACTTGCGCGCGACATAACCGAAGAACGGAAAAAAGATATTGAATTTCTTCGGTTTTATTACGTGGCTCAAAATACGGTGAATCCGGTTCAGATAACGGATTTACAAGGCAAAATGGTCTATGTTAATCCCGCATTTATTGAAGCAAGCGGCTATTCGCGGAAGGAGTTGATCGGGAAAAATCCTAACATATTCAGCAGCGGCAAGCATTCAAAAAAGTTTTGGCGGAGAATGTGGGATACGATTTCCAGCGGCAAGGTATGGTTCGGCGAGGTAGAAAACAGGAGAAAGAACGGCGATTCCTTTTATACACAACTGCTTATCTCCCCCATTATTGATAACACCGGCAGCGTTACCGGATTTTTCGGAATTCATCGCGATCTATCGGAAAAAAGGCTACTGGAAAAACAATTGATTCATACCCAGAAGATGGAAAGTATCGGTACTCTGGCAGCCGGAGTAGCCCACGAGGTAGGAAACCCGCTTGCATCCATTTCTGCTTTGGTGCAGGTTGTTCAGCGCTCTACAAGCGACGAATTTGCGAAAGAAAAACTGGAGCTCATTAAAAAACAGGTTACTAGGATTTCTAAAATAATTAGGGATCTCGTGGATTTTTCGCGACCTTCTAATTACGAACTACATCTGACGGACATCAACCAAAATATTAAAGAAGCAGTGGAAATTACAAAAGTCGGTGCGAAAACCAAGAACATAAGTTTCGACCTGACACTTAACGATAAGCTCCCTCTGCTGCCGTTGATATCGGATCAAATTCAGCAAATTTTCGTGAATATTCTGCTGAACGCAGTCGATGCGATTATCGAAAAGGAAGAAGAAGGCACGTATACAAACAACGACAGTATCATTATAACAACTAACGTGGATGACGACAGCGTTTTAATTACTTTCACAGATACCGGGAATGGGATACCTGAGGATAATTTAACCAAGGTCTTCGAGCCTTTTTATACTACTAAAAAAGCAGGCAAAGGCACAGGACTGGGATTGTGGGTCAGCTACGGAATTATTAAAAGTTTTCAAGGAGATATTAAAGTTGAAAGCATTGTGAAAAAAGGAACAACTTTCACAATCACCTTACCTATTCAACCTTAACTTATTAGAGGATAAAAATGGCCGAAAGAATACTTGTAGTAGATGATGAAGATATAATTAGAGAATCCCTTTCGTATGTATTGAAGAAAGAAGGATATTATGTGGAAGAAGCCCCGAACGGCAAAGAGGCTTATAAAAAACTTCTGGAAGAATCGTTCGATCTTGTTATAACCGACCTTGAGATGCCCGAGATGAAAGGTATTGAACTGCTTGAAGAAATTAAGAAGCTGAATGTTCAAACATCGGTGATTATTATTACTGCGTTCGGCTCGCTTGATACGGCCATAAGCGCCCTGAGAAACGGGGCAAGCGATTATCTTCTGAAACCCGTAGAATTCGACGAGCTTCTGATTAAAGTAAGAAGGTTGATGGAAGTAAAAAACCTGCTGCTCGAAAACCGGATACTGAGGAAAGAGATTCAGAGAAATTTTGATTTTACAAATATCGTGGGAAAAAGCCCGGCTATCAAAAAGATTTACGAAATGATACAGACGGTTGCCGAAACCGACACGACCGTGCTAATCACCGGGAAAAGCGGTACCGGCAAGGAACTGGTAGCCAGGGCACTTCACTATAACAGCCGCAGAAAACAGAAGCCGCTCATCTCGGTCAACTGCGGCACTATCACCGAGAATTTGATTGAAAGTGAGCTCTTCGGGCATAAAAAAGGATCTTTTACCGGCGCTATTTCGGATAAAGAAGGACTCGTTAAAGCGGCCGACGGCGGTACCTTGTTTCTGGACGAAATTAGCGAGCTCCCTCTTCAGCTCCAGGTAAGACTTCTCAGAGTGCTTCAGGAGAAGGAATATACACCGGTGGGTTCTACTGTTACGCTTTCGGTAAATGTCCGCTTTATCGCCTCAACAAACCGGGATCTTAAGGTTGAGGTGGCAGAAGGCAAGTTCAGGGAAGATTTATACTACAGGCTGAACATTGTGGAAATCCACCTCCCTTCCCTAAAAGAAAGAGAGGAAGATATTCCACTTTTGGCGGATCATTTCCTGGATAAGTATAGAACAGAGCTGAATAAAAACCTCAAAGGCATCGAAAGCGAAGCAATGCGGGCGTTGATCGGCTACGAATGGAAAGGCGAGATCAGGGAACTCGAAAATATAATAGAGCGGGCCGCTATTTTCAGCAAGTCAGAATTTATAACGTTAAAAGATCTTCCTGAAGTCTTTAATACGAAATCGGGTATCACCGATTTTTCAAAGATGGGCTCGCTGGAAGATTCGGTAAGGAAATTTGAGAGGGAATATATTTACAAGGCCCTTGAAAATAATAATTTCGATAAAGAGAAAACCGCCGAACTTCTGAAAGTCGGCCTCTCCACATTATACAGAAAGCTCAAGGAACTGGAAATTAAGGCGTAGAATACGTTTCTCAGTATTTGCAAATTTATAGTTGACATTGTCATATAAGAGAACAGTTTACCGTAACAAGTAAAAAATCCGCGAAATTTAGAGCTCAAAAGCCTATAATATTCGTTTTTTCGGCATTGAATCCTTTCGCTTATCAAGACAAAGTATTGGCACACAAATAGACTATATTTTCCAGTCTTTTGTCTTCATCCAATTATTTTTATTATTTCCCGATGAAAAGTATTTTATTATATAGTTACGATTTTACTATGTGCATGAGTCTTCTCATGTATCTCCAGAACAGTTACAACGTGACCACAACTACCGATCTCGCTGTTCTGGAGGCTATGGTTGATAACTCAAATTTCGATCTGATTCTTCTGGATACGGAGCCCTCGAAAAAAATTGAAAAATTCTGCGAGGACCTCCGAAAAATTAAAGCCGACGTGCCTCTTATTTTAACTTATGTATATGAGCGGCATAGTAAGGACTTTGATATAAACGTAAGGAAGTACGCGAATTCAGTTTTTTACAAGCCCGTTGATTTGAATGAGGTCTCGAAAGAACTTTCCGATTTAATCCTTCAATAACTCCGGCGGGATTTTTCCTTCTGCGGCTTCCGGGGAGGATAAAATGTTAAACTTCCAAAACATTCTTGTTCCCACGGACTTTTCAGCCAATTCGGTTCAGGCATTACAATTCGGCCAATACTTTGCGAAACAAAGCAGAGCTTATCTTCACGTTCTTCATATAATGTCCCCGCTTCTGCAGAAGGGCCGTTATAATGAAACTCCCGATATAAAAATTTCCGAACACGCAAAGCTGCTTGAAGCAGAAGAGGAACTAAGGAGATTTATTAATAAGGTATCCTGCTATAATGTAGATTTAGTGGAAGCAATAAGGACAGGCAAACCGTTCGAGCAGATTATGAGCTATTCGAAAGATAATCAGATAGATCTTATAGTAATTGCAACGCACGGCTGGACGGGCTTGTCTCATCTTATAACCGGCAGTGTTGCGGATAAAGTCATGAGGAATTCCGACATTCCAACTATATGTGTAAAATCCAACATAACTCTTCTTGAAAAAGATAAAGGCGCTTTCAAAAATCCGTTCGCGGAAAATTGGGTCGGATAAAAATTTTTCGATGATCAGCGTTTTTCCAATCCGGTATTTCGTCATTTAGTTCCGGATTTTATGTATTTTAACGAACCCTTTCCGTTAGTTTATTTGCATGTGAAGCATGCGCAAAATTTATTATAAAAGGGTTCTATAAATGAAAAGCCATAATTTAAATCGAGATAAAATATTTATATCAACAGATAAAAATAAACTCGATGCGGGATACATACACGGATTTCTTACCGAAGCGTATTGGGCAAAAGGCAGAACGAAGGAAACCGTAAATCGCTGCATAGAAAAATCCTTTTGCTTCGGAATGTATTATAAGGAAAAACAAATCGGGTTTGCCAGGGTTATAACCGACTTTACCATCATGGCATACCTTGCAGATGTTTTTATAGATAAAGACTACAGGGGTAACGGACTCGCCAAAGGACTTATCAGTACCGCCATTGATCACCCGGAATTAAAAACCATAAGGAAATGGTTCCTGGTTACAAATGATGCACAAGGATTTTATGAAAAACTCGGATTCAAAGGTCTCAGCCGGCCTGATAAAATGATGGAACTGGTCAGGGTTCAAACGGCCGGCTAATACCTTATCCCTGCCTTTCCATCAGTTCAACGAGCTTAAATAATTTTTCATCGTAAAGCACGTGCATCGATTCCACAAATTTCACCGGTAGATCGACGGATACCGCATCACAATTGGATTCGGCTTGTTCGGGAGTCTTGATGCCAGGAATTACCGTTGATATTTCCGGATGTGCGGTTATGAACGCAAGGCTCAAAGCAGTTTTTGAGACGTTAAGCTTTTCCGCGAATGTCCAGACTTCCTCAAGTGCGTCCAGTGATTCGGATAGAATTTGCGGAGTAAGTCGGAATACACGGTGATCATTTTTATCGAACCGGGTATTTTTATTAAACTTTCCGGTAAGTAGACCGAACTGCAGAGGCATTCTTGCGATCATCCCGTACTTCGCATCGCCGGCATCTTTAATTACTTTCAGACCTTTTTGATTGATAATGTTGAACACGATTTGGAAACCGTCTGCCAGATTATTCTTCATAAGATAATCCGCTTCAGGTCCCGGGTAAAAAGTATTAAGCGACAATCCCCAGTATCTTATCTTCCCTTCTTCCTTAAGCTGCTGCATCGCCTCGATGCATTCACCGTTCTCAAGGTGCTGCATTCTAGCTGAATGAAGCTGGTAAAAATCAATCGTATCTCTTTTCAATCTTTTAAGGCTTTCTTCGCATGCTTTCAGTATGTGTTCTTTCGAATAGTCTAAATAAATAGAATTGTCTTCCTTGAGCCTGTGCCCTACCTTGGTCGCGATAATAACATCTTTTTTAACCCTCAGCACCTTACCTAGTAATTCCTCCGAATGACCCAGGCCGTAAAAATCCGCGGTATCGTAAAATGTTACTCCGAGATCATATGCTTTAAGCAGAGCCTCTTCCGATTTCTCATCGTTTACTTCACCCCATCCTATCGGGATATCGCCGGCCATCGAAGGTCCGCCGATGCCCCATGCCCCGAATCCGATCTCCGAAACATTTAGATCTGTCTTTCCGAATTTTCTGTATTTCATTTTTTATTCCATGAATTAATTTTAATAATTCGCACCGGACTATATGAGACTTTGTGATAATGATAGCTTCACTTAGTCACACAAAATTCACAAGAAGTCTCATTACGTTTATTGTATAATAATCTGTCAGTCAAAATCCGCTTTCTGCTCTCCGCTTCTTTTATATTCGAAGAACAGTTTTAACTGGGATTCTTTTGTCCTTGCAACAGAAAGCACAGGGATATTATCTTCTGCGAAGAAGTCGACGCCGTCAGTCTCTATACTCAGCTTTTTCTTTCCACCCTTCAGCTCGCACAGAAAGAAAATCTTGTATATATGAAAAGGGAAAGGCGGAGTGTGCCCCTGCTTGTCACGGTCGTATACAGCCAGCACTTGAATTGCCTCTGTAATAAATCCGGATTCCTCGAACACTTCACGTTCAACCGACTCTTTCGGTGATTCGTTAGGATCCGCCCAGCCGCCGGGCAGAGTCCAGCCTCCGTCTGATTTTTCTTTAACCAGCAATACTTTGTCGTCTTTAAATACCACTCCTCGTACATCTATTTTCGGAGTGGCATATCCGGCCTGTTCGGTAAACAAACCGAGAATCTTTTCAAATTCGGTCTCAGAATATTCCGCCATCATCTCAGCCGCAATCCCGCGGATTTGTTTGTAGCGTTCTATTTCAAATTTATTTTCCGAGTAAGTCAGCCCGTCCTGAGATATAGCCTGCAGGTCCTTCGCCCATTTAAGCCATTTAATTTTGCTTTCCAATTTTTCCTTCCTCTTAATTAATATAAACCGCCAATAACCTTCGGCCGAACTCTCTTTCCTTTTAATAATTATGTATCTATTTTGATTGAAATCGATACTTCTTAATGTCAAATATAGACAAAATGAAAAGAAGATTCTTATTGACTGCGGTTGTATTTCTTTTAATGATGAAATGCATTTTACCGCAAACCTCGTCGGATACGGTAAAAAGTAACATCGATTGGGGAAGGCTGGCAATTGTAGGAGGCGTTACCGCTGCTTGGTTTACTTTCGGCTATGTTGTACAGAATAATCTCTGGTGGAAAGGCGATAAAAGTAAATTCCACTTCGAATGGAGGCACGACTGGACATACGCTCTCGGCGAGGATAAATTCGGTCATTTCTTTTTTCCTTACCTTCTTACAAATATTTATTCTCAGGCTTTCGAGTGGACCGGAATGAACAAAAGCAAAAGCCTGTTGTACGCCGCTTCATTTTCTCTCTTCTACGAAACTTTCGTTGAAATACGCGATGGTTTCTCAAAACAATGGGGCTTCAGCTGGGGAGATTTTTCAGCAGATTTTCTCGGCGCATTCTACCCGGTTCTTCAGAATAAAATCCCGGTTCTGAAAAATTTCAACTTTAAGATAAGCTTCTATCCTTCGGAGAGATTTAGAAACGGATCCAACAAAGTTATTTTTGACGATTACGAGAGCACTTACGACTGGCTCAGCGTTAATGTACATAACCTGCTCCCAATAAGCTGGCGAAAGTATTACCCGGCTTTTATAAATATTGCAGTTGGGCACAGCGTTAAGAAGTTAGATACCGAAGACAGGCATCACGAGTTCTACATAGGACTTGATTGGAATTTAAAGGCGCTGCCGGGAAACGGATGGTTCGCAAAACTCCTCAAGAGAAATCTGAATTATTATCACCTCCCCGCTCCCGCGATAAAAATTTACAGGGGAACCGTGTGGTATGGTTTGAAGTTTTAGTATCTCTTTGCGCCTCAGTGTCTTTGCGGTAATATTCACCGCAGAGGCGCGAAGACGCTGAGGAATATTTTAATTAATAGAATTACCGAGCAGAGTAAATTTGTATCCCTTATTTTGAAGATAAGTTATCAGCTCATCCAGCCTATCATAAAACTTATCAGGCCTTCTCGGATCCGTCCCGGGATGTGTAAGAAGTATGAAACCGTTTAGGCCGTGAGGTTTTTCTTTTTCAAAATTAATTACATTGTGATAAATCTTGTCACTGCTGAAATACCTGTCGCCCAGCGCCGGATACGACCAATCCTGGTTCGAGGATGTGCCCGGGGTAAAGTCAACTAAAGTTAGACCGATTTCCTTCGCCCACCTGCTGATATCCTTGTTATACCATTCAAAAGGCGGAAGAAAAAATTTCGCATCATCTTTCTTTATCCCGAATTTTGCCATCTCAACATAATTAGCCTTAAGATCATTAATGAATTCATCTCTTGTAATAAGAGTCGAATCTCTTTTTTCCCACGATGCGTAAAGAAGATGCGTATTCGAATGAGCCCCGAGATAATCTCCGTCTTTTTTCAATTCTTCTATCATTTTTTTGAATTTAGGATTGCGGTAGAAATCGCCGGTGAAGAAAAAAGAACCTTTTATATTATGTTTCCGCAGAACGCCAATTACTTTTTGAAGACCGTCCGCGTATTCGTGACCGGTAAATACCAGGTGTATTATTTTCTTCGCTGTGTCCGTCCTGATTATGCCGCCTAATTTATATTCGCACCCTGGATTTTCCGAAGAGTCATTCCCTTCTTTCTGAAGAGCGGAAAGATAATAAGAGAGACTTGCCGTTCCGTCCATCGTCGGCTCATTGGTAGAATAGTCGCCGAAATCGTCGTGATAAACCGCTACATTAGACTGAAACTCCGCGAACGGATCGGGTCTGTGAAGCTGAAGTCCTTCAAGCTTTTTAAAGATTGTGGTGTAAACGGGACCGTCTACGAGTCCGCCCGTAATTTTGTAATGCTTGAGCACACTTAAAGAAGAGTGTGGGTCTTTAGGATAGGTTCCGTCGAGAGGAAGCCCGATTATCATACTCGTTCCCCAGGGGTTACAGCCGAACAGCCAGTCCCGCAGCGAAGCTTCCATGGGAAAGAAAGTTGAATCGCCTGTAAGATTAAAATAGAGTCTGCACTGAGTTACCGCAGCAGCAACTAAATTATTAGAGCACCAGATAAACGGGATGCCGTTCAGGAAAGGATTTGACTTTCCTCTTTCAAAGAGACGGCTGAGTCCTTCTTTAAGGTAACCGGTAAACTGAGCATCGTATTTTTTATTTGATGACGAAGCGAGATAAAAATGCCCGAGATTGATAAACGGATACCACTCGTAATGCCGAGCCGTATCGACTCCCATCCAGGGAGTAACCGGCTCCTTAACACCGTAGTTCGCAGCTTCTTTTAAATAATTTTGATCACCGTTCAACGCGAACAACTGTGAAGCGGCGAGTTCCATGTCATCTACCCAGTTTTCTTCCTCATAGAAATAAGGTGATCTGCAAGGTGCGGTTTGATTAACGCCAGGGTGTTCTTGTCCGAATTGATACGCGTCGACGGCTTTACCCGCTATCATTTTAGAATAATCGGGATAATATTTGGCAAGTAGTTCAGAACCCAGGGCGAATGCAGACGCATATTTGCCCGCCGTTGAAGCAATGCCCGTAGTACGGTTTTTATATTTGAAAACGCCTTGAGGTTTTCCGTTACAGAAATATACCGGTCTTTCAAGTCCGATACCGTAGCTGACTGAATCGTGGTTGGGAAGTCTGAACCCGGCGTGATCCCTGTCATCGGCAATCTGGTTAAACATCACTCCCTTTTTAGGATTCATCTTCACAAGCCAGTTGAGACCCCATTTGGCTTCATCCAGAATATCGGGAATACCGTTGGAGCCGGTATCACCGTTGGCCTTGTATTTATCCGCGAATGAAGTGGGATTCTGCTGATATGCGAACAGCATCTGAAAAACGGCATTCGCTGATGTAGTTACATACTGAAGATAATCGGTAGCGTCGTGCCAGCCGCCCACTACATTTATAAAAGTTGAATCGCGCGGAGGATCGTAAATTATGTAACCGTCGTGTGTGTGGCACGAATCCATAAGAAAAGGATTATACCCGCACTGCTGCTGACGCATGTAATGCAAAATAAAATCAGCTGTTCCGTTGTAAACATCATCTGCTATCCTGAAGCGCGGCGATTTTACGCCGCCTGCTTTAATGAAGAAAGCACCTTTTTTTTCGAATCCGGAAAAATCGAGCCTAAACGTGGAATTAAACGACGCGTATTTCCCATACGGCATTACACTACCGGATTTCCAAACGGTTTCGCCGGTCAGCGCATCGCATATCTCGAAATCTTTGAGCGAGATATCGTCCTTGCTAATAAAAACCGCGGCTTTAACCGAATGCAATATGTATCCAAGCTGATTTATTCTTATCCAGCCCTGCGCCGCAGAGGAGTTAACCATAATCACGGTTAATAAAAAAATAAGTAAAAGCAATAAAGAACTTTTTTTCATAACTTTTTTCTTGATGACGTAGTTTAATAAATTCAGGCGGCGGGAGTATTTTTCCCGCCGTCATATTAATTTCTGATCGGAGCTATCAAAAATATTGGAATACTTTAGTAAATGGGCAAGCAAATATTTTCTTTAAAATATTTCTTGCATTATTCAGATTCAACAAAATTCGCCGCTGCTGTTCTAAAAAAATCATTACCGAGACGGAATATTTTTCTTTTCGAAAAATTGCTTGGTAAATCTCTTTATCATATTTTGCGATTGATTTCTGCAAAGCAGTTTTTGACATACATTTCCTATTACGGTCTGCTTTTCTTCAAAACGGGGTTTACTTGAATGAAAGAATTTTCTCTTAACAGGCTGTTCACAAAATTTTCGTACAAAACCGCGACATTGTTCGATAAGGCCCAGATGGCCGAGCACACATTCATGATTATCATTGCGATAATTATAGGTGTGCTTGCGGGATTCGGAGCCATCGGCATAAGAGCATTAATAAAAGGAATCTCGCTCATCTCATATCCGGGCGGAGATAATTTTCTGCAGAATGTACTTGCCGCTCCTTGGTATCTTAAAATTATTATACCGGTGCTTGGCGGACTTCTGGTCGGCCCGATAATTTATTTCTTTGCGCCGGAAGCCAAAGGCCACGGCGTTCCGGAAGTAATGCAGGCTATTTTGATGAAAGGCGGAATAATACGCGCGAGGGTTGCTATCGTTAAGGCGATTGCGTCTGCAATCTCAATAGGTACGGGAGGTTCGGTCGGCCGCGAAGGTCCGATCGTTCAGATCGGCTCCAGTCTCGGTTCCACCGTAGGACAGTTCTTCAGAGTTTCCAACAAAAGGCTTAAGACCTTGGTAGGGTGCGGCGCCGGCGCAGGTATTGCCGCGGCTTTTAACGCTCCCATTGCCGGGGCACTTTTCGCGGTAGAAATTATTTTGATGGATTTTGCGGTTGCCCAATTCTCCCCTATTGTAATTTCATCTGTAATGGCCACTGTTATTTCTCACAGCTTCCAGGGAGACTTTGCAGCCTTCGCGGTTCCCAAATATCAGCTCGCCTCACCGTATGAGATAATCTTCTATTTCGGCCTCGGCGCATTGAGCGGCGTAGTCTCTTTTCTCTTCATAAAGCTTCTTTATTTTTCGGAAGATTTCTTCGATAACAGGCTCAGGATTCCCGAATACATGAAGCCCGCGGTAGGCGGAATAGGCTTGGGAATCATTGCGATAGCTTTTCCCCAGATAATGGGAGTCGGGTACGATTCCATCAACAACGCCCTGCACGGGAATATGCTCTGGTACATCGCGTTCATATTGATCTTCGCCAAAATAATTGCTACCTCGATTACACTCGGTTCAGGAGGTTCGGGCGGCATATTCGCGCCCTCACTTTTTATGGGCGCAATGCTCGGTTATTTTTTCGGGGCGTTCGTTCATATTTATTTCCCGAATATAACCGCTACACCGGGGGCTTACGCGCTTGTAGCTATGGGCGGTCTTGTAGCAGGGACAACACGAGCGCCTATTACCGCAATTATAATCGTGTTCGAGCTTACAAACGATTACCGCATCATTCTTCCGCTTATGATAACTTGCATCATCAGCACAATACTTTCGGCCAAGTTGTCGAGAGAGTCCATTTACACATTGAAGCTTCTGATGAGGAACATAAATATTAAGGAAGGAACCGATCTTAATATTATGAGCTCTGTTTTTGTAAAAGACGTTTACACTAAAGAGTTCGATAAGATTTTTGTTTCCGATAACTTCAGCCAGGTAGTCAACAAAGTTATCCGCGGCAAGAGCCCGGAGTTCCCCGTGGTAGACGAACATAACCAGGTAAACGGCATAATATCAATTTACGATATCAAGGATCATCTTTACGAGAGAGATTCGCTTCAGGATCTTCTTATAGCAGAAGATATTTCGAATACTAATTTCGAGCCGCTTACATTCGACAACAACTGCCAAGACGCTCTTGATATAATGAGGAAGTTTAACTTTGAAGGTCTACCGGTCATCGACAAATCCGCTACGGGGAAAATTATCGGAATGATCTGGATGAAGGACATTCAGGAAGCGTATCAGAAAGAAATTGAGATCAGGGAAATTTCATCAAACATGGCCAGCAGTATAATGATGAAGGGCGAAAATTCGCAAATCAGGTTTCTCGAGGGATATTCAATCAGCGAGATAACTCCGCCGAAATCATTTATCGGAAAGTCGCTTAAGCAGCTTAATATCAGGGCCAAATACGGGGTTGACGTTTTAACTGTAAAGACGAAACAGAAGCGCGGGGAAAAGGTAACTGCCATCCCAAGTCCGAATTACATTATCAATACCGACGATACCTTGATCATAGCGGGCGAGATTAAGAATATAAACTTAGTGAAAAATCTCAGTTAGCTTTTTACATCAAATCATTTAGACTTTGAGACGGCAGCATACTTAGAACTATAATCAGAAACCCTCATTTTGCCGAGATCATTGCGTACATTTCGGTTTTCAGATATTCGTCGTACAACAGGGAGCATACTTCTTTTAAATCTCCCTTACATTCAAACTGCGCGGCGTCTCTGATTGCATTTATACCATTTGTGTTCCCAATCTTGTATAACGCGCACGCCGCAAGTACCCTGGTATGACAATCCTTTGAGTTATTGTTGAGAATATTTATCAGCGGCTCAACCGTTCCCTCCAATGAATAACGCCCCGCTAAATAAATGGAGCATTTACACAGCCCGAAGTTTTCCGAATTTATCCCATTTATAAAATTGCTGAGAACATTTGCATCGATCTTATTTTTTGCACTGTCGCTGTCTCCTGCCGCCGATGCAAAGGGCGCCGCCATCAAAACGACGGCTAAAAAAATTACTGCCTTATAGTTCTTCATTTTTTTCATCGTTCCACCCTCAAAAATTATTTTATTCCTCTACATAAATAGACTAAATAAATATGAAAATGATTACTTCTTTTGCACGAGCGGCCGAATGAATGTATCAGCGGTCGTCTCCTGTGTTATACTTTTCGTAACAGATTATAAAGTGCCGGGTATTATCCGGAAGGTTTTTGGATTTGAATATTTATCGAATAATTCGGAAAATAATCAAAGTGTGAACGAGGTACCCCCTCGGTGAAACATACTAATATATATCTAAATGTATTATGTGCAAGAAAAAAAATAAAGAAAATAAAATCTTGAGTCATTCGGGGTTTAGTATTATTATTTGCTGAGGGAAATCGGTAATTAGCTTTATTTTATTATGATAGCGGTTTTCTGATTCTAAAGTAATACGGCAGCTCGAGATAATTTGACGCTCCTAATCTGCCATCCTGAAAAATAATTTGGAGATAGTATGTCTGTTTTGGGTATCGACCTCGGGGGGACAAAATTGTCGGGAGCGGTGTTCAGTTCTGCCGGCGATATTTTACATAAAGAGATTATGCCGCTCGAAGGGAAAAAAGGAGAGGAGGTCGGCGCGTTAATTCAAACGTTAGTGAAAGCACTGATCAAACACTCCGATTCGCAAAATGATAAAGCCGGATCTCTCGGCATCTGTGTTCCGGGGATAAGCTATTCCAAAACCGGCAGAGTCTGGGCCCCGAACATCCCCGGATGGGACGACTATCCTCTTCTGCAGGAAATTAATTCGATTGCAGAAGGCAAAGAAATCAAGGTAAAAATCGACAGCGACAGAGCGTGCTATATACTCGGTGAAACGTGGAAAGGCGCCGCTCAAGGATGCAGTGACGCTATTTTTCTGGCGGTCGGGACAGGCATCGGCGCCGGTATTCTTGTGAACGGAGAAATATTAAGGGGTTCCAACGATATTGCCGGTGCTATAGGGTGGTTAGCACTCGACCGGCCCTTTTTAAAAAAGTACATCGAATGCGGCTGTTTTGAATATCATTCTTCGGGCGAGGGAATTGCGAAAGTGGCAAAAGAATTTTTGAAAGATGATAATGAATACAAGGGCGAACTTAGGAATAAAGACATCGAAAAAATTACGGCCTACGATGTGTTCGCCGCGTATGAAAAGAGCGATCCGCTGGCCGTAAAAGTACTGGATCAAGCGGTAGAGTTTTGGGGAATGGCGGCCGCAAATCTGGTCAGCTTATTCAACCCGGAGAAGATAATCTTTGGTGGCGGGGTCTTCGGTCCGGCCGAAAAATTTATCGGAAGTATAATGCAGGAAGCGAGAAAATGGGCACAGCCAATAAGCATAAATCAAGTGAAATTTGAAAAATCTCGTCTGGCAGGCGATGCGGGTCTTATAGGTGCCGGCCATTTGGCTTTAAGAAATTTATAGAGAACTAAAACATCGGGATTTTATATGTACAGAAAAAACCTGGTATTCGCGGCGGCCTGCATGGGCATGCTTCTCTTCGGAATTGTTCTTATATCGCTCGGATCTATCCTTCCATCGGTAACAAAAAGATTCGTTCTCAACGAGATAGGAGCTGGTACATTAGCGTCTATTCTTCCCTTCGGTATCCTTGCAGGTTCATTAGTTTTCGGCCCGATAGTCGACAGGTACGGTTATAAAAATTTGTTGATTATCTGTTCGCTACTTGTTTTAGCCGGACTTGAGGGGATAGCATTCTCATCGTCATTCTTTATGCTCCAGGTATCCATTTTTCTAATAGGATTCGGAGGCGGAGTACTAAACGGAGGCACCAACGCTCTTGTCGCAGATATATATTCGGAAGGCAAAGGTGCCCGATTAAGTCTGCTAGGTGTATTTTTCGGTATCGGTGCACTCGGCATGCCTGCTATACTCGGAATTCTTTCCAAGAGTTACACAGAAGCTGCGATCATATCGTGGGTAGGATTCTTTGTCGTTCTTCCGGTAATATTCTTCATTGCTATTAAGTTTCCCGTTCCAAAGCAGCCGCAGGGTCTGCCAATTAAAGAAGGACTGGGACTCATTAAAGATCCGATCTTAGTCATGCTCGGTTTCCTCCTGTTCTTCGAGAGCGGAATGGAAGGGATAGTAAATAACTGGACGACGACTTATCTACAGCATGATCTAAAAGCGAATCCTCAGCAGGCGCTTTTCGCACTGACGTATTTTGTTATGGGAATGACCGTGACAAGGCTGCTGCTGGGCGGACTGCTGAAGAAACTACCCGCTTATCTCGTTCTTTACGGCTGCCTTACCACGGCACTCGCCGGCACTCTTGCTCTGATGCTGTCTTCGTCAATGACTATGGCGGTAGCCGGACTTGTGTTGCTGGGTATCGGTTTCGCGGCGGGATTCCCCGTTATTCTGGGATACGTAGGCGACATATATTCTAAGCTTTCCGGAACTGCGTTCAGCATCGTACTAGTTATCGCTTTACTCGGAAACATGCTGATAAATTATCTGGTCGGGTTGGTATCACACGCATTCGGAATTAAACAGTTTACAACTGTATTGCTGATTGCCGTCATTTTAATGATGCTGCTGCTGAAATTTGTTCTCGGCAGGATAAAAGATAAAACGGCTGTTTGATAAATGGATAGATTCTTTAGCGGGTCTAAAGGGGAAAGAGGGGTCACGATAAATTTTCGATTATTCACACTTACTATTAATCTAATTAAGGAGAAATAATGCTAGCTCAACAATGGTTATCCAACGCCAGAAAAGTAATGGATGATATAGAAAAAACTCAGATTGAGAATATAACGAAGGCCGCTGAGTTAATGGCAGATACTATTGAAGCCGGGCGGTGGGTCCATACCTTCGGCTGCGGTCATGCGACTCTGCCGATAGAAGAAATGTATCCGAGGATCGGCGGGTTCGTCGGTTTTCATCCAATGGTTGAACTTCCACTGACTTTCTTCACTAGGATCGTCGGCGAAATGGGAGTACACCAATTCGTTTTCCTCGAGAGAGTGGAAGGCTACGGTGTAGAGATAATGAAGGGATACAACTTCGATAAGAGAGATACAATGTGGCTCTTTTCGCACTCCGGAATAAATAATGTAAATATTGACGTAGCGCTTGAAGCGAAGAAGCGCGGCATGAAGGTAATTGTTTTCGGTTCCGCCGCCGCTGCCGAAGGCAAGAAGACACGCCACTCATCAGGTAAAAACATTTTCGAGATTGCCGACGTAGTGGTTGATTCCTGTGCACCTTTAGAAGACGCCTCGGTTCGGCTAAAGAATCATCAGGATAAGATCGGCCCGGTTTCAACTATAGCCTTTGTTACCGCGGTATGGATGACTATCACCACCGTTGCCGAGATACTCGAAAACAGAGGTGTGAAGCTGCACATTCATCCTTCGCATAACGCAGGCGATGCGACTGCTAAAGACAGGCTCGAGGAAGCGCTGGCGGAATATAAAAAGAGAATTGCCGGAGTTTGACCTCTACTCACTCTATCTCTCTCCGATACCCCGTGCGGGTAAATACCTGCGCGGGGTTGATATCGGGATAAGAAATATCCGGGGTAGAAATCAAGAAATATAATATCAGGTTGGTACTAAACTGCCGAAGCTGCGGGACAATTTATTTTAGCGATCCGCGGATCACTGGTCCGTGCTGCAGGATTCGGACAAAAGCAATTCATGGCTATTTCTTCAAAAATTTCTTCTTGGGAACAAACAACTTATTCTTAAAACCGTTCTTTAGTCCGTTAAAATAAACATCCGGATTTTCAGATGAAGTAACCAGCAAGGTATCAGGTTTCCGGAAAGCGGTTACGGTTATCGCTCCTTTGGCTGAAGATGAGATTGTCAGTGTGTAGTCCGCTTTGTTGAGGATATTGTGGTCGAAGTTATCAATAAAATCCGAATTGGTTAGATGGGAGATCGAGCGGAGATAATCGACGACCTTTGACGAGTCCGCCTGCCTTCCGTCTATAACCCATTTTTTATCGACTCTTTGGAGTGCAAATGAAGAGTCACCCGGATAAGTAAAACTAAGTTTGCTCCAGTTGTTGAAATCACCGCTTATCACTCTGTTATCCCTGAAATAATTCGGACCGTGATCGAATGTGTAGCTGATCATACCGCTCGTCTCGTAAACATTATCGTCCCCGCCTACCCTGACGAAAGTCGACATGCTCCTGGGCCGCTGAAAAGCAAACTTACCAATCATCAGATCGAGAGTATTATCTTTTCCCTGATATACTTTTACTTCGGTTGCCGTAGAATCGACTTGAAACTCTTTCCATTTATCCTTGCTTTGGGCGGCCACACTTGCGGGTTTAATTGATAAAAGCTGAGCAAAGATCTGACGGATTTTATTATCCGTAACGTCACCGGTCTTATTCCCAGGAAGATTCACTTTCCAGTACTTCCCTTCCTTAAATAATTTAACTTCTTTGTGACTGTCTGATTTCGGATAAATTTGTATGCTTGTTACTTTTGCCGTATCAATGGAAACAAGCTCACTCCTGAAGCTCCTCTCGCCATGGCCCGAATCGTATATAATGAAGGCTGCAACCGCGATTAAAAGCACGGCAAATACAATCGTAAGCGATTTATTCGATAATTTGTTAAACATAATTTTCGCTCATCCATTTGTTTCTTTTTCTTCTTCTGAACTGGTAGCGGAATATTCCATATCCGATGATTAAAAGAATTGGTAATAAAAAGTTGAGATATTTAACCAAGGTTTTGGTTCCGTCGGATATATTTGCGCTTATAGGCCTCGATGTTATTCCTTTCGTCCTCAGCGCAATGAGTCCCGTATCGTCCGAGAGCCAGTCAATCGAGTTTGCCATGAGATTTACGTTATCCTTAGAGAGTCTCTGCGAGCTTTGTCCCGATCCGTTTACCGCGAAATCACCGTCGCCGAAAACGACCATCTTAGAATAAGTATTATCGTCGAGCTTACCGTCAACTGCAACTGCGACCGGCTGTGCCTTAAGCGGAAAATCGGATGCGGTCCAGTCTTTACTTACGTTAAAGTAAACCGGAGGCTTCTCCACACCGCTTTTCTGCGATGTCTTAGCGAGAACAGTAAAATGGATAAGGCTGTCGCCTCCCATTATCTTTATCGGGCTCGCGAAAGGCATCATAATTGATTCGATTCCTTTTGTAATAGGATGGTCCGCAAAATCCTGGATCTGCGGAAGATACGGGAATCTCATCGGAGTATTCATTGTGAACATTCCCTGCTTCTGCCTTACCATAATGTTCCCGCAATTAGCATCTATTACAAAATTATCTTCCACCTTCAGGCCTTTGCCGCTCAGCCAATTGTCTAACCCTGTATAAACACTGGATCCCGAAGCATTGGAGAGATTTCCTTTAACCCTGTTGAGAGCGATGAGTATTCTTCCGCCGCCGGCGAGAAAAGAATCAAGCTGCTTGATATACGCAGTCTTAATTGTATCAGACGGAGCTATTATCACGAGTGTCTTGTATTCGCTCGGAATACCGGAAGTATCACTGAATTTTACGCTTTTAATATTATACATAACTGAGAGCTGATCTTCCAGCTGTTTCATTTCAGACAGCGACGGTTCTCCGTTTCCCTGTAAAAACGCTATCTTCGTCTTGTGTTTCAGAGAGAGCTTTTTTATTGTAGAAGAAAGCGAATATTCCATGGCAGAACCGGGCCGAATAAACGGAATAACTTCTGTCTTCCCGTCGTACTTGAGAACGGCTCCCAGGTATGCCCTTTGCTGTTTCATCTGATCGCGCTCCCTAACGTTGATCATAATTGGTCTTATTCCGGCTCTCTGAGCCTTCATCTCGGTTTCCTGGTCTTTGTTGGGATTTACAAAATCATACAAGATTTTCCCGCCCGACTCGCTGTTATACTCCACGAGCATATCCCTGAAATCACTTCTTACCTGCGCGACATTAGGAGGAAGATTTTCGGAGAAATAAGCGGTTATAGTAACCGGACCGTCGAGTGAATGAAGTATATCGTCGGTTGCGCTGCTTAGCGTGTATTCGTGATCGTCGGTAAAATCAAGACGGAGAAAAAATCTCTCGGCAAGAATGTTTACCAGGATTAAAATTCCGAATATCAGCAGTATTGTGGTTAGTACTTTTTTCTTTGTAAGCATGATCTCTTATTCAACTATATTTCTTTTAGATAATGATGTTTCGGCCAAAATGAGTCCGAATAATGAAATGCTTAGGAAGTAAATTACATCCTTTGAGTCAACTACTCCTCTGGATATAGAATCGAAGTGAGTCGAAAGGCTCAGGTAGTTTAGTATTTCGCCGACCGGTCCGGTGGAGCTTCCCGCGAGCACGTTAAAAATGATCAGGAAAAAAACACCTATAAAAAGCGACAGCAGGAAAGCCACTATCTGGTTGTTCGTAACTGCGCTTGCAAAAAGGCCGATACTGATGTAGGTCATACTCATTAGTAAAAGGCCAATGTAACCGCCCCAAACGGCGCCGTGATCGACGGGACCGAGCGCCCAAACGCTTATGTAATACGGAAGCGTCAGCAGCAATGCAATGGCTATCAGCATAAGGCACGCAGTAAATTTACCGAGTATAACTTCCCAGTCCGTTACTGCTTTTGTAAGAAGAAGCTCGATTGTGCCGGTCTTATTCTCCTCGGCCAGCATTCTCATAGTAAGCGCCGGGGTGAAGAAAAACAGCGTCCAGTAAGCTACTGAGAAGAACGGCTGGAGCGACGCTTGTCCGGTGAAGAAAACGTCCGACCCGTAGAGCCATGTGAAGAATCCACTTAGACCGAGAAAGACAACAATTAATATGTACGCTGTCAGCGAATCGAAGAATGTTTTAAGTTCGCGCGTAGCGAGTATCCAAATTTTATTCATGATTGATCTGTGGTTAGTTCTCTGAAAATGTCTTCTAGCTTTGTTTCCATCGGGGTCATTTCCGTCAGGATCCAGTTATTGGTTACGCACAAAAGGAATATAGTCCGTCTCGAAGTTTGACCGTCTTTGCTCTGAATGATGAAAGCGCCTGGCTGATCGTTAACGGGATCGACCATCGCCACCGAATCGAGTCCCTGCAGAGAGGATACAAGCTGATCCCTGTTCTGCGCGTCGGCTATCTGTACCTTCAGCACTTCCCCTCCCTGCGCCTGCTTTCTGAGAGTACTTGACGTACCGTCTGCGACAATCTTTCCTTGATTGATAATCAAAATCCTATCGCACGTAGCTTCTACCTCGGGCAGAATATGCGTGGAGAGAATAACCGTCTTTTCTCTGCCTATGTGCTTAATTAATTTTCTTATTTCAATTATCTGGTTGGGATCGAGACCGGTAGTCGGTTCGTCGAGGATTAAAATTTCCGGATCGTGAATCATTGCCTGCGCAAGACCGACTCTCTGCCTGTATCCTTTGGAGAGCTCGCCTATTTTTTTATGTTTCTCCGAGTTCAGTCCGCATACATGAACCATCTCCGCCATTCTTTTGGGAATATTATTATTCTCTACTCCCTGGAGACGAGCAACGAACTCGAGATATTCGAGCACGGGCATATCGAGATATAAAGGATTATTCTCGGGAAGATAACCGATCTTCTTTTTGATAGCTTCCTGGTCACCATGGATCGTTTCATCGTTTACCCTAACGTCGCCATGTGTCGGCGCCATGAAACAAGTGATGATCTTCATAGTGGTAGTTTTTCCGGCTCCGTTGGGTCCGAGGAATCCAAGGATCTCTCCCTTATTAACCTCGAATGATATGTCGTCTACTGCTTTCTGCGGGCCGTACTGTTTGGTAAGGTTTTCAACAACTATTCTCATTTTTACTCAGATGATAGTATGATAAAATATATTACCGTAATTAATAACCGTGGGTGTTATTAATTTCTGCTTTCGCTGAATTTTATTTGGCTTCAAACCCAACGATGAATTTAGACGGAGACAGTTTAAAAAAGTTCCGTACCGATTTTTTTTTGAAGTTAATATTTCTTGTACACTACATGTCCGCCGATAACGGTAGTATATATCGAAAAGTCATTGTCGAATAAAACTAGATCCGCATCTTTTCCTTGTCCTATCGTACCCTTTCTGTTTCCGAGACCGAGCACTTCAGCCGGGGTTTTAGACACGGAATTAATTGCAGCCTCAAGAGAACAGCCCGTAAATTCTTTGAATTTAAGAGCAATTTGGCCCAGACTCATTGTTGAACCGATCAAAGTGCCGTCGAGATATCTTGCCGCTCCGGCCTTCGACTCATAGTCCTTTCCGTTATAAACATACTTACCATCCGGAAGACCGATACCATGCATACCGTCGGTTATACAAACACACCTGTCTCCTAGAATTTTAAAAATAAGATTTACTATACTCGGATGTAAGTGATGTCCGTCACTGATAAGCTGAGCCGTAATATTATTGTTCTCGAAGATGGCGGACAGCGGACCGGGATTCCGGTGATGAAGTGACGGCATTGCGTTGAATAAGTGTGTCACATGAGAGATACCAGCATCGAAACCGGCTTTTGTTTCTTCATACGTCGCGTCGGAATGTGCGAACGAAGCGACTATATTATTAGCGGTGAGCTGCTTAATAATTTCCAGGTTCCCGGGAAGTTCGGGAGCTATGGTCATCATTTTTAAAGAATCCCCGGTTGCTTTAAGAATGTCATCTAGAGAGCCTTTTTCCTTTCCATAAATAGCGTCCGGCGCCAATCCGCCTTTTTTCTTCATATTTATGTAGGGCCCCTCGAGATGTACTCCCAGCATCTCAGCCCCGCTCAGCCCTTTATTTGTGTATTCACGAGCAAGTTTAAGATGGCTGTTCCCTTCAATCGGCTTTACGACGGTTGTACCGAGAAAGCCCGTGGTGCCGAGTTTAGCGAGTGTGGCTGAAATAGTTTCAAGCGCTTCGGGAGTATTGTCCAGCACGTCCGCGCCCCCGGCTCCCTGTATGTGAACGTCTATAAAACCGGGAGATAGAATTCTTCCGTCGGCTTCAATTATCTCCACGCTTTCCGGTATCTCGGATTCGTTTAAAATTTGAGATATCTTTGAGGCTTCAATTAATACGTTTTTAAATTCATTATTGTTTTTTGAATTATATAATCTGCAATTCTTTATTAAGATCGATTCGTTCATTTAAAATGCTTTCTGTGAAGAGTAAAAATTATTAATATTATTTGGTAGAGCAAAGAAATATTTTTTGAGACCCCGCCGTTGACGGGCAGGATTGCACTTCCTTTAAGATACACTATGAGGTAAAGGATTTTACAAAGTAATACTAAGTTTCCACGAAGTCACACAACGGATTTAAAATGCAACAGCAGCCTATATAAAAAGATATAGACACAGAATTTACTCCGTTCTTCAAAATGGATAAATTTCTTATTAGATATTATACACATAACTTTATAACGTACAAGAAATAATTTGATATTATTTATTTTAAATTTTTTCTGGTAAGAAAAATCGATTTATATTATATTCACAAAATTAAAATCAGACCCATAAATCCCGGGAAACTTTAACATGAGCGAAAAAAGCAGTACACTCGACAGGAGTCTGGGACTCCTACACGCGACGGCTTCCAACATGGCGACAATGGTCGGCATCGGCCCCTTTATTACCATCCCCCTTATTGTTTCGGTAATGGGCGGTCCGCAGGCAATGATAGGCTGGGCAGTCGGTGCCTTAATAGCGATCTCAGACGGCCAGGTGTGGGCCGAGCTCAGCACCTCTCTTCCCGGCGAGGGCGGATCATACATTTATCTTAGAGACGCTTATAAAAGATATTTCGGCAAGCTCATCGCATTTTTATTTATATGGTCTTTTTTGCTGAGCGGACCTTTCGAGATAGCATCCGGGTTCGTGGGAATGATGCAGTACCTTTCGTTCATCTGGCCTTCAATAACGGCTACTCATGTAAGAATACTGGCTTTCAGCGCGGGATTGCTGACCATCATACTCCACTACAACAAAATTAAGTTTGTCGGCGTGGTTACGGTTGTCCTATGGGTCTTTATGCTGCTTACAGTGGGAATTACGATCGTCGTTGGCTTTATTCACTTCGATCCGCATGTAGCTTTTAACTTTCCCAAAGGCTGGTTCTCGTTTTCATGGGGATTTGTAATGGGACTGGGAGGCGCCACTTTAATAGCCATGTACGATCTGATGGGTTACTACAATATTTGTTATATGGAAGAAGAAGTGAAGAATCCCGGCTATGTATTTCCGCGTGCCATACTCTTCTCAGTAATCGGCGTTACAGTACTTTACGCAGTTATGAATTTCTTAATACTGGGCGTAATGCCGTGGCACGAAGTCGCTAAATCGCACCATATCGTGTCGGATATATTCAATCACTACTACGGATGGACATCCGCGGTAGTTATAACAATCTTAGTAGCCATAACGGCGTACGGCTCAATATATTCTCTTATGATGAGCTACTCTCGACTTCCGTTCGCGGCTGCACGCGACGGATTTTTCTTCGACTGGCTCAAGGCCGTTCATCCTAAAAAACACTTCCCGCATTATTCTTTGCTCTTAGTCGGGGGAATTACCTGTGTCGCAAGCCTGTTCAATCTTGATTTTATCATTGCCGCGACTTTGTCGAGCAGGATACTCATACAATTTCTCGGACAAATAATCGGCCTAACAGTGCTTCGTAAAACGCAGCCGGATTTGAAAAGACCATTTAAGATGTGGCTCTATCCGATTCCCTCATTCGTGGCATTCATAGGGTTCAGCTTTATCTTTATAAGTTCAGGTATTGAAGCTATAAGTCTGGGATTGGTCTGGCTGGTGGCAGGCGTCATTTTCTTCCTTACCTGGGCGAAGAAAAACAGCGAGTGGCCGTTCAGTATCAACGAGTTTGCTCAAAGGTAAAATCCAAGGCGTAGGAATTTGATTTATCAAATTCATTTTATCCTTTTAAGGAGAACATGTATATCAAATACCTGCGTAAAATTCTAATTTTATTTATTCCTACCCGGTTGGATTAATAAAAGGGTCTCGGCATATCACAGACAAAAAATTTTAATTCCCTATCGACTCTTCGGCCAGTTGTTTAAGCTTCGAGGCGCTGATCCCGTAATGACTTTCATGCCATTTTACTTTATTATCCTTTGTAAGCCAAATCAGCTGTGGCGATTGATGCATAACGTCAAGTTCCTCCGAAATGTGACGGCTTAACGGTCTGGCATTAATAACATCAATTTTAACGCACTCCAAATGCGAGTCTTCAGGCAGTTTATTATACCACGCATCGAATTCCACTTCAACTGAGCTGCTTATAGAGCAAATAGGGCTGTATTTAAATATTACCAATTCTTTTTCAGGGAAGGCATTCCTTTTTTCGCTTTCCCATTCTTCAACCGTACTAATATTCTTCAATGATTTCATTTTTCCCGTAAACTTTAATAATTCAAAATTGTACAACTATAAAATATAAAAAGATTATTGAATTTGTTTGAGATAGAATCCCTTTCTTTTCAACTGCTCCTTATTTCTTTGGATAAAATCCAGTATCGATTCTGCGGAGATGATTTTTGTGATTCCGTATTTTAGAACCTTATACTCTTTCACAAACGTCTCGCCCTTATACGGTACAAGAGGATTGTACTTTAAATTTTCCTTAAGAGTAGCGGGCTTTAAGATTGTTTCCGGCTCTTCAGGTATCCACTGTATTATACCTACTAATTCAAAATTAGGCACGCCGTCGCGGACCGCCAGAACTATACCGCCGCTGTATCCTCTGTTAACTACCGCATTAACTAAAAAATCGCCGCTCTTATCCATATTCGGACTGCTTACAATGGCCTGTGATATCATCTTATAATTTAAAGGATAACCGAAAATGTAAACAAAAGATCCCCACTCAAGTTCTTTTGCCTTTCCGAAAGGATACGTAAAAGCCGGATACTTGTGAGCATATTGCGACGCAAATTTTCTGCCCAGAAGAACAAGGTCGGCCTCTCTGTCCATTGCCAGGATATTAAGCTCACTGTTTTCGGGAAAGCCGGCTCCGAATATAAATTGTTTCGTCTTAAACGCTACACTTTGAACATACTCGGAATACTCACCTTTTGAATTTGCAAAATAGGTTACAATGGTGTCCTGGAAATCGACAACATGCGCGCATGAAAGGAGTCCGATCGTACTTCCCTCCGCAAATATTACAGTAGCCGTTCCTGAGCTGGACCGGTCGAGATAAGAAACTTTTGTGGAATTCCCGTCCAGAATATCGTCATTAATATCTTTTAGTTTATGATTACTGCCGTCGGGAAAAACGTATGCCTTGTAGAAAGCAAGACTGGAGATCCTTTGAATAGTATTGCCGATGTTATCGAGTTGCTCGGAACTGCTTCTGTAAGGGAACTCACTGTCGTACTTACCGTCGCTTAACGTCGGGTAAACTGTCTTGTATAAAATTGACGAGCATGAGAACGAAGTTAATGCAAAAATAAATAATACCGATGAAATTAGTATACGGGATTTTAACATACACCCTCCGTCGGGCAAAGTTATGATTATTCAAGACCTTGTCTTTAAGTCTAGTGATTTTTATCAAAAGTTGAAACAAAAATGTGATGAAAAGTCTGAGCCTGAGTTTAAGTCTAAGTTTTGATGAATAGGCGGTGCGTTTTACTTTTACGAATATCTACAAGAGTACTTAGATATAGACTCAAATATTACTTGTACCAATAAATCCTCATGCCAAGACCATCACTAATTTAAATTCTCCCCAAGATGGAGGTAGATATTAAAAAAATATTGATTAAATTCCGTCAACCATCAAACAAAAGCGGAGATATCATATGAAAGGTCCTTACTATTCTTTCTTGGGATTACTGTGCATAATTCTTACTACGGGGAGTATATTCGCCCAATCGGAGAATTTTTACAGGAAAGCCGAAATACAGGTACCGGCGCTTGAAAACACCGGATTCGGAAACATAATTGCAGGTGTTGATTTCGACGGCGACGGAAAGCCTGAGATTTACGCGGTAAATAATATGCTTGATCAGGGAGGAGCCGAGCTTACTCCTAGAATTTACAAATTCGAGTATAACGGAAGCACATGGGATTCGGTTTGGTCGGCTTCAATACCCGATATTCATCAGAACAGCTGGGGAGCGCTTACCTACGGTGATCTGGACGGCGACGGTAAGCCGGAGATAATCTGGGCGCCTTCAAATAACCTGGATCAAACAAGCGGTCCCAATCCCTATCGAATTTACGTGTATGAATATCCCGGCGACGGCAGCGACGCAATGGGGATATCGAGTTTCGGTGATTATCTCCCCAATGCGAAATGGCAGATCACAGATCAGGATAACGAAGAAGTAAGACCTTTCAGAATGGTAGTAAGCGACGTGGACGGCGACGGCAAACCGGAAATCGTTTTCTGCGACCGCGAACCGAATTACAGGTTCGGAGTAGTTTCGGTAAGCGATATTCCGGATAACGGCGACGGATCGGAAACATGGACACTGAAAGCTTCCGGGCTCGGCTCTACATTGGACGCCGGCACAATTTACGATCTAGCGGTTATCGGAAATATGATATACCTTATTCACGACGACGGCGTTGTTACACCGGTTAAATATGAGAACGGAGCTTACAGCATTTTAGCCGGAATACCGGACATGGTGCCGGGCGGCTCGTGGAAATCGGCGTGCGTTACCGATATAAACGGCGACGGGCAGAAAGAAATAGTAGTGGGCGGATGGTCGCCCGGATATAATAAAGTATATCTCCTGCAGCCCGACGCGTTTTCGATCTTAACTTCTACCCAAATAGCAAATATTACACCTTATACCGGTTCCGAAGGCAGATTAAACGGAGGCGATGAGGGCGACATAGACGGTGACGGCAAAGCAGATTTTGTATTCGGCACCAGAAGCACCACCCCGCTTGCATCGATTGTCAGAGTTTCTTATCAGGGCGGAGATATAGCGGACTCTAATAGTTATAAAGTATCGATAATCGATTCACTTTATCCCGGACAGGATTATCAGCGTTACGATGTAGTAAGGGTTGCGAAGGTAGGAGGCAATGCTAATGAGCAGGTGTTGTATACCGACGGCAATCAGACGGGAAGAATACCGATTGTTATACTCGATCTGAAATCGGCAACGGCGGTTGAAAAGACACCTCTGCCGGAAACCTTCTTCCTGGATCAGAACTACCCGAATCCGTTCAATCCTTCAACTACAATTAGGTTCGGCGTGCCGAAAGAATCCGCCGTATCTCTGGAAATATACAACACGCTCGGACAGAAGGTGGCGAACATTCTGCAGAATGTATTAAAACCGGCCGGCACATACGATGTTACGTTCAACGCGTCCCGGCTTCCCAGCGGAACGTATATTTACCGTCTGCAGGTAGATAACAGAGTTATCGCAAAAAAAATGGTGCTTATGAAATGATTTGAGAGTCTAAGTCTAAGTTGCAAATGCAGCCGCATTATCGCTTCTTAGACTTAGATTTTAACTTAGACTTGCCCTACTGCCCCCACCCCACAATCGGAATATCGATCATAGTTCGCAATCCGGGCTCGGCGTTAAGTACGGCTTCAATCGCGTTTACAGTAATAGCGCAGGTGGCGGTGTCGCCGTTCACTCCGTCCTTAATAGTCATATCGATATCGGGCGTTCCTTTAATAAATATACGGTCTTTTGGTGATGGTTGTCCGACCGCAGCAATAAAGTTTAATGTTATCAATTCTTCTCCGTCGGAAAATCCCCTGCCGGTTTGACGAACACCGAGAGCGTTCCCTTTTTCAATTATAAGTTCTCCGGCTTCGGTTCTTTCTTCTGCAATAACCGGCTCAATAATATCTTCGGTCTTATCAAGTTCCCATCCGAGTTTCGAGGCAATCATGTGCATCGATTCCGTCAGGCCAACGTGTCTTAGACTTCCATCGTCTATTCTCTTCCGGAACTCACCCGGAGTTAAGCCGGCGCCTATTTTTCTTTGGAAAGGGATCCTTCTAAACTGTGCGTTCTGTATCCTTTCAACCAGGATCTTTTCAACATCCTTACTAACAGCGGTTAATGCGGAAGGAAGAAAATCCATTAAAAACCCGGGATTGACTCCGGTCGACAGCACGGAAACATTATTCAGTCTCGCGGCTTCGTCAATTTCTTTTGAAAACGACGAATTTGTTTTCCACGGGAATGTAAGCTCTTCGCATGTGGAAACGACATTAATGCGATGGGCTACTATCTCGCTCAACTGAGGTTTTATGCTGTCCAGCCCTGATGCCGTCGTTAACACGACCACGTCGATATTCGGTCTGCTCAATTCTTCTTCTATATTGCCCGAAATTATTACACCCAGCTTCCGTCCGATCCCGGCTGCTTCGCCCAGGTCTTTCCCGATCTTTTCGGGGTCGATATCAACCGCTCCCACAATTTTTATATTTTCTCTATCAAGTATAAATTTTGTAATTTTAGCGCCTATCGGTCCTATGCCGTATTGCAGCACATTTATATTTCTCTTCATTTTGATCCTCGGATAGTTGTTGGATTATTGCGGCCCGGCGTTAATCTACCGGAAGTCCTTCCATCTTCATTATTTTAAGCGCGTTGGTAGTTGGACAAGGTCCGCTTCTCAGTTTGTAGTCAAATTCCATTTTGCCGTTCGATACGTTCTCTTTAAAGTGGTAGTTTACTAAATTCGGAATTTCATCTTCGAGCTTAACCAGTTCCAAATCGTGTGTGGCAAGAATACCGGCCGCGCCCGATGCGGACAGAGCTTTAATATACGCGCGGCTTCCTGCCAGCCTCTCGATATTGTTAGTGCCTCTGAAAATTTCGTCTATCAAGAAAAACACCGGAACACTGCTGTGCTCTATCTCGTCCAGTAATTCCTTCAGCCTTTTTACTTCGGCGTAAAAGTAGGATATGCCGTCTGTAACAGAGTCTGATACTTTTATGCATGTAAAAAGATCGAGCAACGGCACCTCAAAATAAGATGCGTTCACGGGCCCGCCGGCATAAGCTAAAGCTATATTAGTTCCCACGGATCTCAGAAGCGTGCTCTTGCCCGACATATTGGAGCCGGTTAGGATATCTATTTCTCCCCTCTTATTGATATACAGATCATTGTGTATATTTCTTTCATATTTTATTAATGGATGGCCTAGTCCTTCGGCTTTTATTACAGGTTCGCCGTTTGTTTCCATTATTACGGGAAAAGTATAATCCGGGTTTAAATATGCGAAGTTTGCAAGCGAACACATCGCTTCCAGTTCAAACAGCGATGCCAACCATGAATCGAGTCGTGCCGATACTTTTTGTTTAACACTTTCAATCAGAAGCCCCATAAAATGATCGATCGGAAAAAGCAGCATAATGGAAATCCAAATGAACGGATTTTTATTTAGCTTTAGAAACGACGTGTAGCTCTCCATTTTATTGATGAGCATTGAAGGATTTGAGGATCCTTCAATAAAAGGCAGACATAGTTCCTTCAACTGATCCTTGTATAATCTATTATTTTTCCCCAGGTATTCGAAGACTGCGGCAAGCTTGGAAAGTTCGTCGTTCATCATCTCGGAGCCTTCAAATACCGGCTTTAATATTCCGCCGGTCAGGTTATAGATAGCAAAGTATAAAAGTAAAGATAAAGCCCAGTAAGCCGGAAGAATTCCAACTATAAAAAGGACGAGTAGTGTTATGTTTACCAATGAAAGAATAATTAGCAATGCTAAAATGACTTTTATATTTTTTAACGGCACGGCCCCCGATATCCATGCGCGGACAACGGATGTATTCATTTCACGTTTACCGGATAAAGCCGACACAAGTATAAAACGTTCTCTAAACCTGGACATCGGGATTAATTGACGGATAAGTTTCTGCCTGTTTTTTATATCACCGGCTTCGGTAATCTTCGCATTAAGTATCTTCCTTAAAAAGTCCCTGCCGCCGGTTGTCTTTGCAGTATTAATTAACTTGTGTAAGGAGCGATCACCGGTAAGATTTAAATCGATCTCAACCGGGCTGAAATTTCCCTCTTCATTATAATTAACCTGCGGAATTTCCTCCCAATTCAAATCCATTCTGGCAATTTGAGCTTCCTTAATTTTTATCCATGTCTTTAGTCTTTTTATTCCGCCATCCAGAGTGCTATGGAAATGTGCAGCTACCCCGAACAGCGCAATAAATACAAATGCAGTTACGGCTGACGCAGTATTGGAAACAGCGGTAAACAAAATAATTACTGCCGCAACGCCGGCGATAAAAATCCCGAGGCGATACCAGGAAAACATTCTGCTCCTATGTTCCAGCCTACGCAGAAGGTTACGCAGTTTATTCAAAGTCCCGGACAGATTACGACGCAGCAACTGTCTCTTGTTTTCTTTCATATGCGATGTACTTGACATTATAATTCGTGGAAATCAACTAAATATTAATATTAAATTTACGAAGTAGAATATTAAATACGAATAATTTTAGGATTATTTGAAGGTTTTCCGACGAATTCGCGGGTGTGAAACTTTTTCAATAAAAACTGCATCTCACCCTATGTCGTTTCCATTTTCTTGGAAAAAATAGCCCGGTTTTGATAAGGAGGGTTCGAGTCTATATGACGATCCCTGTTTTATATCAAATTATAACAATAATTAATTCCCTACGCTTCTTTATGAAACTGTAGTACAAGGCGGCAAATAGTTATCAGCTAATTTTAACTAAGTTTTAATCATTACTCAAATCACACTTAAATATGGAAAATACGATCGGAAGTTTCGGCGAATTGCAGGAAGTGATTAACGGGAACAGCGCTGTATTAATTTATGTAAGTACCAAAACCTGCAATGTCTGCAAGGTACTAAAGCCAAAGCTCAAAGATTTAATTAAGACTGAATTTCCGGAAGTTATATTTTATTACCTGGACGCCGAGGAGAATAAAGAATCGGCTGCACAGTTAAGTGTTTTCGCGGTGCCTACCGTCTTGGTATATTTTGAGGGGAAAGAATATCTACGCAAGTCGAGGAGCTTCAGTGTGGAGCTTTTCGGTGAAGAGATAGAACGTCCGTACAACATGCTCTTTTCTTGAGCTCAAAATCGTCATAAAAAATGTACTGTACCATTTTATGATATAACCAATTGTGGTTACTTTTTTGAGAGGCTTTGTGAAAAATGTTGTGGTACCGAATGAAGCGATAACACAACAACAAGTAACCTATCATTCTTCATTTAAGACTTTTATTTCCCGTCGCCAGTCTTTTTAATCGGCTCCAGCAACTCTTCGTCGGGATAAATGCATTCCAGCTTTCTTCCGATAAATTCCTCGATAGCGGGCAGCTGGAAAGAATCATCCTCGCTCGCGAAACTTATGGAAGTACCTGTTGCACCCGCCCTGCCTGTACGGCCTATCCGGTGCACGTAATCTTCCGGATCTTCAGGGAGCGTGTAATTAACGACGTGACTTACGCCGTCAATGTGTATCCCGCGTCCCGCTACGTCCGTAGCTACAAGTACTTCAACTTTTCCTTCTTTTAAAGGCATCCAGCGTCCTTACTCTAATCCTCTGGTCGACGTCTCCGGATAGAACTGCACAGCTGAAATTATCCTTCTTGAGCCTCTGTTCCAGGTCGCGAGTCTCGTCCCTTCTGTTAGCGAAGACGATTACTCTCTGCAGGTTTTTCTTCTTTATAAGGTTGCAAAGCACCGTGTATTTTTCGCTCGCGGTCACGATATAAACCTTCTGGTCTACGGTATCGACGGCCACGTTTTCCGGGTCTATCTCTACATGGAATGCGTCAATCGTCCAGCTCGACGCCAGCATTCTTATATCGGTTGTTAGTGTCGCGCTGAAGAGCAATGTTTGTCTTCTATCCTTATGGGGCGTACTGCGAATTATTTTCTTCACGTCCGGGATAAAACCCATGTCGAGCATCCTGTCAGCCTCGTCTATTACAAGTACCTCCACGCGGTTAAGATGGATCTCCCGCTTCATATAAAAATCCAGCAGCCTTCCGGGCGTTGCCACTACAACATCAACCGGTTTCCCTGCCAGCAGACGTCTCTGTTTTCTGTAATCCATCCCCCCGAACACCGAAATGACATTGATATCGGAATACTTAGAAAGCAAGTCTGCGTCCTTAGCAATCTGCATAACCAGTTCCCTGGTTGGAGCCAGTATCAACGCGCGCGGTGTAGCGTTCCTTCTCTCTTCGGTAATAGGCTCTCTCAATATCCTGTTGAAAATGGTGATGAGAAACGCTGCCGTTTTCCCGGTGCCGGTCTGCGCCTTGCCCATAGCGTCCTTGCCGGAGATAGTACTTTTCATTATTTCGGCCTGAATGGGAGTACAGTATTTAAATCCGAGATCATACACAGCGTGCATTAGTTCTTCCGGAATGCCAAGATCATGGAAACGTGTCTTACCTTCCAACGGCTCGACATGAAAAACAGTAGGGTCCCATTTCTCGTGAATTTTCGGCTTCTCAACAGGCTTGGATGTTTGCTCCTTCGGTAAGGTGTCAGGCTTATCAGGTCTGGTGCCTTTTGGTCTCGGTCTCCTTCTGTTCCTCGATCCCCCGCCGCCCGGTGTATTTTTATTCTGCTGACGCGGCGCAGCGCCGGAAGTTTTGTTGGGGGCTGTCTCTTCGCTCTTCGAAGAATTTGATCTATTTTTATCTTCTGTTTTCGGCTTACGGCCGTTCGGACGGTTAGAGCTTTTCGCCCTGATGTCTTTATTTTCGCTTTGTTTGCGAGGACCGCCTTTTTTCCGGCCGCTATGTTCTCCGGGTTCGCCGCCGCGTTTGTTCTTATTTTGTCCGTCTCTTCTTCTATTATTGCCGTTACCTGAGCCGCGTGGTGCCTTATCTTCGCTTTCTTTATTCCTCGCCTTTTCTAAAAGCTCGGCTCTTCTTTCATCCCACGATTTATCTTCACTTTTCTTCTTCGAACTGCTTTTCTTTTTATCTGAACCCGAAATCTTCCCGATCTTTTCTTTTACTATTTTCAATAAATTTCGCACCAAGTCATTCCTGTTTTTATTTTACAAAATTAAATTTTACACATATGTTGCAAGTTTAGAGGGAAACCTGCTTTATGAGCCGTAATTATAACTTATTAATATAAAGATATTTAAAGTAATATTCTTTAAGATGTGATCACATAAATAAGGAATCGGGATACTTTAAAGCTTAGGATTGGATGGCAAAAAGGGGGAACTGAACAAATGCGGATTAAATTTTTTGTCATAAATAGCTTTGGCGGCACAAAAATGTATCCATCGTTTCGGAATAGAAGAACATATTCTTCAAGTTAGCATTAAATAATCTTATCCGTTATAACAATATAGATTAAGACTAATGTACTAAAAAGCAGCAGGTGCGCCATGTTGACTATGATCTTGTTTTCTCGTTTTATATTTAACGCCTCCCGATTTCTTTGAATACAAGTTATAGATAAGTGCGATAAATGTGTTGAGTATTGTTCCGAAAAGCGCAAAGATTAAAGGGAAGATGAAGATAATCAGCGCCGGGATAACATCAAAGGTAAAGAAAGGAGTAAGGCCGGCGGAAACGGCCTCTTCCGATGCCGCCGTCATTAATACGCCTAAAGGAATGATCAAGATAATACCTATGATAAGATAAATGACAAACGAATGCGACGCCACATCATGAATGTTGAGCTTTATTGATTTATACATGATACCCCCATACTTAGTATCGTGATATGAAAAATAATTTTGCTGAAAAGTCCGGATAGCAAGATCTCGCTATATTGCTGTCACCCTTTTATTTTATAGTAACTTAATTTTTTCTAAAAAGCAATTGATCAGTTGACACTTTTATTTATCCGCCGACTTAATATTTCAAAACTGCTTATTCCGACGAGAACTATGACAAGCGCCCAAAGAATTATAAATCCTCTGGTGGGGATCTGAAGAGAGCCCCAAATGAGCCAGGCTGCCAGCACAACTCCCCCGCAGAGATTTATACTAACAGCACCGTATAAAGCTAATCCGCCCGAACCGCGGAACCGTTCGATGAGCAGAGCGATGCCGATACCGAACAGTACTGCGCCGAGTACATTAGGATAAAACGCGCTTCCGGAGCCCGGGATTCCCATTGCGGTAACTGTCCCCGCAGGAAAAACAATCAGCAGCACTCCCAGAGCTAAATTGATTACTGCATCCGCAATAAGTAAAACCGATGATCTCATAATTATTCCTTAAGTGTAAAAAATAATATACGCTATATATATTTTTATTTCTCTATAAGGTAATGTTAAAAATAAATCCCAGCTTAAAAATAGAAACTATATTACTTGTTGAATTCTCATAATGCCCGGAATCCGTAGAGACAAAGTATCCGGAATATGTCAGCCGATTATCACCGACCGGAACATAATAAATCAAATTCATGCCGAAAACTTTTGTAATCTTAAGCTCAATCCCGGCGCCGATAAAATTAAAAGTGGTAGCGTATGTGCCGTTCAAATTTCGTGCGTCGCCGCCGTTAAAATGTATCATGTAAGTCAACAGAGGACAAACACCTTTTCCTATATCGTATTTTACGGAAAGTGCGCATTCCGGACCGGCAAATAATTCATCAAGCTGAATTCCCCCTTTTATTTCAACTTCGTACCTGTCGTTAAAAATTACTGATGCCTTTAAATACGCGCTTAAGGGAAGCAGCGTTAAAGATTCTTGGTGATAACCGGTTCTTGTATTTTTGTAGAAGTAATTCAGCGACTCCAGTTTAAGTCCGATATTTACAGTCTGTGCAAATGATGATGAAGCACAAAGAAGCACAATCAAAAGTATAACCCGATAAGCACTTTTATGTAAAATTAGATACATTTATCCCCCATTAAAGTTAACAAAAGAGCACGGCCTATAGCCGGTTATTTAAGCGGTGATCTTCCCGGCCGTTTACCTTCAGATCTATTCCTCAAAACCTAAATTAGAGGGCGCTGCAGGCAGTTTCGGTTCTTTCGTAAGATTTGTAACCGGTACGTCCTTCCCGACTTCTTCCAGTTTAAAGCTGTCGAACCAAACCTCACCGTCACCGCCGAGCAGTACGCCGTAATTAATCGACTTGCTGTTTTCAGGCACATCGAGAACAATTGAATATTCCTTCCAGTCCGTTGTGCCTTTTACCGCTCTGTTCACCATATTATCGAAGCCCAGCTGCCGGCCGCCCTCGCCGTCCACTCTCATCCACATTCCGCTCCAGCCGGTTACATTATCGCTTTTGATTTAGCCTGTTAGCCTAAGCCTCTTCCCAATATAGTTCTCCGCACTGATCGACTGCATTAAGGTCCCGAATTGATTTTTTTTAGGCGACTTCGATTTAATAAAAGCGCTTGACGTACAGCTTTGAAAAACAGTATTGTCGGTTCCCATCGTAAATTCCGCCGGATTGCTGCCCGCCGCAAACCATCCTTTAGGAATATTACTATCACTCTGCGCGGTTAAATACGCCGCCGCAAAAACAACGATTACAATTAAAGCCGCAATTAATTTTTTCATTTCCGTCTTCTTATAAATTAGACATTTATTTCAGAACGATAAATTTTCTCGTTTTAATAAAACGCTCCGTTTTCAGTCGGTAAAAGTAAATACCGCTAGCAAGATTGCCTGCGGTATATTTAATTGTGTGTAAGCCTGTGCTCAGAAATCCTTCCACAAGAACCGTGACTTTCTTCCCGTATATATCAAATATCTTCAGTTCCGCGTTTTGAGCGTAAGGAAGACTAAACGAGATTGTGGTGCTCGGATTAAACGGATTTGGATAATTTTGATATAATTCAAAATGATTTGGCATTTTATTTATATTTGGATTAACGCTTGTTATCAGGCCGTAAGTATCTCCATTAATTTTACAGCCGATTAAATTCGAATAAGACCAGCCGCCGAAGCCTATATTTTCAATTTTAATAAATCCGAATTTATCTGACAGTGTAATATTAAATGTTAGATCGATTCCTGCTATGTACATATAGTGCAGTGCTTTCGTTTCCCTGTCAAATATATTAATCGTATCCCGCGACTGCAGAATTATTGTCTGGTTAGAGTCTATCCCTAATTTGTATTCCTCACCTATTTGAGAATTTAAATTAAACAGCGGAACTTCGGTGTTACTCCACGGATCAATAGCATATACCCAGCTTGTATCGCAGCGGAACCACTTATAACTCGCCAGGTTTAAATTACTGATACCGAAATAAATTAAACCGTCCGGCATTACAGTATCTGAAGTGATAATTGAGACCGTAGTATCATGCCGGCAGTCCGTGCTGTAAACGGGACTTCCGTTGCAGTTGCCCGAGCTGAATACCCATTTATTGCCGGTCTGCAGGGGCAGGTAAGATTGCGGGAAGCAGGCTGAAGAATAAGCAAAAATAATTGAAATCAATAAAAGATATTTGTTAAGAACCCCCATCCTTTCACCCAGAGATTATATGAATTTAATAGTCGTAAGAAAAATTACTTTCTGTTTTCTTATTTTAAGTAAGGTACAAAATCATAAGCTATAAAAAAATAGGTGCAACACTAAATAACCAAAAGCTCTATTTCCGTCGTCGTTTAATTTATAATAGAAGTCAAACCTCAATTTTATGTTAGTGTTATAATTAAATATTGAGAGAAATAACCGCGGAATCAGTTAAATCTGCGTCATCCGTATTTCATTCATTCATAAATAATTTTTTTATGCTGCCGAATCTTCGCTTTCTTTCGTATTTCAGAGTTAGCTTTCTCCCGTTCCGGATTCTGAGCCGGGCGAAGATCAATTAATTCCCGAGCAAATTATCTATAAAGATGTTCCGATACATTCTGAGTAAACATCATCAGCGTAGTAATGATACTTACAATTACCATTAAGACTAAATACAGCTTAAAACCCGATGCTGTAATCTCTTTTCTTTTCCCGATAAAAATTAAGCTAAACAATTGATATTTGGCCACTTTCTCCGCGCCGTTGCTCATGAAGGTCCAGTAAAGTGCACCAATCCAAACAAGGGCCGCTGAGATAAAAAATAAAAGGATGAAAGGATCCCCGTTCGACGGTCCGAAGAACCGCCATACCGACGGCACATCGCCCGACAAAATTCCAAGTCCCATTATAATCCAAGGGATGTTTATCGTCAGCAATATATTTTTTCGCAGGCTTTTATATTCGTCAATAATTTTCTCGTCATTCTCCCACGTTTCCAACAATGGTTTCGGGGCCGAGATATTGAAATAAGAGTAGATGATAATCAGGGCCCAGATATATCTGCCGGCGATAGAATATACTTCCATAACACCTGTTAATTTTAAATAAATTAATTGCCGATTACTGTATGGTTTTCCAGTATTACCGTGCCCGTCGGGGCGGTATTGTGCGAATGATTCATAGTAAATTGCGCAATGCCGATATTTTTATTAAGAGTCAGCGTCACTGCGTCCTCGAATTGGGAAGTAGTAACATCTATTTTTCCCGAATCGTTGAACGGCAGGTGAAATCTGCTGAACTTAATATTGTCAACCAAAAGATGCGGATCGATAAACGACACGGTCCCGTCCGAAGCTTGCGAAACAATAAACGTTAATGAGTCGTGCTGCAGCGCTGCGGTATCCGCTCCGCTTTGATAATAGCTGCGGACGGAGTTCAGCACCGAGCTGAACTCATACTCCGAGTCCGATTTCTTATTAATTATTTCCCACGAAAGCGTACCTTTCGCCTCGTAATAATTTGAATCGTCCCGGTTAACAAGATCATAATTAAAGACCCACTTATTGCCTGTCTTCAGCGGGAAGTAATCGTTATCCAAGTAAGCGCCCGCCGATTCCGGATTATAGAGCTTCTTACCGCAGCCTATTGCCGCGAAAGAAATAATTACAAAAAGAATAGAATATTTCAAGTATCGCATAATTACCTTATGGTGCATAAAAAATGATTTCAACTTTCCACGGCTTAATTGTGGCCGTTCGATTGTTAAAATATCGATTTAAAGCTCAGTACAACCTTCCATCTGTTTTGATCCTTGACAAGCTTCATAACTTTCGGATCGCGGCCTTCGTCACGATATGGCACATAAGCAGTGTCGTATTTTATTTCTGTTTTACCAAACCGCAGTTTAACGTTCAACTTCATCTTCCCGGTTCCCCGGCTTACATTTATATAATCCCACGCCTGTGCCGGCGTCATGGAATTTAAGGAATCAACCGAAAGCAGCATCATTGAACCCGAATGCCCTTTTAAGCTCGACAATATGTGTTCTTTAGTTATCTTCAATGACGCTGGACAAATTAAATCTGACGGTATGTATTTATTCTCCGCTACCAGGTTTAGGAATTTCAACGCCGCAGAGTCGGCTTGTTTAACTTGAAGATCATCGGTCTTGATTGTGTTCTGGGCGAAAATGTTATAGGCAACAATCACCGATAATAAAACCGAATATCTGACGAAATTTTTCACGACATCCCCTACTCTTGTAATATTAAGAATTAATAATCTCGAATAAACATGTAATGAGAAATATTGTATTTAGCATCGTTAAATTCCACCATTATATCAGCAAAGCCATAAATTGATCGTCTGTCGGGCAGGTAAATAGAAATGTTATCAGAAGCGCGGCTTCCCGGCAAACCCCCATTCATATAGCCAAATATTAAAGTAACGGAAATATTTTAATAAGTCAATCAAATTGTTGTAAATTAAGCATTTAACATGGATAATGAATTGAGCGGTATGGTGCAAAGCATTGCTGCATGACGGACATAAATGCATAGGGATTAGTATGCGGTTGGCAGTCTGCATTCCGGATAAATTTAATTTTGCCGACTGAAAACTGCGGACCGCGGACCGGATAAAAGCAGGTAGTAAGTATACCGGGCACGAGGTAATAAAAACTTCTTCAGTGAAATATCAATTGAACTGCCACAGGCTTTTATCCGATCTGACTAGATCAATCTTGTTTTTTAGATTTCCTATTGCATCAAATAAGTCCGCACCGCCGTTCACTGCCCAGGCCACAGTTATCTTTACGGTTTGGTTAGGAGCAAGATTAAACGGGCCCGACGAGATCATACTTCGCACGTCAATTTTATTATCGAGCCATCCGGTTCTTTCTACCGGGTCCCCGGTAAATGCAAATAAGGTATTCTGTCCCGTAGTCGGGTTTACCATGGGCTTTCCCGAATTGGATAACCCCTGCAGTGCATATAGTATCTGCTTCGGCATATTAAAGCCATATTCACCGAAATCCGGATTTATGTAATTGTCTTTTCGCATTATGCGGTGACTCGTTACGCCTGCGTTTCCCGGTGTTTCAAGAAAGGTAAAACCGGTAGCATAGCTGTAGCCGGAAGAGTTGACACTGTCTTGGTAAGTATACGTTAATTCCCGTGCAGAATCATATCCGGTTCTGTTATATTGCGCATCGCCGAGATCCGTATCGCTGTAAAAACCGAGATAAACTCCGTTCATGCTGTTAGACCCGGTATTGGTAATCTCATACCGCACGAAAATAACGTTCTGCAGGCTGCTCCTATTGTAAGCATACACAGTCTGTGTAATGCGAATATTTTTAACCGGTTCGGAAAATATCGGCTCAGACGTTAGAGTTGTATCCGAAGTTAAAGCCGACCAGCACATAGCGTCACCATGAACTGCGGGTGAACCACCGGCGGTTGCAGGGGCGCCGTAATCAGACGGCCAGCCGGTCGCGTCGTACGAACCGCCCGCTTCCACATAATAAACTCCGAGCTTGTTCCCGTTCAATGTGCTAGTATAATTACTGTGCGGAATTTCTCCCGCCCAGGTAATATCTCCGACCGGTTCGCCGTTCTGCTGCATACCGACCCACAGTCCCGCTAAAGAAATTACGTAAACATTTTTACCGTTGTTGTTCCAGACGCCCTGCTGTAATCTGCCAAGCCGGTCTACCTGTACGGAAAAATTATTGACAGAAAGTGTACGCGTGCTGTCTGCGCTTAAGGATGCAGGTCCTTCTTTTGGACTCGCGGGACCGTAGCTGTCGCTTTTACTGCATCCGGCAAACGTAAACAGGACAATCGGTATCAGCACTGATAAAATCTGCTTCATATTTTCCCCATATATATACTTGAAACAAACCGGCTAAAAAAACCGGCGGTTAACTCAATCGTGACTTTATTCTCATCTGGTCATAGGCGATTTGAACAAATTATACTTCATGATACGCATGTATGAACAACCTAATAATAAATCGGAATAAAATGCAACTCCCGGTTAGATTTTAAGGGAACAAAATCCGGAACGGAGATAGTCAGTCGTTGCTTTAAGAACGCGGGATAAGGAGGTCGGAATACCGAACAGAATTGGGAAAATATTGAAAAAATTCAGAGGTCGAATCCGGTGACTAAACATTAAATCTTGGTGATACATTGTGCGAAATTTTATAAAACTTTTCGCAGCGAAATTTCAATTAATATGAATTTTGAACAAGTGCGAAGAATCCGCATCACAAAGAAACAGAAAATGAATGACAATCCGATTCACCTTTCTTATTCATTTAACTATCGTGATCATTTTGTGAGATTTGTTTTTTATATTAGAGTATCCATAATCAAGATTTGACATGAAGAACATCTTAATAATTGAAGACGACAGGGAAATATCCAGCCTGCTCGAGATTCATTTGGAAGACCTGAACTGCAGCATTTCAAAAACATACGACGGCAATTCGGGACTAGATCAGGCTCTTACCGGCGGATTCGATCTAATCGTATTGGATATTATGCTACCCGGCATAGACGGATTTGAAGTCTGCAGGGAAATCCGTAAAGCGGAAATACAAACACCGATCCTTATGCTTACATCCAAATCGGAGGAGACCGATAAGGTGCTCGGACTGGAGTTCGGCGCCGACGATTATCTCACCAAACCGTTCGGCATCCGCGAGTTTATAGCGCGTGTTAAGGCCATTTTCCGCCGTGTTGATTCGCTGAAGAAAGGCAATAGGGAGGGCGATGATATCAGCTTCGGCTCGCTTAAAATAGAAGTTACCAACCGCAAGGTTCTTTTAAACGAAGAAAGAATTGAGTTAACACCAAAGGAATTTGATCTGCTTTATCTTATGGCTTCGCATCCGGGACGTACCTATACGCGCGAAAACCTCTTGAACCTTATCTGGGGCACTCACTACAGCGGCTACGAGCATACGGTTAACTCCCACATTAACAGGCTCCGCAGCAAAATAGAAAAGGACGTTTCCAATCCCGACTACATTTTGACAAGCTGGGGTGTGGGCTATCGCTTTAACGATCAGCTCGATTCATAAAGAAAGTAAAGGCGCAGAGAATGAAAAGTTTTTTTAGCTCCCTCTTCTGGAAGATATCGCTTACATTCCTTCTTATTCTTATCGTAATATCAACGGTGTATATTTATATTTCCGTAAACACCGCGGAGATGTATTTCCAGGAGACACGGCAGAAGCTGAACAATAATATCGCGACGCACATAGCGAACGATAATCAATTTTTCGAAGGTGATTCCGTCAACACGGGAGTGCTGGAAAGAGTATTTCACAACGTAATGGTTATAAATCCCAGCATAGAAGTTTATCTTCTGAACACCGAAGGAGAGATACTCGCATTTTACGCGCCGAACCAGACAGTAAAGCTGAAGGAAGTCCCGCTGGCTCCCATAAAAAAATATATCCAAGCCAATGATGAGGAATTCCTGCTTGGCGTCGATCCTAAAAACCCCGGCCGGCGTAAAGCGTTTTCCGCTGCCGAAGTTCACCAGAACGGAAAGTTCAGGGGATATATATATGTTATTCTCGGCGGAAAGGAATACGACAACGCATCCCAACTGCTCTTCGGCAGCTACATTCTCCGCCTCGGTGTAAGATCGATGATAATAGCCCTCATCACCGCTGCATTCATCGGGTTTATAGCGATAGGCTTTATCATCAGGAACATTAGAAAGATCGCGGGCGTTATCCGCGACTTTAAGAACGGAAACTTAAACGCGCGTATCGAGCTGAAGAGCAAGGGCGAGCTGCAGGAGTTTGCAGACTCCTTTAACGATATGGCCGACACGATCGTAAAGAACCTCGATGAAATTAAAAGGATGGATAATCAGCGGCGCGATCTTGTAGCAAACGTCTCTCACGATCTCCGCACTCCCCTCTCCATTATCCGAGGGTACGTGGAAACCGTATTGATTAAAGATGAGAAACTAAGTTCCGAAGAACGTAAAAAATATTTGGAGACGATATTAAGCGGCACAGATAGACTTCTTAACCTTGTCGAGGAACTGTTCGAGCTATCAAAGCTCGAGGCACGGGAAATCATCCCCAATAAAGAAAATTTTTCCTTAGCCGAACTGCTGCAGGATATTCATCAGAAAAATTTATTGATCGCGGAATCTAAGAACATCAAGCTGAATTTAACTACCGGTAATAATCTTTACATCGTTTCGGCGGATATAAGAATGATGGAAAAGGTCTTTCAGAACCTTCTTGATAATGCTCTCAAGTTCACCCCTTCGGGTGGCCGGATTGAGATTTCCCTCCGGAGTATAAATAGTAACGGCATTACTGCGATAGTTAAAGACACCGGCGTGGGCATTAGTAAAGAAGACATTCCTTTAGTATTCGAGAGGTACTATCAAATTGGCAGAGTATCCGACGGGAAAGACCAAAGTACCGGTCTCGGACTTGCGATAGTGAAAAAAATACTGGATATACATAATATCAACGTCGAAATACAATCCGATACGGATAAAGGCACTGCTTTTATTCTCACTATCCCTACGGTATAACTATATTTCACCGCATAGGCGCAAAGACGCTGATTTTTTATTTCATATCACAAATAAGATTATTAAAACCTTTTCGTGATAGTTTCGTGAAGGTTGTGCTTTATATTTAGACAGAGATAAGAAACAAAATTATGACTTTACTTGTGCGTGTTTCAAGTGTTAAATTAAAAACGCGGAGAAACAGATAATTTATAAAATGATATTTATACAGGAGCGATTATGAAAACCGGAAAGATTATATATTTATTAAGCGCGCTGATGCTATTGGGCTGCCTTCAGACGGATCCGATGAACGGCAAAAATCAGGATCAGGATGAATCGATGAAAGGAATGGAAACCGCTACATTCGCCGGCGGATGCTTCTGGTGCATGCAGGCGCCGTTTGAAAGTCTGCAGGGTGTTGTAAAAGTAGTGGCAGGTTATGCGGGAGGACACGTTAAGGATCCGTCGTATAATGATGTTTCAAGCGGTACTACCGGCGCTGTAGAAGCCGTCCGGGTTATTTTTGATCCTCAGGTAATAAGCTACTCCGAAGTGCTTACGGTTTATTGGAAGCAGTTCGACCCGACCGATCCCGGCGGCTCATTTTACGACCGTGGCTCGCAGTATGAATCGGTTATTTTTTATAAAGACGAAACGCAGAAAAAAGTCGCCGAAAAATCTAAAAAGTTACTTGACGATTCCGGTATATTCGATAAGCCGATTGTTACGAAGATAAATAAAATGACTTCTTTTTATCCGGCGGAAAAATATCATCAGGATTATTACAAAAAAAATCCGGAGCATTATGAAGCTTACCGGAAAGCCTCGGGGCGCGACGCGTTTATAATGGGTGTCTGGGGCGACATCGGAGTCGGCAAGTATAAAAAGCCTTCCGACGCCGTTTTAAAGAAAAAACTTACAAGCCTTCAATACGATGTTACGCAGCACGGCGCAACGGAAATCCCTTTCCAAAACGAGTACTGGAATAATCATAAAGAAGGGATTTACGTCGATATAGTTTCGGGCGAACCGCTGTACAGTTCCACGGCTAAATTCAGATCCGGTACCGGATGGCCCAGTTTTACGCGGCCTATCGATCCGAGATTCCTTACCAAGGATATTGACAGATCCGACGGGATGGTAAGAGTGGAAGTACGCAGCAAGTTCGGCGATTCGCATGTAGGTCACGTATTTTACGACGGGCCGGCGCCGACACACCTAAGATACTGCATGAATTCCGCCGCTATGAAATTCATCCCTAAAGACGAGATGAAGAAAGACGGATACGGAGAGTATCTTTATCTTTTTGCGGACGATGGAAAGTAAACAGCGGAAAAGAGTAGGTAGTATGGAGTTAGGAAATTACTAATGAGTTTTCTACATACTGCCTATTAATAACTATTTCGCCACTAAAGATACACCGAGATAATACGGCCAGATAATTAGAGCAAGCACTGCCTTCCAAAACGCCAGCTTTAAAAATCCTATGGAAAACAGCCACCCGGCCAGCCAGAAAGGTCCGGTTATCCCGGCATGCTCAACTTTTACGGTTCTTCTTTCACTCATAATATTCCCCTTTTGAGTTTTGATTAAATAAGTTCTGATTTTTTAAATCGGAATTGTAATACCAAGGCTAAAATAGATTTTAATAGAATAAAATCAACATGATGATATCTGCATTCCGGCAATGTTTACCTGTCCCAATTTTAATTTATTAAAAAATTAAGAAAATTCACTTGACTAAATATCACCTTTACGTTACTTTTAGTAAAAGACAAGTTACTTTTTGAGTAGTATTTTACAAAATTCAAAGGGGTCTAAGATGACAAGAATAATTGAATTATATGTTAAAGAGAGAAGAAAAATGGCAGTGGGATTTATTGCCGGCTTCGGAATTTGGCAGGGTACCAGAATTATCGACGGGATATTAAGTAAAGCTTCGCTCACTACTACGATTAATATCACTTTAATTATTATTCAACTTCTAGCCTGGGGTTTCTGGCTTTTTTATTTAATAAAGATGATACGAGTCGGACGAGTGATTAAAAATGATCAGAAACTTAAAGAAGCTTTGAACGATGAATTGACGAGGCATATTAGATTAAAAGCGATGGCTGCCGGGTTCTGGTCATTAATTATTCTACAGATACTACTTTCAATCAGCGTCAGTTTTTTAAATATTAAGATCGGCACGGTACTCGACATCAACATTTTTGTAGCTGTTCTTTCTTTCATTATATCTTTCCTTTTCTTCGAGAGGGAAACGGCATGAAAAGACAGGAACTGAAAAATACTTTAAAAGTGCAGCGGGCAAAAAAAGACTTAACACAGGAACATCTGGCGGATCTGGTTAACGTAACGAGGAAGACAATAAACACCGTAGAAAAAGGAAGGTTTATTCCCTCTACCTTGCTGGCTCTCAAACTTGCAAAGGTACTGGAATGCACAGTGGAGGAATTATTCTTCGTCCCAGATGAAGAATAGCTCCTCCTCCGTATTTAAAAAATCATATACTATTTTACAAGTTCCGTCTTGGCTTTAACCGTCATATTCATAGGAATGGTCATCGACTGCATTCCGCTAGCGGCGATTGAGCCGTCAATATTTTTAGTCGACTCAACCTTAACAAGCAGACCTTTTTCGGGAGAGAACAGCCACTGCTCCGAGCCGGTTACTTTTCCCTCAAAGCTCATGCTCATACCGCCTCTTCTTCCGGTACCGCTGAGAGCACCGGTAACTCCGCCGGAGATCTTAGCGCACTTCATTCCCATTACTTCCTCGTAGCCGAGAAGAGTATCCGTTGTTACGTATACGAACATGAGGTTGGAACCCATCTGGCTAACCATTACCGTATCTGTGGATGTCCACGAATCACCTATTTCCACAGGATGATCGGCAAGCACCGGCATCACAGATTGGAAGGATGAGGCTATGCTGCTCTCGCCGCCCTGTCCCATGCTGTATTTTATTTCGTCCGCGCCTATCAAACCGACTTGTTTCCCGGCAGGAGTTATCTTCATCTCGAATTCTTTTCCGTTTACGCTGCTGAGATCGGGAGAGACATCGCCCCTGGGAGTACCGACTTTTATATTCATGGAATCGATCTTAATACCTAGATCCAGATCTTTACCGCTCATACCCTTCGAAGCAACGGAAAAGTAGGCGCTTAGGTTGGTGGTTATTTCCATGCTCTGCCCCATTACCTGCATGCTCTGATCGATATCGTTGGTCATAGAGTACTGAAGCTGTCCGTCTGCCGGAAGCTTGTACTGCATCACTGCTCCGCCGCCGCCGAATATAGAGTTGAAAACAGAACACCCGGCAGCCAAAAAGGATGCCGCAATAAGAAGAGTTAATATATAAAATATTCCAAGTTTTCTTTGAGATGACATAATTACCTCCGACATTTTAATTGAATAAATATTTTTGAACATAAATTTTCGAATAGCTCTCTAAACGGCAAACACAATAATACTTCTGCACAGGAAATAGGGATCGGTATCTGATAAAAAGAAGTGACTAATTGAAGTAAAGCCCCCAATAATCAATTCAACCTAATTTTTTTTCTCGAACTTTGCAAGGATTTAATTAGAATTTACCAAACAAAAATCTTTATCATCTTCCGTAAAAAGCTGAACAGGGAGTAAGCCTTTGTCGGAATAAAATGCTGACTGTAATATCACCCAAACAGGGTGACATAATTCTCAACATATTTTGAAAATGCGGGTATAAAAACGGCCTCCCAAAATTTTCGTCCCTTGCCGGGGCTTTTTGTCATCAAAGCACCCCGCTTAACCTAATTCATTTTTAATACGGCAGCCAACTCGGTAATAATTATATGGCAAATAAATTTTGTTAGAAAGGTTGGTGTGAGATGAAGAAGGAAGGTGTATTTGCATTTATTTTCTCTCTAGCGCTATTGTTTTTTATTGCAGGAACAACGTTGGGCGGTGGGCTTAGCAAATCGGACCCCAAATACAAAACAATTGAAAAGAATTATCTGGAAGGTTTGAAATCGGACAATACGGGACTCCGCATAAGCTGCGTCTACTTTCTGGGTGAATTGAAATCGAGCAAGGCCGTAATCCCTCTGATGAGAATGCTCAACGAAGAAACTCACGAAGGCGCCAGGATTGCCGCAGCGTGGTCTCTTGCTAAAATAGGCGACGCCCGCGGTATTTATCTACTAAAACAAGTAAGCGAAACATGCGACTGCTGTTCTGTTCAATGTATGACCGAACTCTTTTACCGTCATTTCGTTATAACTCAAAACGGAGGAATGGAGTTCGATAAGCTGGCCGGAAGTTCTGATACTAAATAACCGTCAATTATTCCATGGAGAATTTAAAATAATAAGAGCCGTCGAATAACGGCTCTTACAAAGATATCAATGGTTATTGTGCTTATTATAAAGTTGAGATCTCTTTATTCTTCCCGGGGCTTACTTGAATAAAAAGGCTGAGAACAAGAGCGACGCCGAGCTGAATATAAAGAGGCGTGGCAATTACCTCTGCCGCGGCCAGACCCAGAGCAATTACCGTATATTTAACTGCGTAGTAAAATATCTTTGCAGATACAATACTTAAGAAAAGTGCGCCGAAATTATTTTTCATTCTTTCTTTAAGCGCAATAAACATCCAGACGTTTACGCTGAGTTCCGCCGAAATGATAAGAGCCTTGAAGAAGAAGGGATGCCCGCTCACCAGGAACGAGAAAACCGGAAGCGACGCCGCAATAATGTATGCGTTCTTCCTTCCTGTATAGATGATGGATAATACCACCATAATCCTCATGGGATCAAAAATATAGACCGGGAAACTGAAGAGATGAGAGATAGCAGGAACGAAATATATGAATGTGAGGATCAGGATATCCAGCGTCCCCTTTTTTACCAGTCCCCTTGAAGGAGACAATGCCGTTGTGTTTTCCATGTTGATCTTCGCTTATTTTATGTACTCAAATATAATTAATTAAATCTATCTTTGTAAGCCCATAAACCTACTGCGGGATTCGAGATGTAAAATATCTCCTCGCCGTCCGGCATTATGTTCACCCCGTCCTTCAACTTTTCGGGGTCATATTTCTTTGTCATTTCTTTGAGATCGGCGTAATTAAAGTTTACACTTTCGATCTCCTCCTTTGTTATGTGTCCCGGACAGTATGTTATTGAGAACCTCCCTTCCGACGTTCCGTGTATAAGATGAGCAGCGGCGCCGAGGCTGTTCTGCAGGTCTTCGTTCTCTTTAACCAGCTTCAGCACTTCGGGCGTATATACATAACCGTATTTTCTGATGATCTTGTCGTTTCCGGGATCCTCTCCGAATTCCTTTAGACCGGGAGCCAATACAATTAGCTCACCGCCGTCTTCTATTGCCATACGTGTTCTGTAAACGGATTTATTTCCCAGCCATGTTGTTTTGAATTCCGAAGGCTCAAGATAAACCACTACTTTTTTAAGAGGCTTTTCGAGCATTACAAAGTTTACTTTCAGCGAAAGCTCGGCCGCAAGGTTAAAGCACTCAAGGTCGTCCCCGGCAAAAAGTCCCTTAACCACCAGTTTGCCTGTATCGTCCCTTCCCACGACCGTAAGCACGTAAACTATCGGCATATCCTTAGCGAAATTATCAGAGCCGTAATTTAGAACTCTCTTTACGGGTGTATCTGCCCGGCCCATTATGCGCTCCATGCCGTAGGCCGCTCCTAAAAAGTGACTCTTGTTTATGCCTTCCTTGCCTCCGGTACCTATAAAAATATTTTTATTATGATTAGCCATGCCTATAACTTCGTGAGGAACAACCTGTCCTATTGAAAGAATCAAATCGAATCCCCCTTCAACAAGAAGTTTATCCACCTGGATTGGAATCGGATAATCTACAGCGCCTTCTGATATTTCCTTAACATACTCCGAAGGAACCGTACCTAATGTGGCAAGCCCCTGCCTCCAGTCATGCACCCTGAATAATTTCTGAGGAACGGTGCGGTACATAGTTTTTATCTCTTCCTCCGTCATCGGGTAATGCGTTCCAATGGACGGCAGCACATCCGTAAGCTTATCGCCGTAATATTCGTAGGCATAATCGGTGAGAATACCCGAGTGAGAGTGGAACCTTGTTATATCCGGAGGCACAGCTATAACTTTTTTCCTTTCCCCCAGCTTTCCGAGTATTTCAAATACGCCTTCTTTCAGTTCTTCGTCGGAAAGTTTGCCTTTCTCATTGCTTTTACTATAGAATAACATTTTTCATTCCGTTTTAATTCTTATGAACCGGTTAATACTTTTTAGACCCCTGAATAAACATTAAAGCCGCCGTCAATGGGAATAACAATACCGGTTACGAAATTAGAGAGATCCGAAAGCAGATACAATACCGCACCCTGCAGATCTTCCGGCTCGCCGAATTTACCCATCGGTGTGGAGGCAATTATTTTCTCTCCTCTTGCCGTAAGATTACCGGTTTTTTCGTCTATTAGCAAGAACCTGTTCTGGTTAGTAAGAAAGAAACCAGGCGCGATGGCATTTACCCTAATATTGGTTTTCGCCAGATGAACGGCAAGCCATTCTGTGAAATTATTGATCGATGCTTTAGCCGCCGAATAAGCCGGTATCTTTGTCAATGGCCTGAAAGAGTTCATTGAAGAAACATTTAGTATCGTTCCCTTCCCTTTTTCTATCATATCTGTTGTAAATACCATGGAAGGCAGTATTGTACCCAGAAAGTTAAGATCGAATACCTTTCTGAAACCGTCAATGTCTAGACCGAAGAATGATTTTTCTAATTCATTCACATTATCTTTGGTCAGGAATTCGAACTGCGTAGTAGCCTTCGGTGAGTTTCCGCCCGCGCAGTTGATAAGTATGTCTACCTTGCCGAATTTTTTATTTATTTCTTCCTTCGCCTTATTAAGAGATTCCTTATCCAAGACATTCGCAACAACGCCCATCGCATCCGAACCTGTTTCCTTCTTCAGATTTTCAGCGGTTTTATCCGCGGCTTCCTTCACAAGATCAATAATCGCCATTTTGGCGCCGACACCGGAAAGACACTTTGCTATAGCATTGCCTATTACGCCTCCGCCGCCGGTTATCACGCACACTTTATCTTTTAGATCTCCGAATCCGTAATTGCTCATTTCGTTCTCCCTATTTAGTTATGATAAAATTTTATTTTGTCCAATGTTAAATTTTCGCCGTTTCAATCGGACAGCTGTGAAAAAAATAATCCTTTATAAAATTTATCTGCCCTTATTTAGGAACCGGTTCACATCCCCTTTATTATATTCCACAACTCTTCGTCGACTTTTATACCTTTATCCAAATTTACTTTTTTAATTGATGACGATTGCTCTCCCGGGTAATATATTTTCCCGCCGTCTGTATAAGAATGAAAGTCGTCAATAATATTGTCTATTATTTTTTCGGCCGTTTCCTTCGAACCGGCCGCTCCGGGTTTTAAGGCTATGTAAATCTGAGATACTCCGTACTCGGCTTCCTGCTTACCTATCTGGGCAACGGTCTGTCCGCCCGACATTACCGAAGCGATCATATCGAATACAAGCGAAAGTCCCGAGCCCTTCCAAAGCCCGGCCGGAAGCGCCCTTCTAGTTGCTAGAATTTCTTCCGGGTCCTTCGTAGCATTACCTTTCCTATCGAAACCCCCGTCATACTTAAGCGTTTCTTTTTTACGTCTCATCACTTCCAGTGCGCCGTATGAATACTGACTGAGCGCCATGTCCAATACCACCGGCTCATCGCCGTGCGGCGCTCCTATTACCAGGGGATTATTACCCAAACCTGCGCGGCTGCTGCCCCAGGCCGGCATCGTGGGGGTAGCGTTAGTCCAGCAAATTAGAATATACCCTTCTTCCGCCGCTTTCCATCCGTACGCCCCGCCTCTCATCCAATGGTTTGTGTTTCTAAGCGCGGCGCAGCCGATACCAAATTTATCGGATAACATCATCGCTCGCTCCGTGCAGTGCATCGCGTTCAGCGGTCCAGGTCCCAATTTACCGTCCCACTGCTCAAAAGCCTGGAAAGACGAAATCAGTTCGGGACCGGTATCTGTTTTCACAAAACCTTTTTTTACACTGTCAATAAAAGCCGGAAACCTGTTCAGTCCGTGCGATTCTTTACCGAGTAGATTATTATTCGCGAAAATCTCAGAAAGTCTATCGGCCTTATCTTCCTTAAATCCGGTTTCTATTAGAATTCTTACCAGTTCGATTTTAATTTTATCGAAAGTCAGTTTTATCATATATCGTATTCAAATCAGTAAATGAACACTTCGAGATTTTAATCAGCAGCCTCGAAGGATTAACTATAAATATTATTAGCATAAATTTCGAGAATAATCTCCGTTGCAAGCGCGGCTTCCGGTCCGCTTACTGCGGGTTCCCTGTTATTTTTAACTGAGGCGACAAAATCCTTGATAACTGCCTCGTGAAGTGTAGTATCGGCCACCGCGGCAGTAGATGCGCCCGTGAATCTATTTTTGTCGGCTGGCTCAGAAGGGTTATCGACTCCTTCGATATGCCATCCTGTTATAACGTCATTCTCCATTACGACGGTTCCTTTTTCGGAATGAATCTCGAGCCTGGCCGGGAATCCTGGCTTTGCCGACGTCGAAGCGATAATCGTCCCGATCATTCCGTTTTCATGCTTAAGTATTGCCGCACCGTGATCCTCTCCTTCAATATCATGAAGAAAAGTACCGAGCATGCTTACAACTTTAACCGGTTTTCCGAAGAACCAGCCGTACAGATCTATATAATGCGACGCCTGCTGTATGAAAGGACCGCCGCCGTCTATTGATAAAGTTCCCCTGTAATCTCCGCTGTTATAATAATTATCGTCTCTGTAATTTTTAACAGTAATATCCGCAGCTATAATTTTTCCGAGCGTCCCTTCGTCTATCAATTTCTTCATCTTAATATTGCCCGGACTCATTCTTCTCTGGTACGCGACACCAAGTTTCACGTTAGCCGCTTTGCATTTATCGATCATCTCTTTCATCGAATCTATAGAAATGTCCAGAGGCTTTTCAGTAAGCACATGTTTACCTAGTGAGGCCGCTTCAACAGCGCCCTTATGGTGAAGACCGTTAGGAGTGCAGATAATAACGGCATCATATTTACTTTTTATATGTGCGATCGAATCCGCAACTTCAATATTAGGATCGTTATAGGAACTCGGTCTCTTTAAACTCCGGGAAACGAATCCTGAAACGCTCGCGCCGTTTGTTTTATCGATAGCGCTGACGTAAGTATTGCTTATATTACCGGTACCGACAATTACAAATTTAAATTCGCTGCTTTTATTCAAAAAAGATCACCCTGCCGTTACGTACTCATCAAGCGGTTTTAGATGTCTTTTAAAATGTTCTATTAAATATTTATAATGAGTATCCTCGTGTTCATTCAGACATTCGTAAATTTGCTCTCTGAAAATATACTTGCCGTCTTTGTCCTTATCTGTTAACACCTTGCCGTAAGCAACGTGGAGTATCTGCCTGGCGTCTTCGGATTTAAACAGGCCGACTAACTCATCCGGCTTATACTCTTTTGACGGCTTCAGTTTTTTAACATCAGCGGAAACATGATAGCTCTGCTTCTCCGCTTCGTATATGCCTTTTGAATATTCCAGTATTTCGGCAAACAGCTCAGGCTGATGTGTAGCGATTACCTTCAAAGCCTCGAGGTAGCTTGTACCGGCCGTCTTAACGTGTATGTTTCCCTTTCCTATGGACGCAATCGCTTCATATACGGTAAACTTGTCGCTTCCGGAATGAACACTCAGTTTGTAATTTCCGAAATGTTCCGCGATAGAAGCATGCTTAGTGTACTCCCTCTTGAATATTTCTATGTCTCCTTTATAGTCGATGCCTTTTTCGAAACCGCCTATAAAACGCGGGGCCAAACTTATAAATTCCACACCGAGCCTGCGCAGCTCGTTAACAAAGAAGAAATGTTCGAAAGGAGTTGTAACAGTGTAGGTTTCGTCCACCGATATTTCTACTTCAAAACCGTTTTCACTGTAATTTTTATTCAAATAGTCGAACATCTTTTTTATATGAACAAAAGCTTTGCCGTATTTTAGGATGGCTTTCAGGATATCATCGGTAGTAGGTTCTATGGAGAAATCGGCACTGATCTCGAACTTCTTTTTGTCGTACCTTTCTATAAGTTCGGCCGATGTATCGTTAAGCGCTTTCCAGTCAAGCTCCAGCACATGCTTTTTAATCTGAACAACATCCATATCTTCAACGTCGTTGTTTACGTGGTCACCCGGATCAAAGGTAAAAAATTTGTATCCCGCTTTCGCCATTCTGTCGATGTCTTCCGGAGTCTTAAGATGATCGGCGTCGGCCCCGAAACCGTCCTTATATCCCTCCTGAATAACGGCCCAGACGGCTGCATCCATTACATCCTCTGCTTCGCGGTGGGTTCTTGTAAGCTCGCGAATCGACTGCTGAGCCATTATAGGTCTAAGTTTGCTGCCTTTAAGTGCGCGCAAATGTCCGGCGTTCGCCACTCCGAGCCTGTCGCCGAAACCGAATGAGTTGTCCAGTCCGATGAGGACGGCATTGGTATAATCATACATCCTTTGAAGTACCATTACGTTAGCATGATTCATCGGACATTGTTTCAGCCCGGCATCTTTGCCGTCTGCGGGTTCGCCTTCGAACTCATTAAATACTGCGTTTCCCGGATCTGATGCTGCAACATATAAGAATTTGTTTTTGCCTGATTTTGCAATGAAGAGTATTCCGTCTTCAAACTCGTGGAGTGATCCGGGATATATTTGAAGAGTTAAGCCGTCATTCAGCTTATACTCGAACACCGCGGTATTGCGGGCGTTTTTTTCGAACTCTTTTTTGATGTTTTCTATATTGCTCATCATTCTGCCTTTGATTTATGTTTTAAATACTTTTTATTTTCTAATTAAAATTTTGTTTTCGATTTTCTTTTTTAAAGGTAACTCTATAGTTGCTTCCTTCCCGTTCCAATTGTAGTCCGCTATTCCTCCGTTTAGTTCTACCGCTTCGGGCTTCTTATTTATTTTGATGATAATCTTCCCCGCAGAATTTAAGGGGTCGCTGTTGACTTCTATATTATCATGATTGTTCGATACTTCAATTCTTTTCTCTTTGTTATTATCATAATAATCAACGTAATCATATTGATAAGATTTGCCGTTTTCACCGGGGAATACATGCACGGTAATATCTCCGGAAGGCTTCCCTCTCCATATTTTTGAATTGCCTCGATAAATTTCCCCGGTAACGTAAATCGAATTGGCCTTCACAAAAACCGGGATTACTCCCAACGGGGCATTCACATTAACCGATATCCCGCCGCTATAAGACATACCGGTATTATTAAAGTCGTACCATTTTCCTTCGGGCAGATAGACCTTTCTTGAGAAAGTAGAGTCGTATATGGGAGCGACTAGAAAAGCGTTGCCGAACATATATTCATTCCAAATGTTATATGTCTTCTTGTCATCCGGATAAACATAAGATATCGGTTTCATAAGCACACCGTTTTTATAAGATGTATTTGCCGCGGAATATACATAAGGAAGCATCTTCATCCTTTGTTCGCATGCTTCGCGGAAAACATCTTGAAGCTCCTTGCCGTATTTCCAGGGCGGCCTGTCTTCGCCTTTCCCTCCCGAGTGGTCTATCTTCACCTCGAACATACCGCTCCATGATCCGAATTCCAGCCAGCGGGAGTACAAATCCGCTGAAATTCTTCCTCCTAGGTATCCGCCGACATCCGAGCCCCAAACCGGAAATCCCATGTATCCCGTTCGAACGGCGTTGGCAATACTGCCGGCAAGTCCGTCCCAAGTGGAGCGCGAATCACCTCCCCAAACCGCGCTTAAATACTGCTGGCACCTGTTGTATGCCGCCCTCGCAAAATTAAATTCATCTTTTCCGAATGAATCCGTTAAAAACTTATTTATCGTTTTCGCATATAGATAGATGTATTTATTTCTATGCTGGCTATCGGGAGTGTTGTCGTACCACTTTGCCGCTTCCGGAAATTGTTCGTCCGCCCTGTCCATCTTATGTCCCCGCACGTTAAATGCATACTGGTTCTTCTTCATTCTTCTCTCGAACTCTTTTAATGCCGCGGGATTTGTCAGATCAATATATCCTTTGTAATTCGGCAGAAGGCCGGGAAAATCTTTATCGGTAAAAGTCATAGGACCCACCCAGGTCATAAACTGAAGCCCGTATTTATTATTTATTTCCGATATCCATTTACCCGGGTCGGAGAATTTCGAATTAAAATCCATCTTCGACCACTCATGTGCTCCGTCGCTATAAGGCCTGTCTACAAACCAGCCGGTCAATGGAATTTTAAGGTCGGTCATTTTAGAGATATCTTCGAGTATTTCTTTTGATCCGCCGTTGTTTTGGTCCCGCCAGATGATTGTGCCGCATGCCCAGATAGGAACGTACTTCGGTTTCCCGATTACGCTGTAGTATTCATTCATAATCTTATCACCGGAAGGACCGTAGAACAAATACCAGTCGAGCTTGCCTGTCCTATGATAAAGAGATGTGGTTCCGTTTAAGCCAAATGTATACTGCCCCTTGGCGAAAGTGTCGAAATAAGACGCATAACCTTTATCCGTTATATAAAAAGATGACCAGACCGACGCGTAGTTTTCATGGTACTGGCTTGCGGTGCCTAGCACTTCCACCTGCACCGTGCTTCCGCGGAGATCGGGACTTTTAATATTATCCGGATAAAGATGCTCGTTTACACCGAAGTAATGATCGTTTAAGTCTTCAAGCTTTATTGTTACGTTCTGCGCCCAGCCCGGATCGCAGTAAAATCTTAACCCGCCTTTTATTTGCCTAATGCTTAATGTGTCAATCAGCGGATGCGCCGGCTCGCCGTATTTTGCTGCGGGAGGATAAACCAGTTCTAAAAGTAATTCCGATTCGGAACTTTTAATCTCGGAAATGGAATCAGGCGGCGTAAAATTAAATTCTATTGATCTTACTGCCGCGATGTTCTTCCCGTCTGCGTTAATAGTTATTTTCCCTTTAGATAATACGGCGGAAAGTTTAGAAACCGATGACAGAGTCTGTGAATAAAAAAAGCCGGTCAATGTTATAAGTAGAACCGGCAGAAGCTTTAAACTCGATTTGATCATAGAATGCCCTTTGATTTTTATGACGCGGAATTTATAACGTATTAAAGGGCAGAAGGCGGAATAACGTTTATTTCACTCTTCTATTAGAAATTAGATACTTAAAACTGATTCTATAATCATATGATCGCTGCTTGTAAAATTCAACAACGTTTTACCTTTCTACCCGTCCTGAACCGCTGCCCTTGGCAAGCTTCTCAACTTCGGCGGCCGAGACTAAATTGAAGTCGCCCGGTATTGTCTGTTTCAGACATGATGCTGCAACCGCGAACTCAAGCGCTTCCCTGCTGTCCTGCTTGGAAAGAAGTCCGTAAATCAGTCCGCCGGCGAAAGAGTCGCCGCCGCCCACACGATCGATTATCTGAATATCATATCTTTTTGAACGGTACGGTTCTTTGCAGTTCTTTTCGTCATGAAGGAGCGCGCTCCAGCCGTTATGCGAAGCCGAAAAACTTTCTCTTAGCGTAATGGCAACGGCTTTAAACCCGAATTTATCCTTCAATTTTTCAGCGAGCTCGAAATAACCTTTTTCGTCCAGCTTCCCGCTCTCCACGTTCGTAGATGCGGCCTTGAAGCCCAGACTTTTTTCGGCGTCTTCTTCGTTCGCAATACAGACGTCAACATATTCCATAAGCGGTACCATTACAGACTGCGCCTCTTCAACTGTCCAGAGCTTAGCGCGGTAATTCAGATCCGCACTTACAGTAACTCCGTTTTTCTTGGCAGCCTTGCATGCTTCAACAAGGCTCTCCCTTACTTCTGTTCCGAGCGCGGGAGTTATACCTGTCCAGTGGAACCACTTTACGTCTTTAAATACTTCGTCCCAGTTGAGCTCATTTTTTTTCAAAGTAGTAACGGCCGCGCCGGCCCTGTCGTATATTACTTTTGATGCCCTCTGGCTCGCGCCGGTCTCCAGGAAATATATTCCGACCCTGTCTCCTCCTCTTACGATATAATCCGTTCCGACACCGAATCTCCTCAAGCTGTTTAAGGCCGACTGTCCGATTTCATGCTTCGGCAGTTTCGAAATGAAGTAGCTGCTGAGCCCGTAATTAGCCAGCGACACGGCAACGTTGGCTTCTCCTCCGCCGTAGTTAACATCAAATACCTGCGACTGCACGAACCGTCCGTATCCCGGCGTCGAAAGACGCAGCATTATTTCACCCATAGTTAAAACTTTATCAGACATTTAAACTCTCCTTAAAAAACTTTTTGATTACCTAAGATACGGTAATTTTTAATTTCTGGCTTTATCGATACCGGCTTTTAGTATCTTCGCGTTCTCCGTGAGCACATCATAATTTCCTTCCGCAATTGCTTTTTTATCCAGGAGCGCGCTTCCTACGCCTACGGCGCATGCACCGGCTTTAAGCCAGTCGCCCGCGTTCGTTAAACTTACGCCGCCCGTGGGCATTAATTTCAAATGAGGCATCGGGGCCAGCACGCCTTTGAAGAACGCCATACCGACAACATCCGCGGGAAAAACCTTTACTACATCAGCACCGGCTTCGTGGGCGTTTTGTATCTCGGTAGGAGTAAACGCTCCCGGCATTGCAGGGATTTCGTTCTTGTGAGCGGTTTCAATAATTTCTCTCTTGAAGACCGGGCTTACTACATATTTGGCGCCGGCGTCAATAGCCCTTTGCGCGGTCTCTGCGTTCAATACAGAACCTACTCCTACGTTCATGTATTCACCTATCGATTTTGCCGCTTCTTCTATTACTTTAATTGCGTCGGGCACGGTCATAGTTATTTCAATTCCCGATATCCCGCCTTTGTAAAGAGCCTCCGCTACTTTTATCAGCTTGGAAGAATCCGCAAGCCTTATCACAGCAACTGCGCCGCATTCAATTAATGATTTAACAATTTCGTCTCTCGTCATTTCAATCCTTTCGAAGTGCCGTTATTAAACCGGTTAATTTGAATTAATTAATTTAGTCATAGCATCCTTAGCACCCAAATTTAATATCTCCGAAAATTCAACGGCCACTTTTTCTTTCAAACCTTCAACCTCTGTAAGATCGGTGCCCCAGAAACTTTGGTTCTTAAGCACCGCTTCAGCCATAATTTCGGCAGAAACGCCGTTCTTGTAATCTTCAAAAAACTCAATTACATCGGGACTGTCCTTAAGATTATAATCTTTCCTGTTTCCGTTTGTTTTTTCGCCGACCGCATTTTTATAAAATGCAACAAGCGCAGCAAGCGAGAATGATAAAACCGCAGGTACGTTGTTATTCAACTCATAGTATTTCATCAATGACGGAAGCACCCTAACCCTGAATTTGGATACCGAATTCAGAGTAATGCTCAATAGATAGTGTTTTATAAAAGGATTTTTGAACCTTTCTATAACGGCTTCCGCAAACTCGCGTTTTTTTTCTTCCGGAAAATCCAGCGTCGGCATAATTTCGTTGAACAATCCCTCTTTGATGAACGCCCCTGTAATTTCATTTTCAACGCTTTCCATAACCGTATCGTTGCCCGCGAGAAAAGACGGTATAGTAAACATAGTATGGGAACCGTTGAGTATCCTTACTTTCAATGTTCTGTAAGGGGTAATGTCATCCGTCCATACGACATTCAGCCCGGCTTTTTCGAAGGGAAGCTCTCCGTTTACTCTCTTATCACCTTTTATAACCCAGAGGTGAAAAATTTCCGCTGAGACAAGCATTCTATCCTCATAACCGATCTCTTCGGTTATACGTTCAATTTCATCCTTCGGATACCCCGGGACAATTCTGTCTACCAGCGTGCTGAAGAAATGATTATCATTTTCCAGCCATCTAATAAAATCTTCTTCTAGTTCCCAGTCCGATGCGTGTTTTAAAACGCAGCTTTTTAGTTCATCGCCGTTATTCTCGATCAATTCGCAGGGAATCATAATCATCCCTCTGTCTTCCGCGCCTGAGAACTCTTTGAACCTCCGATAAAGAAACGCGGTCACTTTTGCCGGGAAAGAATCCGGACAATGATTTTCAGGAAAAGGCGTCTGCACGTATTCTATTCCCGCTTCGGTTGTATTGGATACCATACAGCGCAAATCGGGATTAGAGGCGCACTTTAGAAATTCCTCCCAATCATTATAGGGGTTTATACCGCGACTGACAGACGTGATTATCTCTTTCTTCTCTACCTCCTCCCCTTTTTGAATACCTCTAAGCAGAAGTGTGTAAAGTCCGTCCTGCTCGTTTAGCGTGTCTATCATTCCGTTCTTAAGAGGCTGAACTACCACTATTCTTCCGTTAAAAAGCCCTTTTTTATTTAATTCGTTGAATTGCCAATCGACAAAAGCTCTTAAAAAATTACCTTCGCCGAATTGAATTACCTTTTCCGGTAATTTATCTACCGGCCCCGTATTAATTTCTCCTAATTCGGATATACGAGATTCGAGAAATTGCCTGTTTAGTCGCATATGTTGAACTCTGACTGAATAATGAGTGTATAATTATTTTATTCTGATAATTCCCCTAATTAGTTATTAAAGAGTTACGCCTTCTTTCCAAATAGCTATTTCTTTATAACCGTTGCTTTCATTTCGGGTTTTGATTTTACCCGAAGCTGTATCTATAATAAACCTGAATAACTCCCCGGCCAGTTCATCTATACCTTTATCGCCGTCTAAAATTTGTCCCGCGTTAAAATCTATCCAATTCGGTTTTTTCTCGAATATTCCCGTATTCGAAGAAATCTTTACAGTAGGCACAGGAAATCCGAGAGGTGTGCCTCTTCCCGTTGTGAAAAGCAGCATTGTGGCTCCTCCCGCCGTCATCGCTGTAGACGAAACACCGTCGTTGCCGGGTGCTTTTATCAAGGCAAGTCCCCTTTCATTTACCTGTTCACCGTAATCGACAACCTGAGATATAATAGAACTGCCGCCTTTTTGAATGGCGCCCAGAGATTTCTCCTCGAGCGTAGTAAGTCCGCCTTCTTTATTTCCGGGAGACGGGTTTTCATAAACCGGCTGACCGTGGCTTATAAAATATTCTTTGAAGCTGTTGATCATGCCCACGATATCGTTAAATACGGCCTCATCCTCGGCCCTGTTCATCAGCTGCTGCTCCGCGCCGAACATCTCCGGGACTTCGGTAAGCAGTACTCTTCCGTTATATGAAGTTAGCATGTCTGTAATTCTGCCGACAAGAGGATTAGCCGATATCCCAGAGAAACCGTCCGATCCGCCGCACTTCATTCCTAATACAAGTTCCGAGACGGGAACTTCTTCTCTTTTATCTTTCTTTAATATTTCAAAAAGTTCCCCGACCTTCTCTACACCCTCTTCAACTTCGTCAAGAACATCCTGAGAATAAAAATATCTAATCCTATCGCGGTCGATATCGCCGGCATTCTTAAGGAAAGTATCTATCTGGTTATTTTCACAGCCGAGCCCGAGTACGAGCACCCCGCCGGCGTTCGGGTTCTTCAGTAAGCCGGAAAGTACTTTCTGTGTATTCTCCAGATCATCGCCTAACTGGCTGCAGCCGTATGGATGAGAAAATGCATAAACCCCGTCGAAGTTATCGTCCTTATATTTGTCATTTGAAATCTTAGCTATTTTCTCGGCGGATGTATTGACGCATCCGACGGTATTTATAATCCATATCTCATTTCTGGTAGCAACATTCCCGTTATTACGCTTGTAGCCCGAGAATACCGGTATCTCATTTTGTTCTACGCCCGCATCATTTTTTACCGGATTGTACCCATACTTAATAATATCGCTGAGATTTGTTTTTGAATTATGAGAGTGTACCCACTTTCCCGGTTCTATATCCTCGGATGCAGAACCTATTACGTGTCCGTATTTAATTACGTTTTCACCTTTGGAAATCGATACCGCGGCAAATTTATGGCCTTTTTTAATATCTTTGGCTAAAACCAGCCGATTTCCGTTATTTTCAATTTTTTCCCCGGCTTTTAACCCTTCAATAGCTACAAAAACATTGTCATTTGGGTGAATTTTTAAATATTTGCCGGCCATTAATGAAAATTTCTTAAAGTTAGTTAATTTTACTTTATCGGTTACTGTAGCGGTAACTTGTAAAAAAATATCTAAATAATCAAGATTTTCGGCTTCATATTGTTAAAATATCGGAAAATATTATTCAAATTTGAGGAGGGAAACAACTGCGGCCGATTATTGATAAAATTGATGATTGGTACATAAGCCAGCGATTTACAGAATCGCCGGTATTTTCGTCGAAACCTGAAAAATTCAGCCGGTTAAGATATTGCTTTCCTCTTCGGGTAGTCGGAAGAGCAGGTTTCTCGCAGAATTAATTCAGTCGGTATTTCGATATGCTTAGGCGTAAAAGAATCGGGATTATTTATGTTATCCATTATCAAGTCAACTGCTTTTCTGCCGAGTTCAACTGTAGGCTGATTTACGCTGCTCAGTGAGGGCGATAAAAATCTTGTTGTAACACTGCTGCCGAAGCACATGATATCTATGTCGTCTGGAATTATTAAGCCGAGTTCGTCTACCGCGGCATAAACTCCGAGAGCAACAGGGTAAGTTACGGCAAATACAAACTCGGGCATATTGCCGCTTTTATAGATCTTCATAAATCCGTTGTAGCCGTCTTCCTCGCCGAATCCGCCGAAGACTACCCAGTCGGGATTTATCTCAAGGTTGTGCTGACGCATGGCATCCTCATACCCTAAGTAGCGCCTTCTGCCTATGTAAATATTCTGATAGCCCCCGATGTGGCCTATTTTAGTGTGACCGATCTTTATGGCCTGTTCTATCGCCTTGAAAGTCCCCCCCCGGTCATCGACGGTTACGCTGCTGAAATAAGGTACTTCCAGCACCCTATCCACAAATACCAGGGGAACACCGAGCTTCTTTACGGTTTCGAATATTGAGTAATCCTTGGTCTGCTCGGAGATCGATACTATGAGTCCGTCCACCCGCATCGACAATAATGTCTGTATATGCTTTATCTCCCTCTCCGCTTTCTCCTGCGAGACCGTAAGAATAATCTCATAATTATTTTCAAACGCGGTATCGTAAATAGATTCAATAAGAGAGCTGAAGAAATGATGCGCAATTTTGGGTACTACAACTCCCAGCGCGTAAGATTTTTTTGATGACAGATTTCTCGCCATAAAGTTAGGCGTATATCCGAGTTCCAGAGCGACCTGCTTTACGAGTTTGGTTGTTGCGGCCGAGATATCGGGATGTCCCCTCAATGCTTTCGATACCGTAACCCTGGATACGTTAAGCCTCTTGGCAATATCATCAAGAGTAATGTGTACTTTAGGTCTCACCTTAATACTTCCTTAGATATAACTTTTTAATAAATTATGCAAAATAACAACAACAGTTGGGATTACTGCCTTTGGAATTCTTTTACAAAAAATAAATGCCAGTATTTGCGTCTCTAAGTCCGGCCGATTCAGCCGTCTTTCTTTTGATCCTCGTCTTCATCGCTGAGAGACTTCTTGAATAATTTAATTCCTTTCCCCAATCCCCTAGCAAGATCCGGAATTTTCTTGCCGCCGAAAAGAAGAAGGAGGATAAAAGCTATTATGATTATCTCGGTCAAACCGATATTTTCAAACATATAAGTATTCCTAATGGTTATTTACAATTGTTTCAATTTACCTGAACCGCTGCACCGCAGCATTTCTTGTACTTCCTTCCGCTTCCGCACGGGCACGGATCGTTTCGGCCCGCACCCGCCGACGGGAATCCCTTGTCCTTTTCCCCGGCCCAGCTCATTACATTTGCAGGAGGACGACGATTCGCCAGTTCACCTGCCATGAATTTCATATAAGGATCGATATAATTAAATAACTTCTTATACCCGGCACACAGGTAATTTAATCCGTCTTCGCCGTCCGGTGTTTTTATGAACCTGTTCTTCGGGCACTCGCCGTTGCACGCGAATCTTACATCGCAGTTAATGCAGTATTTCGGAAGCGTATCTCTCTTATCGTTCCCGAACTTTACCTGCTGATCCGAATTGACCAGCGAGCCGAGCGGGTTTTCCATTATATTACCCAGCTTGTTCTCAGGATAGACATAATGATCGCAAGAGTAAAGATCGCCGTTATGCTCAATTGCCATCGCGCTTCCGCATGTTTGCCTGAATACACACAGGCTCGGCTCCATTCCGAGCCAGCTTTCCAGCGAAACATCAAACATCTGCACGAAATACTTTCCCACGTCGTTACGGACCCATTGGTTAAAAATAGCAATCAGGAAATCACCGAACTGTTCCGATCCTACCGACCAGTCAGTTACTTCGGCCGGATCGCCGTAATGCGAAGCCACCAGCGATAATCCGTCGGGCGGGGTTGCGGATGCAATGCGCTCCACTATCGGGATGAACTGCATATAACCGCTTCCGGCTTCCTTTAAAAAATTGTAAACCTCAAGAGGATGTTTCGCGTTATCGCTCTGTACTACGGTTAACGTATTGAACTCAACATTATGCTTCTTTTAAATAGTTAACCCCGCGCATAACCTGTTCGAAGGTCGGCTTGTCTCCTTTGTTCACCCTGTACTTGTCGTGCAGTTCGCGCGGACCGTCGATGGAAAGCCCTATTAAAAATTTATTTTCCGCAAAGAACGCGCACCATTCGTCGTCGAGCAATACTCCGTTTGTCTGAAACGCATTATCTATCTGTCTACCATCGGAGTATTTTTTCTCAAGCTCAACCACCTTCTTAAAATAATCTACACCCAGCAAGGTAGGTTCTCCTCCCTGCCAAGCAAAGCTCATTACATCCGATCTGTCGGTCTCTATTCTTTGTTTAATATAAGACTCAAGCACATCATAAGGCATCTTAAAGTTTGAGCCGGTCGGGTAAAGATTTTCCTTTTCAAGGTAGAAACAGTATTTACAGTCGAGGTTGCAGATAGGCCCTATAGGCTTAGCCATTATGTGGAATGAAGGATATGCGGATTTGTCAGTCATTTTTTACGGCCAAAGTTTTTCAGTTTATTTACCCCTTCTTTTCAATCAAATTATCAAATAAGGTTAATAAAAATCGGGATAAAATTAAAGTGTCAGTGAAAATAAATTCAACCGATTGAACATGCCCGAATAGTCGTTAAGGACTATTAATCGCGGATTCGGTACTTAGTACCTCCTTTCAAAATAGTCTATATATGATCAGCCTGTCACCGAAGCAGAATCATTTTTCTTACAAAAATGTTTCCGCCGGCATTAAGGCGGTAGTAGTAAATACCGCTCGATAATCCCGCTGAGTTAAATTGAACTTGATGAGTACCTCTGTTTTGAAACTTATTGACCAAAGAAGTAACTATTCTGCCGAGCGGATCAAATATTTGTATTGAAACCTTCACTCCCGATTTCAGATTGTATCTTATAGTGGTAGAAGGATTAAACGGATTCGGATAATTCTGATCGAGTTCAAATTTCTCGGGAAGAACCGAGGCCGCCGTAACAGCGCTTACGCCGCTGCTTTCGAAGGCTCCTAAATCCGGTGCGCTTCCGTTATATGCAAGTCCGACATCCGTGCCGGCATCTATCATGGGACTTCCCGACGCCAGTTTGAGTAAACCGGTAGAAGGCAGGGATCCGTCGGAATTTCGCGGAGCAGTTACTTGCGCAGTATCCAAGCTGACGAAATCACTGCTCGAGACCGTAAATCCCTGCCAGGAGTTTGTCTCCTGTACGGAGGCACCCAGGTTAACAGAGCTTTGATAAGAAATATTGTTCTTCAAAACGTTCTCTCCGCTCTGAGGTGTTTCGTAAAATGAAAAATTAGTTCCGTTTTTCCATCCCGTACAATTATAAACGGTAACATCCCCGGTATTATGATTTTGATCGAAGCCCTTAGCTTTGTTAAAAAGTGCGACGCAGTTCATTATTTTGTGCGGAGTGGGCACGTAATTTCCGCCGACTTTAAACCCGTTGCCGTCGCCCTGATATCCTGTATCGTTCCACAAATTATAGCCGTTATGAAACGACCAGCAGCTGTCTAAAACCACTTCGTATTTTGCTTCATAAAAATCCCAGCCGTCGTCTGCGTTTTCCCACGCCCTGCATCCGATAAACTTGTTCCCAGGTCCCACGCTGAGCTTAGGCGCAAATCCGTCCGCGTTTTCTCCGTGAGTAGCCGGATCATAATTATGGAATGAATCGCAGTTTTTTATAATGTTGTCATGACCCCCGTCGCTTATCTGCAGACCCGTATCTTTGTTGCCGTAAATAATACAGTTCTCTACAATATTGTTGCCGCCGGAAATAAATACTCCGTTGTCTCCGGCGTATCTTACGGTTAATCCTTTAACGTACCAGTAAAGTTTAGAAAGATATAATCCTCGCGACTTGGTAGAATAAGGCTGCCCGGAAAAATCGAGCACGGGAGTTTCACCTGGGTAAGCCCACAGTTTAATATATTTTCCTTCCTGCCCGTCTCTGGGAGTCTTTACAGTTGTGGAAAGTTCATAAACTCCTCCGCGCAGGTAAATAGTAGAATCCGCCTGCGCAAGAGACATGGCTTTTGTAATGGTCTGCAAAGGTTTGTCAATAGTACCCGGATTAGAATCGTTTCCCTGCGGCGACACGTATATCTGGGCATCTATTCTAAACGCAGCCATCAACATCACCGAAGCTATCATTAATATTAAATGCTTCACTAATTCTGTTCCCTTTCCGTGATGGTACTGTTTTGAAATGAAGCTTTATATTTCTTATTTCTTATAAAGCTCTCCGTTTATATATACATTGTTTATATTAAGATCTTCAACATACTTCAAGTAATTACCTTTTCCCACGCCGTTGAATTTGCAGTTATCTATATTGATATTTTTAACTATTGAGTTTTCCAATCCGTCGAGATAAAGAGCGTACTTGCTTTTCTGACTCGTAACATTTTTAACATTAATATTTTCTACTACCGGTTTATAATTAAAACCCTTTGCTTCCTTAGGATCGTAATGAAGATTAACTTTTACGATTGCTTCTTTTACCTGCCCTACTTTCACATTCCGCATATATACATTCTTAACGACTCCGCCTCTCTTGGTATTTGATTTTATCCTTAAAGCTCGGTCGAGGTTCGGACTATCCATCTCACAGTCCTCGGCGTATATATTCCACGCGCCTCCGGTTATCTCGCTTCCTATAACAACGCCGCCGTGGCCGTCTTTCATTTTACAGTTTCTGATGACGAAGTTTGTACTGGGAACATTTACCCTTCTGCCATCGTTGTTTCGGCCCGATTTAATAGCGATACAGTCGTCGCCGTCGTTAAACACACAGTTTTCTATAAGCACGTATGAACATGATTCAGGATCGCAGCCATCGGTATTTGGTCCCACGCTGTTTGTCTTTACGCCGTCAATTGTAATATTCTTGCTAAGAGTAGGATGTAAAAACCAGAACGGTCCGTCCTTAAGTGTTACACCCTGAATAAGTATATTTTCGCAGCTATAAAACTCAACAAACGTCGGTCTGAGATAATGGCCCTCGCCGAAAATTCTGTCCTTTACCGGTACGTTATTGTCTCCCATTTCCATAAGCTTTGGACGATTGCCCTCATCACCCTGCCTCGGCATCCCTTCCTTCCAGCCGAATCTTTCTGTCCCTTTCCACGGCCACCAATGCTCATTGTCTGCTTGTCCGTCGAGTAAACCTTTGCCTGTCAGGGCAATATTCTTTTGACCGTAGGCATATATCAGAGGAGAGTAGTTCATACATTCCACCCCCTCGAAACGTGTTAGCACAAGCGGAAGATAATCTTTAGGATCGGTGCTGAATTTAAGCACAGCACCTTCTGACACATGAAGATTTACATTGTTCTTCAGATGTATCGCGCCGGTTAAAAATGTTCCTTCCGGTACCAGCACCTCACCGCCGCCCGCAGAGCTGCATTCATCAATTGCTTTTCTTATTGCCTCGGTGGCAGGAGTTTTGCCGTCGGGTACGGCGCCGTATTTGGTTATATTATATATTTTGTCAGGGAACTTCGGCGCTTTAATCTTGCCGAGAATCTCGGGAACTTTATCCCAGCCTGTTTTACCCGATGAGTCATTCTTACCGCTGTTATTTTTTGCATTAAGATTTATCTGCATAGATAAAACAGATAAGAAAATAACCGCGAGAATAAGATGAAATGATTTTCCAACAAATTTTAAAGTGATCTTATTCAGCTTTTTTTGATGAGACATCGGATACCTCTTTTTTATGTTATAAATTTCTGAGAATATTATTGAGTAACTATTTTACGACTTCGACTTTCTGTACGACGTCCGCACCGTATTCAACCGGAGTTTTAGCCCCGCCGAAATCTGTGTCAATTAATTTTATTCCGCCGGTACTTTTACCTTCAAGCCTCATAAATACATTTGTATTGGCCGGACATTCGCCGTTCTCCAACGTAAAATTCTTGGTGTCGTTTAAATCAAAAACATCGCCGCTCTTAGGAACAACAGTAACATTCTTTAATGAAAATGATTCCGCGTACATCGACTCGAAGCCTTTGTCCGCTTCGATATAGACTTTCGATAATTTGATATCTTTGATAGGCATCTCCGGCAGACCGGCGACGGACACCGCCTGCCTGGCTCCTACACAATAGACACTGTCGATATAAAAGCTTTTGAAAATCGGCGTTCTATCCGTAACAGGGTAAGCCTTGTTTTCGCCTTTCCCTATTTCATAATATGTATTGAAGAGAATCGCTTCCCTGGCAATATCCTTCATGTAAATATTCTTAATAAAAATATTGTGAACTAGTCCGCCTCTGTCGCGGGCGCTTTTAAATCTTAATCCCACATCTGTCCCGATGAAATCGCAGTTCTCAACATATATATTTTCCATTCCGCCGTCAGTATCGCTGCCTATAACAAAGCCGCCGTGCCCGTGATATACAATGTTATCTCTAATAACAATATTCCTGAGAGCGGCAACTTTCGACTTTTCGTAATCATTGGATTTCATGCAGATTCCGTCGTCTCCCGCGTTAACGGTGCATTTATAAACAAGCACGTTCATGCAAGTGTTGATGTCTATGCCGTCGCCGTTCTGAGCCCACCATTCGTTGTTGACTCTCACATCACGAATTACAAGGTCTTTACAAAGCGTCGGGTACATCGCGAACTTGGGCGAGTTTTTAATAGTAACGCCGTCGATAAAAACATTTTTGCAGTTCACAAACAAAAGCATGTATGGTCTCATATAATCACGCGCCGGGAGATAATCTTTTGCCGTTAGTTTCTTTCCGCTCTTTCTTATACTCTTAATATATGCCGGTCCGTTTAATGCTTCTTTCGACGGCCACCACATGTTTCCTTTTTCATTAAGCACGCCTCCCGATCTTAAAAATTCTTTCCACTGAGACTCTGTTGTTTTCTCTTTTTTCACGGGGCGCCAGGTTTTTCCTGCTCCGTCAAAAATCCCTTTGCCCGTTATTGAGATATTCTCAAGGTTTGCGCCGTAAATGGGAGACATAACTTCATAGCCTCTGTGCGGCGGCTTGATTATGGGGTAAAGAGAATGGTCGGGACTGAACATTACAAGCGCTCCCCTGTTAAGATGAAGATTAACGTTATTCTTCATTTCAATCGGGGCGGTCAGCCACAAACCTTTCGGCACAATTACGGTTCCGCCGCCTGCTTCGGAACATTCGTCAATTGCTTTTTGAATAGCCTTTGTATTTAATGTGTGTCCGTCTCCCTCTGCACCGTAATCCATAATGTTAAATCTCTTATTCTGAAACTCTGGAAGCTTTATCGATTCCATTTTAAAAGGAAGATCAATTAGATAAGAATCAACTTCGCTTTGGAGTATTGTCTGCGCATCTACATTTGATAGAGCGGTCAAAGTAAATAAAACAGCAGCATAAAAAATATGTCGAAGATAATTTTTTCCCATATCAGAATTTTTCTCCTTAAAATTCCTTGTTAACAATTATTTATCCTTTAAAGTTTTCCTGAGAAACTGATCGGTAAGATCGAGTGTCTTTTCGAACCAAGGACTGAAAAGCCAGAATGTATGCCTCGTTCCCTCAAAAGTATGCTGCTTATAATAAATTCCGTACTTCTTCAGTAAATTTATTACATCATCTCTGCCTGCATGGAAATGAGGCTGTCCGCTGTTTATAAAAATAATAGGCGGACAATCTTTTGTCACGTAAGTAATCGGCGAGGCTTCTTTCCATATTTCCGGCTTGTTCTTGTAAGATGCTCCGAACCACTTGTGCGCAGCTGAAGGCTTATCGGGATTTTCATCGTACTTAGTAGAATTAATGTTAGTAAAATCGAGAAGCCCGTCTACGTTAACTACTGCCTGAACAGCGCTCGAAACTCCAAGATTTTCGCCCTCGTTAAACATTTTTAAATTGCCCGTTGTTCCTAGAAAGGATGCAAGTTCCCCACCCGCCGAACATCCGTACGACGCAATTTTGCCGGTATCTATATGATACTTCTTTCCGTTCATCTTCATCCATCTAACCGCCGCTTTAAGGTCGTACACACCGGCGGGATATAGAGCCTCGGGTGTTAAGCGGTATTCAACAGTTACGGTTACGTATCTCCTCGCGGCAAGTCTGTGAGCCATCGGAATAACAAGCGACTCGTCGCCGGAGATCCACCCTCCGCCGTGTATCATCAACACGCCGGGATACGTTTTTGCGCCGGCAGTTTCCGGATAATATATATTCAGATGAAGATCTCTGTCTCCGATCTTTTTGTACACTATATTTTCTTCAGCTTTAACTCCTTCCGGTAATTTAGGAGTTATAAGTTTTGCATCCGGAAATTTCTTGTACATCTTCCGCGCGGCACTGTAAGGAGTGTAAGAAGTATCCCTCGGAATATTTTGTGCTGCAATAATCCCTGAGATCAATAAAAATATTACGAATATTTTTTTCATCTATTTAATATCTTTTGATAGGATTAATTTGATATCAGA
>CAWBBX010000027.1:0-45242 GCA_963787005.1 uncultured Bacteroidota bacterium
ACGCGGTGCGGGACTATCTTGTCGGGCACGGCATCAGTGCTGACCGCCTGAGCACCGACGGTATGGGTGAGAGTCAGCCGGTCGCGTCCAATGACACTGCTGAAGGCCGTTACCAAAATCGGCGAGTGGAGTTTCGCGTAAAAGGCTACGAGCCGATGTCGTCATCATCCGGCGAAGAAGGAACGACGGCCGGCGAGAATTCTTCGATAGAAACGTGGAGACAACTCAAACAGACGGTTGTGTATCCTCCCCAGTAGAAAACAACGTCAGCAGGCAAAACAGGTGCGCCGGCCTCGTGGCCGGCGCGCTTATTTGTGGACAACAGTCAGCAGTCTCCTGCAGGCGCATGTTACGGCGATATTCGTCGATAAACCTGCAAGCGGATCTCGATGCAAATTTCAAGCGTACAAGTATCTGATTCAATATTTTCCGGGCTGAGACCATGCCTGCTTGGAATTATCCGGTCCGGACGGCTTCTGTGTGGGATGCCTACATACTACCGCTGGGAGAAGGTAGAACCTTCCCTGTGCGGGTAGTTGTTCTGCACTCATAGCGCAATGGTCTCAATTTTAGGAGGAAACAACCATGTACTGGGATCGCGTTGAAGGTAACTGGAGGCAATTCAAGGGTAATATCAGGGAGCGGTGGGGCCATATCACGAACGATCCATTTGCTGTTATTGAAGGCAAGCGAGAGAATCTAGCCGGCATGATCCAGAAATCATATGGTATGACCAGGGAGCGGGCAGGAAGGCAGGTGGGCGATGGAAAATAACGAATGACGGCGTGGTTTGCCTCAAATAAGACCGGCCTGAAAAGGCAGGTCTGGTTCAATTCATCATCGACTGCTCTCCCCGGTCGTTACCAAGAGTCGCCAGTGTTATCGATTTCAGTCGTGACGGCTGTTACCTCTGGAGTTCCTTCTATCGTCGCCTCGATGTCCATACTTCTTCGCCAGGCCGGGTGGAAGTTTGTCCGCGCTGTAATTGTGCCAGCCTCTATCTATGTTGCGACTGGAGTACCATTGGCCCCGATCGTACCTGTAGTAACTATCGTTGTATAAATAATAATTCTGCAGGCCGACAACAACGTAAACACCCAGGGCGGGATCGTACACAGCATCGTGACCTTGGTGGTTGTAGCGGTAACCATGTGCGGGGGCACGCGACGGCGGTCCGTAACCCTGACCATACTGAGCTGGATAAACAGCGCATCCTGAAATCATCAATACTGCACCGGCCAAGACCGCCATTTGCGAGAACATAGTTAATCGTTTCATGGAATCACACTCTTTCGTCATCTGTCCAGCTGAAGTCAATGGAAATGTCCTGAAGGCGTCGACGAAAAGGGGGCGGGTCACGGTTGAGGTTGCCTTAACCGTCACGCATCACCTTTACTGTTCGAGTAGGCGCCAGTTGCCTGAGGCTACTGGAATATTTGGGTGAATACTGTACGGTGACGCACACTACAGCGCCTGTATATAGAGCAGGAGCTTCTGCTATAGCTGCACGCAGATCACCAGGTCCGGTTTTGATGTCTTTCAGGCTGCTTACACTGTCGCGGGCCGACCTCGGCATGACCGGCTTAAATTTCCGGTATCGACTTCCGCTGTCCGCGACGCTAGCGTCCGAGCAGTTCGCCTAGCGGTTTCAAGGATTCGACCCGATCGAAGACCACCTTGGTGATGGCGACCAGTGGTGCGCCTAGGAGCAGCCCCCATGCGCCCCATAACCAGCCGAAGAACAACAAGGCAATGAACAGGACCGCGGTATTAACGCGTGCCAGCCGACTTTGCAGCCAAGTCGTGAATGCGTACCCGATTGCGCCCGCTAGCAGCAGCGATACGCCCGCCACGGCAAGTGCATAAAATGGCGATTCTGACTGCAGAAAGGCGGCCACACCACTTCCGAGTGCGATCAGCGTCGGACCAAGGTAGGGAACGAAGTGAAACACTCCGGAAGCAAAGCCCCATATACCCGCGTGATCGAGGCCCAACATCAGGAACGCGAGCCAGGTTACCAGACCGAGCAGCATGTTTGCTGCAAGGGTGGTAAGCAGGTAGCGTTGGACCTGTGAGTCTATACTCTCAAGGATGTCCATGGCCCCCTTTTTGCGAGAGAGCGATGGCCCAACCAACTGCAAAAGCTTACGCCGGAAGTGTTCTCCGGACGCGAGCAGGAAATAGGTCAAGAGCAGCACTATCGGGGTCTGTGCGGCGAAGCTGGCAAGCGATGCATATTGCGCCGTCGCGTAATTGCGCAACCAATTAGGTTCGGGAGCCAGACTCGCGGTGGCTGCCGGTTTCGCGCGTTTCCCCGGTGAGGCAATCGCTCCGGCATCGTCAGCGGCGCCCTGGAGCTTCCTGGGCGGCTTCCTGCATATTCTGCAGTGCCGTCGGCGTGCCCAGACGCGCTGCGCTCAATTGCTGTCGCAACTTGCGGGCGGCGTTCGGTAGTCTTTCGATCATCGCAGTGGTGTCGTCGCTAATTGTGACGCCGATCCAGATGAGGCTACCCACCAGTAAAGCCAGCACCAGTGCCGCCCCGACTGCGCGCGGCACGCGGTACGCTTCGAGCCGGTCCACGACCGGGTGCAGCGCATAGCTGGCAAGGATACCTATCAGCAATGGGACAAAGAATCCTCGTCCCAAGTAGAGTGCGGCGACCAGCGCGATGACCGCCAGAATGGTCAAGGCCGGATTCATGCTCAAGGTGCGCAATGGCGCATCGACCTCGACGGATTCCACGGAGGAAACAGCCGTATCGGGCTCAGTATCTCCGGCAACCCCGCTGGATACCGTACCTGTTGATGCTGGGTTAGCCACCGCCGGATTCGACCCGCTGAAGCCGGTTCTCGGTTGCCTCGGCATTCGCAGACTGCCTCGCGCCGAGCCGCCCGCATGAGCTGAAGACACAAAGGCCAATCCCGGCATCCCGTATCGCATGGCAAATGCCACCACGAGCCCCACGGCGGAGGCAGTCGTGGCGACCTTCACGCCATTTGATGAACTGATGGACCGGGCTCTGGCGGGGGTTTGATCCGGTAGGCAATGAGGCCGGTTAAGGCCGCGGTCAGCAACAGCATGGATATCCGGGGGATGAGGGCTATGCGCAACTTCATCCCTGCACGATGCAACCCTATCCGGGTATTGCGTCGGGATTGAGCAAGTTTCAGCTCAGCTGAGTGGATCGTGGCCAGGGTAGGTGCCGGTCTCATGACGGGCGGCGGGGTTCACCCGCCACTTGTCGCCGGGTTGCAGTGAAAAGCAGATCGCGGCTCATAGCAAAGCACAGGTAAATCAGTCCGCCCCCGGCGCCCCGCGATAGGGTGGCCACACGCTGTCCATTCGAAGACAGGGCTAACGAATGAAGCGGCTAAAAAGAAATCCCGCGGCCACGGCCACCCCCACCGATTTCAGCGGGTTGTTTGAAACATAGCTGCGCGAGTCCGCAACAAGTTTCTTCTGTGCGGAATGCAAATTCTCCCCTTTGTCAAACAGCCAGTTGGCTGTCGGGGCAACAGCTTCAGCCGCATTATCAACCGCATGGTGAGCTATTGTCGCAACTTGGTCTATTGCAGGCTTCGCCTTGCGTGCCATGTGGTCTGCGTCGCCGGCAATGGAATCAACGGCGGTGTGGGCACCTGAGGATGCCCGATTCAACGCGCCTTCGGGATCGTTCGACTTCCCGGAATTCGTGGGGTTGGTGCTGTGAGTGCTAGGTTGCATATATTGCTCCTGTGGTTTGCCGGAACGGCTTGTCGAAAGGCTGTCACCTTCCAACGTTTTGAATTGTATACGGGAGGACAACGGAGCTCTGTGCGTTCGCACACCATATCCCGCGGCGGTTGTTAAGGGTGGGCGGCATCGGGCATATGGATATGGGGCAAATCGTCTATCCTGTGTGCGATAGCGTACGGAACGGAAACGCATTTGAGCGTACATATTTCTCTACGCATGAACCTGTTTGTCTCATCGTCGGGCGCGGGTCCCGGCATCTGAGCCTTTGGTATCTCCAATGAACCAAGAAGTCATCAGTCACTTTCTCCTACAACTCATATTCCGAGTTTTCTTCGTATTCGGGATTTTCGGCTTCGCTGTCGGTGTTGGTCTTATAATCAACCACGTACGCATGCAGCAGTTGTTCGAAGTGATGAATCGCTGGGTATCCATGCGGCGAAGCACAGGTGGGTTGCAATACCACGTGCAGTCCAGCCGGCCGGCGGATATTTCAGATATGTAATAGGCGCGGTGTTATTTTTCGCGGCGGCGTTTACGGTCATTACTCTTATCATGAGAATCAATGTTCACATGATCGTCACTGACCTCGACGTCGCGGCACCGCAATCCTTTGTTGCCTGGATACTGGAAAGCATGCGCTGGTTCCTGGTTACGGGGGGCGTGCTTGCGATCACAGTCGGCGTCATGCTGGCCTTCTTCCCAGCCGCATTTCGTGCAATCGAAATGCGTGCAAATCACTGGTACTCATTTCGCAATCACAGTCGAGGCAGTGACACCATGCACATGTCGTTGGACAGGTGGAGCGAGAGCCATCCTCGAATGATGGGCTGGGCCATCGCTGCGGGATCGTTGGTGATGGTGGCTGCATACGGGATAATACTGTTCGTGCCCGGTTGAATGTTGTGTGCCCGCTGGAGAGAAGGGTTTGCTCAGGTTCTGTACGGTGGCGAATGCACTCGCTTGGGCTATCCCTGTACCCCTTGCCGGCACCAACTAGCGTAATCGCTCAACCGACACTGCAGGAAATCGTGCTGTCTGGATCGTGGGCAGCGCGCGGGATTGCGGCAGTCACGCCGCAGCTCGAGGCGTTGAGCTGAATAATGGCGGGCAACAGGTAGCGTGGCTTTCAATTAAGCCGCAGTACGACACTCCCATCTGCCTGCTCTACGGCAATCAGTCGTAGTAGCCTGCACGCTGTTGGTAACCATGTAGTATTTCTGATTATCATATTTTCCCTTTAAATATTAATGTATGTTTTACTAACTAAAATTAGTAGATCGAATGCCCGGGCTTTCGTTCAAAAGACAGTTTACCAAAACCTTTCCGTTTACATATTCTTGTTTTTAATTTTTGATGAATCATATTTGTGCCTTAGTTCAAATTTGTATCCGGGATTTAAAGCTGTACCGCAACTTTCTTTCCATTATAAGTCACAACTTTATCATACTTTTCTACTGCATTCATTCCAGTGCCGTTGTTTTTCGAAACAACAACAATTCTAAATTTGCGTTCTTTCAGCATTCCCGGGAAAGAGCCTTTTCGTTTGCCTATAGTCAAAACTTTTCCCGCATCATTCCATGTAAATGTTATTGTAGAATAAATTCCTTTTTGATAATCGTAGTTGTCGTTTTCGTCTTCGTATAAAGTGAACTTACCGTCGGCGCCGGGATAAATCCTTATTTCAAGATCATCCCATTTTTTTTGTGCGGCATATTGTACCTTGGGGCCAATAGGAATTATTGAACCTGCCTTTACATACAAAGGCATGATGTCAATCGGTGTTTCTTTATTTAATGTTTGACCGCCGCTGTATTTTTCGCCGGTCCAAAAGTCGAACCAATCAGTTCCCTTTGGCAGATAAACTTCATCGTTTTTTATCTTGCTAAAATCTCCAACTTTAGTTGTATCGCTGCCATGAACAACTATCCTGGAATACATCGGCTTAGTTACCGGGCAGACTAAAAATGATTTTCCGAACATGTACTCATTATTAATATCAAGCGCATTTTTATCTCCTGCAAAATCCATTACCAATGCGCGCATCATACTGGCCTGGTTTGCCGTAACATCCCACGATGTAGAATAAATGTAAGGCAGCAGATCATAACGCAGTCTGATATATTTATAGATAGCATCATAGATCTCATCGCCTTTTTTCCCGAATTGATAAATTTCCCGCGGGGCATCGGTACCGTGCGAACGCATCATAGGGCAGAACGCGCCGAATTGTATCCACCTGGCATATAGCTCGCGGTAATTTGCATCTTTTAATTTTTGCGGAAAGTTCCAGAGGAAGAATCCTCCGATATCGCTGTTCCAGTAGGGGATGCCGCAGAGTGAAAAATTTAATCCCGCCGAAATCTGATCTCTTAAAGCCTTCCACGATGCAACAACATCGCCTGACCATGTATCGGCGCCGTACCTCTGCTGCCCTGCAAACATCGAGCGGGTAAGGATAAATACGCGCTTCTTTGATGATAACCGAACCTCTGCCCATTATATACTCCGCCAACGTGCACCAAAGGAAATGCGTTGCGGACCTTTCTAAATGAGCCGAGGTAAGTCTGATCGTCAAAATCGGAAGGTTTAGCATCCATATGATCGGGCTCCGAAGAATCAAGCCACCAGCCGTCAATCCCTAAAGAAAAAAGTCCTTTATCCAAAAACTTCCAGAATATTTTTCTTGCTTCAGGATTATAAGGATCATATACTCTTACTCCGGAAGGGTATCTCATATCAGGCGGCCAGACATCTTTCGCAGATAACGGCCACGTCTTAAAATCAAGCAGCATGCCCTTCTTATTCAATATCTTATATTGTTTTGTTTTCGGTCCGAACGATGCCCAGACGGAAATTATTATATGAGCATGCATGCTATGAATTTCATCAATCATTTTCTGAGGATCGGGAAATTCGGGATTAAGGAACTCCATCGCATTCCAGTGGTAGTTATCTCCCCAGTACTGCCAGTCCTGGATTATACCGTCGAGCGGCACACCAAGCTCGCGGTATTTTTTAACCACGTCTACTATTTCTTTTTGACTTTTATAACGCTCCCTGCTTTGCCAGTAACCGTAAGTCCAGAGCGGCTCCATAGGCACCTGTCCGGTCAAGCTTCGCATTTGCGCAATCACGCCGTGAGCATCTCCGCCGTACATAAAATAATAATCGATACAATTACCTACATCCGATTTGAATGTCGTGCTGTCAGGGTTGTCGGTAAAAAGAGTGGGTGAATAATTATCCCAGAACAGCCCGTAACCTTTTACCGACAGGAAATAAGGGATATAGTCGTCGGTATTTCCCTCGATCATGTGTAAAGTATCGCCGCGCTGATCCATCTTGCCTTGCTGCTGCTGTCCCAATCCGTAAATAGCTTCGTCCTTATCCAAAACATAAGATTGGCTTACACTGTATGTTTTTACTCCCGCATCGTTAAAATTCGTAAAGGCGGCACTATTTTCTTTCTCATTTAACAACGGCTCGCCTGCCGGAGTTAAGAAAGAAATTTTACCGTTCTTCAGATTTAGATCAACTTGAACACTATCACTTTTCAAGAAAAGTTCGTTCCCCGATTGATCTATACTAAATGCCGTTTTCCCCGGGGTATCGATTACCGAAAGACTTTTTTTTGTAAAAGTTTCACCTTCAGGTGATTTCAATATTCTAACCGTTGAAGCATTATAAAACAGAATTTCAACATTGACTGAATTAATTGCGGACTTTATTCCGGATCCGGTTTTCTTATACGATTGAGCATCAGCGTTAACAACCAAGACGCATACAAGCAATACAACGGTAAAAAATATTTTATTCATATTTTCAATCCTATTCAATTTGTTATTTCCCTGCCCGAAAAATCTTTTTAGTTCATTGAACCTTGCAGCAGCTTTTTCAGAACTTCAAATTTCTCACGGCCGGCAACAGGTCCCGGTCCCATTTTGTCGCCTAATTCCATTGTCTCCGGCGGTATTTTCTTAAATGCCGGCCACTTCGGCAATCCTTTCCCATTCGGATTTCCCGTCTTGATGAAGTTCGTCCAATATGCCGACATAGTCCCCTCGATCTTCTTGTCTTCCGTAGTCCACGGTCGGGGGGATTGGTTTAGGTTGTCAAATACATACGGCAGTTCGGATGAGTGAAAAGCTTCATATCGTTCTTTAGTAGATCCGGGCTGTTGATGAGTAAAGATGTACGTGTATAATTTTGTCTTACCGGTTTTTTCACGCTTTGCTCCCCACAGGTACATCGATACTACATTTATATCGCGTGCTAAATTCTTTTGCGATACTGCAGCTTCGGCTTGTGTCGAAGCAGGGTATAATTTTAATATTTCGTTTGAATATGCGCCTGCCCGTTGTTTAACCTGCCTCCGAAATTCTTCTGCCGGAACTTTGCCATAGTTGTCACTATAGCTTCCTTCGTCAGCAACCCATCCGGTTATTGTTGTTACATCATTCTGCTTGCCTGTTTTAATTATATCATCTACACTCTTCGGCAAATACCACCCGTCAACTATTGGAAGAAAGCGGAACTTGTTAGTAGTTGAATCTAATAACTCTGCAGCGGGTATCGTTCTCAATTCAGCTAATGAAGAGGCACCCATAGTTTTTTCAAACCTTACCCCATATTGTTCCGCTGCTTTCAAATTTTCTCCGGGACCGTTCATATAGTTAGTGCCGCTCTCTGCGATCACCCTTTTAAATAATCCTTTCGCGAGCGGTGATGCAGTTAGGTAGTTTACGGAAGCTGCCCCTGCCGACTGTCCCATAATCGTTATCTTATTCGGATCTCCGCCAAATGCCGAAATATTCTTATGGAGCCATTCAAGCGCTGCCAACTGATCCAGCAGCCCGTAGTTTCCCGATGAATTATGTTTAGATTCCTTTGTTAATTCCGGAAGCGCGAGAAATCCAAACACTCCAACCCTGTAGTTAATTGTAACAACAACCAAACCTTTCTTAGCCAGGTTCTCGCCGTTATAAACGGGACAATCACCTGATCCGCCTGTGAATGCACCTCCCGGAATGTACATCACCACCGGGCGCTTTTCTTTTGGTAATTTCGCTTCAGTCCAGATGTTCAGATACAAACAATCTTCACTGATTGCTCCCTGCGGCTGATATTCTGGAGTCCACGGTCCCAGCTCCTTTACCATTACCTGCATGGGATTAGCCGAAAACTTGTCCGCTTTTCGCACACCTTTCCAATGTATCGGAGGATGCGGTGCGCGCCATCGCAGCTTACCTACAGGCGGCGCTGCGTACGGAACACCTTTGTAAACAGTAACTCCGTTTTCGAGTGTTCCCTGCAGTAAACCTTCCTCAACTTTTACCGGGGAGGGATGCTGTGCGATGCCGAGACCAGCAGCAAACACAACAAAGATCACGACTAAACTATTTTTAATCCTCATACAACTGGTCCATTAATTGAATATTGTTTCTCTATTCCTAGCTCTTCAGAATCACTTCAAAAAGATATTTTAGATTATATCTTTTAACAATAATTATTTTGCCCACGCTTCTCCTTCAGGTGTCCGCCGCCATTTGAAATAGTCATCCAGTACTTTAAGTGATTTGGCGCTCGGCACAGGTCCCATGTGCGGTGTCCCGTTAAAGTACATCACTTCCGGATGAGCATCGCTGAATGCATTCCATTCAGGGAGCCCTTTGCCGTTGGGATTACCGTACTTGGCGAAGTTCGTCCAATAGGTGGCCATGTCGCCGGATATCTCTAAATCTGTTTTGGTTATGTTGGGATTAGAAGAATGAATATGTTCGAAAACATAAGCAACCTCTTGTCCGTGCGGTGAACCGTATCCGTATCTTGGTGAATCTTTTGGGTAATCAGGATGCTGGTCAAAATAATAATAGAATACTTTTGATTTTCCTATACTTGATTCCAGTTTGGCCCAGCTCCATGTATGCCACCCGAACGCCGCATCCCGGGTAAGGTCCCGGGCCGTCTTTTCAACTTTACCGTTTCCGGGAGGATAGGCTCTCAGCAATTTTTCCGCGAAGGGTCCGTAACGTTCTTTAACGGCAGCAATATAATCTTTGATGGTTTTAGGCGGCGAAAAGCTTGCGCCTTCGTCCGAGTTGTAGCCAACAAGAATCGGGGTATCGTTGAACTTGCCCTCTTTGTAAAGTTTATACTGATCGCCGGGAATCACCCATCCGTCGATGATAGGCCATGCCATACCTTTTCCCCAAACGCCTGGCGGAAGTTTATCGGCGGGAATTTTACGCAGCTGAGCAAGTGATGTTACACCAGCTTTTTTCATGTATGCTTCGCCGTCTTTTTCAGCATCGGCAAGAAGTTTCATATTCTCACCGGGATAGGTTGTTTTTCGCGAAGGTCCGAAATTACCGCCGCTTTCCGAAATTGCACCTTCGAATAATCCCTTAGCCAGCGGCGAAGCGCAAAGCATACTGACGGCAATTCCTCCCGCCGATTCGCCGAAAATAGTTACCTTGTCCGGATCGCCGCCGAATGCAGCGATATTTTTCTTCACCCATTTAAGACCCGCGATCATATCGAGGATGCCGTAATTTCCAGAAACGTGATGCGGGCTCTCGGCACTCAGTTCGGAATCAGCCAAAAATCCGAGCTGCCCTACACGGTAGGCAATGCTTACAAGTACCACACCTTTTTTAGCAAGGTTTGCACCGTTATAGTTAGGATCGGATGTAGACCCGAAGTTAAAACCTCCGCCGTATATCCAAACAAATACAGGAACCCGGTCATCCTTTGATTTGGCAGGCGTCCAAACATTCAAATAAAGGCAGTCCTCGCTCATCCCCGGACCGATTTTCGCCCCTTGAATAGGAGACGGACCAAATTGGGTTGCTTCTCTTATACCCTGCCACTTCACAGGAGGTTGTGGCGGGCGCCATCTTAGATTGCCGACCGGAGGTGCAGCAAACGGGATGCCTTTATAAACTGTCAACCCGTCTTCGAATGTTCCCTGTAATAACCCGTCCTCAACTTTTATCGGTGAAGGCTGCTGCGCAATAACGATCCCGGCAGTCAAGTACAAAAACATCGCAATTAAAAAAATAATTTTCTTCATAAGAACGATTCCTTTAATTAGCGTTAATGCCCGGCAACGAGTACAAAAAGAATAATAATTTAAATGACATTAACCGCCGCATATATTTATTACTTTCTCAAAATCTATTTAAACAAAATTATTTAGAAATTTCCTCTACTTTCCCGCGTAAGTTGCGGTATCCGAATAGGACTATTTTTACCTTCATAACCGATCCTTTCATTCTATGTTATTCTATTTGTTCTCTGCGGGCGCCGGTTTTAATTCGGTCTTAGTGACTTTATAACCTAACAGGGAAAGCATTTTCTCGGCATAACGTGTTCCAAGGATCCTATACCCTTCAGGAGTAAAATGCAAACGGTTCGGCTGTCTGGCCGGACAGCCGGCCGAGGAAATGACGTATGAATTCGGCAGCGTCTCCGGCAGTTTATCAATGATTTTATTCATGTCCGCACAAGCTCCGTGCTCATCGGCATTTACGACTTCGCCTGCGAGCAGTGGCACCTTTTCAGCGTTGAGGTTTAAATCTTTAATTAGATCCTCATATATGCTTTTAACTTTTAAAGTCCAGGCAGTGTCGTTTGGATTTGATTCGCCCTGGTGCAAAAGAATACCTTTGATTACGCCGTCTTTCTGTGCCAGCTTTGCCATGTCAACAAGATACTGATATGGATTCCCGTCGTATTGTTTGATGATATTTTTCATCCATGCAGGAGCCGTCGAATCATAGCTTTGATATTTATCTTTTTCGAACAGTTCGATTTTGCATCCTGCTACGGCAACATTAACAACTCCTACTTTGATGTCTTCGGGCAGATTGTCAACCATTGTTCTGCCGAAAAAATCTGCGGGGCAGAGACCGGTAGAAGGGCGGCACAACGGAGGAACGGCAGTATACCAGTGTCCTTTTTCCCTTCCGAGCTTCGGGAAATCAACACTTGCCAGCACCCGGAAGCGGTCATTCACGTTAACGGTATCCTGCGGTTCAACCCCGGGAAAGCCCTCCATATTTGACTGTCCGAAGCACAGAAAAATGTAAAAATTCTGATCTTGCGAAAATGCATTTGTCGTTGCAAAAAGCAATCCAGTCAGTATAAATATTAACGACCTATACTTCATCATCACCATCCCAAAATAGGTTGATTGAATATAAGTCCTTCTTTTGAAGAATTATTTTGCATTCAACTTCCTTGTAGATTTTCTTACGACTAATTTGGTATCCAGAACAACCCGTTCGACCGGTAGTAAAGTCGGCGACTCTATATTTCTTATTAAAATTTCTGCAGCTTTTCGACCAATTTCACTTTGCGGAGAATTAATGGTTGTTAGAGGTACCGAATATATTTCAGCATAATGAATATCATCATTCCCGATGACGGAAATATCTTTGGGAACCTTTATGTTCAGATCTCTTAGAGCGGTAATAACTGCCAGTGCTTGTTGATCGTTAAAGCAGACAATAGCCGTCGGATAATCTTTTCGTTGTAGGCTTCTGAAATAATTAATAGTTTTTTCATAACTTATTTTATTATTAGATCCTATAGGTATAATCATTTCCTTATGAAAGACCAAAGAACTTCCGCTAAATGCTTTACGAAATCCGTCGATACGTTTTTTAGTGTGGGCCGATTCAAGAGGGCCGGCAAAATGGACAATTTTTTTATGGCCGTTATTTATTAAATATTCCACCGCTTTTTTTACAGCCATTTTATTGTCTATTTCTACAACATTTGCCGCTATGCCTTTAACATTCGCCAACAAAACGAACGGGTAATTCAGCATCTTCAACTTTAAAAGATGTTCGATTTCCGAATTGCCTTCCATTATCGGCGCTATAATTGTGCCGCTTATATCTTTGGCCGAAAATAAGTTCGTAAACTTTTTCTCGTTTTCAAGATTATAATCGGAGCTTGACACTATCAGGGAATAACCTCTTGAACCGGCATATTCCTTTGCGCCTTCTGCAATGGTAGTAAAAAAAGGATAGTTCAATTCTTTAATAATAATACCGATGCTCTTCTCAGTGTTGAAGCTTCTCAGGTTTCTGGCTATCCCTTTCGGACGGTAATTCAGCTCCCTCATAACCTGTAAAATGTTTTCCTTAGTAGACAACTTGACGTTATTTTTATCATTTAAAACCGCCGAGACTGTTCCTTTTGAAACTCCTGCTTTTTTTGCAATCTCTGCTATGGTTATTTCTTTTACTTTGTTCATTTGTACTGCCAATCCGGATATATTTACTTCGACTCATCTTTCGATACAGGCAGCCGTTTAAGAATAATGTCTATAGGTTCTCCCTGCATTCCTTCCGCCTGCATTGACACGGTAGAATCGCTCGTAACTTTACACAGATGATGAATGGTCATCTCATTGACGTTTACATCAAAAGTAAACGTCGTATCATTTACCTTTCCGTTGCTGATAGGAATTTCTCCCATTTGACTTGTGACGGAGCCCGAAAGACTATCGCCGGCTGTGCGGAAATTAAATGTTAAGTCAAATGCTCCGTTGGGTCCCTGCATTTGCCCTTTCCATTTCCCGTCGATACCCTGGGCGTGAGCAATGCTGACCGCTAAAAATATCACCGAGCAAAAGTAAAAAAAACGCGACATGGCGACTCCTTTTGTAGAATGTGAATGTATTGCTACAATTTTTTTATTCGATACTTTTAATAATCTGAGCTTCTTCTTTATAAATGGTCTAAAAATTGTTTCGTAGTTCGATTAATGTTTTATCGCCAAGGAGCTAATCAACAATAATCGTTTTTTTCAAACGGATATCCTTGCACGAGCTTCCTACTTGGATTTCCCATTTCCCTTGATCAATTTTGAAATCGTTGGATTCGGTACTGTAGAAAGAGAATTCCGATGCCGGTATTTTGAAGCTCAATGTCTTACTTTCTCCGGGATCAAGCGTTATCCTTTGGAATCTTTTTAATTGATTTATAGGAACTTTTATATCCGCATTATCTTTATGAGCATAAACCTGCGCTACTTCATCGCCCTTCATGCTTCCCGTATTTTTAATCGAAAATTGAATCTCGATCGCACCGTCCTTCTTAATTTTATCTGAATTAAGTTTTAAATCGTTGTATTTGAATGTTGTGTACGAGAGTCCGTACCCGAACGGATACAATACAGGTTTGTTGAAGTACATGTAAGTGCGGGGATGATTTATAAGATCGTAATTTGAAAACGAAGGCAGTTCTTCGGTCGAAGCGTAAAATGTCTCCGGCAGCTTGCCGCCCGGGTTAACGTTGCCGAATAAAACGTCGGCTATTGCTTCGCCGCCGTATTCGCCGTTGTACCACGATTCAACGATTCCCTTCGCATCCTTTTGGGTTCCGGCAAGAGCAACTGGACCCCCGTTTACCAGGACAAGAACAATATTCGGATTAACCGAAGCGACTGCTTTAATTAAATCCTGCTGCACCTGCGGCAGTTCAATATTAGTCCTATCCAATTCTTCCCTGGAAATTTCCGGTGAGGTTCCGACAAACAGCAGGACAACATCATTCCTCGCAGCAATTTTTTTTGCGGCGCTGAACTCTTTTTGATTAAGGTCCCATATTAATCTCGCAGCCGCGCCCAGCGCATTATCGTACTGTTCAAATTTTATTTCATATTCTTTGCCCGGTAGCAGGTCTACTTGTGCACTGTGCGCTTCTTCCGCGTGATCTCTCCAATCATTAATTAATAGCTTGCCGTCCACATAAAGCCGCCCTCCGTCATCGGTGCTGATGCCTATCCGGTGAATAGTATCGGGAGGAATCAGCTTGCCCGTCCACCTGATAGAAAAATTATCTTTCGGCAAACCGGGCGCCGGGGAACGTGTGCCGAAATTAAAATTTACCATCGAGTCAACCCGGGTAAGTACGGGCTTCCCCTCAAGATTCATATTGTCAAAATATTCGCCTTTCATACCGGATTTATTAGTCCCCTCAACCTTCGCAAAGTATTTATGATCGACCGGTCTGAGCGCTCCGCTGGCAATTGTAGAGCCCAGCGTATATTCCACTTTGATTCCGGAAGCGGCGGCTTTTTGTTTTATACCTTCAAGAGGACTGACACGAACATTCGGGAATCCGGCATAAATACCGAGCTGAGCTTCGGCCGCATTTGGTCCTATTACCGCAATTGATTTCACCTTACTTTTCTTTAACGGAAGTACTCCGTCATTTTTAAGAAGAACAATCGACTTGCGTGCAACCTCAAGCGAAAGGTCTCGGTTGGCTTTTGTGTCGAGGCTGTCCTTAGTTATCGAGCTGTACGGTACGGCGGAGGACGGATCGAATTCGCCTAATCTGAAACGTGCAGAAAGTACGCGGGTTAAAGCGGTATCGATATCTTTAACATCAAGAAGTCCTTTATCCAGGGCTTCCTTAAGATCTCGTCGGTATGATATTCCGCAGTTCAGATCACAGCCGGCGAGGATACTTCTTGCGGCAGCTTCCGCGCCTGTTTTAAAGAAATGATGACTGTGTACCATATCGGAGATTGCGCCGCAGTCGGATACAACATATCCTTTGAATCCCCAGTCGCGCCGCAGCAGATCCTTTAATAAAAATGTATTGGCGTTGCAGGGTACATGGTTTAACTCATTGTACGCACCCATAATTGAGTAAGCTCCGCCTTCGACAATTGCACTGTGAAATGCGGGCAGATAATATTCGAACAAACTTCGCATATCCACATCGGAAGATCCCGTATGCCGGCGATCTTCTTCGTTGTTTGCAATGAAGTGCTTGGGAGTCGAAACGGTCTTGAGATAATAAGGATCGTCTCCCTGCATTCCTTTTACAAATGCGACTCCCATGCGGGAGAGCAGGTAAGGATCCTCGCTGTATGATTCCTCGTTGCGTCCCCATCGCGGATCGCGTGCAATATTTATTGTGGGACTCCAGTAAGTCAATCCCTTTCCTTCGATAACATGCAATGCGCGTGCTTCATTCGAGATTGCAGAAGCTACCCGGTGAACGAGTCCCGGCTCCCACGTGGCTCCCATGGCAACGGCCTGCGGAAATGAAGTTGCCCCGCTTGCTAGTACTCCGTGTAGAGCCTCGCTCCAATAATTATACTTTTGAAGTCCCAGCCGCGGAATTGAATCCGCCTGATTAATTAATTGTTTAATCTTCTCGTTAACAGTCATCAAATTAATTAGATCGGAAAGTCTGTCTTTATACGAATGAGGTTTAAATACATTAAAAACAACCGAACTCTTTAAAATATCTTTGTCCGGTCCTATTCCGGAAAGATACAGCAGGTAATACCCGGGACGCGGAAAAGTAACCTCGGTAACAGGATTGGCAGCATCCTTAAAAACAACTCCTGAATTTTGAGGACATGTCCATTCAACTTTTATATCAGTAGATGAAAGACTTCCGTTAAGCTGCGCGGAGTGGGTATTCTCCCAGTTTATAATTTGATTACCGCCTGCGTTTACCGAAGCGGTCTGAGCGAATATTAGAGCAGAACTAAAAAGTAAGATTACCGTTAATACGGTTAACAATTTGATATCTTTAAGTTTCATTTACGTCTCCCTTATTAGCCGTTTAATAAATTGAAATATCCGGTCCATAAAATTAGGAGTAATGGAATAGTGGAGTTATGTGGCTAATGATCATTCCATAATTCCAATACTCCATTATTCCTCATCAGCATCACGTCTTTTTTATCACTTAAGTAATACCAGTTTTTTAACAGCCGAAAAATTACCTGCGGTTAACCTGCAGAAGTATACGCCTCCCGCCAATTGATTTGCGTTAAAAGTTAGGCTGTAAGTCCCTGCCGTTCTTTCCTTCTCCTCTACCGTAGCGACTGTACTCCCGGTTGTATCGTATATCTTTATTACGACATTAGAAGTGGTCGGAACGGAATAAGTAATTTCAGTAGACGGATTAAACGGATTAGGATAATTTTGATAAAGCCTGAACTCCCTGGGTAAATATGAGCCTTGCTGTTCAATTCCGGTCAAAAGCGGTCTAACTTTATATACCGAAGTTCCGCCTGTTATAAATAATGTCTTCCTGTCGGAATCGCCCCAGGCGCAGTTTGATGCGGAAACATTCGACGGCAGACTAATTTTGCCGAGCTGTTCACCGGATGGCGAAATAACCCAAACTGCCGAAGCGCAGGTGCAATAAATATTTCCGTCTTCATCCACTTTCATCCCGTCCGCATAACCGGATACAGGTATAGTAAAGAATAATTTTTTATTTGCGATCGTCGAATCATCAACAACATCCCACGCATAAATCTTGTGAACCTGGGAATCGTTTACGTAAAGTTTCTTCTCATCGGGTGAAAAGCATATCCCGTTAGGAAGAGCTAACGTTGCGAGAAGCTGAAGATTTCCGTTTGCGCTTATTCTATAAATTCCGCAGAAAGACAGTTCTTGATGTTGTCCTAAAGGAATATTGAAGTTCGGATCGGTGAAAAATATTGCACCGTCGGATTTAACAACAAGATCGTTGGGACTATTAAATTTCTTCCCGTCGTATTTATCGGCGAGAGATGTTTCCGAGCCGTCTTCTTCAAACCGTACGATCCTTCTAAGTCCCATCTGGCATGCAATTAATCTTCCTTTTAAATCGTAGGTTAACCCGTTGGTACTGTCGGGATGTTCCATAAAAACTTCCTGTCCGCCTTCGGAGGTCCATCTATAAATTTTATTTCCTTTGATATCCGAAAAGAGCAGACCCAGGCTGTCGCTCCAGACCGGTCCCTCCGGCTGCTGAATTCTCGTCGCTATCTGTTCGACTTCAGCATTCGGATCAAGTATAGATTGAGAAATAATCTTAGACTGGATTAAAGCAACCCAGATGATACTGACAATTATAATTCGTGATATATATTTTCTACTTTTCATTTCTCTGCTATTTTCCGCGATAATTATTTTTGTAAAATCATTTTCTTAGAAGCATGAAGCTCGCCCGCTTTCAGCGAATAAATATAAACGCCGCTTGCGAGCGCCGAAGCATTAAAAGTAACTTTATACGTAGAAGCCGATGCATATCCGTTTACCAGCGTAGCAACTTCCTGACCCAGCTCGTTATAAACTTTTAATGTAACATGTCCGGCTTTGGGCAGCGTATAAGTAATTACAGTCGATGGATTGAACGGATTAGGATAATTTTGCGTCAACTGAAAATCCTTAGGTATGATATTTTCATTCTTAACGTCGGTGTAATTCATAACTTTTATTAATTCTATCCCGTCGCCTGTTCCCAGGTTTCTCGAATATTGTTTGTCGATCTCGTTATCCCAATGTTCGTGAACTCCCAGACTGGCAAAATACTGGCCGTCGTTATCGGGATCGTATTTTATGCCGGCAGGCCATTGCGATGAATCTGCGGCCTGGTGAAGATAATCATCCGCGGCAGGTTTTTGAGTGTACGTACCGGCACCGTCTTTAATACTGCGTGTTGCCGTAAATTCCGAACGCAGAAAATCATAACCGACCGATTCGATTGCCACAGGATCGAGCGAAGCAAACACGGAAGACATCCAATCGTTATTAAACGGCGGCATAGAAAATTTTTTCGGATAGCTTATCTCTTGATCGGCCGGCCATAACGCATCCATCAGATAGAAGAGAGTCTTGCCGCCGAGGTTCCTGCTCGCCATTATATCTACCTGAACACGGTACATTCCGTAGTCTCTCCGGCTGTTATCATACTGAATTTCGATCGGGTCTACCAGCCCCATATGGAGATGCGCCGCGCTCTCTCTTGTCTGAGAACCGAAATGGTTTTTTGCGAACATGGTTATCCCGGCCCGTTTATGTCCTTTGAGTATCGGTATATTTAAAATGTATTCGGCGTTTTCAAACGCAGTGTACAAACAATCGCTTGTTATCGGATCTCCTCCGAGTCTATTCGTATCCCAAACATTGTCACGCAGAACGGTTCCCTTATCCGAGTAAAATATTTTGGGCACGGTGTCCGCAACAATTTGTTCCCTTCCCAGCTTCGTATAATTATCATGACTCATATAATGCACGTCTGCGAACTCACTATGCCACATATCGTAGCAATGCTTGTATGTATTTCTCATCGGGTCACCGACATAAATATCGCTCTGCTCAACCCCGACAACATTTACCAATTGCCTCAAAACCGAAAGAATAATTTCCGGCGAAGTTTCCGCTATACCGTACGAACCGTTAGCTACCACCGAAAGATCTTTGGTGCTGAAATTTCCACCCCAGCCGCTGACATTATTTATCTTAATAAATATTTTTTCTCCCGACTTATAAGGCACACTCCCCTTACCTCTCGTATTATTATGGAATTTGAATATTGCATTCCACGAATCTTCGTCGGTAGTTTGCCCGGTTAAATTTTGTATTGCTTTGCTTACCATTCCGTCAATTATATCCTGATTGTTATTTTCCGGCATCCACCACGCATGACCGACCTCATTCGGTTTGCAGTCCTCGTTTGTTGCTCCCGGATCGTAAACCCAAACGACCCTTCCGGGAAAAATTCCTTTCGCTTCACCGATCGGCTTATTGGCAACATGAACCGAGCTCGGCATCGGATAACCCGGATCGCCCATGCTTTTATTTAAATTGCTCGAATCGCTAAATCCGAAAAAGACAAGACAGATAGAAACAAAATACGGTGCAAGATAAATCGTCCTTTTCGTTCTCATAAAAGCAAAAGCAGAGGCAATAAGCGTCGCAAAATAAATAAGGAATCCCGACGCAAGCGGTGTTGCCGCTTTTATACACGGATAATTAACTCTGCTCGGTTTCGGAATAACCCGGATTAATATCCATATTAAAGCCGCAAATCCGATTATAGGATAAAGCAGCCTATAATAACCTTTCGGAAAAATTATTTTTCTTATTCTGCCCGACTTCGGACAAACTTTTACAAATTTTTGAAACATCGTATTCATTACTTTCCCCTATTTTACATTTATAATTCAAGCTCTAAAAAATATTGTTACTCAAATTTTACCCAATCTATCTCAACATTCTTATTATCTTTTGATAATACGATTAGGTTATGAATCCCGGTTTTGAAGTCCGATAAAGGTGAATCGATAATTTTCCATTCGTCGCTTTTAGGAATTTCCACCTGCCCGATTACCGGACCGTCTAATTTGTCTAATAGAATTTGTATTGTGCCTCCTGTTTTTGACAAAGCTCTTATTTTAATAGACGATAATTTCTTACTGCCGAAATCAACACTGTTATATTGCATCCACGCGTTTGCATTATCCAGCGATGCTTTCCAGCCTCCAAACTTCTTTAACGTATCAATAAAAGTTACAGACGCACCGTCATTACTTTTACTGCTATATCTGTCAATCTGTATTTCGCTTGCGGCATCAGTAATTCCTACACCGCGCAGCGTGGGTATCACTTTTCTTATTGTACCGTCTTCGTTAAAGAACAGACTGTCTATCCTGACTGATCTGTTTTTATCGAACTGGGGGGACAGATCATTATGATGATAGAAGAGGTACCATTGACCTTTATAATTGATGATTGAATTCTGGTTGGTCCAGCAGCCCGGTACTTCATCCATTATGACACCGGTAAATTTATAAGGTCCCGTAGGATTATCGCTTATTGCATACTCTAATCTTTCGGTGGAATCCTGCACGTGCGGATAGGTCATGTAATAAATACCTTTCCGCTCGAACATAAACGGACCTTCCTTTAATCCTTTATCGGGCAGACCTTCGACTATCTTCGGCTCGGATGCAAGCTCGAGCATATTCTCTTTCAGCTTCGCGACGTAAATATTTCTGGCCGCCCAGAACAGGTATGCCTGCCCGTCTTTATCTATAAAAGGATTGGGATCGATGCCATGAACACCTTTAATCGGAAGCGGCTGCGGAGTAAAAGGTCCGGCGGGACTATCGGATACCGCTACCCCGATCGAGAATCCTCTTCCCAATGTTGTATCTTTTACGGGAGCCGGGAAATAAAAATAGTATTTACCGTTCCTGTAAATACAATCAGGCGCCCACATGGCATAAAATTTTGTGTTAACCCACGGAACGCTGTCCTGGTTTACGATAAGACCGTGGTCGGTCCAGTCCGTAAGGTTCTCAGATGAGAAGACATGGTAATCTTCCATGCAGAACCAGCCCGGCCGTCCGCGGCCTTCAACGGCGAGAATATCGTGCGAGGGATATAGATATACTTTTCCGTTAAACACCCTCGCTGCGGGATCCGCAGTAAACTGATTTGTGATTATCGGATTTTGCGCCGATACAAAATCAGTACCTAACAAGCAGAGCAGGCTTAATAAGAATAGATATAGTCTGAATCTTTTCATGTTTTATCCTCCGAAAAACAAAATTTTTGTCTCGGATTTTTTAATTTCTCAAATATCAGTTAATGTTTACGCTGCCGGCAGACGTGCGGAACCAGCCGAAATCGACATAGCCGCCTAATGCTTTTCCGGCGTAATTAAAAAGACACCATTTATTTCCCGTAAAAACTTTCAAGCTGAATTTCATATTGAATACATCCCCGATCGGTACAAATGTTTTATTGTCCATGCTGTAAGAGAATGACGCTGTGCCTGTTCCCGGCGCAATGTTTTTATCATAATACTGCGCCGCACCGGAACCGTGAATCGCGCTCGCGCGGAAATAAATTGTTGGCCCTTTCACTTCGGAAGAATCGATTGTCTTTCCGTTATTCACCATCACTATAAAATTCTTCCCGGCTTCTTTTTTTATTCCTATAAATGCGTACGGATTTTGAAATACCGCCAGCCCGGCGATATCGCCTTCATGCATATTTTCAAAATTCATCTTTGTGGTCCCTATAGAAGCTATTGTGTCGGAATAATATGCGAACATTCTTTGGGTAAGCGTATTGCGGGCTTTGGGCAGACTGTCGACAACACTCGCGGTTTTCAGTCTTAAGTATCCGGGTTTTTCTGACAACGACCACTTTGAAGGTACGGGATTATGGTTCCATCCCCACTGCAAGCCCAACTTTGTGGAATCAAATTCGTCGGAGGTCGGTAATACTTTTATCGGATATGTTCTTCCGACATCCGGCTTTCTATACTTAATTACGGCTTCACCGTTCACTCCTACCATCGGCCAGCCGTCTTTCCAGGTAACAGGCTGCAAAGAAGGAAATCGCCCGAAGGGACCGTTATCGACAAACAGCATTGTCCACCACTCGCCTGTCTGTGTTTTTATAAGAGCGCCTTGATGAATACCGAAGTTTATTCCGTGGGTCGTATCTCTTATAACAATTTTTTCTTCATATGGTCCGTAGATATTCTTGGAACGAAATGCCGCCTGTATTCCGTCGAGACCGCCGTACGTGCAGTACAAATAATAATAGCCGTTAATTTTATAAACGTGCGTGCCTTCGAGTCCCTTTCTTAAGTCTCCTGTAATGATCAAAGAATCTTTAGACAAAGGCGCGAAGTTTTGATCGAGCTCGGTCATATAAATTTTGCTGTATCCGTGGGCCACGTAGATTTTTCCGTCATCGTCAAAGAACAATCCGGGATCATAAAATCCCTTCGGCAGATGAGTAATTTTCCAGGGCCCCTCCGGCTTGTCGGCCGTACAAAGGAATCCGCCCTCATTTAGAGTAATAAACAGGGTATAAAATTTTCCGTTATGATATTTCAGGCTCGTTGCCCACTGTCCGTGACCGTACCTGTTGCAGCCGTCGAGGTCGTAGCATTTACTGAAATCGAAACGCTGAACTGCGTTGGAGCAGTATTCCCAGTTAACTAGATCATACGATTTTAGTATTGTGACGCCGGGAAAAATGAACATGGTAGTATTTACCATGTAATAGACAGAATCAACGCGGATGACATCGGGATCCGGAAAATCGGATGCTATTACCGGGTTAGTATAAGTACCGTCGCCGTTATCGCTCTGCAGTTTCTGCGCGGATAAATTTGCATACGGCAGAATCGAAATCATAAATAGAAGACAAATGAGTCGTAATATTTTTTTCATATAAATTTTATATTAAGTATTAATCTTAGCTTATTGTAGTTTCGCAAAACTGTCATTCTGTTCCCGACTTGTCGGGAGAAGAATCTTACGGCTACAATTATTGATAAAGTTTAGATATTTCGTCCGGCAGCTGCCAGACTCAATATGACAAAAACCTATATTTGCTTAACTTCGGTTAATTTATAACTTTTAAATCTTCAAAATGACTTTATTGAAATCTCTTTATTATTATTTCAGCAATACTAACTTCTTAGTCTCTACGAAACCGTTTGTCTTCAATTGATATATATACACACCGCTCGCTAAGCTGCCTGCATTAAAAGAGATTTTATAATCGCCTGCCCGCTTCATCCCGTTCACCAATTCGGCGACTTCATTGCCTAACACATCGTATACTTTCAATGACACGAAGCTGGAACGCGGAACCGAGTATTTAATTGTCGTAACGGGATTAAAAGGATTCGGATAATTTTGGCCCAGTCCGTATTTATCGGGTACTTCTTTTGATTCATTTATATCTGTCGGTGCAGAGCACAAATTTTCGGCATCTTTGCCCAGTCCGATCGGAGGAGCGGGATTAGTTGAGAAACAGATTTTATCGAGCAGCGCTCCGTCCTCGCGGTACGTGATGGTAAGCTTGTGATCACCGGCCGCTAAATCAAAGCTGTTTAATTTAACCCAGCCCCAGCCGCTTGTAACCAGTCCGTTGTACATTACAAAATCACCGCCGTCCATTTTTGCCCAGAAAGAATCGTCGTCGTAAGTCGGACAATTCACGCGCACATATAAATTATAATTTCCGGGAGTATCTATAGTGAAAGGAATAAAAATGGCGCTTGCGCTGTCCGTCGGTGCCGCGGAAAGACTCTGTATGCCCGGCTTAACGGTTACATATTTTCCGTTAGAAGCCTGCGCGTCGTTTAATATTTGCCAGTCAGCGCCTACCATCGCGCATTCGGGTTCAAAATAAATTGATTTACTGGTGTCAACATAAACAACCGTATCGCTTCCGGTAAACAAATTCAAATTAACCGCCTCGGCCATCATCCTGTGTCCGGTTTCGCTTGGATGAAGATGATCACCGTCGTCGGCAACAGGAAGTAGTCTAAGTGTATCGGCCGGATCGCGCAGCGCTTTATCAAAATCAATTACCGCGTCGAAAGCGCCACTGTTCCGGATCCATTAGTTCACTGTTTCTCTCGAGGTTTCATGATCCGCGGAATAATATGATGATCCGCCGAACGGAAGCAGAGTTCCTCCGTATACAAAGATCCCTTTCTCGTGCGCAGTGTTTATCATCTGCCGGTATGCATCGATTAATTCTTGCGCAACTCCCGTACCGGCCGAGCCACCAATATCATTTATTCCTTCTAGGATGATCAGCCATTTTACTCCGTTCTGATCGATAATATCGCGCTGAAATCTGCTTAACGCGGTAGGTCCCAATCCGCCGTTAAGCACCGTATTGCCGCCTATTCCCTCATTTAAAACAGCCACGTTCCGCGTTGCAGTATTCTCCTGAAAGCGTCGCGATAATTCATCCGGCCAGCGGTCTTGTTTATTCGTACCCGATCCGCGTCCGTCCGTTATCGAATTTCCGAGTATTGCCACGGCATGAGTCGAATCCGGTGCTTTTACATCAATAGTATTAATAACGTACCAATGATCTGTCTGAACTGCGCCGGAAAAATCTGCTTTTGAAACTTCGTTGCCAGTCAAAATGTATGAGGTAGTTCTCGACCCGGGATGACCTGTAACGGTAGAGGAGGTTTGTCCGAAATAAATTGTAATAGCAACGTCGGACAATGTATCTAAAGAAAATTGAAAAGGATCCGATGTAGCCGCCGCTCCGGGATCCATTGTAACTTCAGGGCTGCCGTTAAAATATATTAACTTATCTGTAGTTGTGTCGATTGCACCGCCTCCGGCGGAAACTGCTAAATGAACTTCATGCATCGTTACGGGACTCGTCGCTAAACTCGTTTGAAAATCTAATGCGCAGGCTGTCGCCGCCTATCGAAACGTGAACTACTTGTCTGAGCGTGTTGTTGGTTAATCCGGGTGAAGGAGGATTGTTGTACGGCTCTACTAGCTGCGGAGCCGTGCTCCACGTTCCTACCCATTTTTCAGAAGCTTTATCTGTTACCGTATAACCGAGTATGGAAAGCATCTTTGCGGCATAGCGAGCACCGAATTCCCTGTAGCCTGCAGAATTGAAATGTAAATGATCCGAGCCGGCTGTGCAGCCGCTCGAAGAAATGACATAAGAATTGGAAATAGTCTGGGGCAGCTTGTCAATTATTGGGTTCATAATTGCGCAGACACCGCCCTGATCGGCGTTCACAACTTCGCCGGCAAGCAGCGGTACCGAATCGGGATTAAGTGACAAGTCAACAAGCAGGCTATCGTATATTTTCTTCACCTTTGAAGGCCACTGGTTATCTCCTGTGTTTGATTCGCCCTGGTGCAGCAGTATTCCTTTTATCACGCCGTCCTTCTGAGCAAGCTTTGCTAGATTTACAAGGTACTGATAAGGATTTCCGCCATATTCATTAATTATGCCTTTCATCCAATCCGGCGCCGTTGCGGCATAATCCTGGTAAGTGCTCTCGTCGAAAAGTTCAATTTTACATCCGGCCACGGATACATTTATTACACCCACTTTTATACTGTCCGGAAGATTTGCGACCATCGTTCTGCCGAAATAATCTACGGGACAAAGCCCGGTGCTGCACCTGCATAAAGGCGGAACGGCAGTATACCATTCTCCTTTTGATCTTCCCAGGTTTGAACAATCAACGGCCTCCATAACTTTGAAGCGGCTGTTTACGGTTTGGTCCTGAGTTTCAATCGCGCCCTGCCCCTCCATGTTCGATTGCCCGAAGCAAAGGAAAATATAGAAATTAGGATCGGGTGTAGTTTGAGCATTTAAATCTGAAATCATAATTAAACCGAATACAAAAGTCATCAAAAATAAAATTGTTTTTATCCGTGCATATTTAACAACTGAAAGATTCATTATTTGTGTAACCCCTATGAGTATTAAAGTTTTATATTGATTTCTGAGGTTAAGCAAAACTGTCATTCTGATCCCGACTTGTCGGGAGAAGAATCTCAAGACTACGATTATTGATAAAGTTTAGATATTTCGTCCGGCAGCTGCTGGACTCAATATGACAAAAACCTATATTTGCATAACTTCAGTTAATTATTACACTCGCTTAATGTTCCGTATTATATTTTTATCTTTTAGAAGTATTCTATTCATGATGTTTACTTGAATACCAGCTGGGCAAAATTATAGAGACCGTTCTTCCATACTTTAAATTCGTGCTTGCCCGGTTCGATATAATAAATATGGGGAACGTTATGAGCTTTCAGATAATCATGAGTGCGTTGACTGAATGTAATAAGCCTGTCATCTTTGCCGCACGAAATCCAAAGCAGCTTAAGTTCTTTCCTTGCTTTTTCAGGATCCGGGACCAATACCTCAGGCTCTTCTGTATTCGGTGCGGCGGAGAAAGATCCGACCCACGCGAACTTGTCGAGATTTCCCAATCCGAAATTCAACGACTGACCGCCGCCCATCGATAGACCGGCGATTGCGCGGTGTTCGCGGTTGGTGTAAACAGGGTATGTCCTTTCAATGAAAGGGATCAAATCATTCAGAAGGTCGCCCTCAAAGTTTGCGAATGCATGTATCTTTACGCTGTCGAATATATTGCCTACCGCGCGGTCGTCCTTCATTGCGCGTCCGTTCGGCAGCACCACTATCATCGGCTCAGCTTTATTCTCGGCATATAAATTATCCAGTATGACCTGAGGATGGCCGTTATTCAGCCATTCAAATTCATCACCGCCTATACCGTGCAGAAGATAAAGCACGGGATATTTTTTGTCCGTCGTATATCCCGGCGGTGTATAAACAAGTGTTCTGCGTTTTGTACCGACGGTTTTTGACTCGTAATAAACCGTATCAATTTTACCGTGCGCTATATCAGTTCTAACGCTGTCGAAGCCCGGGGGAGCCTGCACTCCGGTATTTTGCGCATTTGTAAAAAAGCTTAACGCCAATACGGCTGCAATTGTGCAGATCATGTTTTTCATTATTTTCTCAATTTAATTTTCAATATTTCTTTAACTAGAACCTGCAGTTCTTCTTTGGAATAATGGAATTATGGGAGATTGGGAATCTTTTCTTTAACACATTCCAATACTCCATTACTCCAACATTCCTTCAATCGAGTGCTTCGAACATTATCTCAATACATCAAGACACTATCATTAATTATTTATCAAATTTGAGTTTCTCATCCACTTGAATATCGGCGCCATCCAGTCTTCGGTTTTTAATCTTAAAACAAATCCGTGTCCGCCGTGAGGATAAAGATGAAGTTCGGCGGCGACGCTGTGATGCCTTAACGCCTCATAATAGACTATGCTATTGTCAACATCTACGGTTTTATCGTCCCCTGCTTGAGTTATATAAGCCGGAGGTGTATTCGCGTTTACTTGCAGTTCGTTCGAAAATTCATCTTTTAATTTTTGCGAAGGATTATCGCCGAGTAAATTTGTTCTTGAGCCTAAATGGGTTAAGCTGTCTTCCATACTAATGACAGGGTAAACAAGTATCTGAAAGTCGGGGCGCAAGTTTATATGATCTTTATTTTCAATGACCGCTTCTTTATAATGAGTTGCTTCGGTGGAGGCAAGATGCCCTCCGGCTGAAAATCCCATTATCCCTACTTTGTTTGTATCTATTCCCCATTTCGCGGCATTTTCCCTAACTACTTTAATTGCCTGCTGCGCGTCCTGCAAAGGTCCTATTGTTTTATCAATCATCGTGGAATCGCTGGGAAGCCTGTATTTAAGCACAAAAGCTGCGACTCCTTTTTTAGCGAATTCTTTCGCGGTTCGTATTCCTTCGGCCTGATAAACAACTACGGCGTACCCGCCGCCCGGACAAATTACAACGCCCGCGCCGGTGGCGGTTTCTTTCGAAGGAAGAAATATTTCCAGGGTCGGTTTGGTTACGCCCGAGAACATTCCCGATCTTTCCGTTTCTTTTACATTCGACTTCTTCGAGTTCGGAACCGCACCTGGATATAAATTTATTACTTCCTGTGCTGCCGCATTAATAGTAAGAAGGAAGAACAGCGCGAAAAATATTTTTAAAATTTTCATCGATATTTCTCCACGTTTCTAACTTAAGTCACGCAAACTTAGGTTTTTGTCATATTGAGTCCGGCAGTTGCCGGGCGAAATATCTTAAAATTATTAAGACTCGTTGCCTCAAGATTCTTCTCCCGACAAGTCGGGATCAGAATGACAGTCTTGCGTTACTTCAGTTTTTAATTAAAAAATTTTTGAGCTTCACTACACTTTTGAATAATGATCTTCTTATTTCATTAGAACCAGTTTCTTTGAATCCGAAAATCCCCCGGCCTCTATTCTATATATATATACCCCGCTCGAAAGTCCTCTGCCGTTAAAATCGATATCATATTTTCCGGCGGCTTTCTCGCCGCTGACTAAATCGGCAACTTCTTCGCCGAGAAGATTATATACTTTCAGCGAAACGAAGCCGGCACGCGGAATCGAGTAACTGATCTTTGTTACAGGGTTAAAAGGATTGGGATAATTCTGGTACAATTCGAAGGACCGCGGCAAATTACTCCGGCCGGTTACCGCGGTGGCGTTATCCTCAGGCAATATTACTTCGTATAATTTGGGAGAATTATTATTATAGTTTAATCCCGTCTCCATTACGTAAAGCGTGTCCCCCACGAGTTCAATACCGAGAGGCGATATGAAGTTTTTAACGAGCTGCGTAACATGAGCCGAATAATTTGAATCGCCTTTTGTTAACGAAACAAGAAGCAGATCGTTTCCCGTATCGCCTAATGCTTTGAGCAGTGCGCTGCTGTTAATTCGCACTACGAATGCCCCTCCTTTTAAATCGCCGGCAAGAATAGAATCTTTATCGAACACGATTCCGTCCGGAGAGCTGTGAGGAGAAAATGTTGTCGTCGATGTGCCGCTTTCGCTCGCGTCCATAATCTGGCCGTTCGTGGTGTCGCGGTATTTATCGGCGTCCGGACCGAAGTTGCGTACCGGCGAAGTAAACGTAATGCTGTCAGGCGGAGCAGGGTACGTAGAGTCGTTGCTGTATGTTTGATAAAGCATTCCGTTGCCCCCGCCCCAGGCATTTGGACTCAAGAGAGGGTCGTTGTGCGGATCGTAACCGGGAAACTGCTGCGGCGTTACATCGCCGCCTATATTCCACGGAAAGCCGTAATGATGACCTTCCCTCAGCCAGTTCATTTCATCGGGATCGTCGCGGTCATCCGAATTTTCGACTCCGAACAGATCGCCGTTCGGTGCATAGGCCATTCCGAAAGTATTTCTTATACCCTCGGCATAAACATATCCGTTGGCCTTCAGCCATGCTCTGTCGTTCTGCAGCATGATATCTTTTCCGTCCGTGGGAAGTTTTAATATTAATGATGTCAAACCGACTTCCCTGTGCCCTTCGCGTATTTCTCCGTGATCGGTACACGCGCCGTTATTCACATAAATATATTTTCCGTTAGGATCCACAGCTATAGCGTTTGTTTTATGATTATAAACGTGACCGAAAGTATACTCGACCGATTTTGCAATAAAACTCCATGTACGATTTTCACTTCCCGGCTTATCCGGAACACCCTTTGCAATTACGCACGTAGCGTACGAGCTGTTCGTATCGCTTATCTCGTTGCCCGCCAGGTACATCGTGCCGTCCTTACCGAACGCCATTCCGAGCGGCGAGCTCAGACCGTGATCTGATGTCTGGTAAACCAGCGGGAACGAAACTCTGCCGCCCACCGCGAAATTTACCCTTCTTATGTCGCCGTTATTTTGTAAGATGTAAAGATTCCCCGAAGCGGGGTCCCTTTTGATCCTCACCGAATTGTTTTGAACTGTTCCCAGAAGTTTCACCGTAATATCCGGTCTGTTTGATACCGGCTGAGCATTCAAAACCGCGGGCATTAAATAAAAGAACACAAAACTAATTACAACGAATCTTAAAGGTGCCGAATGAATCATTCTTTGATCTCCTTTTTCATGAATAGATGAATAAAGGGCTATATAACAAGACGTATAAGTTCATAATTACATATACATCTGTGTCTTAATCTTAATCTTACTCTTACTCTTAATCTTACTCTTACTCTTAATCTTAATCTTAATCTTAATCTTAATCTTACTCTTAATCTTACTCTTAATCTTACTCTCAACCCCACACTTACTCATGTGAAATCAAGATATACTCCTCCCCTGCTTTTGTTTGAAAATCATATAGATAACTTTTCTTCAGTTCAAGGTTTTCTATCTTCGCTTCCGGCGATATCAAAGGCTGTTTTATTTTCGGTACTTCATAAAATGGATTCGGATTTTTTCCTTTTGCTTCAGTAATCTTAAAACCATCACCTGCAAGTTTCTCGTATGATCTCACCCTGCAGTTTCCGCCGAGCGCGGATTTAATTTTTATCTTCGAAGCCCTGCCGTTCTTCCATTCGATACTGACGACAAATCCGCCTCTGGCTTTTAATCCGCTCACGCTCCCGTTCTTCCACTGCGTCGGGCAGAGCGGGCAAGAATAAAAATAAATCCGTCCTGACTCTGGAGCAGCATCTCTGCGATTCCCGCGGTGCACCCGAAATTGCCGTCTATCTGGAAAGGCGGGTGCGCGTCGAACATATTGGGATAAGTACCTCCTCCTTCACCGAAAATACTTTCGCCTTTCTTTGGTGTTGGTGCGGGCTTAAGCTGATCTTCAATTAATTTTAAAGCGTGGTTTCCGTCCAGCATTCTCGCCCACAGATTAACTTTCCATCCCATCGACCAGCCGGTTGATTCGTCTCCTCTTGCAATTAAAGAAGTCTTAGCCGCCTCAAAAAGTTTGGGGGTGCGGAAGGGTGAGATCTGGTTGCTCGGGTACAATCCGTATAAATGGGATACATGCCTGTTATGATCGTCAGGGCTGTCCCAATCGTGCAGCCATTCCTGTAACTGTCCCCAATGTCCTATCTGCATCGGCGGAAGTCTTTTTAATTTTGAGTTCAAGGCTTCTGCAAAATTCTTATCTACGCCGAGAATATACGCGGCCTTTATTGTTTCATTGAATAGATCGAATACAAGCTGATTATCTATTGTCGCACCTGCGGTAATAGAATATTTCGGATGAACTTCAGGGGAGTTTTCAGGCGAAACCGAAGGAGAAACAACCAGCCATTTATGTTCCGGCTCCTCAATCAAAAAATCATTGAAGAATTCCGAAGCGCCTTTAAGTACCGGATAAACAGAACTCAAAAATTTCTTGTTTCCGTTATAGATATATTTATACCAAAGCTGCTGGCTCAGCCACGCGCCGCCGCAGGGCCAGTCGCCCCAGTAAGCGCCGTCTATCGCGCCGGTCATCCGCCATAGATCGGTATTATGATGCGCCGTCCATCCGCCTGCGCCGTACATTTCCTTCGCAGTCTTTCTTCCCGTTACCGAAAGATCTTTCAGCATTTGAACGAGAGGCTCGCTCATCTCCGAAAGGTTGGTCGGCTCCGACGGCCAGTAGTTCATCTCCGTATTAATATTGATAGTATATTTACTGTCCCACGGCGGATAAAGCTGATCGTTCCAGATGCCTTGAAGAGTTGCCGGCTGTCCCCCCGGCTCCGAGCTCGATATTAAAAGATACCTTCCGAATTGAAAATACAAAGAGACGAGCTGAGGATCGTTTCCTTTGGCGAAATCTTTTATTCTAACGTCGGTCGGATTTTTAACCGAATCGGTTACACCGAGATCAAGCTTAACTCGGTTAAAGAAATTTTGATAATACGATATATGATCTTTTAACGCATCGGCATAGTTTTTCTTTAAAGCTTTCGCCAAATAATTCTCAGCGCGCTCAAGCTGATCGGCTCCGAGCTCATGATAATTAATGAAGTTAGTCGCTATGGAAATATAAATTGTCGCGGTGTCCGCGTTAGCAACTGTTACCGAAGTATCATTTGAAGTTATTTCTCCTCCGCTGTTCAGTATTTTTACAAGAGAAGAGAATTTTACTTTTCCTTTTATTCCTTCATGATCTGTGGTTTTGCCGTCTAATTCGAGTTTGTTATTCCCGCTGGCAGATACAACCACTTTCTCCGGACTGTTCATCGAAGCGGTAAAACTTATTTTTCCCGGCTTGTCCGCTGTGAGCCTTAATATAATTACCTGGTCGGGGAAAGATGAGAAGATCACTCGCTTGTAATTTACGCCGCCGGACTTTATACTTTACCGAAGCGACAGCATTCTCAATATTCAAGTCACGATAATAATCCGCGTACTTTTCGCTCCCGGGAAAATGAAGATAAAGACTGCCGACGGTTTGATAAGGCATTCCCTGCGCGCCCTGCGAGATGATGTCTTTATTCGCCATATCCTGGGCTTTTTCATAATTGCCTTCAAAAATTAATTTCCTGATTTCCGGCAGAGCTTTCAAAGCTTTGGGATTAGCGATTATTATAAGGACTCCCGGCCCAGACGGTGCTTTCATTCAATTGAATACGCTCATCATGACGGATTTCCGAATACCATAGCGCCCAGCCTCCCGTTGCCGATAGGCAGAGCTTCAACCCACTTCTGCGCCGGCTGCTTGTACCACAGTTTTAGAAGAGAATCACTCTGGGCATTCAGATCGCATATAAATAAAACGCTAAATATGAAAAACAGAAATAATTTTTTCACACTATACTTTCTGTTATTTTAAGGAGCCGAATGAATTCCTTTATTTCAATTTCTTACTTCCAATTTGATTACTAAGTACCAATACCAAACGGTACTTTAATTTTCCCGATAAAGCATGTCATTCGGTATAACCTGCTTCTTCATACCCGGACCTTTGATGTCCGGCCTCCAGTCCCATTCCGCCGCCCGCCTGGAAAAACAGTATTTCAATTTTATGGTAACCCGAGTTCAGCATTACGTTGCCTGAATTCTCAACCATCGCGTGCTGTCCGTCGTTATTTACAACCAGCCTGTTGTCGATTAATAAAGCCGATCCGTCATCCGAAGTAGTATAAAATGTATATAGTCCGTCTTTGGGTATTTTTATATAGCCGGTATATTTCAAAGCGAAGTTTTCTATCCTTTCTGTCTTAGGAATAGTAAAGTTGTCAATAGTACCTGAAGATTTCGGCTTTAGATCCGCGAAGTTGGGCAGGCTTGCACCGCCGAACTCATAATAGCTGTAGTCCAATCCTTGTACCGGATTATTAAGTTTTATCTCTTTCTTCTTGAGATCGACTTTGCCGTCCAGCTCGAGCACGACAACGGACATCTTCGGCATATCAACAGTTAAATTGTCCCCGGCTAATTTGAAATCGGAAAAAGGGGCGGGCTTAACAACATCCGGATTATCAAACGTATTGTGCGCGTTCATCTTATCCGCGGTAAGCACCGTACCGGTTATTTTGTCGGTATTAAAACTCTCTAAATTCAACTGCACGTTTTCCGTTTTATCGGGATCGATGTTACATAATGAAATATGCATCTTACCGGTGCTGTCGATAGAAGCCGAACAGTTTACCGCGGGCAGCTTCTCGCCGTTGTAAGCGTAATCGCTCGAGGATACTTTTACCGGAACCATCATCGCATCCTGATGCACTTTATAAAGATCGAACACCCAGTAAGTGGGGGTAAGCACCATCTTATCGCCTTTTGTTAGTATCATCGCCTGGAGTACGTTCACGACCTGGGCGATGTTTGCCATTCTTACTCTGTCGCAGTGGTTGTTGAAGATGTTTAAATTACACGCCGCGGCAACAGCGTCGCGCATAGTATTCTGCTGGTATAAGAATCCCGGGTTTGTTCCCGGCTCAACTTTATACCACGTTCCCCATTCATCGACTATCAAAGCAACCCTTTTATACGGATCGTACTTGTCCATTATTTTCGAATGCTTCTCAATCAGTTCTTTCATCCTCAGTGTTTTCTGCATTATATCGAACCAGCCGCTCTCGTCGAAATCAGTCGCCGTATTTTGATTGGCAAAAGAATAATAATGAAGGGCCAGCCCGTCGAAAAACTGCGCATCGTCCTTCATGAGAACATCGGTCCAGTTATAATCGTTGCCGCTGGGACCGCACGCAATTTTAAATATCTTGTTATTCCCGTAGTTGTGCATGTATGTTCCGTACCTTCTTACCTGGTCGGCGTAATATTCCGGAGTCATATTTCCGCCGCATCCCCAGGCTTCGTTTCCGATAGCCCAGTACTTAACTCCCCACGATTTATCCCGGCCGTTCTTCTTGCGCAGTTCGGTCATCGGGCTTACGTTATCCGAATTGCAGTACTCAACCCACTGAGATAATTCTTTAACGGTACCGCTTCCTACGTTGCCTGTTATGTACGGCTCGCATCCTATGAGTTTGCATAACTCGAGAAACTCATGCGTGCCGAAACTGTTGTCTTCGGTAACTCCGCCCCAGTTCGTGTTGATCATCTTAGGTCTGTCCTTGCGCGGACCGATTCCGTCCATCCAGTGATATGTATCTGCAAAGCAGCCGCCCGGCCATCGCAGCACAGGCACTTTAATTTCTTTAAGTGCATCTACAACATCTTTTCTAATCCCGTCTATATTCGGGATAGAAGAATTAGGTCCGACCCAGATGCCGCCGTAAATAAGATGACCCAGATGCTCGGAGAACTGGCCGTAAATATTTTTATTGATCTTGTATTCCTGCGCCGAGGCGTCGAGTGTAATCTTGTTCTCCTTAGTTTGAGCATTGATGGAGAATTGAGATGCAAAAAAGAACAATAAGAGTAAAAAATATTTTTTCATTATTGAACCTTTCATTAATCCATTTAAATTTTTGACATGTCAACTTTTTCTAAATAATCGAGATTATATATCGGCCGCTCCACATCGTAAGGGATCGGGCGCCTGCTGAACTGCTGAAAATATAATATGCACGCGTCGTGCCAGATCTGCGCGTCGCGGCAGTGGCGGCGCAGCTTTCTCTGCACTTTTACAAACCTCTCTTTATCCACATACGGTTTAACTTTGTCCCAAACTATCTGAAATTGGCGCACCTGGTTTAATCCTTCTTGGTAATGTCGGCAGATTGCATTCCACAGTGTCTCGCCGTCTTTTAGTTTGTAATCCCACGGCAGATGATGGAACCACAGCAGATACTTTTCGGGACATGTTTTAAGATTATTAAATTCTGAGCCGAGCGGCTCGTGATACTCACTTACAGCGTCACTTCCTGAGCTGGAGCGGTCAAAGCCTATTCCGTTTGTATCGGCTTTATGGTAATAAGGAGGAGTCCAGTCGGGACGCAGGTTCGGCGGGGCGTACCATGGACCGGGTCCGTAATGATAATCTGCCGCAAAGAGATGATGAAGTCCCAGAGGCATCATGTAATTGACGGCAGCCTCCCTGCTTTCTAGCATCATTTTCTCGACAGGCCGGAGAAAATGTTCGCGCCAATCCGCACTGCTAAGATTATTTGCTCCGCTTGAAAAAGTTTGTTCTATCCATTCATCAGCAATTTCTTTACTGGTTAGTTTGTTGTTCCAGGCCAGGCGGCCGAAAGCGTACCAGTTGGCCTGGGCGAACGGATGCCCGCACCAGTTGGTATCCAATCCTACGTTTGAAACGCCCGCAATCGCGGTATACTTATTATGATAAATACTCCCGTCGGTGCATCGCGCAACCGAGCTTCCTTTTCCCTGCTGATACGTATCGCTGTTCAGAAATTCTTCCCACATCGTCGATAAAAACACAAGCTGCACCGCTTGTCCCAGGTACTCCTGCGTAATCTGCAGCTCGGGCATTACGGCCGTTTTTTTCATAGCTCCGAAAAGTGGACTAAAAGGCTCACGCGGCTGAAAATCGACCGGCCCGTTCTTCGCCTGGATAATAACATTGTCTCTGAACTTTCCGTCGAGCGGCATAAATTCTTCGTAAGCCTGCTTGGCTCTGTCTTTACTTTTGGGACTGTAAACAAAAGCCCTCCACATTACAATTCCGCCGTACGGTTTTACGGCGTCAGCAAGCATGTTTGCGCCGTCGGCGTGCGTGCGTCCGAAATCCTGCGGTCCCGGCTGACCTTCGCTGTTAGCTTTAACGAGAAATCCGCCGAAGTCGGGAATTAAAGAATAAATTTCTTCAGCTTTATCCTTCCACCATTTAATAACCTCAGGATCGAGAGGATCGGATGTTTTTAAATGACCTATAACCGCGGGGGAAGCAAAATTTATAGCCAGGTATGTTTTAATTCCGTATGGACGAAGAACATCCGCGATAGCTTTGACTTTTTGCAGAACTTTTACGGAAAGCATCTGGGGTGACGCGTTAACGTTGTTCAGAACAGCGCCGTTAATACCTAAAGAAGCATTTGCACGGGCATACTTCTTCCATAAAACTTTATCTTGCCCGGTAACTGTTAAAGAATCTATTCCGCCGTGCCAGAAAATTGATTTCCCGGCGTATCCCCTCTCTATAGTTCCGTTAAGGTTGTCCCAATGATCGAGAAGACGAAGCTCATAAGAAGGGTTGGAGATTAAATGGTGAACAGGCTGTCCGGTTCTCTGCATCCGCAGCAACGCAAAAACGCCGTATAGAACTCCTAGATCGGAGTTGGCCTGTACGCTCGCAGAATCAATTATAAAGCCGTCGCCTTTTATTAGTTTATTATGATCAACCGTTAAAGTAACTTCCGCCCCGGGAGTTCCATGCCAGCCTTCCCGCAATTCTTGCACTGCAAGTCTCAAAGTTTCAGACTCCTTTGCGCAGACAATTTTTACCGGCTTAGGATTTTGATATCGAAGCCATAACCTATGCCCGTTTTCGGCTTGGAGAGAAGGGATGAAAAAAGAAAGTAAGAAAAATATCGTTAGTTTTTTCATTATTTATTCTTTGTAGAATTATTGCTGATAATTTAAACTTCCGTATTAATGATCATTGCGAAACAAACGTTGTTATACTCGAGGGCTCCAGGTTGAAGTTAAAACTTCCGTCTGTTGCCGTTACATTATTTCCTTGCTCAACATTCTGAGTAGCAGAAGTTGTGTAAGTAGTAAAACTTGTCCCCGAAGTTAGATTAGGGATTCTGAATCCGCATAGTGTTTGAGTAGTGCCGGGATTAACGGCTACAATAATTATTTTAGATGATGAGGAATCCTTATATGCGGTAACAGTAACATTACTTAAAGACGGATAAACACCTCCTTCAACTCTATGATATCCCGGGCGGATAAATTTTGAAAACTGCGACATGATGTACCCGCGTTTTGTTACTTCGCCTTTACGTGTACCCATTTCACCTTCCGCAATAGGTCCGTAATATCTAACAATATACCACCAGACATAAGCACTCATGTCCGCTTTCATTACGCTCTGCATTTCTTTGGCAACGTCAAGAGCCAGCGGCCAGTCGTTTCCCGAATGCGCGCTTTCCGTATAATGTTCGGTCATCCAGACCTCCTTTCCTTTTTCTTCGGCCAGAGGATATTTGGAAAGGCCGCTGCCGTATATGTGGCCGTCAACAATATCAGTATTTGCGCAGGCCGCGGAGTCATTTAAGATAGGATCCGAATAAGTACGGTCGAAATGAAATGACTCGGGAGCCATAACTTTCGTTCCTTTAATCAAATCTGCATAGTCTTTCATAAACGTGAACATTTCGTCTGATGTCCAGCTTGTCCAGTTTTCGGTAATGTCAGGCTCATTCTGAATTGAAATGCCGTAAATCGGCACTCCGTGATTCTTCATATAAACATTAAAGGCATTTAAATGAGCGGCGTATTGAGCGTACATATCGTGGCGGACCCTGCTTATGCTGCCCACGGTCTCGCTCATGTCACTAGGAGCAAACCATGGCGATGCTATAACAATCGCCCCCATGTCGTGTGCTTTCTTCGCGGTAGGCACATAAAGGCTCCAGCGGGTTGAATCCGGCTCCAGCATTATCCTGAGAATTGAAAAGCCGAGCTGCCCCGGGCCGGTACCGAAAGCAGTCTGGATTTCCGAATCAGTCATATCAGGGCGCCACAGAATTACATTCGCTGCTCCGAAACCTCTGATAACCTGATGCAGACTGTCTAAATCAACAGTTGCTACCGGAATGTAGGTCAGATAAAAATTTATCGTAGTATCTTTATTTATTACTACATTCTCTAATTCCTTTGTAACGATTTCCGGAGTCGTAGTGCCGGTGTTTTGAATTCGAACGGTGAAGGTGTTTCCTAATATACTTTGAGTTTTACCTGTCTCTCCGGCAGGCTTGTTTACTTTTGCCAAAGATGCGTTCCCGTTAAAAGAAAATGAGTGCGGAAGCATAAAGGAACCGCTGCCGTTCCGGTCGAAGACCATCTTCTTAACTTTCGATTCGCCGTCTACCTTCAGCCTGTAAAAATAAACTCCCGGCGCGACTCTCTGATCGATGTTATTGCGCCCGTCCCATAAAATATTGTGTACGCCCGCCGGTCTGCCATCCGGCGTTGAATTTTCTGACAACTCTGCCGAGTATATCGTATATAGTTACCTGAACATCCGACTCCTTCTTCAACCCGTAAGGAATATTTGTAACGGATGAAAACGGATTGGGGTAGTTCTGCTCGAGTTCAAATTTTTTCGGTGAATTATCGTTGTTATCCACCGAGGTTAAAATTAAATTTATCTCGTAGTGACCCGAACCGTCGGATACAGTTGTAAATTTGTTCGTGGTGTCGGCGTTGTTGATAAAAGTAACGGAAGCATTCTGCACCGGAAATCTCGATGCGGTTAAGCTTCCCTTTATCGATATTGTTTGAGCATGCAGGAAAAAAGGAACTACGATTAATACTACTGCGATTTTCTTAAAGCTCTTCATTTATATTTCTTCCGGAATTACTGTAGAGTATGTTGGGTATTTAAAAATCAATTTGTTTGAAGCCGGGTTATTTATATTTATAAAGTCTGACTTTCTGAATACTGTAAGTGCTGCCGGGCAGGTCTATATGTCTGCCTTGATGAGTTTGGTCTCCGTTAAGCCTGAGACCGGGAGCCCACTTTCCGTCGACGAACTTTCCCTCGTCATCGCTTCCTATGCCTACGAGCTTCCCGTCATCAGAAGCCGATTTAAATGTTATCACCATTCCTCTTCCGGCTACATAATATTCATCTGGTGAAATCATTATTATCATTCCTCCGTATCTCGGATTTTCGCCTTCCGTCTTCGGCGCGTAAGGCCAGCTGTATTCATGATGAACTACAAACGTGTAATCTCCCAATGTTATATTTTCAACCTGACTCGCGCTGTCGAGAATTACTCCTCGCATCTTTCCCTTGCCCTGGTTTGCAAGTATAAGCGGGGTAAGCTGAGAGAGTACATCGTATCCTTTGGAGACCTGGTTATCGGAAGGATTATCGAGCGACTCGATAGAAAAGGGACTGTAACCCATTACGTTATGTTCGGCAATAGCGTAGTAGGCATTTACTACGCTTTGATTGTTCCCTGCCTCAGGTATAAAAAACTGATTGTACATTTGTCCGGGCTTTTTAAAAGGTACATCAAATTTGGTTACCCATTCGGCAAAGCTCTTGAAGTATATATCAGGCGCAAGAAAATCAATTGAAGGTGCGGCGGCTTTCCATATATCCATCAAGTGAGGCAGCGGGCCTGCGCTGGGATATTGCCCCGGCTTATAACCCGGACGGATCAATGCCGCATTTACATACATCGGCAATGGATATTCCTTCTTCCCGGCTTCCGCCACGTAATTTGCGTACTTCGCGTAGTTCCAGGCCATGAATATTTCATCGGTACTCAAGCTTTTTCCGAATACTTCTTCCCAGGTGCCTTCTGTTTTAAATCCGTTAGTCTTCCATAAATCATATAAATTTGGTTTCAGATTATCTTTGTTCTTTTTTAAATAGCTCATAAACTCACCGGGAACCTGGGAGTTGAAAGCCTCATCTGCTTCTATGCAATAATCTCTCGCGTCGGGAATCATCCCTATTTCATTTTCAACCTGCACTAAAACGACTGTCTGCTCTTTTTCATCGAAAGCGCGTATATGTTTCATCAGCATACCAAAAGCATACGCGTCGGCATTCATGTTTGTTTTATTAAACGCAGTAAGGATCTCTTCCGCTTTGCCGTTTTTCTCCCTTGCTCTAGGAAATCTTCCTTCATCGGTTTTTACCCACAGCGGAACATAGCACGACATGCTGTTCTTCCACGTGCCGAACCATAGAAAGACGAGCTTAATATTGTTCTTCCTCGCGCCGGTTATTATTCCGTCGATAAGATGAAAATCAAACCCGCCTTCTTTCGGTTCTAATAGTTCCCAGTACACGGGAACCACGAGAGTGTTTAAATGCATCTTAACTATCTTCGGCCATATTTCGTCCATGTAGTTTAAATCGGATGCGCTCGAATTGCCCGTTTCTCCCGCAAGCATCAATAAAGGTTTCCCGTTTACTATCAGCTGCATTGTGCTTCCCTTCCGCTCGAGATGAGGTATGTTCTTGAGGCCGGGATCTTTGTTTGTCTGGGCACGGAGAACCCAGGCAAACACTATTATAAAGGCTACAAAAGATGGAAAAAATATTTTATGATTACTTAAACTTTTCATTTTAAATTCATTTTGAAACAAATGTTGTTATACTTGACGGCTCGAGTTTATAAGTGAACTCGCCGTTCGTAGTATTGATTTCACTTCCCTGCTCTACGTTCTTTGTTTCACTTGTTGTATAAGGAGTAAATGAAGCAGCATTTCCGTTTTCCACCGAAAATGTCTGGTAGACGGGTTCCGATGTAGAATTTAATGCTACTATAACCACCTTTGATGAAGATGAGTCTTTATATGCGCTAACGTAAACATTTCTCTGCGGGGAATCAGTGGAGCCGGATTTATAATATCCGGGACGGATAAATTTTGAGAACTGCGCCATAACGTAGCCGCGTTTTGTTGCTGTGCCGTTCTCGTTTATAGGCCCGTAGAATCTCACTATATACCACCAGACGTAAGCGTTCATCCCTGCGTTCAGACAGTCATTTATTTCCTTTCCGGTTGCATAGACAGCCGACCATGAAGTATCCGTATCGAGATGTTCCGTCATCCATAACTCCTTTCCTTTGCTCTTAGCAAGCGGGTAAGGAGCAAGACCGCCTCCGTATATATGTCCGCCTATTATCGACACGTGTGAAGCGGCCGAGGAATCTTCAAGCGTTGGATCGGACAGCGAATGATCGAAATGAAAAGATTCGGGCATAATAATTCTGGTACCTATATTCTGCGCGTTGTTCTTACAGAAATTAAGGAATTCATCCGCGGTCCAGTCACACGACTCATAAGTAACGGTTACGTCTGGCTCATTCTGTAATGAAACGGCGTAAAGCGGTGCGCCGTTGTTCGCCATATAATCCGCAAACAATTTAAGATGCGCGGCATAGCCGGCATACGAGCTTTCTTTAAGCGAACCGCCGACAGGATTATTGTTGGTTTTCATCGACGACGGCGGCGTCCACGGAGAAGCAATTACGATTGCTCCGAGAGATTCGGCAAGTTTTGCGGTCGGTACATTCGCGGCGAAACTGCTTGTGTTATCGGTATTCGGTATTCTTAAGCGAAGTATAGAAAATCCCAGTTGTCCCGGCCCGTTGCCGAAAGCCAGGTTCACTTCCGCCGTAGTCATATCCGGTCTCCAGGGAATTATATTCGCGGCGCCGAATCCTCTGATATTCTGCTGAGTGCTGTCGAGATAAACCATCGCTTTGTCAGGACCATAGACAGAGAAATCAATAGTCGTATCGTTTTGAATTTCTACGTTTGTAAATTGTCTGGAATAAATTGCAGGCAGCGTATTAGCTGTATTGTCTATTTGTACAGTATAACTTCCGGCCTGAATATTAATTTCGTCGGCTTTATTAACGGTATTCGGAGATGTAAAACCGGTTTTAGCTAAGGGAAGTGCGAAATTACCTTTGCTGCTGTTGAAGACCATTTTCTTTACCAGCGATTGATCGTTGACCTGCACGCGGTAAAAATAAACTCCCGGAGAAGCTAAGGCGCCGAAATTGTTCCTGCCGTCCCATACTACGCTGTGAAGTCCCCTGTTTTGCGACGTCGTTGAAAATCTCTTAACTACTCTTCCTAGAATATCATAAATAGTAATGTGTACGTCCGACTGCGATTTTAGCTTATACGGTATTTCGGTTTTCGAGGAGAACGGATTCGGATAATTCTGTTCGAGTTCAAATGCAGAAGGTTGATTTCTATCGTTTGAGCTAACGGAAGTAACAATATTTACCCTATAATTTCCGGATGAATCCGTGAAGGCATTATACTTTTCTGTTGGATCGTTATTATTTGTAAATGTAACGGATGCATAACTGATGACTCCTTGCGGCGAAGAGACTGTTCCGCTAACCGAGATAGTCTGGGCCTGTAAGTTGAATGATAGTACACATATTGCAATAGCAATTTTCTTCAAATATTTCATAATTATCTCTACAAGTGTAAGTTAACAGTCATCTTTTTATTTCAATAAGACGAGTTTTTTTGTTTGTAAAAAATTATTTGATTTTAAACGATACATATATACACCGCTTACAAGCTTGCTTCCGTCGAACTCAGTTTTATAATTGCCGGGTCTGCGCATACCTTCGAACAGGCTGGCAACTTCCTGGCCGAGCAGGTTATAAACTTTGAGCGATACAAAGCTTTCTTTGGGTACATGGTAAGTTATACTTGTCGTCGGGTTAAACGGGTTAGGATAATTCTGCTCAAGCAGAAAAGATTTGGGACTATTATTTTCAGATGAGTTAATGCCGGTCGTGATGTTTACGAGTCCGTTAATGCCTGCTTCAAGACTTTCCTTAGCCCCGGCTAGAGCCTCCTCGGCCGAATTATTATAAGAATAATTTTGAGCCACCGCGCTTTGTGCGAAACTTTCTGCATCGTTAAAAGCCGACCACGAATCATTAGTATAATTTTCCGACTTTAACGTATCGGAATAAGAAAGCAGCGAATCAATCGCATTATAATCTATACCTACATTAACGGCGGCATAAAATGCAGGCTTGCACTGGTTGTTTTTATCCCAGAGAGAAGATGCTCCGCTTTTAAATGTGTATTGATCGTTTAATCCGTCTTTAGAAACATTTATAATTTTACCCCTACCGGATTTATAGCTCCTTTCAACAAAGCACTTGAACAGCTGCCCGTATTGATTTGCCTGCTGCTGTAATTCGGATGACGAAGGCGTTGAGCTGCTCGTATTAACATCAAACTCCGTTATTGCCATTTCGCTGCATATCGGATAAAATTTATTATATGTATCAATAAAATTTTGAGCTGTGGGAAAAGTGATGGTGTTGTGGTTCTGCATTCCTATACCGTCAAGGAAGCCTGCCTGGTAAATAGGCGTCAGCAGTCTTACAATTGCGTCGGCCTTAAGTTGACTTCCGGTATTGTAATCATTATAGTAAAGCTTGATCTGATTCTCTCCGTTCTGCACCGAGTATTTGCGGGAGAACTCAAACGCATCCGTAATATATGTTGAGTCGCCGTACACAGAGTACCATTGGTTTCCCGAAGTACGAACTTTATGCGTGCCGTCGTCGATAGCTTCATTTACAACGTCAACCGCGGATAATAATCCGGGCCATCCGTCATGAATAACTTTAAAAATACTGCTAATATAATTTTCCAGGCGCTCTCTCATTTTTTCCTTGGTTAAGTAAGCGCCGGTGCTTGTGTATCCGGTGCGGAAAAATTGAGCGGGCGTTTGATTGTGCCACACTAACGTATGTCCGCGGAAAGTAAATCCATGTCTCTTTGCCCAGTTGAGCTGCGCAATCATATCTCCGTTGAATCTCACTATAGGATGGGTATTGATAGAATCTTTTACGGAAGGGTCCGAAGCATTATTATAAGCCGCCGCGCTCGATGAAATATCAACGGTATACTGAGGTTTCATGTTGTTGCCCGGACTCATGCTGTTCATATGGTACCGAATCAAGTAGCCGCCGTTAGGCGTAGCAACATTTGACTGCCCCGGTACGTAAGGATCGGAAGGAAAGCCTATATTTCTGTACGAAAGCAGGCATCCTATATAAAAATCATTTGAGTAGACTTCCTTAAGTGCGGGCACGTCCGTTTGAATAGCGCCGTCCTGCGCCGATAACTGAGGCGAAAAAAACATCGATAGAATTGCCAATGAAGTCAGCCGGAATGAATCGCTGAATAACCGACACGATTTCAATAAATAACTACTCACTACAGAACCCCCTCACTTTATTTCAGATACTTGTCAAGAATTATTTTGGAAACACCTTAAACAAAACAGCCCCGATTTTCACCGGGGCCGTTTATATCCCGAATTAAGCCTAAGCTTACTTAAGCAGCATTAACTTCTTAACGCTTACAAAGTCGCCTGCCTGGAGCCTGTAGAAATAAACTCCGGACGAAAGATTTGTAGCGTTGAAATTAACTGTATGGTATCCGGCTTTCATGTCGCCGCTAACCAGGTTAGCAACTTCCCTGCCCAGTATATCATAAACTACCAAGCTGACATTGCCGCTTTGCGGTAACGAGAACTTTATAGTCGTCGTCGGGTTAAAAGGATTAGGATAGTTCTGGCTCAAATTATAAGTTGTCGGTAAACCTGATTGTTCATCATCAACAGCAGTAACAACCAATGGTTTATCCAATGTAACTTGAACATTTGTTAAATTCATAGCGGTTGTTGTATTACCTTTAGCGAGCGCAAATACAATGCCGTTAAACATCGATGTCGGGAGCGGGCTATGATTATCAACTGCCGCACCTGAAATCATATAGCTTCCGTCGGATTTTTTCAACTGATAAGCTATATTTTGAGTTCCGTTTTCAGCCGGTGCAACCGAAATTGCAAAGCTGTATTTGCCAGCACTACCTACTGCTCCGGAAGGTTCTACAGGATCGTTACCAAGAACATATCCGGTGTTAGTACTGTCCCATGCGCCGTTAACAACGCTTCCCCATGTACCTTGTGTAGCACCCCAGTTTACTGCCATATTTGTACCGCTTGTCGGTATGAACAAATAACCTGATTCTGTGGCATTAGAACCGGTCCATTGAGTAGAGTCGGTAACAACACCATTTACGGTATCAGCTTTTATTGTAACCTTACCAGGATTAGCATTATAAGTTAAACCAAAACGTAAGCTTCCTGCACTTTCAAAACCACCGCCTACAAGTTCTAAGTCTCCTTTAATAACAAGAGCCGAGTCAGAACCGTTGCGAGGTACAACACCGCCGAAACCGCCGCGTAATGCAACTTTACCTGTATTAGCGCTTGAGCCGGATACACCGGCATCACCAACAAGTTCACCAGGGTTGAAGTTCCATCCGCCTATCATACCCTGATAGAATCCCCAATCGCCAACATAGTAATTTTGCCATGGTGCCCGCGGAACATTAATAGGCTT
>CAWBBX010000028.1:0-25574 GCA_963787005.1 uncultured Bacteroidota bacterium
AAGGGTTTATAAACCGTCTGCCAGATATAAGAATCGTCCCCGTCCTGATCCGATAAATAAAGAACCCGGGTCTCGTCTTTATCCGTAATTACATAGGGACTAACCTGGTTTCCTTTTGCAGAGGTAACTTTTTCCCACCGGTCCTGCATGTCATTAAAATCAATTTTTACCGGTGTAACTTTTTTATCCTTCTCCTTTTTATCCTTTTCGGTTTTTTCAAAAAGCTTGTTGAATTCATCCGACTTGAATTTTTTATCGTACGGCTGAAGAGCTATTCTGTATATTTCGGCGTTTTCATATCCGTAAGGATAAGCAGGGTGAAGACGATCGGATTCAAAATAAATGTATTTGCCGTCAGGCGACCAGACGGGATCCCCTTCCGACACGCCGGAATTAGTGATATCGATGCTTTTCTTTGTCCGCGTATCATATACGAAGATATCCACTTCGAAGTTTCTGTACGCGTTATAGACAATGTATTTTCCGTCGGGTGAGAAATAAGGGCTCGCGCTGCTTACAGCCCAGAACTCGTCAACTACCAAAGTCTCGCTTTTATTAGTTTTAAGATCCAGCTCGCGCAATTGATCTCGTCCGCTCAGGTACAGAGCTTTTGTTCTGTCTGCGTTAAAAGTAATCTGCCTGTTGTTCCTTTCATCATCGGTTATCTGCTTTTCCTGTCCGTTGCCGTCGGCGGGAATAACAAACCAGTTCAGCCAGCCGTTTACGGTCTGATTATATATTACTGTCGCGCTGTCAACCCATCCTACTTCCTTCACTCTTCCTTCCGGAAGCGTCTTAAGCTGCTTAACAAATTTCCCTTCCATATCGGAAATAAAAAGTTCGCCTCTCGAGACGAATGCAATTTTTTTCTGATCCGGAGAAATACCGAAAGCGGTAATCTTCCCTTTAACGTTAAAATCCTGCTCCGTGGAAAGTGTATTGTTCTGCGGAAGAGTTATATTAACTTTTGAAGATTGCTTTGCGGCCACGTTATAGAGGAATATTTGGAAACCTTTATCAAATACAACATAATTACCGTCGGTGCTTACCTGAGGAGTTTTTACCGAAAGTTCGAAATTCGTTAGCTGAGTTTTCTTACCGTCGACAAAGGTATAAAGGTTATATTCGTTATTCGCTTCGTCGGATACAAAATAAATATGACCGGCTTTGTCTACTGTCGGCCACATATCTTTACCGATCCAATCAGTTAATTTTTTGAATACGCCGGTTTTTGGATTATAGGATTTTATATCAGGATTGAATACGCCTTTGTATCTTTTCCGGTTTACGAAATAGGAGCTTTCCCACGATTCGTTAAACAGATAATTTCCGTTTGCCGGATTTACAACAAAATTATGTACCCATGTAAAATATCCCGGAAAAACTTGTTTTGGTGTTCCGCCGGTAACAGATACTTCGTAAGTGTTCATCCTGTTATAACGGTTGGATATAAAGTAGATGCCTTTGGAATCCCACGACCATGAGGAGACAACGTCGTTCGCATCGCTGAACGTAAGCTGATTTACTTTGCCTCCGTTTACCGGCATCACATATATGTTCGCATTGCCGTCCTGCCTTCCCGTAAAGGCGAGCCACTTTCCGTCGGGAGAAAATCTCGGTTCGCTCTCCCTTCCTTGCATTCCGGTAATTCTGTACGCGCTTCCTCCCGCGGAAGGTACGATCCAAAGATCGTTATCGTATGCGAAGACTATTTTACTGCCGTCTGGAGAAGGCGCCGGCTCGCTGGTAAAATACACCTGGGACTCGGCGGTGGTGACAATAAACGCCGTGATAAAAAGTATAATCAGCTTTCTCATTTTTGCTCCGGATTTAGATGGAAATAAATTTAAATTTGATTTATAAAATAAATATTTGAGGTGAATGAGGCATTAAAATTGTGATAAACGGAATGGATTTTTTCTATCTTTAACTCAAAAAAAGTCCCTCTTTTTTAGGAAAGAAGGACGGTGAAGTTTTGCACGGGTATTTTCTTCTGTGTCGTGAAAATTATTCAAAAAATAAATTATACGGTCGCCGCTAGAATTTTAAATTCATAATACCCCTACAATAAAATCAGTAAATTAATGTCATCGGAAATTTCGGACGATATCTTTGTTTATCTTCCCCGAAGCAGCAATCTACTAATCTTAAATTATTACTGTCGATTAACTTTAACGGCCTTACACGAACTTTACCTTCTCCACCAAACGTGAGGAGGGTTTGTAAAGTTCTGGCCGGTACCAGGGACATAAATCCTTCTATCCTTCTGCACATAAAGAGCAAGATGCAGCGTCTGGTTAGGTTTTACGTTTACGAAGGCTGCATGCTTTTCGCCTCTATCACCTTTGTAAACAATTTTATACTGACCCGGTTTCAAGTCGTTAAAATAAAATTTGCCGAGATCACTGCTTTCGGTTTTAATTCCGAGCTGGGTGATTTCGAGCTGAGTTTTAAACCTTTGGTTTTCGCAGGCACCTTGTACGGATTTAGTCCGACCAAAGCATTAAGATTATCCGCTACTTTTACTTCACCTACAATCTGTGCTTTACCGTTAAGATCAACAGGAGATGTACCGGAAGTTATCAGCGTACCCCAGGTAGAAGTAGGAGCGCACCCTGCGGTAAATAAAGTAAGAATTAAGAGAAGAATTACAGCCGAGGAAACAAAATATATTTTGGTTTTCATTTCAGCCCCCAAATTAAATAAAAGTACGGTATCAACTGTATAAGCTACCGATACCTTTATCACTTAATAATGTATTCTTATCGTACTATATTGTCAATAGATAAGTCAATAATTTTGTATAATACCTTAAATATGTTCTAAAACCGGACAATTAATTTTCGATTAATTCATCCAGATACTCGTCCATACGGAAATAAGACTCCCGATAGCACTCGCAATGACGGATCGTGTGTGCTCCTTTAATGTAGCTTCACTAAAGTTATCCGGATTATCGATTGGGAAAAACATCAAGCTTCGTTCCTTCGATTCGGCACAGACACTTATCATATAATTCATCAGCTGGTTTGATTTAAGACTGACGGTTTTTATTTCCTTTACATTATCATCTAAATTGAAAGTAACCAGCGGAGAATATTCGGTCGGATCAATACTGTCCTGCGCTCTTTCTCTTTCTAAATGTTCTTCCGCAATACCGACGGGCGTGCACGCCTCATCCCAGATATCCTCAATTTTCCCGTGAAGCCTGCTGCTGTAGTATTTTCCTTTCTTAGGCTTTTTATCCGAAGATTTATCGTCTCTTATATCGCAGTGCATCGGCACGTGCGCGTCGACCACGTAATGTGAGATGAGAAGAAACTGATACATGATTTGCTGCATGGAGTAGCTGTCGTTGTAGTTTCTGAGTTTTATTAGATCGCTTATAATTCTTGCAAGATGATCCACTTTAAAGGGGAGACCGCCCCCGCCGGATGCTCTGTAATATTTTTTACCGTTTATTTCGTGTGTTTCCTTCGCGAAGTCGGCGTAGTCTTCAAATTCATCCGCCGTAAATAATTTAAATGTATGGAAAACGGCTTTATCGCAGATTATATCGTCGGGCGCCCACGTAGCCTCCGATATTCTTCCTTTATGAAAGTTTAACAACCGCTGGAGAGTTTTCGCTTCATTCTTGATTTTCGCGCGAGTCTTCGAATTAACGGTATTGCCTGCAGGTGTTTTTAGATTGTCGAGTGCATCGTACAAAAATTCTATCGCTTTTTGCGCGATGTAAATGTGTGTATTGTGTTTCATGGCTCCCCCGTTGCTGTTAGAAAATTTTATATTATAAAGACCTGGCCTTGAGGCTTATTAATTTTAATCCGGCTTAAATCTTTACCGGTCTGCGGCATATATACTTATATAAAATGTATAACACCGCATTAATTAAACAAAGGAATTTTCTTACATCAGAAATGCGAAGAATAATAGAGTAAAGGCAGGAAAAGCCGAAGTATTTTTACCCCGTCAAAATACCGGCGTAAGATTCTGTACGGTTAAAATTAATAATTAACCGGATAAATAGATATATAATTTTTAAACGAAGATATATTTATTAACTGAAGTTACACAAACGCCGTCTATGTTATATTGACCCGCCGCAGGCGGGGAAATATCTTTAAGATAATGCAAATTAATCAGATTGTGATTCTTCTCCCGACAAGTCGGGATCAGAATGACAATGTTGCGTAACTTCAATTATTAATAACTTCCGTTAACGATGGTTCGCTTTCTGTCGGCCCAGTAGGCCCAAGCAACTATAAGCCATTGAGCAAATCCGGCGTAACCTACAGCCTCTACCGAAGGCGGAGCCGATCCGAAGAAATTTAATATGTACATAATCAAGAGAAATGCAACCAAGCTCCCGAAGATAACCTTCCCCGCCGTATTCTTCGCTCTTGTAACTTTAGAATAAATGTAAGCGCCGCCGAGAAAAATTATTAACTCCACAATAATGCTTCCGGGAATTGAGTTCCAGAGTCCGAGTCCGACTTTAGGGCCTCCGGGATAAAGAGGAAGATCGGGGCGGTGCACAATTAAATCGAGAAACCAGTGGCTTAATACAAGTAATCCAAGAAGTATTGAAGCTTTTTTATTTTTCTTGATCATATAATATACAAGACCGAATAAAAATCCCCATATAAGAGAAAAAAGCAGGCTGTGTGAAAAAGGGTAATAAGTAAAATCAAGAGGATTGGCGGCCATCAGGCCGGGAACTATTTTAACTTTTTCAATGCCGGTTACAATAAAAATCGGCCAAAGAAGATCCATAAACTGGGCGGCGAGAAACATAGTACCGAGAGAAGGTGATTTTTCAATTTTCTTGCCGGCGAATCCGACTCCGTAATGTCCTATAAACATAACTATAGTTCTCCTTTCAGGGATTAAGGAAAAATAATGTTAAAATTGTATAGAGGTCAAATAATACCGGGAAATTAATCTACCGCTAAGATCTATTATTATAAGAGAATTGAGTATTTCCGGTCGGTTGGACCGGCCGTAGTCCGCGTACCCGGGCAGAATATTATCCGAATTATATTTAAATCGAAATAATAATAGGTCGATAATAACTATATAACATAAAAAAGTAAAGCAGGAGCCGGAAGTTAGTGCCGGACTTATATATTAAAGTGATTATAGGCATCCAGCAAGTTTTTTTCCGAAGATATTAAATCTATAATAGGAAGCATCATGGTTTTTGCAAGAATTACAGACCGGTGCGGATCAAACATGTTTTCATTATAAATCAAATTTAAAATTTTCAAACTAATTGAATGAATCCATTTTGTCTCTTCATCAATTTGGGTTAATCGAAGTATCTGACCGTAATCAAAGTTTTCCGTAGCACCAGTATTTACCGCCGTTTCCCAGGCCGAAGTTGATATAGTCGGAATATTTATGCCGCCGGCATTATGAAGTATGCTGTAAAAGGTAACTTTGCTTTTAATCAAAGAGGGTTTTTTCATAACAAATTTTTGTATCGTCTTATAAAGAGAGTCTTGTCTTCCCAACGATTTTTTCAATTCGGTTTTGTTGCGGCTTATCTCCTGCACAATATTATTCAGCGCATAGTTTGCTGTGTTTTTCTTATTTATTGATTCTCTTACGTCGTTGCCGAGCAGTCCCAGCATAACGGAAAATACAATTAATACGGATTCGAGCAGGAGGGTTCTGATTCTGTCGTTCTTTAATTTCAGCATATCGACACCTTGATTAAATAGAAGAATTTCGGCAGAGTTAAAATAAGAAATATTTTGATACTGTTTTAGCAAATCAGATTACGGTAAGAAGACGTTCTCTTCCCCCAGTTCCCGCACATCTCCTAATTCTCGGCCGGACCCGGTATTTTCCCTTATTCAATTTTTATTTTTCAGTTCCGAAACATTTTAAATATCGTTATTTTAAAAGACAGGGGAATTACCCTCAGTAAAATTACCTTTCGATCAAACAGGGAGAAAATTCATGAAACGAACAGCATCTATTTTTATAGTGATCCTTTTCGCTTTCACATACCTGGTTCCGGCCCAGGCCCCTCCTAAATCGGCCGATACCCCGGCCGCGGAGAAAATTAAAAAGTACGAAGAAGATCACTCTCAGGTAATGGATATCCTGAGCTACTTAAGCGATGTATACGGACCCAGGCTGAACTACTCGCCGGAATATAAGGAGGCCGCGGATTGGGCATCCGGGAAGTTACAGGAATGGGGACTGGAAAACATTCACTACGATTTGTGGGATCCCGAGGGAAAAGGCTGGAGCCTGAAGAGCTTTTACGCCGAGGTTATCTCACCGCGGACAATAACTCTTATCGCATACCCCAAAGCATGGTCGCCGGGTTTTGATAAAGCACAGAAAGCGGACGTGGTTTATTTAGATGCAGAGTCTCCCGAAGATTTAAACAAATACGAAGGCAAACTGAAAGGTAAATTTGTATTGATAAGCGAGCCCGCGGTTGTTACTCCGCATTTCAGTCCCGACGCTCACAGGTTGACCGATTCGGTTCTATTGAAATTTAGCAACGCGGTCGAGAGACCAGGCCGCCGCAGAATGCGATACCCCAGATTTACGATGGATAACTTCGATTCGGTTTTTTCTTTCGTTAAAAGATACGTGCCGAACATAGATTCGGCCAGGATCAGGCAATACATTATTGAAAGAGAAATGGGAACGAAGAAACTGGCTTTATGCATTAAAGAAAAAGCGCTGGCCGCAATTTCCGTATCGCGCGGCGACGACGGCACGATATTCGTTCAGCAGGCTGAAGTTCCGCAGAAGGACGGCAGCAACTTTGGAACAAGGATTAATGCATACGACCCGGACGCGCCCGAGATCATCCCGCAGATTGTTGTTGCAGCCGAGCAGTACAACCGCATGGTAAGAATGATAGCAAAAGGCGAAAAGCTTACGATGGAAATAAAATTAAATGTTGCGTGGACCAAACCTGAGAAGGGCTTTAACATTATAGGAGAAATTCCCGGAAGCGATCTTAAAGATGAGATCGTAATGATAGGCGGCCACTTCGATACATGGCATGCGGGCACAGGTGCAACCGATGACGGAACAGGCTCGGCCGTATGTATGGAAGCGATGCGCATTATTAAAGCACTGGGACTTCAACCGCGCAGGACAATACGCATCGGACTTTGGGGAGCCGAAGAAGAAGGACTGGTAGGCTCAAGAGAATTCGTTGCCGAAGCTTTTGCAAAACCCCGGAAAGACGACGCGATGAACGTAATTATGGGCGGAAAAGAGAGCGATCTAGAAAAGACGCCCGAGTACAATAAGTTTTCCGTTTATTTTAATGACGACAACGGCGGCGGAAAATTCCGCGGTATTTATACGCAGGGTAATGAAGCGGCTGTTCCAATCTTTAGATCCTGGCTCCACGAATTCGGCGATCCCGATGCGCAGACGGTTTCGCTGTCCAACACGGGCGGAACGGATCATCTCTCCTTCGATGCGGCCGGGCTGCCGGGATTTCAATTTATACAGGATCCTTTAGACTACAGCGTACGAACGCATCATTCGAACATGGATGTTTACGAAAGAGTTGTAGAGAAAGATATTAAGCAGTCTGCCGCTATGATGGCTTTCTTCGCTTACAAAGCCGCTATGGCGGATGCAAAGTTCCCAAGGAAGGGACAAACAAAGCCGGATAATATAGAATAAATAACACTGTCTTTAATAATTCGATTGTGCGGGGACAAGACCTTACTTGTCCCTGCATTCTTCTCAAATTACTTTTCTTTTAAGGGCGTACCCTGATGAAATATTATCTGCCATCCGCCGCCTCCGAATTTCCATATCGAACTTCTCAGCGCATGAGATGATCGTCCTTCCTTCTCGAATACGGCAATCGAAGTATAAGTCACCAATACTAGATCAGGAGTCAGGCTGACAGCATTAAAATCACTCAAGGAAAAATCCGGTGATTTTTCCTTTTGCAGAATATCTAAAACCTGTTGTTTATTGTAAATACGTCCCGAACTTCCGAATTCAACAAAATCGTCCGAAAGCAGCGCTGTCAATTCTTCGCGCGATTTTCTTACGTCCGGCTTAAGAAATTTTTCTTCAAGGAGCTTGATCTGCTCTTCCGCTGATTTTGAAGGAATCAAAATTAATCACTCCGATTCAGTAATTTATTTGATAATGTTACGTTGATTTTTGTCGAACTCGATAAACTCTACCGGCGCACCGTTCTCTATTATCATTGCTACTCTTACACCTTTTGAGGGCGAGCTTATCCCGTCTATCGTCTCTTTACCCGCCACCGCAGCATCAAGATCGTCAACGGCGAACGCAATGTGAGGGACATGTTTTATAAGATCATTGATCGGGCTATCTTCCTCAAATCGCATCCATTCGATCCCGTATTCGCTGGTATCGAAACCGGAAACGTAAAACTTATATTGCTCCAGATATTTTTCTCCCGGCTTTTTATCTTTTGTAGGTATTCCTATATGATGAAACCGCATCCCCTCTGCGGAAACGGCGTGCGGTGGCTCGTGATCTTTTCTTTTTGTTAAATTTGTTTTCATCGCGCATTCCATTAAAATAACTTGAAAATTCAATCAGCGGATTATATCCGTATCGACGGGAACGTATCCGAGGTGCCTGCTGAGGCTCAATATTTGTCCCTTATGATGAAATTCATGAGTAATTACGTGCGAGAAAACCTTATAAGGGCTAGTCACCAAATCCCGTTCCTTCCGTTTAATATTTATATCATCCATGTACTTGTTCTCAAAGGTTAAGACAAATTCACTCACAAAGAAATCGACATTTATAAACGCTTCTTTAACTTCGGCAACCGTAGAAACGGATCCGGATACCGTAAATTCGTTCCGCTGCGAAAGCAGATTTCTGCCGACCCAGAATTCATACGTGTTGCAGATATGAACCAGAAGGTTCCTGATACTCCCCCTTCCGAAAGAACTGTTCTCCCGGATAAAATCATTTTGCGATAACGACCCGCAGTAATCCAGCAGAATTCCGCGTGATTCTTTTACGAACGCATACTGAGCAGAAATAATTTCTCTCATCGTGCCCTCCTATTTTTTACGGCTTACCGCCGCTGCACATTTAATCTTATACCCAGCGTCTTACTTTCCTTTTATATGATTTAAACGTTTCCCCGAATTTTTCCGACAGCATTTCTTCCTCACGACGTATGAATAATATATCCATCAGAACGAAAAATATCACAGCAACAATAAACGGCGTTAACGACCCGAGGAGTATGGACTCGCCGATCAGCGTAAGTCCCATCCCAAGATACATGGGGTTCCTGCTTATATTAAACACTCCTTTCGTCACAAGCGCGGTTGAGTATTCGAACGGCTTAACGGTAGTTTTAGCTTTCTTAAATTTCATGTCGGCGAACAGGTTAAGCAGACCGCCGGCCGCCAGGAAGATCAAGCCGAGCAAATCCCACGGGAAATAAATAAACTTTATAACCGGAAAAAACAAGTGTAATGCGGCCGATAAAAATAGCGAGACAATAAAGTATGTAGGCGGCAGAATATTTTTCTCGTCCATGATCCTCGCCTTTTTAACTGGAATTTACAAACATTCACCCGCACAACGATTTTAATCAAACACGGTTTAGACTAGATTTATAGATTAATAACAACTCCGGCATCAACTTCAAAGTAAGTAAACGTATCGCTCCCGTTCTGTTTAAACGAAGAATCCTTGGCATTAAGATCCAGGGAAACCAGGCCGGGTGTAAAAGAGTATCTTACGCCCGCAAAGGGGGTGTATACTATCCCGCTTCCGTATGAAGCACCGGTAGCGTTTGAGGTTGCCGCCATAACACCCGCTTCAAAACCCGCGTAAGGCGAGAAAGGGCTTCCCGGAATCGACAGGTAAAGTACAGGGCCGGCACTTACAAAAAACGAGTACATATCTATTCCGCTAAAGCTGGTAGTATGCACCCCGCTGTTCGACTCGCTGTATAAAATTATGTTTTTATAAGGCCAGCTATCGTATCCGGCCGTTACCTCAACTGCGGCGGGTAAAACAGGAATTTTATATTCACCCGATAGGGAAAATCCGTATCCGTTGTCTAAAATATTTTTATAGCGTGCGCCTGTAGGAAGTTTCAAGCCGGTATCGGCACTGATCATGAATTGAGCCAAACAGTTGGTGCCCCCTAAGATAAACAGTACAATAGTAAAAATTGAAGTCAGCCTTTTCATATTCACCCCCATGAGAAATTAGAATGATCGGATTGATGTCATGTTTGATTGTTTAAAAGTAATAAAAAATCGGACTACAAGAAATTAAATTCCTGTTAATCCGGATTATATATTGAAGTAGGATATATTCAATCGACGTTAAGCGGCAGCAAAAAATACAGCGAAAATAATTAGCGTGACTAAACCGATTAGTGCAGATATTTATAACATCCTTTTTGCTTTGGTATTGAATTCGCGTCCGCGCATGTAGAATTGTAAAGTCAAGGTAGTATTAATTATTATAACCACGATTCATATTACGATAAATGTCTTAATCATTTATAGTCCTTTTCTATAATTTAATTAAGCATTAGTATTATCATAATTACAATCGCACATTATGCTACAAGTATTGCCCGCATAGATTATTATTTAAGAAAATTGTCAAGACTTTTTTTTATTTTCCCGGTAATGTAAAAGCGGGAATAAAACACCTAAAATGATAGCCAGCCTGACAGACGTACCCCAATCAACGACGCTTTGACTATGCACTATAATATTATACAGGAAAGTAACAACGGCGCTGACCGCAAAAGTGAGAATTAATGTTATGAGGAAATCTGATATTAGATATGCGTTTTTCATTTAAAATCCCCTTAATATTATTGAACCGAACTAAGCTTGTCAAAAAAAAATACGGCGCCCCTTTTTCTGATCCCACCTCAGCTGTAAAAAGAAAAAATGTCCATGCATTATGCGGCGAAAATACCGGTTTTTCTTCGGGCTTAGTTTCACTGATTTTTTAGAGCACTAGAACAGCAGCAGCACGAACGCTATTAAAATAGCGGCAAAGATCGTTTTTTATATTTGCTTCCCTCCCCCATAGGCGCTAAAATAGCAATTCGCCCGATAAAAGCAATAAATTTTGGAGCCGGCTGAATATACCCCAGGCCTGTTTAAGCAGCTTGTTTGTGCTGTTTTTCTTATAATCTTAATAGTGCGTTTTATCATTTTGAATTCTACAAAAATCAATCGAAGTAATTTTAATACTTACTATAACTGTTTCCGGATCGTCTTCCTGAATATAATGGCCGGAGTTGGAACAGTAAAAGATCTTCCCGTATTTCAACAGTCACGTGTATGATGTGTTGGACATTCCGGAACTTCTCACTTGTCCCGCATGACTCTGATATTTTATTTTCTCATCGAATTCACCGGTCATTTAATCCCTTTCCATTGAGAATTTGCTGCATATATTTTTCAACCCTTGACTCCCGGGTTTTGGATTGTTTGGGCTGCGAAAAATAAAAAATGTATGCTCTTTGCCGCCCCGGTGTCAACGCATCAAAAGCGGTTTTCAAGGCAGGGATTTTATTTAATTTATTTTGAAATTCTTCGGGAATTATGAAATCCGCAGTCTTTTTAAAATTCACTTTCAAACCGGCTTTTTCCACTTCAATGGCTTCATAAATATAAACTTTCAAGACGGCTTCCATCTTAACAATTTCCCGAAGATTGGTGAACCGAATCTGACGCGCTGCCTGCACATTCTCCGTTTGTCGGATTAGAATTCCCTTGGCATCATTTAACAAGGCACCTTTGAAAAACAGAAGCGCACAGTATTCTTTAAATCCATGTATTAAGACTATGTTTCTTCTTTGAAACGTGTAGCAAGGTTGTCCCCACTTCAATTCCTCGGTCAGCTGACAGTCAAGAATGATCGCTCTTAACTTCACAAATTCTTCTTTCCACTTAGTGGTTTTACTTAAGTATAAATCAACCTTAGGATTCATTGTATTCACTTTTTGATATTATAAAATAAATTGAGCTGTCGCCTTGATAAATGGTTTGTATGTTTCTAAAACCAAAATCTTCTGCCTTTTTCGTTTGTGCAAATATTTGTCCGGTTAATAAGATTGTTAATAACTAAAGCGTGGTCTTCATAATATTACTGCCGGCGGTTTAGCTATAGTGTATCCCGAACCGAATACAATTTGGCTTTTACGGCGGTAGTTTATTCTATGAGTCTAAAAAATCAATTATTATATCAGCAGTCTCTTTCACCTACAGTGATGACCGGGTTTTGCCAATATAAGTAGTCTGGGAATTCCGAGCCACTTACTTATCAGACCGTTAAAATTTTTATTAAATGTACATACTTTAATTAAACCACTGACCCCTGCTTACTTATACTGGCTGTTAGCTTGTGTGTTTATTTTTTCGTCCTAGTGATATCTGCATGACTGTCATGTGATGATCTTGAAAATATTGTTCTACTATTTACCGGCATTCGCAATTTGTTTAATTTTTTTTGCGATATCCTCGGGTGAAAGGATAAAATCTATACACCCACTTGCTATTGCGCTTTCCGGCATATCTGGTTGTGCTGCTGTATCCGGCTTTTGTGCAATGGTAATACCGCCTACTTCTTTAATGCTGCATAAAGCTTCTGCTCCATCACCGTCAAACCCAGATACAATGACAGCGATGAGTTTGCCGTCCCAGTGCTTTGTTAGTGAACTCAGAAAAACCGTAATCACGTCGGGCCAGCCTCTGGGTTTTGATATTGGCTTTAGTCGAAACTCATCATCAAGAATATGTAAGTCTCGTTTTTCAGGAATGATAAACACGTGGTTGGGTTGGATGTCTAGTTTTTCCGTGATTAGTTCAACAGGCATTTTTGTATGGTGTGGAAGAATCTCATGAAGAAGGGTAGCTACAGTTCTCAAGTGATTAACGATGACTATAGCAACGCCCATATCTGATGGTAGATTTTGTAGAAGCCGAATATATGCATCGAGTCCCCCGGCTGAACCGCCTACGCAAATGATAGGAAAGTCTTTTGCAACGCTATTTTCATTCATTAGTAATAATTTTTTATGTTAAAAGAGATTATAATCCTTAAATTTAAAGATAAGGGTTCTGCTTATCTTTCTTTAATTTTGAGTTATCTTTAAAAGTTATCTAAATACACGACCAGGTACATACGGTGTAGTTTTTGCCAGATCCGGTATATTTGAAAGATTGTCATGTCATGATATAATTGTCCAGGTGAACTTGCAAAATTAATTGTCTCAGTGCAAATTTTAGGGTCCATGCAAGCTAACGGATTGTATATGAAACGTAGTGCGGTTAAAATGCGTTTTCGTTTCGGATAAACACAATCCGAATTTTTAAATTTTTCTCATTAATTTTAGTTACCGAGAATCAGTCAAATTTAAAAACTTGGCGATTTCCCAAAAATGCACGAACCATTAGTGTTTGCAATGTCTCGCACTATGTTTTATATAAGGTGTTGACATTAGTTTTTTATCGGATCCCTAGACTGTTTTAAATGTTCCAACCATAAAATTTCCAAGTCTTCTTTAGACATATTATAGATTTTTTTAACGCTTTCCGGTTCAATAATAAATTGTTTTAATTTATCAAGTCCGTAAGATTTTACGAGAAATTCTATAATTGTTGCCGAAATGGGGTATCCGTTTATATCTCCAAATCGAGAAGTATTAGCCTTTTCTAATTCATTCCAAGTGGGAATTGTATTATTAAGTAGTTGAGAGTGGACTATTTCACGTTGAGATTCGGTAAGTTGTTTGGCCTCATAATAAGCATAACCTTCATTTAACCAATTTGGTAAACCTACAAGCCCTTGTTTTCTGAAATTCAGTACAACGGTATGGGCAAGTTCGTGAACTATTGCTTTCATAAGCGATTCATAAGTATGCACACTACCTGGGTTTAAAGGGCTTACCATTTTTAACTCATTTTTACTGGCTGCTCCTACAACCCAATCGGGTGCATCGGGATAGCTTATTGCACTATGAAATGCTTTTAGGTCCGGATAAATAAAAACATCAATTTTTGAATTAAAATTAGTCCGTATATCCGTGGTTATACGCGAATAATTGCTTTCAAGAGTTTCTGATAAGTTTTCCAGAACTTTCGCATCTTCCTCTTTTGAATAAAAATTGAAATGTTCACTCGTGAATTCTAAATTTAAAGAAGAGGTATTTTCTTTTTTATAATTATCATAGTTAATTTCTTTGGTTAAAGGCACAAGAATAAGCGGATATGTGCTTTGAGGTTCTGTCCATATACCATTAATAGTCTTTCTATTATTTTCAAAAACTCCCTTGTAACTGGCTTGAGCAGCAGAAATCTCTAAAACGATTGAATCTTGGTTAATATGAACCTTACTTAAAGGTATGCCTTGAATTCCCTTACTCGGTATGCCTAAATTTCCAGCGAGTTGTCCTAAACTATCCTTGAAAATATTGAATACTAGTTCTGGGTTTGCATCTCCCATTTTTATTTTTCCAATCCAAGAACTCGGAGTAATAGATTTATCTGTTTGTTGACTAAATCCAGTTATTGTAATGGTACAAAGAAGGAGAATTAAGAATTTGGATTTCATAAATGCGTATACTTTTTAATAGGACGATTCAAATCAATTATTGTTAATTATTTGGTTGTTTTAAATTAATGCCAACGTTTCGCGGTATGTGCAGTAGCCGGGTTTGGTGTATTTACCTGAAAAGGTAACATATGGTAAATATGCGAGAATTGCCTAAAGTTTCCATCCTTCGGCATTGCGTATAACAGTTGTTGTGTGGCGTTATTCCTTCCTAATAAAAAATTCAAGCTCAATTGACTTGGCTATTTAATTCTTTCAATTATTAATAAAAAGTCAATTTTAGCCGTTGCTCCCATAAGTTGGAACGTTGGTCGAATATTCGGAAGTATTGAAATTACTTCTCCATTTAAATTATTCAAGAACAGTTCCAGTTTTTCATGTATGTTATCTCTATTTACTTCGAGGCGATGCACTTTGTAGTTCATGTTATCTTTTTTCATTAATGATTAATGTATTTGTAAATAAATGATGGTTATTTTATAAATGATTAATTCAGTTTTGTAATGCCACACAACGACTTGGCTATGAAAATGTAGGCGATTGCGAAGCACAATTTTTCAACTTACGATGAAGTTCAACCGGGCTACAGACCCTTATTTTACTATCATCTCGCCTATTTTTTATAGCCTTTGTTGTATGCTGGGCTTATTCAACGGTTCGCAATAATCTCCAACTGATTTTTTCTAAATGCCTTTCAGATTGTCCATATACACTATTCACTAACAAAATTACTGCGTTTTTTTATCCAAGTCCATCGTTATATTGCTTCGATAACCACCCGTGCGTCCATTATGGATAATACCAGTATTTTCCTTCTTTTCTATATATGTTCCAACGCGAGTGCCAAATCTGCATTACCATTTCCAATACTAAATGTAGTTTGACGCTGAAAACTCAATACTGGATCATTCGAAAATTTGCTATAACAAACATTGGATAAATCATGCGTTGAAGAAAAACACGCTCCAGCTCCTCGATGGATATTTAAATCCCAGTTAGGTACGTTTTCTCCCTTTTCATCATGCCCTTGTACCAAATACTTTTGAACTTTGTTGTGGTCTGTTGTTGAAATGGTCATGCCATATTTTTGAAAAACATACTCTTTCAATAAATTCTCATAACTTTTACCTGTTTTTAGCTCCAATAAGTATCCAAGTATACCGTATCCTAAGTTAGAATATTCATATTTATCTCCTGGAACTGATAACAATGTCATTTCATTTTCAAGATAATCTTTTAATAATAAGCTATCATATTCAACATATGGATTTAAAGGATGTAATCTCGCAACACTATCTAAATTTGAAGGATAATTAGGTAATCCAGAAGTATGATTTGATAAATTTTTGAAGGTTATTTTTGAAGCATTTTTTTCAAAAGGATTCAGTTTAAAAGGTAAAGTACCAGCAATCTCTTCATCCGCTCCAATTACATTTTTCAATATCAGATTTGCAAGAATAGTTGACGTAAATACTTTTGAAATTGATCCGACTTCAAATACTATATCATTGTTATTTATTGCAATTAGACGACCGTTTCTTTTTAATACACCAGCAAAAGAAACAACGTTATTTTTTACTACAGCTAAAGAAAACTGAGTATTGTCAGGATACAATAAAGCATATTTGTTTAGCGTATCAAGTATCGATTGATTAATTTCGGTGTCAATATATCCATTTGATTGAGCTTTTAAATCAAGTTCAAAACCGAAATAAACTGTAACAAAAAAAACTATAATTAAAAAATGTTGTCTCTTTAGCATTGTTCTTTTTTTATTTATTCATGAATACTCATCAATTGACAGAGCCTTGCACATAACGTGTGTGTATATTCTACTGTGTTTATCCGACCAAATTAGCGGTATAAGCACTATTGTTTATATATTTCTTTTCTAATTCTTTTCAAAAAATCATCAATAGGGTTCCTGATTCTATCAATAGCTTTTTTCTACCACAAACCATTCAGGAGAAAAGAAAGTTATTATGTTAAGCGGGTAGGAATTTTATTTCTCCCGCGCGGTTCCGGGGGCGGTTTTGAAGATACAGGGCTGGCGTTAATTCTTTTTTCTCATTCAAGCAGTTGCAATGCCCCCATCATACTGCCGGTTCTCTTCTGCTGCTCAAAAGTAACTCTATACTTTATTTAATGCAATAAATATCTAAGTGTTTGCATCATATCTGCCTAAAACAATTAATTAAATAAACCCCAAAAAGAACTGCGGAAAAGAAATTGAATGGAGCGCTGCGTTAAGATATAAATTCTGTCTGAGTGAGCCCCAGGTTAAGCCGGGGCCGGGGGGTTTATCTGCTTCTTCCTTTTTCAACAGATCTCACAGAATATGAACCGGCATGTTAGGCCGATAAATTTACGGATGAACGGGGGACCGGCGCGGCTTCATTCAATGATTTGATAATTTATTTGTCTTGTTTGAAATACGGCAAGAGCCGCAGTTTCAGCATTGCTATTGGAAATACCATCAGCAGTGCGCCCAACACAACGGAAATTACGGCAACTCCCGCTGACAGAATACCATCGAGATAAGCGCCGTAATATGCCCATAAAGAAATCGGATAAAAAAGAATAACCGCGGTTCCGAGTCCGGGAGAGAATCTTCCTTTAGTAACTATAAAAGGGAGTACGTGGAAGAATGTGGCATTGATTAGCATTAAGGCCGGAAGACTTAATGCGAACCCGGGCAGTGCCCAGCCTACGGAGGCGCAAGATATGCCGAGAACAACTACGGCACCGTTTACAAGTGCAAAGTGTGTCCAGCTGACCGGCAGTCCCAGCACCGACTCGGCCCATCCCTTCCAGTCGAAGGTATACTCTTCCACAATATGAAGAGCGTACGCTAAAGTAGCTATCCAAAGGATGTATGAATGTTTCATAATGCTCTTTTACTCCTAATGTTTTTACTGCTAAACAGCGGCAATATTATAAAGTGCGTTTACCGTCTTCATGTTGCGTGCAGTGGCGGGAATCCCAAGCTTCTTCTCGAAGAAATTGTTGTTCAATTTCGTAGTACCGTATCCCTCTGCCGGGAGAAGATATATCTCGGCTCCAAGGACGGTGAACTCGCCCCTCTCCCCTTTCGGTTTATCTATGCTTTTTACCGCCGCTGCCACGGGCGCGTTCTTAAGAAACATTATGTAGGGAAGGACAGGGTTTACCGCGCCGGCGGCTTTATAAGGATTCTTATCTATAACACGCTTGAAGTAAGCCGCATCCCTTACAATCGTGCTTACATCGAACCCGTATTTCTTCATTATTCCCTTCTCAATTTTTTCCTCGAGCCGCGGGAAATTCATTTTAGCGGCTTCGAAAATTACGTTGCCGCTCTGCACGTAGGTCCGCACGTTCTTAAATCCCAGAGATTCATACAGCGCTTTAAGATCGGCCATTAGAATCTTCTTCTGCCCGCCGACGTTAATTCCTCTCAAAAGAGAAATGTATGTGCTCATATTAACAACTTTATTTTAATTGAAATTAATAACTGTGCCGTAAAATATAATAAGCATGATAACTATGATAATTGAAGAAGCCGCTCTGTATGTAAATCTCTGTTTCACTGTCAAAACCGGATCTGTTTTGAAAAAGGAATACCGGCCCGCGATATTTAAGATAATTACGTTTGTTAAATCCATAAAGAAATGAATTACAACCGGCACCCAGATAGATCCGCTCAGAAGGTAGGCATATATTAAAACCGCACCGCCGATGATCCAGCTCAGTACCTGATATACGGTAACGCGATTCGTAAAGAAATGTATAACTGTAAACAAGGCGGTGGTAATAATTACGATAATAAACGGACTGAAGCTTTCCAGGTTTAATGTAATATAACCCCTGTACAGCGTCTCTTCCATCAATGCAACCGCAACAAGCATGATCGCGGTTCCGAATAATCCTGCGGTCTCGTTCAATGATTTTGAGGGAGAGATAGCAACCAGTCTTATAGTCCCTTTTGTCTTTAGCAAAAACAAATAAGATACGGCGGAAAGTATAATCAAAACTGAAGAAGTTATGCTGAACAACAAATCCTTTTCTGCAAAAACTAATCCTAGAGCGCTTAAGTCTCTGCCGTCGACATACTTTAACAATAGAAGAATACAGACGAGAACCGCAAGGTTTGCAAACAAACCCACATATAATACAAAGGATGAAGTACGCCCCTCCATGTTTTTTATATCGGCGCCGAACTTCTTGATAAGAAACGAAGCAGAAATTGCAAAGCCGAAATAAACAAGTAAAGCTATAATTATACTAATAAACGGGATAAATGGATTCATCAATTTAAGGAATTCCGATATTTAGTATTAAGAATGACCGCAGAAGAGGAACTAGAAATGTTATTCCTGGTCGCAATATATAAAAGCATGTAAAGAATATCACCATGGAGCTGCTGATATTTTCGCATTGCTTCCAATATGGACAAATTAATTTCTGGTTTGCTGTTCGGACAAATAAGGTAATAAGGTTAATTTTGTTCGATTATTGAGTGTTACTAAGGTTCGGTAAAGGGAATAAGGCTTTATCGTGAAAATAAACAATGTCTATATAATTTATAAAAGCAAGACATGTATGAGCTATAAATTGTAACCTTATTAATCCCACGAACCTTAGTAACAATATCAGAACCCATTACATAACCTTATTAGCTTATTAACCTTGGAATAACAAATAGTACGTAAATGACAAGTCATATGCACTCAAAAAATATCGTCTTAAAAAATAACAAAGTGCTACTAAGGTTCGGTAAAGGGAATAAGGCTTTATCGTGAAATTAAACAATGTCTATATAATTTATAAAAGCAAGACATGTATGAGCTATAAATTGTAACCTTATTAATCCCACGAACCTTAGTAACAATATCAGAACCCATTACATAACCTTATTAGCTTATTAAGCTTGGAATAACAAATAGTACGTGAATGACCGTGAATATAAATACAAAAAAATATCGGCCTCATAAATAAGAAATATTTAATAAACCTGAGCAGCGCTTTTATAGTAAATAAGTATTATTTTATCAGTGGCACTGTTGCAATTCGGTTACAGCCAAACTCATTTACCTTAATTTTTAGTGAGCGATTTTCAGATTCAAGCTGTTTGAGCGAAGTCTGACGAAGTTTCATTCGGGGGATCAAATGTCATTTAAATATTCCGGATTATTTCTTTTAGCCATTCTATGTTCCGCAACAATTTTATCAAGAACTGACGCTCAGGGTTTAAGTCCCTCAGCAATAGATTCCTTGGCGCAAGCCGGTACAAAATTAATTCATCAAAAGGAATGGGGCGACGCACTCGATATTTTTGATGAGATAATGGATTCGGAGCCCGATAACCTCGAAGCTAATTATTTTTACGGTATCTGCCAGAGAGAAATTGGTAAAAATCGAAATCCCGTAGAAAGACTGCTACGCTGGAACAGTTCGGAAAATCATTTCGAAAAAATCATCTCAATTGATTCTGCATTTAAGGATACGTATTACCAGTTTGCTGTGCTTCAATCTTACAAAGACAAGTACTATAAAGCCGCGGACTTTGCAAAAAATCAGTTGCGCATAAATGATACGTTAACCAGCGCCCTTACCGGTATCTTCAAGATTTATGATCTTCTTGTCGCGAACGAGTACAGCGATGAAACCTTAATTTATTTGAAGTCTCATAAATCGGTATACGACAAATATTTCCTGGGCGAATATTACAGGCGAGGAGACCAACTCGACAAGGCTCAAATAATTTTCGATTCGTTGATAACGGCGCATGCTGATTTACCTCTTACACCGGTGTATTTATCACTAGTAAGATTATATATTCAAAGAGATCAGTTTCAAAAAGCGGCCGAAACATACTGGACAGCGCTCGATTCCGTAAAAGGAGAAATCGGCAGACACTTTATTCAAAAAGACTTCGAATATATAATGAACGGCAGAGAATATAATATTCTTCAGGAACATCTTTCTATATCCGATTTTAAGAAGGCAATGGAAATATTCTGGAAAGGAAGAGATCCTCTGCCGTCGCTTCCTTACAACATGAGACTTATCGAACATTATACAAGATTGATGTACGCAGAGAAATATTTTAGATACGACGGATTCAGGCTTAAGATCTACGATGCAAACAAGCTCGAAATAATAAATCATCCGCCGTGGTACTATTTGAACGACAAGTTTAACGACAGAGGCGTAATTTACATACGTTTCGGCGAGCCGGATAATAAATCCACCACGTTCAACGACGCCGGCATATCCAACATGTCATGGCTCTATTATCCGCGGAACAACTCGCCCCGCATGATTTTTTATTTCAAAATTGACGCGAACGCCCCGCCGGGTTACTGGACCCTCGTACCCGGCTTCACGAACCCGCAGATACTTACTGATCTAATCGACTGGGAACCCCGGTTTTACAAAATAGATCCTCTACGCAGCAACACATGGGCCGAGCTGATGAGAGAAGGAGTGGAAACCGCGGAGCGGGGTTTAACAACCGACAGCTTCAAATGGCCGGAGTATATTAAACCTTTGCCTGCGGACATTACAATGGCTCAGTTCAGAAAAGATTCTAACATTAATACCATAGAACTCGATTACGCCATACCGCTCTCCGAGATCGATATAAATCCTACGAACAAGGACAACACGGTGTTAATAGCCGACATATCAGTATTCGATCAGAGTATGAAATCCGTTGTAAGAAGAGAAGCTAGTTTTACCGCCGCGGATAATCTTAAATCGCGCACACATAACGATTTTTTCATCGACGGCGTAAAATTTCCGTTAAAGAGAGACCGCTATCTGATATCGGTAAACATACGAGTCCCGGGAGAGCAAAAATTGTTCGGCGCTAACTTTAAATACAGTCTTTCGGATTTTAATAATAGCCTCTCATGCAGCAGCCTGCTTACGGCGTACAACATTTCTCCCCTGGGTAATCCGGACTCTACCAGCATGAATTATCTGGATATAATTCCGAATCCCACTACGAGATTTAACAACTCGCAGAACGTGTACATATACTATGAGATATATAATTTAAAGCTGAATAAAAACGTAAGGTCAGATTATTCCGTCAAATTAAGTCTTACGGGAACGGAGAATTCTAAAAGTTTCTGGGACACGATAACGGGATTATTCGGAAGCAAGAAAGTCTACAGTATTTCAATCGGCAACAATTATGCGGGCAGTTCACCGGAGGTTAAAAACTATCTTGCAATAGACATCCATGATCTTGCGAGCGGAAAGTATAAACTTGAAATGAGAGTAAAGGATAATATCAGCGGTGAAGAAACTTCAACCTCATCGGATCTGACGGTAGAGTAAAGGGAGCATGATTGCATGCCGGGCATGAATGCATGCTTTACATGCTAATCATGCGGCCATGCGTAGCTTACAGTGACCTTACCCGGTATGAAGTATATGGCAGACATGGCTAAGACCAGCCAGATAATAGTTCTACTGTTTTTAATTCTCATTTCTCTACCTTTAAAAATCATTTAATCTGAATTGTGTTTCCGAGTGATATCAGATGCCGACGTTTATACCTGCCAGCAGCATGGAATACGTTCCGCTGGCGCTGAAGAAATCGTAATACTTAGAGTTGAGATAGCTGTTAATCTTATAAGCTAAAACAAGATTAATATTTTCGGTTAATTGATGAGAAATGCCGGTGCCGATTCCGAGGCCGAACAAATTTTCGGTGACTTTCGTTTTAGATGAAGGATCTACATTGTAAGCAAGAACAACGCCGTTGCTTGGATCAACAACTTTTTCGTTAGCATAATTATTGTAACTCAGATGAGAAAAACCTGCCTCCAGTGTAAAAAATGATGTGAAAAATTTTCCTTTGTAAAAGTCATACTTGCCGCCGAGGTAAACAGGTATTTGGATGTGGCTGTCGGATGAGTAGGAGTCGAAAATTTGCTGCTTCTGCGCTCCGTTTAATTCTGCGATAAATGATACTTTGTCTCTGTCCCAATATGAATAACCGGAATAAAGATACACGCTTAAGTTTTCGGATAACGGATAATTAATCTGGAATGAGCCGGAAAACCCGGTATATGCTCCGATGGGAAAAATTGCTCCGCCGTTCACCTGAACGGAGCGGGAATTCTGTGCATGAAGGGAACTAACCAATAAAAGAGAGATAATAAAAATTGAGAGGGAAAAGCGCTTATTCATTTTTGACCCCCAGATTTGATAAAAACGATTAAGATAAGGTTTACGTCTCGGACGTAATATTATATTTGTTTCAACATAGTTATTGCCGTTTAAGAACACAAGAGAAATTTTTATCCGGTTGTTTTTTTTCGGTATGTTTCATGAATAAACATATAAAACGAACCGCCTACATTTAGCAGGCGGATTCGAAGATTCACTTTACTTCATCAGTACAAGCTTTTTCACTGCGGTAAAATCTCCCGCATTAAGCCTGTAAAAATAAATGCCGCTCGAAAATCCCGACGCATTGAAATTAAATCTATAATATCCGCCCGGCTTTTCTTCGTTAATTAGTGTCTTAACAAGCTGTCCCAGTGAATTATATACGCTCAGCACAACATGCGATTCTTCCGGAAGAGAGTAAGTGATTGTGGTCGTCGGATTAAAAGGATTGGGATAATTATCTGATAGCGAGTAATTAACAGGAAGTGAATTATCCGCAATGCCGGTCTGGCTTGTAATTTTAAAAGTCGATTTGCTTTCAAACTCGTCGTCGTAATTTATTTCATCGGAATTTACGATTCTTATTTTGCACGAATCCGCCTCGATCTGCGGAACTTTCCAGCTGAAGGACCCGTTGTTTGCGTCATAGTCGTCTACAATATGCTTCCATGTTTTCCCGTTATCGATTGAGTAATCTATATCGATGGAGTCGATACCGGAAGATTTCCATGTGAGTGAAACGATTTTTCCGGCCTCCAGATTTTTACCGGCGAGAGGCGGTTGGATGAAAAGGAACGGAAAGCGGAAAGCCCTGTAGCTCCACACCCTCTTCGGAAAGCTCATAGAGAGTTCGACTTTCCCGGCGGGAGTAACTTCGGTTACAGTGGTGTTTGCGGTGCCCCACCCGATTATTGTATTTCCGTCAGGAAGCCGCTGAACACTTCCCATCGCGAAACCGTAAATATCCGGGGTATTCCGGTACTGCCATACGAGATCTGCGGTCATATTAACGGTATCGAGTTTATATTCTACGGCTCTTGAAAAATTTGGATTGTGATAGTTACCGTCATCGAACATAGATATGTCGCCATTGGGCAGTCTTCTTACGTCATGCTGATGTGAAAACTGAATGGGATCATTTACAAAATCAAATTGATTGTTCTTGCCGCCCAGTCTCCAGATTATATCGCCCGTATTTATATCGATCTTAGTTATTTCGTCCATGTGCCTGCACGATAAGAGAAGATTTCCGTCGGAGTCAATTTCAACCGCGTTGGCATGAACATAATCTATCTTCTTTGCGGTCAAATCCTCATGCGTTGCGTCGGTTATTTTAAAATGGTCCCACGTACGCCACTGGAAAATTACGTTCCCGTCTTTATCGAGTTCCTGTATTACGTTTCCGGTCACCTGGGCGGCTGTATCGCCTCCTTCCACAATCTTGCTCATATCAACGGTCTCAATGTCGTCGCAAAGCAGGTAAATCTTTCCGTCGGGCAGTATCCTTAGTTCGTGCGCGTTATTGGAGTACCCGTTGCCGCATGTAACACTGTCGATGATGTTCATCGATGTACTCATAACGTAATGCTTATGCCTGCCTTCATCGAAATAAGTAACCACGCCCGAAGGCTGAAGTTTAAAATCTGTAATAAGACCTTTATTCTTTCTGGAGAAAACAGGATTGCCTTCGTTATCGGCCACTATTAAATAAGTAGCGTACTGCGATGAGCCCCCTGGTGCGTAGCTCGCTAAGAAAAGATATCCGGACGAGGGATCATCCGAAGTATCGACTTTTAAAGGAGGATAATCTGAGGGAGAATCCTCCTCGGTGTTTTTTTTCAGCGGCCTGCTGCCGGCATCGTAACTCAATCCGGAAGCAAAACCCGCTGCGTTCAGCTCAGCTTCATTTATCAAATTAGATTTTGCATTAATATTCACATTCTTTTTCGCCGTATAAAAGCTGTACCCGGATAATTTCACTTCTTTGCCGAAAACGGTTTTCAAACTTCCGTTCATCTTAACGGTAACTTTTTCGCCAGCAGCAAAGGGCATATCCGGTTTAAAAATTACGGTCAGCGGATCATCGGATAAAATTAATTTGCCAGGGTGAAGACCGCTTAACGATCCCGATACGTTGAAAATATCTGGATAATTTAAAGAGGCGGGATCTATATTATCGGAGGCCCTGACTATAATATTTGATCCAGGCATAACGTACCGGGCTCCCGGCACAGGTGAAACATAAATAATTTTTGAAGCCGATAAAGAGTCATTTGACAATATACCACCGGCCGAGACACTGCTTGATGAAAACAGGATAAATAGCACAATTGAAATTGCACAAAGTTGAGAAAGAACATTTTTCAGCATTATAAACAATCCGTATTTAGTTGAACAATATATAGAACACCTTGTTTGACATAAAAGAAAAACAACGGGTTTAACGATGAGTTAAAAAACGTTCTGCATTGTGCGGCAACGCGGTAAGATTCCCTTATTATAGGATAAGCCGGAAAGAATACCCCTTGAACCAGCAATCAAATCTATTTTGAAATCGCTTCAACAATCCGATTTGCCAAACTTTTCTTTTTTTTTTTTTCTTCGTACATATTGCTCCTTCTTCCAGCGAGCCTCCAGACGAGCATGTTCTGCTTCCACCTCCGCCAGCTGCTTCTGCAGCACGCGGTAGCCGTAGAACTCGGCGTCCTTCTCCTTGCGCAGAGCCTTCCTCCTCAATGCGCATGACCACCAACTTGCGCTGCAGCTTCTCAATACGCTCCGGCAGGTTATTCCTGCTGCAAGCGCAGCTG
>CAWBBX010000029.1:0-9255 GCA_963787005.1 uncultured Bacteroidota bacterium
CATGTCGGCGCCTGAGTAATATATCTTTACGTTTCCGTTATCTTCTACCACCCATCCGTTGCTGAAAATAACGTTGCTTACATCGCCTATTCTTTCGTAATCCATATCGGGAGAAAGTATCGGCTCTTTAGATTTGCCTTTTACGATCCAAGGCTTATCAAGATCAAGCAGCATAACTCCCAATTTGTAGAGTGAAGTAATACCGAATCCTCTTACACCATGATAAAGCATCAGCCATCCTTCTTTAGTTTTAACGGGAGGCGAAGAAACCCCGATCTTATCGTTCTCCCATGTGCCTGATTCCGGTTCGTACATAAACTCGAAGCCGCCCCAGTGCATAAGATCGGTGCTCCGGCTCAGCCACATATCGTGGCGGTTTTCCGCGGAAGGCCGGTCAATTTTGTAGTAATATCCGCCGATCTTTTCTGGGAACAGACAGCAGTCCTTATTGGAAGGTTCGGTTATGGGACCGAGGACTTTAAAATCCTTAAAATCTTTCGTCTCTGTCAAAAACACTAGCGGCATATATTTAGAATATCCCGTGTAAGTCAGGTAATAATTGCCTTCTAAAGGGGTTACGCGAGTATCCTCAATTCCCCACTCCGCATATTTGCTAAATGCGCCGTGATCGTCCGGTGTAAGCCAGGGCTTTTCCTGTAGCTTGAATTTAACGCCGTCCTCACTTTCCGCAATTAAAAACGACGATCTTCCGTTAGGCATTTCTACCCTGCAGACCAAAATATATTTATCTCCATGTTTAACAGCACCGGCATTAAATATGCTGTTCACACGGAAAGGGACATCTTCCTTTGTGAGTATCGGATTGTTGCCGTGTCTTTTTATTCCCATTGAACTCCACCGTATTTTGATTTGATAAAATTATTCAATATTTCACACTATGCTTCTATGTTACTCAGCAGCTCTTTGATTGAAACCTTAACGAAGCCGGATTTTGAATCCGACATTGCGTAAGGTACAAATAGTGTGTCCCCTTTCGCCATCGAACCGCAAGAATATACGACGTTCGGTACATATCCTTCTCTTTCGTCTTCACTCGGTTCGAGGAGCGGTTCTTTTAAAGTTCCGATAACTTTAGCGGGATCGTCCTTATCAAGCAGCATAGCGCCGAGGTTATAAGTGCGGAACGGCCCAACCGAATGAATAATGAGAAGCCAGCCTTTTTCAGTTTCGATAGGCGAACCGCAGTTACCGAGCTGCACAAACTCCCAAGGATATTTCGGCTCAGCTAAAGAAACGTAATTATCCCAGAAATAAAGATTATCGGACGACATGATGTAAAGATTTTCTCCGTCCTGACGTGAAGTAATATAATACTTCCCGTTAATCTTTCTTGGGAATATTGCCATCCCTTTATCTTTAACCGCTTTGCCGTGAAGTGTCCTGATCTTGAACTTAATAAAGTCCTCGGTTTCAAGAATGTGGGTTCCGAAGGTCCTTCCGTTATAAGCCGTATATGTACCGTAATAACGGATAGAGCCGTCGTCTTCAACAAAGCATACCAGCCGTACGTCTTCCATCCCCACAGATTCGCTCTTCGACTGGGGAAAGAACACTCTTTCGCTTAAATAACTGTCATGTGAAAATGAAGCGATATAATTAGCGTCTACCGCCGCACATGTCTCTTCAATTATTTTTGCGTCCTGTTCGTTTGCGGATCCCTTCGGCAATATTTCTTCGAGCCCGCTCTTAGTAAATTCATCAGGTATCAAATTCAGAAGCGAAGCTGACGAAGCGGGTTCAAAGTTAACACGATTCCTTATAAATTCTTTTGCATACACTTCGTTTTTATCGACGACAGGTGTTTCGGCATAAACCGAAGTATCGTCCATTATAATCTCATCTTTATCGTTAATAATGCCGGAGCGGAATTCTATTGAAGAAATGTGCCCCTCTCCCGTTGCTCTCAGGCTCATAATAAATCTGACGGATCCAGCAGGAAGGCCGCTTTGATCCGGATGCGGCACCATTGAAGGATTGAAAAGAGCCGCGGCTTCCACGGAATATTCTTTCGAAAAATAAGCGCCAAGCAGGAGCTGCCTTTCATCCGAAAGGACTTCTTTATCTTTGATACGTGCCTTGATCCTGTCGTAATTAGCGAATAGTTTTTTCTTAAAATTACGATGCCTCGTTTCATAATTGTCAGTTATCTCTTTTAAAAGATGAGAAACTTCTTCATCGGAAAGCTTTGATATTCTTTCGATTACATTATCAATCCTTTTAACGCTGCCGGGACTAAAATGCTGAAGAATAATTCTTTTAGGATCGGCTATAAATTTTTCATCTAGTCGAGTTACATTCATAAAATATCGGTTTACTCCTTAATTCCTGTTGATGCCATGCTTTGGATAAAATATTTCTGGAAGAATAAATATGCTATTATGATCGGCGCAGCCAGCATTGTAGCCGCGGCCAGTTTCACGCCGAGCTGAGATTCGGCCGCTCCGCCCACAGCGAACAAAGTTACCAGCTGCGGCATCGTCATCAAGTGATCGTTTCTGATAACGATTAGAGGCCACAGAACGTCGTTCCATGAAGTCATAAAAGTCAGTATGGCTACCGTAACGATAGCCGGTATAGAGTTGGGCCAGAGTATCCTGAATATGATCTGAAAATCATTGCAGCCGTCAATCCTCGCGGCGTCAATTAGATCCTGTGGGATTGTCTTAAAGTACTGTCTAAACAGAATGATCCCGAGCGCGTTCATTAGATACGGAACTATCAAAGCCCAGTAAGTATCTACCCATCCGAACTTCACCATAATTATGTACTGAGGTATCAGAGTAATCTGGAAAGGCAGGGTCATTGTAAAAATAATTATGTAGAAAATGAGATTGCGGCCCACAAATTCGAGCCTAGATAATGCATAACCCACCATCGACCCGAAGACCAAAACTCCGGCAGTAACCGCGGTCGATACGAAGACGCTGTTTATAAATGCCCGGGTAATGGGGATCTTCGAGAACATTTGAGCGTAGCTGCCGAATGTAAGAGATGTGGGGAGCAAGGTTAAACCGCCGATCTCGTTTTCGGGCGACAAAGAAGCGATCACCATCCATAAGAACGGATAAAGGAATATCAGTGCTCCGATTGAAAGGAATATGTAAAATATTACCCTCTTCATCTATACTTCTCTTTCTATATATTTTTTTTGTATAGCAACCACACCCAGAATCAACATAGCGAAGAACAGGCCGAGAGTAGCGGCGTAACCCATGTGATAATAGGAGAAGCCCTGCTTATAAATATAAAGTACTGCGGAAAGAGTACTGTTTAAAGGTCCGCCTCCAGTCATTATATACGGTTCGATAAACAGAGAGAAGCCGCCGATCGTCGATAAAATTACAACCATAAATATTGTGGGATTTATCATCGGCAGTGTAATGTTCCAGAACTTCTGCCAGCGCGTCGCTCCCTCCATATCGGCCGCTTCGTAATAATGCTTCGGCACTGTCTGCAGACCGACTAAAAATAATATTATGTATAGGCCGACATTTTTCCACGTGGCCATAATGGCGATTGAAGGCATGGCAATAGTGGGGTCGACAAGCCAACCAACTTTGCCCAGGCCGATGAATGTCAATATCCTGTTGAAGAGCCCGGTGTCGTATCCGTAAAGCTGCTGCCATAGGATCGTTACCACAACACCCGATACGATTACCGGCAGAAAAAAAGACCCCCTGAAAAATCCTCTGAGCTTTATCTTCTGATTCAATACTTCCGCCAGGAACAGTGCAATAATTATCTGAAGCGGAATATGGATTGCTAAAAAAATACACGTATTTAACAACGATTTTAAGAAGAAATGATCCTGGAACAATCTTATATAATTGGCCAGCCCGGTATATTTCATAGACGAAATAATGTTCCACTTGTAAAATGTAAGCACAACAGAAAACACAACCGGGAAAGCCACAAACAGCAGGAAATGCGCTATGTATGGGGATACAAGTATGTACGGTATGTATTTTTTGCTTTTCATCGAATTTTATTGCAAGTAGAGTAAGTTTACTTGTTTTGCAGCTTCTTTAAGCGCCTCCTCAGACGATTTCTTACCGTAAATAACGCTCGCCTCATACTCCTGCGAAATTATATCGAACACTTCAGTAAGGTTCGAAACAGGATCGGTTCCTTTAACGTATTTAGACTGTTTTGCGAATTCGACCATCTTCGGATTATTTGCAAAATAATTTGAAAAAGTTGTATCGGTCTCCAGATTTTTTCTTCTCGGAAGCTGGTTTGTTGTCCGGAGAAGCTTCAGATCGTTTTGTTTATCCATCATAAAACGAACAAATCTCCAGGCCAGCTCAGGATTGGGACATGTTTTAAATATCACTACGTTTTTCGGATCACAGTAAGTATAAATCGGTCCTTTATGATCGTCGGGAACCGGCATGTGCGTAAAACCGTATTTAAATCCCTTCGGTTTAAATTTATTCGCGTGTGAAATTTCCCATGGACCGGTAAACCGGGTGGCGATGACGCTTGAAAGGAAAATATCTTGTTTAACAGAAAGCCGCTCCTTCGCGAAATAATCATTGCGGTATAATTTTCTCAGGAAATTAAATACCTCGATAGCATACTTGTTGTCAAATGCCGCTTTATTATCTTTTACAAGCGGAGCTCCTCCCGATGCCGCAAGATAGAGCGGGTAAAAATCAAATAATCTCTGCCACCAGGTTACAATAACTTCGGTGTAACCTATCCATCTGTTAACGTAGTCTCCTTTCATACTAATACTTTTTAATTTTGAAGCCGCGTTCAAATACTCACTGTAATCTAGCGGAGGCTGGTTATAGCCTAATTGGTCCATCATTTTGTTGTTATACATCATCATTATCGGGTTTATCTTCCAGGGTATCTGGTAAATGTGTCCGTCTTGAGAAGTAACCTCTTTGATAACAGCACTATCGCAGCGGGAATAGATAAAACTGTTAAAGCCTTTCAGCGTATCCAAGGCCACCAGTTTTCCGGCCTTCGCGTAATCTTCTACGTCTCCCTGCCACATGTTGGAATATATGTCGGGTGTTGTATTCCCTACTACCGCGGCGAGAATTATCTCTTCGCTCGACTGTCCTTCAGGAACCGGCTGCGTCTTAACTTTCCTATCGGGATGCTCTCTGTTCCACGCGGTGACGACCGTATCGGCAAATTGTATTTCCTGGGTGTTGTTGCTCGACCAGTAGAGTAACGAATTATCCCTGTTCGATGAATTACCTCCGCATGAATTAATTGCCATCGCCGATACGGATAGTAAGACAATAAATATCTTTTAAAATTATTAGTTATCATTAAAATATTTTTACCGGATCCGTTTAATTATTGCCATTTTTCCCAGGTCATATCTATCGACGGATAAGCCGGGTGTGGGAAAGTTCCGCCCTTCTTTACTATGTAAAAATCTACTGCTCTGGGATTATCGCTAGTTTTAACTTCTACGCGCTTAAGTATTTTTTCATTAACTACTACTTTATAATTCTTCTTCAGCTCCTGAAGCTTGCGGAACATCTTTTCGATCAGTTCCTGCCTTTTATCGCCGTTTTTGGTTTTGTTAACGGACGGAAGTTCGATATTTAGACCTACGGAGTTTGCCAAATCGTCTCTAACCACAGCGTAAACTATCTTATCCCTCCACCAATTAGTCTGCTCTTTTACTTTCGGCGTGTTCTGCAGTCCTCGGTCGTATGCTCTTTTTATGAGAAGATGGTCCCTCACCATCTGCCAGATCATATTCTCCAATGAAGCAGAGTAACCGTTGAAGCTTGTCTTGTTGAATTTCAGGTATTCATCTCTCATTTTATACCAGCTAATGAAATCGTCGATGGTTAAAGTTGCGTTAGAAAGCTTAACGAGAGGGATGCTCCCTATATTTTTTACGCCGGCAGAATCGAAGTGGGACTTCTCCCGATCAATCCTTTTATCCAGGTTCCAATCTTTATAAACCTTTTCGGACAACGTGAAGTTACCCATGTATGAACGGGTGATGTCAAATCCTCTGGCTTGTATCACCGGTTTATGATCAATCATTATTTTTTTTACATAGCGGCCGGAAAGCATGTCCATCTTTCCCTGCTTGAGAACCATCTCCGCATCGTATGCTTCTTTGTTCCTCTGAGTTTCCGTGGTAATTACGTTCTTCCATTCGTCTACCAATTTAAAGATATAATAACCGTCCGGAGCCTTAACCGCCTTTGATACCTGGCCGACCTTCAAACTGTCAATTACAAGCGCGACTATTGGACTTTTGGTTCTAAGCTTGAACTTATCCATATTCATCGAACGTTCATCCTTGAAAGTGGAATCGTTCAACTGAAGGTCGAATAAAGAATCGAAAGACACACCTTTACTTAAGCGCGAAGCAAAATATTCGAGAGAATCCTTATCGGGCGCGTATAACCAATTGATGTTGTAGGAGATTCCCTTTTCTTTAATAGCCTTATCAATTTCTTTGGTTGTTACTTTAATATGAGGAAGTATATCCTGCCTGAAGAGCTGTTCCGTCGACAGATCACCTTTTATAGCCGACAGAAAATCCTTCACCCTAGATGAGTCCGCAAATCCGCGTGCGTAGCCGTCGAGAGCGAGGAGCTTCTCGTTTATCATATATTTAAGATAAACCTGCTTGGAGTTTTTATCGCGTTTGGCGAATGAAGGACCGAACTCGTAGCTGTTAAGAAATTCCCTAACCGTAATTTTTTTATCACCCACTCTTGCAATAACCGAATCTCCCGCGGCCGTGCTGTCAGCAAGCTCAACATCTATACGGCCGGTGCTGTCCAACTTCCCCGACGCACTCGCTTTCGGCGGATATATTAAAATTAATAGTAAAAAAAAGGCCGCTATCGACCGGATATTTATATGCAAGTTTCCCATTCATCGATTTCTATTACTATATTCAGATAAAATTACTAAAATTTTATTCCAACGGAGAAATAATGAACACCGTTGAGCCGGCCGAAATCCCTGTATGCGTAATCGAATCTAACGATGCTTTCGCTGAACAGCATCTTAGAGTTAAGACCGACACCGAATGATAGGCCGCCTTCCTTATCCTTCAAAAAGAGAGACTGGTACCCTCCTCTTACAAAGAGAAATCCTTTATAAGTAAATTCAGTACCCACATTAACGCTTTCGTAATTATCGTTTGGATGAAGAGCGTCGGCTGACACGGTCCACTTAAAATCGTCAGTGTTAACCGGACTAGTAGACACACCGATCCTGAAGAGCAGCGGGAGGTTCCACGAATCGAGGTCGATACTGTATGGGATCCTGTCGTTGGAGCCGAGTTTCGTGGGATCAACACGTTCGAAAGTCCTGGTGTCTAAGCCCGAAAGCTTAAGCGGGCTCCCGAAATTGCTGATAGAAGCGCCGATTACCATGCCGCCGAACAGATCGGTCCTGAAAATTGTACCGGCATCCACGGCGAAAGCGGTCGCGCTCATATGCCAGATATTCTCCTGAATATATTTTGCGGTAAAACCGATAGAGAATCTCTCGGTTAAGCTTCTCGCGTATGATATACCAAGCGCAAGATCGCCCGCACTGAAGTACTCGCCGGTTCCTTCGGGCATCTCTACGGTACGCACCTTCATATCGGGCATGTTAAGAGATGTATAGCTGAAGCCCAGGTTGCCGAGCTCACCAAGGGGAATGACAAGTGCGGCAAAGTCAAGCTTAGTATCGGCTATCCAGTTTGTATGGACAATTGAAACTTCGTTCTGACTAAGCCCGGCTATACCGGCAGCGTTCCAGTAAAGCGAGGTCGCGTCGTTGGCAACGCTGACGAAAGCGCCTCCCATACCGTTAGCAGAGGCGCCGACTCCGATTTCCAAAAACGTGGCGGCAGTGGTACCAACCTTGGAAACATTTTGTCCCGATGTCTGGCCGAACATTAGAGAGCATGACATCGTAAATGTTAAGAAAATAATCGTAAAATATTTCATCTTCATAGTTTCCTCAAAACTGATGTATTTGGCGGACCCAGCCGCTACTTAATAATTGCAAATCGTCCTATCTTCGTTCCGAGATTCGGGGCGTCTACCTGGAATATGTAGACACCGAACGAGATGGACATGCCGTCTTTCGATACCAGATTCCAGGGCTCTTGGCCGTCGGATAAGGAAGAGTTATGCTCGATCGTCTGCACAAGGTTACCGCTTAAAGTATAAATGCGGATCGTGCATTTCGCCGGAAGGTGAATGAAGTACACCCTCCTCTCGCCTCTTCCTATGTCTGATGTAAGAGGCTCCCAGGAAGCGGCGCCGGCATAGGGATTGGGAACAACGGCAACGTCGTTTATATCCTTCTGGAATTTCGACTTGTCGAAATAAGCCGAATTAGTAGTAAACTGATAATACTCGCCGGTACGGAACGGTTTGGTTGTAACTATCTTGAAAACGTCTCCGGGCTTCGGCGCTATCTGCGCGTCCGCGGGTATAGTAGTATCGATCTCAAGAGTAACGGACCAGCCGACATGAAGGTTGCTGAAATTAGTCGGTACATGATCAATTGAGTCTCCGGCAACAATGAAGATGGCGTCTCCGGCGGTAAACATTCCGTCCTTGTCGTTGTCCTGGAAAATAAACTTCATATGATCTATACCATCGGTAAGATCCTTCACTATTATATTGGAAACGATCGGCTTGGAAAAGCTTGTCGCAGGGTATGTGCTGTCTCCCTTTCCCGCTTCGGTCAAATCTACTTCGAAATCAGCCGGAAAGTTTACTCTTTTGCTTTGGTAAGCAGCGGAGTAGCGGGAATCGAATCCGACAACGGTGCGGTAATTTGTATTGCCCTTTTTCCATCCGGTCTTCTCCTGATCGACGGCTATCATAGTATCATTATTTATATCAACGCTGAATCCCGCGAATACTTGCGTCTGAACATTGTTACCATTAAGCTTTGTAAAAGGCACCAAAGTATCCTTAGCCGAATAATCGATTAATCTATAGTAAGGATTCGGATCGGTATTGAACGGTGAATTATTTTTGAACTCTATCCTGTAAGTATTATAATTTTTTATCGAGTCCGGATCGAGGATAGTCAACTTAGCCGAACCGGTTCCCGGACCGCTGGCCTGGAAATTGGATATCTGAGGCGGAATGTACCCGGCACTCGGCGCATGGGGCGTGGCAACGGCAGTATTTATATCTGTCTTTATGTTTCCATTAATATCTACTTTAAGAATGGTCGTAGTTTCCGAAGGCGGTATACCTTCCACTGCTCCGGTCACGGTTT
>CAWBBX010000030.1:0-149281 GCA_963787005.1 uncultured Bacteroidota bacterium
TTCCACGCTTCCCTCAGGTTGAAGGATAAAACATCCGGTAGTCACGAAAGTATTATTTTCAATAATACATGAATCCTGATCTGCGCTTAACATAATGCCGCGGCCAGTCCATTGCTGCGTTACAGGTCTTTCAACCATGTTCAGCCACTGACAATTTGTAAATTTAATATCCCATCCTTTACCCGTCCACGCGGTAATTGCAAAATTTGAACGTTCGAAAATACAGCTGTCGAAAGCCGCGTGATAATTGTTTCCGTCGAATGACATCGGTTCATAGTATGTCTGAACGCCGTTGTTATCGGATCCTATGATGTAAATATTTTTCATATAAACATCGCCGTAAGCAGAAAGAATTTTTCCCACAACGGAACCATCGCTCCTGGCAACCATCTGTAATGTCGGAGGGTTACCGTAAATATCTGTTGGATCAGGTGTCTGTCCGACAAATCTTAATGGATATCCGTTGTTATTGAATTTCTCGGTATTCCAGTAAACACCTCCCTTTAAAAGAATATAAACACGGTCCACATCCGCCCTGCTACCGTCAGCAGCAGTATCGCCCATAACTGCGTCATACAGAGCATTAATCTGAACCTGGCCTGAGCCGGAGCGGTTCCCATTGAACTGTGTAGTTGTGCCCGGATATTTGAGCATTGATCTGAGGCGACCAAGCTACAAGCGCCGAAAGCACTAAAAAAGTGAACATGTACTTAAGTTTCATGCTGATCCTCCCGAAGTTTGTTAGAATATTATTTGTATTAATAATTATTACAGGACTTAAATTTTTATAACCGGTTTTATTGATTAAAAATCTCTTACAATTCATAACGAACACCAAGGTCCATAGTAAAGCCGTAATATTCAAAGTACTGGGGATTGGTTAACTTGGAACCGGTGTAGTTTTTATCCGGTCTTGCATTTATGTTGTTCAGGTTAACGAATATTTGTACAGTCTGCGTAATTTTCTGTCGAACAGAGAAATCCCATCTTTCGTATTGCCCCGTGTATGAGCTGAATACAGGAGTAGGATATCCGCCCGAATAACCGATGCCTGTCAATTTATTCGCCTGGTACAAGTAAGAAAGTCTGGCGGAAAAACCGCCGAGATCATAGCCCAGCGTAACGTTCACTATATTAGCCGGCTGGTCGGGCATACGGGTTTTAATCTTTGCCGATTTATAGGAATAAGAATAAGTGAACCTGGGCGCCCTGCCGCTTATTACCGTAACAAGGCTGTCATAATTCAAATACATTTCAGAGTATATATGCGTGTAGTTAATATTTAAAACGAGTCCTTGAAGCACGGACGGCAAATACCAGAAATGCGTCTGCCACTCAAGCTCAATACCGTAATACTTTGCCGGGTTCGGATTGTTCATATACGTGTTTATCTGAGGGGAACCGCTTGAATACCATGAAGCCGGAATATTAAGTTCCGGTGGAGGAGTTAAGCCGGGCTGAAGTTTATAATTCGCGTAAAAAATCAGATTGTCTATTTTCTTATAAAACCCGCTTACCGAAAACAACCCGATTGAATTATTATATACGGAGACCGCCGCATCGTAATTTGTTGCTCTCGCGGTTTTCAGCTGCGTGTTGGCCGCGTTAATCGCACTCTGATCCGACGATATATTGGATATGGGGGCATACTGGATGAAATCCGGATGTGCCAGGGTTTCCGTTCTGGCAAGTTTAATCTGCAGCCAGCTCAGAGGCTGGGAAATTAGATTTACCATCGGGAGCCAGAATGAATTGTTTCTCTCCGTTGAAAGCTGCATAAAATCGAGCGGCGGGGACTCCTGGTTGCTTACGGTATTCTGCCTGTAGCGTTGACCGTGATAAACCGTGTGTTCTCCTTCCCACCTAACCCCGGGAATTATAGTAAAGTATTTCGTTACGTTGAACTGCCCCATAACATAGCCGGCCTGGTAATTTTCAATTCCGCTGTAATCATAACCTGACGTACCCAATGAGTAATTAAGCCACGAAGTGGATGTCTTCAACGCATCCGTAACATTATTCATCATTGATTGATTGATTATGAATCCCAGCGGATAATCGCCGCCGAGAAAATTTCCACGCGTATAGTCCACTAAGAAAGGCGTTATAGGCAACCCGCCGTATACTTTAGCAAGCGAATCAACGCCCCAGCTCGGATAATTTCTGTCAATTACCAGTAACTGCTTATTAGCGCTGGTTGCGCTGCCGTAATTTATTCCGTTTTCACCGTATTGATTTTGATTATTGGAGCGGGTCAGCCACCTGAATTTTGCGCCTGCTTTTACGAACCCGTTTAATTGATTACTAATATTAACCGGTACCTGCACATTCAATTGCGCCGAAGAGGTGTTTTCCATTACCCTGGTGCCGTATACATAAACGTTAGCCAATAAGGTATGGTTTGTATCAACAGCTGCCATTTTAGGAATTTCTTGCAGCTGCGTATTCGGACCAATTGCTGTTGAAGGGAACCCGCCTGTTCCTGATCAAATTGCCATACGCGATCGTTAGGAGTATTGTTGTAAGAACCTGATCTGGACACACCGGCATCGTATTTAATCCAATTGAAATCCTGATGAATGGCCAAAGCGCTCGTATAAATGTTTGTTTTACCACCGTTTTGTTCCAACTGGTAGAAAAGACGGTTAGTATTATAGGCGGCATTTGGCGTCCACATATCATTTATATGATAAAGACCGCTCCAATTAAGCTGGTTAAAGAATCCGTTTCCGGTAACTTTACCGTTGGGAATAATGTAATCCATCAACAGGCTGGCGCCGGATCTTTTTCTGTTTATTTTTTCTTCTCTTAATAATAATTCTTGAGCGACCAATTGTGTAACGCCCGCACTTGAGCCTGCACCGGTGTAATTGGCCTGTAATTTATCAGCGCTTCTGTCATAATTATCCGCGTTCAAGTTTACGATTACTCCGAGGAGGTCGTTAAAGAAGCGGTTACTCGCGCTTAAATTAAAATTGTAGTTATTATAATATTTCTGCAGCTGATTGTAACCGCCTTGTGCCGATGCATTAATTTTCAGACCTTCGGGGGCCTCTTTTAATCTAAGATCAACCGATCCGCCAAGTACGTCGGCATCCATGTCCGGGGTAATCACTTTTTTAAGTACAATACCGTCGAGCATGTTTGATGAAATAAGTGAAAGATCTACGCTTCGATCGTTTGAACCGGTTCCGGGTATCGATACACCGTTTACGGTTATAAGACTGTACTTCGGATTCAGTCCGCGGATTTCTACTTTGTTTGCCTCGCCGCCCGATCTCTGAATAGAAACACCGGGCAGACGCCCAATTGATTCGGCCGCGTTTACATCCGGCAGTTCTTTTATACGAGCTTTAGAAACTACGTTTTCAATGGTATTGGACTGCAGCTGCTGGTTTATTGCCGAGAGCTGTCCTTCGGCTTGGGCAGTTACTACCACTGTCTGTCCGGTTACCACTTTCGGTTCCAGGTAAAAATCCTGCTGAAGCACTTTGTTTTCCGGGATGTTAATTTCAATATTAATCGAATTGTAGCCGATATAAGATATTTCTAATTCATGTTTTCCGGCCGGGATGGCGTAAATCTGGTAGTTGCCGTTTATATCCGATGCAGCCCCTATACTCGTTCCCTTAATAATTAAATTTGCACCGATTAGCGGCTCTTTAGATTCTTTATCGTATACTTTCCCTCTAATAGTTCCTACGCCCTGAGCGTTTAGAACATTTAAGGGAAGAAAAAGAATGATTGAAAAGAACACCAGAAATATTTTTAAAAATTTGTAACAACGGTATCTCATATACCTTCTCCCGGTTTATTTTGTTTGAGACAGTTTCTTCTTATAATTTTCAAGATGTATGATTTCACAAATCTAAAGACGTTTTAATCTCGGTTTAACGAGTCTTAAATGGCTGTATTTTCTGTTTCGCTCACCATTTTAAAAGAATCATTCTAAGAGAATTTATAAAACCGCCGATGCTTTTTCGACAGTTTTGAATTCCACGGCGTTTGTCCGCATATTCTGCGGTTCATTCACAAGCGCAGCTGTTTTATGTCCAAGGTTGTTATAAACATTAATAGGGAACAATATTTCTTTCGATATTTTGTATCTTATTTCGGAGGATAAATTGAGATTATTTGGAATGTTATAGTCGAATTTGTAATCGGTATCCGAAGAGTACTTTTCATAATTACTATTATCTGATTGTTCCGAACCTACTGCGGAATTTTCATAAATGAGTTCCGGAAATGCAGGCTGACAGAAAGTCTTCCGTACTTCTCCGTATCTGAATCCGCTGGATCCTTCGGAATTGTAAATTTCAATACGATTTGAGGCTCTTGTGCCCGGATAGTTGGTAAAGATTTTTAGTTTCATAATTATTAATAGGAATTTCTCAATTTTTCCTTATTACGGATCAGGAAATAATAATTTTTTTCTTTCGGAAAATGCATTGAGTGTATTCGGTACAAGAAGAAAAATAAAATATAAATACGACTTTCACGTTCATATTAAGAAACGTCCGGAGATCATTAAATATTTAAAATGCCGGAAACCAATTCCCTTATTTATAAAAACATGAAAGCAGCATAACATTTCTATTTACCACAGGATAATCATATTTAACACAAATAATGCCAAAATCCGTGTTGTTGTTAAGCTTAATTTTTTAAGATTAACCGAAATTTTCGGGTCGTTTTTCAAATATTCATCTTATCTTTTTGATAAAAATTATCAATAAGATAAACCGGTAATTAATTACCGCGAAATTATTTACTACCGATAAAGATACGTTTTACGTTTAACCTAACGACTGTGATTTCATCGAAAAATTTACCGTACTGTCGTGAATTTATTTTAAGCAAGCGGTAAAACTTTGATTGATGCGAGCGCAAAAGAATCATTATTGTTTTATTAACCGAAGCATCAGTACGTCGTGCCCGGGTACTTTTGCTTTCAAAGGTTTGCCGGTATTCCCCTCCTCTTTTTTTGTCCACAGATTGAATAATGAATAGTCCGTACCCGAGAACATTGTTTTTCTTCCGGAAAGATTGTCTGCGACTAATTCATTATTCCAGTTGAATAAAATGTTTTTCGGTTCGACGCTTCTGTTCAGTACGCACATTGCCCAGTCCCCTTTCTCGAGAGGCTTGAACCAAAAATCAACGCTGTCTCTCGAAGAATATTTGAAAGCTTCGATACCGAGTGAATCCTGATCGACGGCTATTACGTCTTTGTTCATTAATATTTCCGCAGTTTCTTTTTTCATATTCCGGATATCGTTTCCGGCAATAAGCGGAGCGGCAAGCATGCACCACATAGAGAAGTGCGCCCTGTCTTCATTGCGGGTCATGCCGTTGCCGACCTCCAGCATGTCGGGATCGTTCCAGTGTCCCGGTCCCGCGTATTTCCTCAAGCCTTTCTGCATATCGAGTATCTGCATCGCACCGTATTGGAACCACGTTCCGTGGTCTATCCTGCAGTCGAAGCAGGGATAAATATCGCCGGTAGTGCGCCACAGATTTCCCACGTTTTCAGCCCACTCCCACGGCTTGTTTGTTCCCCACTCGCATATGCTGAAGGCGATCGGTCTCCCGGCCGCGTAGAGTGCGTTCCTCATAGTCGTGTATGCACCGACGGCGTTAAGTCCGTCGGTATTGCACCAATCATATTTCAGATAATCGATACCCCACTGCGCATAAGTAATCGCGTCCTGGTATTCGTGTCCTCTGCTGGCAGGATATCCGCCGCAGGTTTTATCGCCTGCATCCGAATAAATGCCCAGTTTTAATCCCTTTGAGTGCACGTAATCAGCTAGTGCTTTCATTCCCGAAGGAAACTTTGCAGTGTCCGGGTGAATAAAACCCAGGCTGTCGCGATTCCCCTGCCAGCAGTCGTCGATGTTAATGTAAATATATCCGGCGTCCTTCATACCGGAGCTTACCATGGCGTCGGCTGTTTCGCGGATTAAATTTTCATTAATGTCGTGACCGAATTTATTCCAGCTGTTCCAGCCCATCGGGGGCGTGAGCGCCAAAGAATCGAATTTCTGGGCAAAAGCGCCGGCGGTCGAAAGTATCAAGACCGCAAGGGTCATAATAATTGTCTTATAGACAGAATTTATTGCACCAAATTTTCTTTTCATTAAACTTTCCTCAATTAATTTCTTTTGTTTAAGGATTCAATGCCTTGATGGTTTTAAATTCTTCCCGGCGGGAATTTATCTTCTCAGCACTTCCGACAGCACACACAGCTTTCTGCGAAAGGACTTCTTCAACAAGCGGCTTCAGCATTCTAATATCTTTCGCCGTAACAGATAAAATTTCTTTATGAAGTTTAATGAGATCACCAAGGGTAATATCTTCAAAAAAATATTTCACCGCTTCGTCGCGCTTTTCGACCGGGGTAAGTTTCTTATTCATATCGTCTAAAGCCGCTTCAATATATTTTTTCATTTCGGAAGGAGAAGCTTCAAACTTTCCGACGAAATCCGGGACAGCACTGAAATCCGCCTCACCGGAATCGAGAATCTTAACGAAAACCGCCTCACCCGACTGGGATAGATTTATTATGAGGCCGGAGTTATTTTGCCGAAACTTCGAAGAGAGAATTTTATTTAGTACGGCTGCACTTCCGCCACTGAGGTATCCGAGTTTTTTAAAGTTATAACCGGCTGCAATAAATCCGTTCTGCGCGCTGATCGAAAATCCTTCGTTCTTTTTACCCGGAGTAAAGTCCCACGAGAAATAATTCACGTTTCTTCCATAGTAGCTGTATGGAAAAGTATTAGCGAGTATCTCCACATTTTTTAAATACACGGGCAAAGAAGATTTTTCCAGGGAGGCCGAGACAATCATATTATTTTTATTGAACACAAGCCGCGCGGCGTTTAGTATATTTTGAAGAATAACGTCGTACTTAGAATCGAAGTTTTTTAAAAGTCCGGTGACGAACTTATAATACCCGATTCCCTGTGTCAAATCTTTGAAAGTTCCTTCTCTGCTGAAATAGGAAGAAAGCCTAATTGTGGTATATTTGGCCGCATTATTTTTTATTTCGTTTTCAAGTCTCGCTTTTTCGCCGGCTAAGATTTCTTCTATTCTTTCCTTATCGGAATAATTTGTTTTGGTAAGTATCTTGCCCAATAATGAAAACACAGTGTCTATCTTTTCGTATTTCAAGTTTACAGAGATAACCAGCTTGGGAATTAAATTTATGTCTTCGTTATCTTTTAAGAAAGATGTAATGTTAATCCCGTTCTCGTCTGAATTGTCATGCAAAGCTTTCTTCAGATCGGTTAAAGAATATTTTTCTGTATTCATATTTCCCGCAAGCTTTGAGAGAAGAGTTCCATACTGGATAAGATCGGCCGGCAGTGCCCGCATATCGAAATAAAATTTCGCGTAAACTTCGCCGCCGGTGTTATCGTAACTTAAAAGCACGGGAACATAGGCTACTCTTTTCTCTGTAACAGGGAACCAGTTTACATCGTTCTTATCTCTTCCCGCGTTTTTCCCCTGTGCTGATAATGCGGCGGGGAGCACCGTCATTATAAATAAGAAGATCGGAAGTACGATTTTAAATGCTCTCATTAATATCCCGCCGTCAATTTTATTTTTCATCTTTAATAAAATCCTTATGTGTTAAAACTCCGGGATAGTTATAAAGGTCCTCTATTTCTTTAGGAGTGTTGTGCGAGTTAACCCAGTCGCCCCAGATCATAAACCACGTCCACTTCGGCTGGGCCTTTAGTATTTCAGGAGAAGGGACGGAACCGACTTCACCCAATGCCACCGGCTTGCCTCCGCTCAGTTTCACAAGATCGTCGTATGCGCTTTGTTTGTAATCGTAGTGATAAACGTCGGTAGCCAGAACATCAACATAGTTCAGGCCGGGAAAGAATTCCTTGAATGCGTATGCTTCGTCGTTCTTTAGATCGCGCGGCGAGTTAGCGTCCCATACCCAGATCAAATTATTAAGCTTAAAATGGTTCACGTATCTGTCGTACATCATCTTCCACAGCTTCACGAATCCGTCTTTCCCCTTTTTGTTTCCCCACCAGAACCAGATACCGTTCATCTCGTGGTAAGGTCTCCACAAAACAGGAACGCCTAATATTTGAAGTGCCTTTAAATAAGTCGCTACCGTATCCACCATCCGCAGCCATTTATTATAAAGCGGTGTGCCGGGAGTAGTAAGTTCCTTCCATTGTTCAGCGTTCAGCTTATTCTGTATGCTTTCCTTCCATCCGAAAGGAGGATCGTCGAGCGGCCGGCCCTGATGCCACATCATCGTAATAATGTAGCCTTCTTGATACTTCTTATACGCTTCTTTTACAATCGCTTCGGGATTCCCGTTCATATAATAATTGATGAAGTCGCATCCCCATATCTCGGGGAGCTTTCCGGTGAGCTCTTTTACGCGTTCGGGATAAGTATCGAATCGTCCGACATAGTTTTGATGTCCGGCAATTATTTTTTTACCGCTGATCGAATATAGATAATCAAGAAGCTGTCTGGCTTCAGGCGTGGCATTCTCGTTTACGGGCGGAAAATGTTTTATCTCTTTTAAATCAACGCTGTCGTTAATTTGTCCGCGCGCAGGCAAAGTGATGAGCAATGCTGCCGCTAAAGTACAAAGCAGCGATTTATTAAAATGCATTATTCTCTCTCCGGAATATCATTTTCTATTTATTAACTCTCATGATGTTTATGGAAACCGCATCGTTTACCGGTACCGATTAATTATTACATTCCCTTATCTTTAATTTCTTCCAATTGATTTATGCAGTTGATCAATCCTCTGCTGGTGTGGTAGTTCGCCTTCCATATAGTTGCCTTCGGGGAATCGACGGATTTCGGGTCTGTGTCGATGCTGTTCCAGTACCAGCCGCCGTATTTGTTATCGAGCAGATAAGTTTTAATATATTCCCACTGAGCTAAAAATTTGTCGTAGTAATTATGCTTGTCGTTCGGATACAATCTCGACATCATAAGAAATGAATTTAGAGCTTCTACCTGGCTCCACCACTGCTTAGTATATAAGACAATCTTCACGTTCTTTTCCCCTTTGAAGATATACCCGCCGTCGTAAATTCCGCCGTGAGTTTTGTCCCAGCCGTTCTCGAGAGCGAAATCATCCAGTTCTTTTGCGATTCTTAATGTTGTAGTGTCGTTTTCAATTCCGAGCGCGTGCGATGCATCCAGCATTAAATATGCCGTCTCAACATCGTGTCCGAACGAAATATGATCGTACTCGATATTTCTTCTTCTGCTCTCCTCGCTCGAGTCGCGGTAAGAGATCGGCGTCCAGTCTCTCCTGAAGAATAAAGTCATGTACTTTTTATTTCCCACGACGGTATCTCTTACTAGATGAAGAAGAGAGTTCAGCCTCACTTTAAGCTTTGCGTCCGGCCAGACTTTATACAGTTCCGTATACGCTTCAAGAAGATGAATCATGCTGTTCTGATCTTTCGGCGGAACATTATTGTATCCTTCCTTATAAGGCTTCCCGTCTCGGGCCATAAACTGGAAATAGCCGCCGTACTTCGGATCGTAGCTGTTCTTCTCGAGCCAGTTGAAGTTATCTATGGCAAGATTCAATGCCGACGTATCGCCGAATGCTTTATAGTATGCGGCAAACCCGAATATTACATACGCGTTTCCGTACGCCTGCTTAATCAGCTCCCCGTTTTCTTCAATCGGCTTGCCTTCCCTCGTAACCAGATTGTAATAACCGCCGTATTTTTTATCGCGCATTACGTCATTCAGGAATTTGCGCCCGTGTTCGGCGATATTATAAAAGGGGCGTTTCACGTCGTAAAACACAGCGGCCTCCGCGGCAGACCAGACATGCCGCGCCTGCGTCACGATCATTTTATTCTGACGCCCGTCGAGCTGCCATTTGTTGTTTATGTCGCTGTAGTATCCTCCGTCGACCGTATCTATACAAAGCGGGTACCAGAGATGATATAAAGTTTCGAGATCGTTTTTCATCTCCTTAATTATTTTCTCGCTGTCTGAGTTTTTATATTGTTCATTATTGTGATTCGAATTGACGCCCGGCTCGAACGATAAAATAAGCGGCAGCGCGAAGAAGGGGATTAGGAATGATAATGATTTTAAATTGTTAGACATGTTATTTTAATCTTGGGTTACGATAATTATTATATATGGAATAATGGAGTAGTGGAGTATTGGATGAGTTAAATTTGGTGATTCTTCAAAATTATCTTCCCATCATTCCTTTACTCCACCATTCCATCACTCCATTATTCCTTTACTCCATCACTCCATTATTCATCACCCCATCACTCCACTAATAAATGCTCACTTGTTCAAAAGTTTATCCGCCGCTATCGCCAGCAGCATATAATCGGTTGCGCCCCCTCCCATAACGTACTCAGTCTGCTGCCAGAAGTACGGCCATGTTTTAAGCTCGGGAAGATTGGGACGTATTAACGCGGTGCCGCTTCCCACTCCGCCGGGTATGTACGACCAGTCGGCCCTGTTTACCCCGTACGCCACTGTTAAAGAATGCGCTCCGACGCCGGAAGCAAACGAGGCGTTATTCTCGCCCGGATGAACTCCCAGGATAAAGTTCAATGCGTTGAAAACATATTCCGATTTAAAAATCTCCGGAAATCCTATGTGCAGAAAAAGCTGATCCACGCCGAACGCCTGTATGCCCCATCCCGCGCCCCAGATATAAGGCTTGTAGGGAACGCCGTACGGATTTTCCCTCTGCTGTTCCGCTATTTTATTAAACTCTTCTTTAACCGCTTTTTTAATTTTTGCGGTGAAACTTTCATCATTTAGTTTCTCAGTTATTCTTCCCAGCACAATCGCGTAGCCGACAACGTTCTTCGCTATCAGATCTTGATGATCGAGCAGAAACTCGGCGTAAGATTTTTTTGATGTAGAAAGATACAGCTCGGCGGCGGCGTTCACTTTATCCTTTGCGCTAGCAGCCGAATCATCCTTGTAAATTTTCTCCGCTATTTTCAGACTCTTCTTCGCAATAACGGGATTGAAATCTTTCATCACTCTATAAGCTGCAGCCAACACCGAAGCAACGTAAAGTTCTCTCTGCGGATTAACTTCCGTGAAGACCCACCTGTCGTCTTCGGGCAAAGCCTTATGAAGGACAGGATCCTTTTCTTTTTTATTGTACACTAAATTGTCGGTCATATTTGAAGCGTCGCCGAGAAGCGTGTACTGCTCGAGAGTCGGACAAATTATTCCGCGGTACAACCTCCCTAAAGATTCGTATCCGCCGACGATAGTCAAAAGTCCGTGCTCAATCTGCTGAAGCACGTCCGGCTTACCGTCAGGTTTATGTATCTGAACAAGTAGGTTTTTTTCGTCAATCGATGTCTGGTCGAAATCAATCTTAAAAAATTCGTAGGCGAGGGAAAGCTTGTACACAGTCCCTGCCTGAGACTCTATTCTGAGATCATAATCGCCGGCATCATGCCAGCCGCCCCGGTTAAGTCCGGGCACGTGCTCACCGGATTTGTATTTTGTTAAAGTGGAGCCGTGCTGGAAATATCCGTCGAAGTGATTATGATTTACCGGCGCCATGCGCGCGTCGTCGAAATGACATAGTCCGTGCCATACGCGGTACCTGTCCTCCACCTTCATGTGGCACATCTGCACCGGCAGAAAATATTCTAAGGTAGGCTGCCAGACGTTCTCACCGTAAACGTTGTTCTTAATCTCAAAAGAATGCGATTCCAGATCGCCGTACTTAATCTTATATAATCCTTCTTTTCTAATACTGCTGAAATCGAATCTGATGTACTTGTATCGCAGAAAGTCTCCCCATGGTTCGGGATTATCATCCTCCTTAACAACGTACGATGAATCTTCACCGATCCTAATTAACCGGACCGGTTTAAAATTCTTTGTAAGCTTATCGAGTTCAATTACCGCAAACTTTACCTGCTTCGGATGATAGCCGACCTGCGAAACCTGGATAACAGGTTTGTACCTCCAGCTTGTGTCAGTCTTTGGTGTGATGATCCACTCGACCGCATTTTTAACGGCGCCGGCGGGAATTGTTGAGCGAAGAACAAACCAGCCGTTATTGTACAGCCCTCTGCCGTCGAGCAGCTGCAGTTTGTTTTTCTTGCTGAGGAATTTAATTTCCTTTTCTTTACTTCCCTGCGCAATGATCAGCTGTTTTCCCTCAGCCATAGGAACGGCCTGAAGTCTGCCTTCATCATCGGTTTTCATCTCACTGTTCGCCTGTCTCGGAAAAATTCCGGTCTTCCCGTCCATCGAATAATGCTCGCCGAAATATTCTCCCGGGAAAAGCTCGAGGTTAAACCCTACTTTGTCCGCCCACTTTTTAGGCAGAGGCTTCTCAAGATCGACGGTCAGTTTAATGCTGTTACCGACGGCTTCAGTCTTTACTGTATACTTAAAATTTAATTTCGGATAGATGATAGGATTGAAACCTTTGCGGTCCTTGCTGGAGTCCGGATACTGAAGACTTGTAGTAATTATACCGTGTGCGGTGTCTACGATTCTTTCTCCTACCTTCGGCACGGGCGCCCATTGTCCGGGTGTAGGATCGATCCTCACGTCGCCGTTAGCCGCCACTCTTTTTCCGAACTGAACGATAGTAAGTCCGCCCTGATGACCCTCGGGATAAAAGTCATCGAACACCATTACGTCGAGGCTCTGCATCGAGTAATATCCCGATTTATTTATATGCAGGCCTTTAGTCCCCGCTTTTGATTGACCGTATGCAGCCATAGAGTTGTACAATAAAATTACAATTAATAAGAGCCCGAATTTCCCATTCATGAATTCCTCTTAAGAGAATTCTCTTTATAAATTTTCCCTCATCCGAATAAGATTAAAACCCGGCCGGGTACGAGGTACAAACAATTGTAAAGAGGCAATAACCTTGCCAATGGAAGTCTTTTAGCGGGTATTAAAAAAATGAAGAATAGTGCACATGTATTCTTATTTTTTTAATAATATTTTATCGAATTGATAACAGAAATGAAAAAAGAAATGGTCATAAATTTGTCAAACGGGACAAAATAAGTTATTTGCAATTTCTGCATAGAATAATTATTTTTTTTGCGATATTATTTATCACCCCAAAGAAGGATTAAACTTGAAATACAAGGTCAGTATAAAGAAAAGCGACGAAGGCTATTCAATTTGGGTTCCCGGACTACCCGGATGTTGGTCGCAGGGCAAGACTGAAAAAGAGGCCCTGGAAAATATTAAAGATGCCATAAAATTATACCTGGATACTGTTAAATCCCTAAACAGAGGTACGAGAACACGATATGTTGAAGTTGGGTAAGTAATGCCTAAATTGCCGGGCGTTAATCATCAGAAAGCTATCCAGGCATTTAAGAAGGCAGGCTTTTATATAGCACGGCAGGGGAAACATATTGCAATGACAGACGGCAAACGAATTATTATTATCCCTCGATCAAATCCTATCAATTCATTTACAATGGCCGGTATCATTAGAGATGCCGGACTGACAATCGAAGAATTTAAAAAATTATTATAATTATCGAATTTCGGCCTGCTAATTTTATTTTGAATTCGTCGAATCAATCTCGGTAAATTTACCTTCCGCGGCATCTTTGTAAAACTGCCCGTTAACCGTAAGATCAAAATTCTTCCACGATTTAAACATTGCCGGTTCCCACTGCGGATCGTAGACCCACCATATCCAGCTTATTCCCTTTTTCTTAAAATATTTGATGATGGTCTTTCCGTACTCAATATTGGCCGAATCGCTCGGTAATGTAAAACCCAACTCCGTTGCTAAAACTGGATATTTATCCGCCGCGAACCCGAAATCCTCTTCCCACTTCGGCTCGTATGGCGGCGTACGTTTATGAGGATAAGGGTGAACCACGTAGCCGATTCCTTCGGCATCGATAGGAGAATAATTTAAAGGTGTTAGATCGTACGCCCAGTCAAACCCGGCAACGAGAGGAATCTTATCGGGATCGTAAGCGCGGATAAGTTTGATGATGTTCTCGTTTATCTTCTTCCACCCTTCCCACGTGACGCTTCCAAGCTGACCGCGGTAATCCGTAGGTTCGTTAAATATTTCATAGAAGGCGATTGTGTTTACGCCTCGGAAATGACTCGCGATCGTGCGCCAGAAGTTATAAGTCTCCGGAAGCGAAGTTACGTACATCGGATCCTGGTAAAGATCCATTTCAAGATTGCCGATCGAATGCCAGTCGATATCAACATACATCCCGAGTTCTGTACACCATTCAACAGCCTGATCGAGCAGCTTAAGGTATTTGATCGGCGTTCTAGTCCGCCAGGAGATAGGATGAACGGGAATTCTCACTATCATCGTATTGAGTTCTTTTACTTTCTCGAACAATTTTTTATTCCAGTGTCCCTGGTGTTCTATCTTATCGGGATCGGCAATTGCGAGTCCGTGGAAGAAAAGAGTATCACCTTTTTCATCGACAAACCTGCTGCCATCCACTTTTATTAACGGAAGAGCTTTTGCTTCTTTGTACATGAAGGGAGCGCCTGCAAACCTTGCATCCCACCAGTAATGATGAGCGGCGGAATCCTTTTTCGCGACTTGAGGTAAAATACTGTGCGAGTAAAAAATTACGCAGGCAAATACAAACAGAATGGAGAAATGCGATTTCTTCATTTTAAATTCCTTATAATAAAAATAGAAGCATGAATGCACTCAATCATTCACATATGCACTGATTCTAAAAGAATTTGATAAATCAAATTCCTACATTATTTCCAATGATAAAAAGTTCTTCTAACTCCGTAGGAATTCAATTATGCAGTTCTTGCTTTTCTCGTGAACGATTAAATATATCTTATATCTTGAATTTGATAAATCAAATTCCTACGGCCCTTTTGATGGATGCATGCAATCATGCCGTACATGCATCCATGCATTGACTTGCAAAAGAATCTGATAAATCAAATTCCTACGGCGCTTTTGATGGATGCATGCATTCATTCCATACATGCATCCATGCATCTCCCTACTCTCCCCAATCGTCGGTCTTAAACGTCGATGCCGGCAATCCTTCCTTATTGAACAGCGTTCCTTCCGCTGTGTTGCTCCACGCGTATCTTACCGCGGCGGGATCTTTAACCGCATCGCTGTATACAATTAATTTATCGCCGTCCACTTTCACTTCGGCATCTACAAATTTCTTATCGGTACCTGCGATTTGGAAATTTGTTTTACCGCCGATTTTCTTCAGCACCAGTCCGTCGTCCGCGTATTTAAACGATAGTATAGCTTTTCCGTCTTCGACTTTCATCTTATCATAAAGCGGGCCGGAATACTTTACATCCTTGCCGTAATTTTTAGCGATCGCCCAGAGCGCGAGTCTCCTTCCTACTTCCTGCTTATTCGGCGGATGAATAATATTTATATCGCCGCCGATATCAAGAGTAACGGCCATGCCTGTATTCGGCACCGACAGCGTCTGGAACTGGGCGTAGCGAACCATCTGCGAATGCGAGGTCTCTCCGTAATTGAAAGGCGCTATCTGAACGTAGTAGAACGGGAAGTCGCCTTCATGCCAATCCGACCGCCAGTTTTTAATCATCAGGGAAAATAAAGTATGATAATTATTGTAGTCTTTCGGCGTATTGGAATTGGATTCGCCCTGGTACCAGATTGCACCTTTAATTCCGTAAGGTTCCAACGGCGCTATCATTCCGTTGAAAATCATGGTAGGCGAGTCGGGACCCACTTCAATGCCGGGTTTCGGGCGCGAATTAAACTCTCGGTCTTTAACATTATAGATATAAAATTTTCCGTCCATGTATTCCGCCGAAGGCAAGAATTTCCAGTCGCCGGCTAATGAAACGCTTTGGCTGGTGTCGGCTCCTTCCGCGGGATGAATCATCATTTTAACCCCGTTCCCCCAAAGTCCGCCGCCGCCCTGGTTATCTACGACTCTTACTGCAATTGTTAATGCGGTACCTTTAACCAATTTTTTCGGAACTTTATATATCCTTGGAGTAGCATAGTAACCTGTTACTTCCGTGGCACCGACAAGAGTACCGTTAACGTAAGAGCGGTCCATATCGTCAATCGGTCCGAGGTTCAGCTTCAGATCTTTTCCTACCCAGCTTGCGGGAATTTCAACTTTCCTTCTGAACCAGACCGCCCCGTCGAAGGTGCCGATTTCCGCGTTCTCCCACAGCGTAGGGAGCTTCATGCTTTCCCACTTACTGTCGTCAAAGTCTGTCTTTGCACATTCTTTATCGCCGAATTCAAGATCTTTCCATCTCACGGCTTCTTTTTTCTTACTGACGTCAACAACAGGGTGACTATAAATCCACGCGTACAGTTTGCGGATCTCGCCTCTCATCTTTACAACTGAGTCGACATATGATTTATAGTCCGGAAGCTGTTCGAGAAATTTCCCGCTTATCCAGGGCTGAATTCTCGTACCTCCCCAGCTCGAGTGAATCAATCCTATCGGAACCTTAAGTTCCTTGTACAATCTTCTGCCGAAGAAATAAGCCGTGGCGCTGAACGTAGCGGCGGTCGTAGGATTACATTCGCTCCAGCTTCCTTTGCAGTTAAAATCGGGTTCATCGGAGACCTTTCGCGCAACGGTAAATAATCTTATATCGGGATAGTCGGCATTCTTAATTTCTTCAGCCGAATTTTTGATTGGATTGCCGGGCCAGCCTTCAAGGGGCATCTCCATATTCGACTGTCCCGAGCACAGCCATACTTCTCCGAGCATAACGTTCGAAAACATTACAACTGAATCGTCCGCGACAATTTTCAGATCATAAGGGCCGCCGGCCTGGAGAGTTTTTATTTTAACGCTCCAAAGACCATCGTCTCCCGCTGTAGTTTCGGCTTCCGCACCCCATGTGCCGAGTACAATTATCTTCGCACCCGGATCCGATTTTCCCCACACGGCCGCTTCCGTATTTCTCTGGAGAACCATATTGTCGGAAAATACGGCAGGCAGTTCGAGTTTGGTTTTATTTTTGTTGTCGGGAATAATAAAAGACGAAAAGATGAGCAGCATTATTAATACTTTCATAATTTCCTTTCGGTTTGTTGGAATCATTCACGGCAATGTAACAATATCGGGATCGGGTTTCTGTATTTTTGAGTATATAATTTCAACCCTGCCGATCTGCGCCGCGTCGTTATATTTAATTTTTAAATACCTGCTTCCGGGAGGTATCTCGCCGCAGGTATATAAAGCCGGCGTAAAGAATCCGTAAAAATTCTTATAAGGCGGAAACGTCTCTACTTTTGCGGCAAGAGGTTTTAAACTGCCGAGCGAATCGGAGGCGAGAAAATCGAGTCCGCATTGCGATATTGTTAAATACGCTTCAACCTTTATTGAATCGATGTCGTCGGGGAGACGGTAAACAACAAATGCATCCTTTTCGCCCGCGAGCCGGCTGTTGTCTTCCTTCGCCTTATAAACATCTTTGTATCCCTGGAAGCTTAAGGTTCCGTATAATTTAAATATAAGAGAGGAATCGTTCATCTCATCGACAAATTTTTTATAATTTACTTCTACCGGTCCAACTTCATTTGAAGGTGCCGAAATTCCCGATCCGTTTTCCGCGGTAACTCTGTAATAATAAGAATGCCCCAGCGCGGCGGAGGTATCCGCAAACAAAGGACGGAAAACGACATTAGCATCGCTGACATTATTTGCTATCGTTTCCCAGTTATCCGAGCCTGCTTCGCGCCTTTGTATTGAATAATCATCCGCACCGACGGAGCCCTGCCACGGAAATATCGAATGCGTCTTTTATATTTAGAAGATGAGGAGAATCGGGAATAGAGAGCGGAGGTTCAGGTTCGTTGTTAATTCTATACGCGTTTTTTCTGATTATATTTATGGCTTCCTTTTCGTGATACGATTCTCCCGACTCAAATCCCGGGAACCTGTACGAACCAACCCCGTATCCTTCCCCATGCTGATAAAATCCTCCGTCCCTTGAGTGAAACCTCAGGCTCCAGATCATAATTCCCGCCAGGCCCTGGTTCACCGCGGTATCGACAATCGCGTTTACGTCTTTCAAATTTTTATAGCCGAACTCGCCTACAAAGTATGGCTTCTTTCCCTCTGTAAGTTTTCTGTTGTAGATGATGTTCTTTGTAGCATCATGTATCGGACTGTAATAATGCGTAGAGAGAACGTCGAAGTTGGAATCGGTGACGGCCTTTTCGCTTAGTATCTGAGCGTGCGTACCGAGTAAAACGAGATGATTTTTGTCGATGCTTTTTATGTAGGATGCGATTGAATCCTGCCACGACATAGGAGCCTCCAGCTCGTTGCCGGTCTCCCAACCGAGCACGGATTTATCGTCCTTATATAAAACTCCCGTATAAGTATTTTTTCTATTCAGGACAAAATTTATGGTTTGCTTAAAATCCGCGATTAATTCCGGATCGGTCCAGAATTCCTTTGCGGTTTTATTTCTGAAAGCGGCGTATTCCGCGGGTCCGCCCCACCACCACCAATTATCTACAAACGGAATTATCAATCTTACGCCTTCTTCATTTGCTATCTGTAGAATTTTATCGAGAGCTCTGAAAGCTTTCTCGTTAAATTGGCCCGGTCCCTCAATGTATCTTATAATTCCTTTCGGCTCGCCTTTCCGCCTGACCGAAAGCACGTACATCCTGGTAACTCTTCCCCCGGATTCCTTTATTGTCTTTAGCGCGTCTCTAATTTCAAATTCGGTAGGAAGCCGCCACGGGCTGGAAGCTTTAAACGGGAAATAATCTTCTATTAAATTCAGGTTGGGAATGTTGAAGGAAACGAAGCGCAGCTGCTGCTTCCCTTCCATCAGTTTGTCTTTATCCGCCGTTACAAAATTCTCAAACTGACTCGTTGTTCCGCACTGCATTAATAAAACACTGAAGAGAGAAAAGAAAATCAGTGCTGCTTTTTTCATACGCGACCCTCGATAGATGTTTTCGGTTTAGGTTAGAAAGCCATCCATCAAAAAATATTCATTAGAATAAGATAATTAAGATCACCATCAAATGAACAAAGATTATGCCGTATGCGGCCCCGGAACCCTTGTGGAAAGACTGAATAAAAATCTAACTATTTCCTGAGATAAGAAGCCAGATCGGACAAGTTTACAACTTGGTTATCTTCGGAAGATTTTATCATTTTAATAAGATTATATCATAATTATAATATAATTAGAAGAAAAACTCTTCTATTCACTTAAAATAATTAGCACATAATTTGAAGTATAAAATCAAAAAATTACAGGGGACGAGAATGCCGATGAAGCAAACGGCGATAAAACAAATATCCGGAGAGCAGGACCTGCTGAACGAGCTTTACAACGCGGCGGGAAAAAATCTTCTTGACAAATGGTACCCGCTCACCGCGGATGAGGATAACGGCGGTTATTATACAAATATCTCGCACGATTGGAAAATAGATCCAGCGGGTCCCAAGATGATCGTGACTCAGGCAAGACATATCTGGACGGCTGCGAAAGCCGCATCCTTTTTTGATAATGATTCATACTTCTCTTCCGCCGAACACGGTCTGGACTTTTTAATGAATAAAATGTGGGATGAAAAATTCGGCGGCTTCTACCAGATGCGAAATTATAGAGGCGGCTTTACCGATTACCTGGGATTTAAAGATGAAAAGAGAACGTACGGACAAGCGTTCGCTGTATACGGATTAGCCGCATTGTATGCAATGAACCAAAATAAACGAGCTCTGAACTTCGCTAAAATCGCCTTCAACTGGATCGAAAACCATGCTTACGACAATGAGCATAAAGGCTATTTCCAATTTCTTACCAGAGAAGGCATGCCGTTCGATAAAAACAGTGATTATAAAACAACAGCGGATGACGCGGTTGAGCTCGGCTACAAAGATCAGAATTCTTCGATTCATCTGCTCGAGGCTTACACGGAATTATACAATATCTGGAAGGATCCCTTCTTAAAGAAAAGACTCTCGGAGCTGCTTGTACTTATAAGGGATTTTATAACTACTCCCAAGGGCTATATGAGACTTTTCTTCAATACAGATTGGAAGCCGGTGTCATTCGCGGACTCACCTAAAGAAATAAGAGAGAAGAACTACAGGCTCGATCACGTTTCGTTCGGACACGATTACGAGACCGCTTTTCTTCTTCTCGAAGCCTCTCACGCGCTCGGAATCAAAAACGATACAATTACATTGTCCACAGCCAAGAGAATGCTTGACCACGCGATTGTTCACGGATGGGATAAAGAAGCCGGCGGATTTTTCGATGAAGGCTACTATTTCAAAGGCGATGATAATTGCACGATCATAAAACCGACAAAGAACTGGTGGGCACAGGCGGAAGGTTTGAACATACTTTTAATGATGTCGAAGATATTTCCCGATTCGGAAATCTATCGTGAATATTATTTAAGACAGTGGGAGTACACAAAAAATAATCTGCTCGACCCGGAACACGGGGACTGGTATGAAGGCGGGTTGGATAAGGAACCGCAATTCAAAACCGGATCGAAAGGACATATCTGGAAATGCGCATATCACACAGGAAGAGCATTGATGAACTGCATTGCCATGCTCGCCGATGATGATTTTGAGCTTTGCAAATCATCGGAAAGCTTCATCAAAGTGAAACAAAAATCCGATGAGTTTATCAATCACTGGAAAAAGACCGCAGGAAATTTATAAAGAAAAATTTCTTTATGTTCCTGTCTTCCTCCCTATCGGTAGATCGTGTTGCACAACGTATTTAAATGGTTAAAACCGTTGCAACTTTTTCAATTGTACATGAATCCCCGCGATAAATCGCGGGGAGAATACTAAACAATAGTAATGAATTTGGTCTTAAACGGCTGAACTAACTAGAATTATTAAAAATAAATTCAAAGTCTCACATTCTCCGCCGGATTTATCCGGCGGGTTATCGCATAACCATCAATAACTTCTAACGGTTTTAACCGTCTTACAGCACTTAATTTCATTTGCGTCTTTGCGCCTCAGCGGTAAGGAACAAAAAAAATGCTATGCATCCGGTGTTTCCGGCCTGCATAGCATCGAAGGAGTGCGCTTATGAGGTAAAACTTTATTTGATCGTTCCGATAATTTCGAGATTTCTTTTTATCAGTTCATTCCTCTGCTTAACGCTTTCCGCGCTTCTCAGTCTGTCCGGAGGCGTATTTAAAACATAATCCAGCAGCTTATCCACGGTCGATTCCGCCACGTGCATCCTTGTATCGGAAGAAGCATAATAAATAAGTACATCACCGTTATCTCTTCTTACCCATCCGTTGCTGAACACTACGTTTGAAACGTCTCCTATTCGCTCCTCTCCCCTGGGAGCGATGAAATAACCACCAGGCTCGGCAATAACTATATTCGGCTCCTGCAAATCCGTTAGGAATAAATAAAGAACGTATCTTAATCCCGCGGCGGTATTCCTTACCCCGTGCGCAAGCTGGAGCCAGCCCTTTCCCGTTTTAATGGGAGCGGGACCCATGCCGTTCTTCACTTCTTTAATTGTATGATACTGCCTGTCATCAATAATACTTTCTTCTTCGATCACCGCATTTTCCATATTGTCCGCGAGTCCCCAGCCTATACCGCCGCCGGTGCCTGTGCTTATAAATCCGTCCTGCGGCCTTGTATAAAACGCGTACTTCCCGTTTACAAATTCGGGATGAAGAACCACGTTCCGCTGCTGGGGCGATTTCGTTTTGAGGTCCGGCAGTCTCTCCCAGTTTACGATATCTTTAGTCCTCGCGATTCCGCACTGCGCGACGGCGGATGAAGTATCGCTCGCGGGTGCGTCAGGATCCTTTCTTTCGGTACAGAACAGTCCGTATATCCAGCCGTCCTCGTGTTGAACAAAGCGCATGTCATAAACGTTGGTATCGGGATTCCCGGGAACTTCCGGCATTGTAACCGGGTAATCCCAGAACCTGAAATTATCTATTCCGTTAGCAGATTCGGCAACCGCGAAAAAAGATTTTCTGTCGCTGCCTTCCGTCCTCAGCATTAAAAGTATCTTCCCGTTAAACTCGATAGCTCCCGCGTTAAACGTGCCGTTAACGCCGAGCCTTTCCATAAGATGAGGATTAGTATCATAATTCAGATCGTAGCGCCAGAATACGGGCGAATGCGCTGCAGTAACTACAGGATATTTATAACGGTAAAATATTCCGTTGTTCTCTGTTTGTCTTTCGTTCTTCCGCGTAATCAGCTTTTTGTGCTTTGCAAAAAGTTCCTTCAATTTTTCGTTGAATTCTTCCTTCGTCATTTATCTCCTCCCACAAGCTCAACAGTTGTTTCTTGGGTGGGCTCTTTCTTTGTCCACGTCTTATCGCCGAAAGTAGCTTCAAGTTTATCCCACCAGTTGAGTTTTAGGGTTATTGATGTTACGATCATAATCACAACTGATATGATCAGGTACTCGGTTCTGTGAATTATAAGATAGATAGGTATAGTCATAAGAGAGAGCTGCCAGATTATTCCCACCACTACGTTGAACATATCCCTCTTAAAATCTTTGTTCCGTTCGAAGTCGGGATAGTTAAGCAAAACTTTTTCGTGGATAGGTTTCCAAAATCCCCAGGGTCTAACCGTCATATAGAAATTTATGAGCACTTTCTCGTCTTCTGGTTTGGAAAACAGGGTACCGGCTACACAACCTATTACCGAGAGAACAAGTATTATCGGGAAGGCCTGCAGCGAATTCAGGCTCGGGAATAGTAATGGTACAATAAAAAGCGAAGCCAGCCCCGCAACCATACCCCAGAAAAATCCGTAGCCGTTGAACCTCCACCAATACCATTTAATAAAGTTCGCGGCAGTATATCCGCCGTAAAGAGAATTAACGATCCACAGCGTCACCTGGTCAACTGACTTTGTCATATACCCGAACAGGAACCCTACAATTATTACCGCCAGAGATACAGCGTAGCTCATTCTCACATAAACTTTTTCGCCGGCGTTGGGTTTCAGGTATTTCTTATACACATCGTTAACAAGATACGCCGGAGCCGCGTTAACTGTGGCGGCGTATGTAGACATGAACGCCGCGATCAGTCCGGCTATTAATATTCCTTTCAGCCCGTTGGGTATAAAGTCCTTTATAGCAATCGGCAGAATCGTTTCGAAATTAAAGTCGGCTCCCATCGCCTTGATCTGGGGAATAAAGAAAACAAGCGCCAACACAGTGAGGCCGGCAATCATCATATACCTGGAAAAGAACAGCGCAACGTTAACCATGCCGCTCATTTTGGCTGCTTCAACGGGAGACTTGGTAGATAGTATTCTCTGCATATCGTAGTTAGGCGCAGGGCCGGCCATACTTACCAGGAGACCTTTAAATAAAACTATCATAAAGAAAAATCCGAAAATCGAATAGTCGTCGCTCGCTATCTTCTTGTTCAGGTCGGGAAGAATATGCGACCAATCTATCTGAAGCTTCCAATGAAAGAAGAGCTGATCCCATCCGTGCGGTATTACGGCGTTCAGTGCTTCGGGACTCACCTTGTACAGCGCGATAATACCGATCGCGATTGATGCGAAAGTCATAATTGTAAACTGGATTACCTCCGTTAATACTACGCTGTACATTCCGCCTTTAATAACGTAGATAGCCGTAATCGTCATTATAATAAGCGCGTATGTGTTTGCGGAAAAGTCCCACGGTAAAAAAGTTTTAAAGAAAAGTCCGGAGCCTTTGAACGCGTACGCAAGGAAACCGATAACGCCTACTATTGCGAAAACGACAATAATCATTTCGGAAAGAAAAGCGCCGCGGCCGTTGCCGAACCTCGTCTTGATCCATTCGGCGCCGGTCATCACGTTAGATCTTCTAAGCCACGCGGAAAGGAAAACCATCAAAAAAATCTGGTTGAAAATAGGCCATGCCCATGGGATGAAGACGCTTTTTAATCCGTATATGAAAAGCAGCATAACCAGCCAGATGGTACCGGTTATATCGAACATGCCTGAGGCGTTCGAAACTCCAAGAATGAACCATGGTATCTTGTTACCGCCCAGGAAGTAATTACTGATATTCTTTGAAGCTCTTTTGGATAGCAGCAGCCCAAGAAAAACGTTAAGCACCAAGTAAGCGATGATGATGGAGATATCAAGTATGCTAAGCTTCATGCCGAATAATTTTTAATTAGAGAATAAAATTATTGGTCATAAATAGTGCCACAGCAAACATGCGGAATATTAAATGGCTGGCTGATTTATTTGAATAAATGGAGCAGCTAAGTTTTATCAATATAATAATTATTTATGAAATTGATAAACCTTCCCGGATCTCCGGCTGCCCGCAATAGAGTGTAATTAAAATATTTAGAATCCTGCCGGGTGAGCCTAACCCTCTCGGATTTGCGGAAAAAAATTATGAGGTGATGAATTGAATTTGTGTCGTTTTTTTCTTTAAATCAGTTAAAATGGTTAACAAACGAAACGTGATACCGAGGTATGAATTAGGATTGAATTCCGTCTAACGAATTGTTCATGAATAAATTTTAATTACTAAACCTCGTCGTTAATTTTCCCCTGCCCTTCGGATTTTTTTTTATCCGGCATTATTCCGCCCCCGTTTTTCAGATTTCTCTTCGACACCGTCAAAACCAGTACGATCGTTACAATAAGATATAGTGTCAAAATTCCTATATAAATTAATGAATGCATGGCTGTGCTTTTATATCCGGTTTCTCTTGAAATTCAAAGTCATAAATGGTGCCAAAACTTATATACATTAATAATCGAAAAGCCGAACATGAATAGCCGTGAGCCTCAGATTCTTTTATCATTATAATAAATAGTTATAGTTTTGATAAACGCGATTCATTGCTTAATGAAACAATATTAACTTTTGCGTTGTGATTATTCACATTTAAACAATAGAACAATTTTTGATGTGCATGTAGAATAAAATATCACCCGCCAAAATTGTGAAGGATAAAAAATGAAATTTGTACCGGCTGTCTTCATCATAATATTTTCAATCTGTGTTTTCCCTCAGACGGTCAATTTTAATATTACGCTCGGTGATTCTCTGAAGCCGATCAGTCCCTACATCTTCGGAACGAACCAGACTTTCGGAAGCGGAGAAAACTGGGCGGCGCTGAGACAGGGCGGCAACCGGATGACCGGATATAACTGGGAGAATAATGCCTCCAGCGCGGGAGAGGACTGGCATAATTACAGTGACAATTACCTAACATATCAGCTCGGTATTACCAACAGCGATTCTGCAAACGTGCCGGGCATTGTAACAACTAAGTTTCAGGATAAGGCGATAAACCTGGGCGCGTATTCCCTCGTTACTCTGCAGATGGCCGGATACGCCGCGAGAGATAAAAAAGGAACGGTGAGTGAAGCGGAAACGGCTCCTTCTTCAAGGTGGGTGGAGTTAAAAGATGAAAAAGGTTCTGCCTATTCTCTCAATCCGGATACGTCCGACGGCTACGTTTACATGGACGAATATGTTAATTTTCTGGTAAGCAGATTCGGAAATGCAAATACTCAGAACGGTGTAAAGGCCTACTCGCTCGATAACGAACCCGCACTCTGGCCTTCAACTCATCCAAGGATACATCCTTCGCCGACAACGTGCACGGAAATAATAAGCAGATCGGAATCGCTTGCAAAAGCGGTTAAGAAGGTAGACCCTTATGCTGAAATTTTCGGTCCGGCTTTGTACGGTTTCGCCGCTTACCGCGATTTTCAAAGCGCACCCGACTGGAGCAAAGTCTCAACGGGAAAAAGCTATAAGTGGTTCATAGATTATTATCTGGATAAAATGAAGGCGGCGGGTGATTCCGCCGGAGAAAGATTACTGGACGTACTCGACCTTCACTGGTATCCCGAGGCAATAGGAGATCACAGGATAACAGATAACGCGGCCGATACGTATAAAGATAAAGCTGCAAGAGTGCAGGCGCCGCGGACATTGTGGGATCAATCCTACATAGAGAACAGCTGGATCGGTCAGTACGGAAAAGCTCATCTTCCGCTGATACCAAGCTTGCAGGCATCAATAAACAAATATTACCCTGGTACAAAACTGGCTTTCACCGAGTTTACATACGGCGGTGAAAATGATATCTCCGGCGCAATAGCAACGGCCGACGTTATCGGTATTTTTGCGAAGTACGGGATCTATTACTCGGCTTTCTGGCCTGTAAACTCTCCCTCATCTTATATTCCGCCTGCGTATAAAATGTATACCGATTATGACGGCAGTAAATCCGGGTTCGGCGGTTATTATGTTCCTTCTTCTTCTTCCGACAGCATCAACTGTTCGATATACGGAGCCATTAACAGCGGCAGCAGCGAAATGAATCTTATAGTGATCAATAAAAATTTTAATGAAGATATTCAGGGCAGCTTTAATATTTCTGCATCCAAAAATTTTATTAGCGGAAGAGTATGGGAACTCGACAGCACCGGCACGGCGATAAAAGAAATTGTAGGTATAAATAATATTTCGGGTAATACATTTTCTTATACCTTACCCAGAGCTTCCGTCTGCCGCTTTGTTTTGAAATCTTCGGACTTGCTGAGTATAGAAAATTCGGAAGGAAACAGTCTTCCCGATTCTTACGGTTTAAGCGCATATCCCAATCCGTTTAATCCGTCGTGTACTATTGCTTATAATGTATCCCGGAGCCGCAGATATAGGATAGATATAATTTCAATTTACGGAACTTTAATAAGAAGCTATGATAACATAGCCGGCGCAGGAAACGTTTCATGGAACGGCACGAACATGAACAATGAAAGGGTCGCGTCGGGCGTGTATCTTGCGGTTCTTAGAAGCGGCGGAAATATTCTGGCCACGCAAAAGCTGATGCTGCTGAAATAAATATTTTACACTCTTATGATGATGGGGATTTTGATTTTCTCTTAATTTTGCTCTTCACTCTTTCGAGCAGTTTCTTTGCCCACATAAATTCTGTTGCCAATACCGCAAGTCCGACGGGGATAACAATAAACGCCGGACCCGGAAGAACAATAAGGACTATTCCTAAGGCAAGGATAGAGAACCCGATAACGGCGACAATTATTCTTTTAATCTTCTTCAAGGTTTTGAGCATCACTTAATTTCCAATTAATCCGAGCAGCGCTGTTTAATCGGATAAAAGATACGAATACACGCACAATAATTCATCGATTATATTTTATTATGCAGGCACGATCTTTAAGGAAAGAGGACACTTGAAGATCTAGCTTACCGTCGCCTTTAACGGTCGCTGATATAATGTTCGGTGAAAACCCGCCACCTTGAGGATCATACCAGCGGATTGAATAATTTCCAGGTGTCATATCCGGGATAATCTGAGTAAAGCCGCCCACCGGAACGTTGCGTTTACTTGTATCTATAAGCGACCATTGGTACTGCAAATTCTTAAACCATATTACGCATCCGCCGCCGTCATAAATGCAGCGCACCAGGCACTGCGCCTGCTCCGAGGAATCGGCAGTCAGATTTCCGGGCGTTAATGTTTTAAATTCCAGACGAGCTACATTTATGTCCGTCGAATCCGCGAAGACAGAAAGATTTTTGTACTCGCTCCAGATGTTGTGTGCGTCTATGTAGCTGTCCCACCACCAGCTCATCGGTATTAACGGAGTTTCGCTGAACCATCCCGCCCAGATAGCGTTGTGCAGACCGATGTGCCGCGGATCTAGTCTGTAAGTTAGATCGCCGCCTCGGAATTCCACTCCGAATTCGCCTATGACCACCGGCTTATTGTAGTATTCGGTAGTCGCGTCGTAAAGGTCGATGAAATGCGGCGCTATGTTGAGAGAATTGTAATCGTGAAACATAGCGAAGTCGATCGCGGGGGATTTAAACGCGTCCACAAGCTTTTCAACGTAGTTCCTTGTCGAGCTGCTGCTTATAAGATGACCACCGATATCGATCGACTTTACGTACTCCGCCATTTCCGTATGCCAGCGGTTAATGGGAATAGACTTGCCCGCCATCAGATCGGCCTCGTTAAAAAATTCCCAGGCTAGTATATTTGTATTGCTGCCGTAACGTGAGATTATGTATTTATATTTCTTCATCATATACAATTTCGCAATCGGGTTAGTAAACAATTCCGTCTCGTCGGCGCAGGGTCCGCCGTTCGCTTTGTTATACGGATTCTGAAGCCACCTGTCCTCTTTGAAAAATCCTATACCTTTAGGAGCCACGCCGTGATAATCGATGCATAGCATAACATAAATACCGTATTTTTTCGCGAGCTTAAGAATTGAATCCAGCCGCTTGGCTGAATCAAGATTATAATGTCCCAAACCTGTCTCCGACCATTCGAACGAAAGATTCCAGGGACACATCCAAATGCGGGTAACGTTCATGCCCGCGGCTTTCATCTTTCTAAAATAATATTCGTAATCGTTTGCCCAGCACACGTTCAATCCGATTCCGCGGAAAGCTTCGCCGCTTTTGTATTTAAAGACACCAAGCTTATTCGATAATACAATACCGCCCTGATCCTTCTCTTTGTTTTCTTTTATCTCTACGTTGAAATATTGTTTTGTCTTTCCGCTTATTGCTATACTGAACCTGTAAAATCCGTGCTGCTCCGGCGTAAATCTTGCCTCCCACATTTCGATACCGCTCTTATTCTTGCCATTATAAAAGAAAGAAAGCACGGCTTTGGTAAAATCGGGTCTGATTATGCGCAGCTCAACACTGTTGGAAATTAGATCGAAAGGATTGTTAAAGTGAAGGTTTTCGTTGAAGCTGAAAGTAAGAGTTTCATATTGTCTGCCTTCCTTCGGCGGAGAAACCATATCTTTCTCTGCAGGAAGTACCGCATAACTCAGACTAATTACAAAAACAAAAATATTTATATATCTATTCATAAAATTCTTTTTAAAATTTATCTTCGATCCTTCAATAATCAGAAGGAATTATTTACTCAATTGAGCGGTCGGCCTGCGGATAACGAATCCTATTTTTTGTCTTAATCCCATCATTCTTTCCGCGTGGGATTTAAAAATATTAAGTGTGGAAGTATCCGAATTATAAATTGAGTTTAGTCCCTGCGGCTCCTGCGGAGGGTCGCCTACGAAAGGATCGCCCGGTTTCCACATGTTATCGGCGTTTCTTCCTCTTCCCTCCCCGCCCCAGGCCCAGACGTTAGTACCGGCAACAGGCGCTCCGGCAGATGCGCTGTCGGCTATGAGTTCCAATATTTTTTTGAAGTACTTATCTCTTGCCGTGGTCGGCGTGCCGGTTTTGCATTTCTCGCTGTCGCGCGGAAGCCCGAACTCCTCCATAACAATCGGCTTGTTCAATTCTCTTGCATAAGCAATATGTTCATTAATGTAATTGACGGCGTTTCTTTCTGTCCTAGGATACGTTCCGGCAATATCAAAAGCATTGAACCAGCTCCAGTTTTTCGGCCACAAATGGAAAGTGGCGTAATCAATAGATTTAAATCTATGAGCTGTTAAAAATATAACGGTATCTTCAATGCTGCCCATCAGACCTTCATTGCCGGTGGTAACCAGATGATTGTGGTCTGTGTTATGTATAAACTGCGCGCTTAAGTTTATCCATCTGAAATATTCATCCGACCAGTATTTGTTTCTACCCGGCCTGGGCTCGTTCGCAAGTTCCCACGACATAATAGTAGGATCGTCGTAATAATAATCTCCTGTATATTTATTTTTACGCGTTATTAAATTGTAAACGAAATGCAGATACATTTCTTTTGCTTTTTCGTTCTGATAAAACAGCGCCGAATAATCCATAAAGTTTCCGTAGTTGCCGCCGGCGGGATCAACGCCGCCGCCGCCGTTTGCCCAGTCGTTGTACTGCGCCATGCCGCCGGTCCACTCCCAGTAATTATTTAAAAAAATTACTGCGTGCATGTTTCTCTTTCTCATCTCAGACAGAAGAAAGTCCAGACCGTCGAGCAGGTTTTCATCGTAAACACCGGGCTTAATTTGAATGGCAGGTTTCAGCGAATTTTTTATATACGAATTTTCCGAAGCGCCGAGTATTCTGAGATTAGTAATTCCGAGCGATCTCAATTCGTCGAGTTCTCTAACGAGCCGCGGCCTGTCGCCCGAACTATCCGGAGCGCCGAGATAGCACCCGTACCACAAATTAGTGCCTGTAAAATAATACGGCTTCCCGTTCAGCTCGAACTGCGTTCCGTTTACTTTTATAAATGATGCTTCGCCGTGCGGCTGAAATACGGAACATGAATTTAACAAGATGAGAAAAGAAGATATCGGCAGAAGTAAAAATATTTTTCGCAAATTGAACTCCCGGACAATTCTATAGATAGTATTATTCGATAAAAATATGACTAATTTATAATTCGATAATTCTCTAATTCATTTCAGCAAGATCATCTTCTTAGTCTTAACAAAGCTTCCGGCTCTTAAAGTATAGAAATAAATTCCGCTCGCCAGATTATCGGCATTGAAATTGATTGTGTAATTGCCGGGAGCCTGGTCTTCATCTACCAATGTTTTTACCGTTTGTCCGAGTACGTTAGTAACTTTAAGAGAAACAGGTCCGCTCTTTGATATTTGATAATTAATAGAAGTTGCCGGATTAAAAGGATTGGGATAATTTTGAGATAAATCGAATTCTACAGGAGCCGCATTTACTTCCGCTACATCAGTTACTAATTCCGAGGGGACTGCAAGATAATCAATATACATCCATCCCCAGAACATCTGCATTTGAACAGTATTTTTTCCGCTGACCAAATTCACGTTTATTGTCTTCTCAAGCCAGGATGAAGCAGAGCCGGAGAATTCTACGGTATCGGTCCGTACTCCGTTTACGTTTATGTACTGAGTCTTGGGCGATGCATAATAGAGTTTAAATCCGAACGATACCGGATATGTCCCGGCAGAGGCCCCGTTGGAAAAAGTCCAGGTGATTTTAGAATTTATGTCGTTCGATTGAACATCGTAATAAACTCCCCCGCTTGCCGCCGGATCGCTTTTAATAGAAAATCCCGGCCCGCTTGTTGACGCGCCTTCCGCCTCGAGCCTCGTCATCTTCAAAGCGCCGAAGCTTATTCTAACGGAGGCGGATATTTCCTGCTGCCCGGCGCTGTTTTCTGCAATCGAGTATATTGTATAATTTCCTGGACTGATGTCCTTCCAGTCGAGTGTATAGATAAGTGTATCCAAAGAGGAATCGGAAGGGACAGTAACCTTGCCAATCGATCCGTCCGAAGAAAAGAATTCAACATATGAAACCGAAGACCCCGTATCGATGACGGCCGCTGCAATTTTAAGTTCTGTAACGCCGATGAAGGAGGAGTCTTCTTTAGGACTGATGATCGCAATCCGCGGAAAGTCGGTAAAGAAAGGATCAACATCGTTCCTATAATGATTTTTCATGAAGCGCAGGGAAGTCCAGGTATCTTTCGCGGCGTTTGCTTTATTGTTAGGAGTATTCGGGAAATCGGTCCACGACCATGCCAAAGCGCCCGCGTAACCGTTGGTGTAAAGCACAGGGAATAAAAGTGTGTCGGGAGTGCCGTCCGTATTTGCCATATAAAATTCCGCCACTACCGTCGGCTTGTTCAATCCCCAGTATGAAAACGGATGAGTGAACGGAGACAGCGCCGTAGAACCGTAGCTGTAATAATGAACGCAGTAAAAATCGAGAGTACCGAGTGAGTCGCCGCCCGCCGCTATAAGACGGTCGTCGCGGTAAATATTGCTGTTGGGTACAGCGGAAATTCTTTTTAAATAATCTTTCATCTGTTGAACAGTCATCGGATCACGGTGCGAAGCGTTAAAATTTTCCGTAATGCTCCGAAGTTGAGTCGTAGATAGATAATTAACTTCATGCGACGCGGGAATTTTTCCGATCGGATTAACATCCGTTAAAGTCTGAAAATTTCCCGGGCCCGTTGTTACTAATGCGTTAGGATCAGCTCTGTGAATCGCGCCGGCAATCAGATTCGTAAACCGCTGTACTGCCGAATCGGGGACGGTAGGATCGCCGGCGTAATAATTTGTTCCGGTAGTCATGCCGTTCGGCTCGTTGCATACTTCCCAGGCTATAATCGATGAATCGCCCTTAAGCGAGTCCACAGTAGGCACAAGTGCGTTGGTTATAAATGCGTTGGTGAAGGAAGAATCTGTCAGCATTTTTTTATTGGCGTAAAGGTGAAGAGTATCGAGCTCAGGTTTTCTCAGCATATCAAACGACCAGAGGCATAAAACAAGTCCGATATGATAATGATGAGCCAGATCGAGGATTTGTTTTATATTTTCTATTGCAACGGTTCCGGGACCGGATACATATCCTTGTGAATTGTATTCCGGTGCGTTCGAGCCGTTGGTGTAAAGCCAAAGTCTAATAGCATTACCCCCGCTGTCCCTCACGGTTTGAAATATTTTCCTGAACTGTGCCAGGTCCGCCGGTCCTGGTCCCACGTCGGCGGCGAAGCTTACCCAAGCCGCGTTTATTCCGCTCAAGAAAATATCTTTGCCCGCAAAATGTACCCTGTTCTGCGCGGATGAGAAATCACTGCCGAAAAATAAAAGCGATGTTAAAATGCAGGAAAATAAAATCGATTTGTTTTTATTCATGATGACAACTCTACCGGCAATAATTAAAAGTTGAAGGCCCGGCTTATTCTTCTCAAATATCGCACCATAATCGCTTAAAAAGATTATTTACGGATCATCTATAAATATTCTTTATCAGCTAATTACTTTTGCGCAGAATCTTCGGAATAATGAATTATATTAGTTTCGAAGTTATAAATTTGCGGTAACATTTTATTATTAACTTAATAATTTTTTATTATTTTGATAAACGCGTATCTTCCGAACTCATTGTTTTTTTTAAGGATATAACTCGTATTTTTATCTAATATTTTTAATCGGGATTTTTAGGCAGATGCGGAACAATACAAAATTTTTCTTCTTGTCGCTTACTTTTATTTACACCGTATCTATCGCGGCTTTTTTCTTTCTCCCGGTCAAAACCATTTCCGCTTACGCCTTCTCATACGTTCTCTCTTCAGTCATATATATCATATTAGCCAGGTATATTTTAAAATACGATATATCAGGAGGAATGCTTGCCGGCTTGGTGATTTTTTCGATAATTATTAGAGCTGCGCTTCTGCCCGTTAAGCCCGTCGGCTCCGACGATTATTACAGGTATGTGTGGGACGGCAAGGTACAGGCTCAAGGAATAAACCCGTATGAATACGCACCCTCCGATTCCGCGCTCGCCGGTCTTCACTCCGAAGATTTACCGGCGCGGGTCAGTTACCCGGACGTGAAGACAATCTATCCTCCGCTGAGCCAAATAATTTTTTATGCGGCGTATATAATAGGAGGCGACGGATATACTGGGTTAAAAATTCTGCTGATGCTTTTCGAACTTTTAACGATGTTCGTTCTATATTTAATTTTGAAGAAAAAAGGACTGCCGTTAAAAAATATTCTGCTATATTCTTTGTGTCCCCTTCCGGTGTTTCAGTTTTTTATTGATGCGCACGTAGATGTGTTCGGATTGCCTTTGCTGATTTTATCGATACTCTTTTTCATTGATAATAAGAAGATCATCAGCCTCGCATTTCTCGGGCTATCGCTATGCGTTAAGCCGCTTGGATTAATTCTCGTCCCGGTTTATTTCTTCGAAGTAAAATCTCTTAAAGAAAAAGCGATGACCGTTTTAATTCCGGTAGGTATATGCGCCGCCGCTTACATACCATACATGTTTACGGGAAACCCGTTTCAGGCATTGATGAAGTTTACCGAGAACTGGACGTTCAACGGCGTTGTGTTCGATGTGCTAGACTCATTCATACACGATAACCAAGAGACAAGACTAATCTGCGCAGTACTTCTGATGATATCTTACCTGCCCGTAATTATCAGCCGCAAAAATCTTCTTGTGAAAATTTATTTGTCGGTTTTCCTTCTTCTAATTTTCTCGCCGATCGTTCATCCGTGGTACGCCGCGTGGCTGGCCGTTCTGCTGCCGTTTGTTCCGAGACGGAGCGGCATTGCTTACGCGGGACTTATAAGCCTGACGGTCTTCACAGTATTGACCTATCAGCTTACGGGATTATGGAAGGAATATACGTGGGTGCTGGTTTTGGAATACGTTCCGGTTTTATCATTATTTCTTTATGAAATTTTTAAAGACCGGAAATCCGGCGGGAATATTATTCAGGAGATTTAATTGTTATGCGAGAGATTCAGAACTTACCCAAGTTTAACATTTAAGATTTCGAAACCGTTAAAACGGTTAATAAAAGTGTCTTATGATATTATTAACACCGGGATTAATCCCGGTGTTACAGTGAAAGAGAAAAATATTCTCAACCGTTTCAACGATTTACCTTTTTAAAGTCTATCAATTTAACTTCCCATTAATTCATCATACTTACTAAACCTACCCGGTTTAGAAGCGGAAATCCGTCTAATCCGTGCTTGCCCGCCGAAGGCGCGGTCATCCGTGCCTGCCTGTCCGGTAGGCAGATTCTATTAACAAACAGTCTCGATAAGCTGATAATTATTAATAATTTCTCACTCCGGATTAATCAGCTTTTACTTATCATGGATATAACAGCGGAGATCTCCTCCACCATCTGGTCTGTGTTTCCGGAGAAGCCGATGCTCTTAAACCTGATCTCTCCGTTCTTATCGATGAAGAACTTCGTCGGTATGCCGCTCACTCCGTACTTTTCGATGACGCTGTTGTTCTCATCGAGCAGAACGTGGAAAGGATAGTTGTTCTTCTTGATAAATTCTTCGGCGTTCGACTTTTTATCCTTTACCCTTTCCCAGGAGTTTACGAACAGGAACTGGACATTGTTATCCTTCGAATATTTATCCACGACTTCTTTCATTCCCGGGAACGACGATTTACAGGGTCCGCACCAGGTTGCCCAGAAATCGAGTACTACAACTTTGCCCCGGTAATCTTTAAGACTCACTTCTTTGCCGTTAAGATCAGTTACTTTGAAGTCGGGTGCCGGCTCGTTTATCATTTTACTTTTAATATCTTCGAGCATCTTAGTTTTAGCCGCGCCCTGGTACTTCGCAAGAAGATCGCTGAAACCTTTATCATTTCCGTTTTTCTTTACATAAGAATCGCGCAGAAGCGATGTCATCTCTTCGGTTCCCTTACCTGTTTTTATATAGCCTTCCAGCGTGCTCATTAATTTATCGTATTTGCCGTTGGCAAGTAGAGCTTTACCGTAAGCTTCCGTAATATCTGATTCTTCCCCTTGCGTAAGCGCAACGGCTTTTTCAAGAAGAGGCTCGGCTTCGCTGTTCTTCCCCATCTTGCTCAGAATAATTCCTTCGCCGTATAGGTTCATCCCCAAATAATATTCTCTTTCTTTCTTCCATTCTTTTGGGGTAGACAATTCAGGCTGCTTGCCCGTCGGATTATCCACTTCGGATTGCGCCGCTGCTACACCGGCTTCCGAAAGCTTTAACGCAGACTTAATCATGCCGGGTTTGTTCATCATATTTGTCGCGTCCTTGTAGAAATAATAAGGATGAACCAGTCCTTTCTTTTTGTAAAGTACGTCCTGCGCTTTTGTGTATTTGCCGTCGCTTATCAATCCGCTCACCACACCGTTATAAAGATTAGTAAGATACTGGCTGCCGGGAAATTCTTTTTCGAAGCTGTTCGCCATACCTAACTTTTTCGCCAGATCTTTTTCCCGCGAAAGTGCGGAGTAAGCCTGCATCTGAAGAAAATCATCTTGCGGATAATCTTTCTTTAATATGTCAGTGTATTCATCGGCTTTCGTTTTATCGTTTATGCGCGAATACCATTTTGCCAGAAGTGAAATTTCCTTTTCGCTTTTTGATTTCAAAGATTCCACCGGATTAAGCTCGCTTTTCACAATCGAATCGGCTTTATCTTTATACATCCCGGTTTCAAGATTCAGGTAAGCGTCCAGATAATCGTTCTTGATTTCAGGATGTTTCTTGAAATCTTCGTTGAAATATTTTTCCGCCAAATTTTTATTCTTGTCGAGGTCGAGATAATACGGCGCCCAGGAATTAATGGCGTCTCCCAGTCCCGCCATACATCCGGGAACAGGTTCACCGTTTTTATCATAAATCTTTACGACGTAGCCTTCGTTGTTGTTATTGTCTGACGCGTCCTTCCCCGAAAATTTAATCAGAGCCCCGCGTGTCGAATCGGTTGTTTCAAATTCCCCGGTCCAGGCGCCGTCTTTTTTTGTTAAATTTACTTCAACTGTTTTTATAGGCTTTACCCCGTATTGATAAACAGTCATGCCGACGGAATCAACACCGGCAAGCTTTGTGCTGTCGGCTTTGAATACTACGTCGACTGTTTGTCCGGCTTCAGGTTTATCAGGAGTTATAGAAAATTTGCCGCTTACATTCGTCGGCGAACACGATACAAACAAAACCGCCGCCGAGAATAAAACGGCGGGGATAAGATAAATTTTCCGCATTAGGACATCCTTTATTTTTTAGAATCCAATGGGTTAAAAATAATTAAGTTCGCGTACAATGCATATAAAGGGCGGAATTTTTTCGAATTAAATTTAATGCTGAAAATTTCGGTTATAAGCATAATTTGATTAATTTAATGAGTGTTGATGATTGGTATGTAAGATGAAAATCGTAATCGGATTAATTTTTACTTTATTAGTTCTCGTTTCCTTCCCCGCGACTGCGCAGGAAAGGGACGTGGACACTACAAGTCACGCGCCCGATTCTATGAATCTGTCCGTTCCGACGCTCAGCGCATTCGGTGATTTTGAAATTTACCGCAAGCTGTATTTTATGAAGAAAGAAGTTCCGGCGGACAGGGATCCCGGCTCTATTTGGCTTTGGACATCCGCTTCGTTATCAAGCTCGCCGTTTCAGCAATCGAGTTCCGATCAAAATATTGACGACGCGTTGTCACCGTTCCACAGGCTTTACATCGAACAATCGAAATTTAATCCGGTAAGATATTTCCTCGGCATGGCACAGACAACAGCTGCCGGCTACCTAGCCTACAAAGCAATAAAGAAATACGGTTTCTGGAAGAGAAAATAGGCCGTTTAATTGCCTGTATAATTTTAATTATAAATTAATTTTTCCTCTCTGTCCGTCTGTTCGTTTTCTGCGGAGTGAGAGTCCTTAAAATCCGTGTCTGCCGATGTCTTGAATTTATTCACTGATTTCTGAAGTCTGCTAAACAAGCCGCTGAACTCTTCGGCTGACTTGGCTATCTCCTGAATTCCCGTAGCCGACTGGGACGTGCTGCTGCTTATGGACATAATATTGCTGCTTATCTCCTCGGCTGTTGCCGACTGTTCCTCGCTTGCCGCTACAACCGAGCTTACCGCGTCGACAACTTTTTCGGAAGTGAAAATTATTTTATCCAGCGATTCTCCGGCCCTTACCGCCAGCTCTTTTCCCTTCTCTACTTCCTGCGTTCCTTCATCCATCGATTTAACAGCTTCACCGGTGTCCTTTTGAATCTCCTTAATCATGTCGGCTATTTCTTTTGTCGCCTTTGTAGTTCTTTCGGCAAGCTTTCTTACTTCATCGGCTACAACCGCAAATCCTCTTCCCTGTTCGCCCGCTCTGGCGGCTTCAATCGCGGCGTTAAGCGCGAGGAGATTTGTCTGGTCGGCAATCTCATTTATCACCTGAATAATTTCCCCTATCTGGTCGCTGCTCTGCCCGAGCGCTTTTATAATACCTGCCGCTTTGGATACCACCACCGCAATCCTGTTCATCCCCTCAACAGTAGAGGTGACAACTTCTCCGCCGTTCTTAGCAGTTAAGCCGGATTCCTTAGCCGAGTCGGCGGCAAGGTTAATGTTTTTTGCCGTATCTAAAATGGTACGCGTCATCTCTTCGACGGCCGTTGCCACTTCGTTGGTGCGCGTACTTTGCTGTTCTGCTACAATGGCCATCTCTTCCGTACTCGATGAAATCTGGTTCCCGGCTCCCGCAGCGGCTGTTACCGCATCGTTCACATCGTTTACCGCCCGGCTCAAAGACTCACCGACCGCATTAATGCTGTTTTTTATTAGTTGATGATCACCCTGATACTCGCTTTTTATCCTTACCGAGAGATCGCCTTCGGCTAATTTTGCAAGCGTGCTTGTTCCTTCCTGAATGGGCATTATTACCGCGTCCAGTGTTTTATTCATTCCTTCTACTATTACCCTGTATTCCCCGTCGTGCTTATAGGCGTCAACCCTGAAGTCTAGTCTTCCTTCAATTGCCGCTTCGGCAAGCTTATGAATATCTCCTGTAAGGGCGGACAGGTTTTTCTTCAAGACAGACATTGCGTTACCAAGCAGGTCATCGTCCGATAAAGTTTTTATTTCCGCCGTAAGATCTCCGTGCGCAAGTTTATCCGCCGCTTCCGCCTGATCCTTGAAATTCTGCTGAAGAGTTTTGACAGAGCAGGCTAATTTACCGAGTTCATCGCTTCTTTTTACTTTAATCTCTTCGGTTATATCCCCTGTGGACAGCCTTTTGATACTTTCTGCCGAAGAGATAAGATCCGTAATAATTTGCTTCTTCAAAAAGAACATCACGAAAAAGTATGCGATTAAAATTACCATCACTACAAGAATTGTGGCGGTGATTCTTTGCGACGCTATATCGGCCTTCATATTATTAAGAGAGTACCTGATACTTACTACAGCCATTGGATCGCCCGGGCTCGACTCGTGGCAACTTCCGCATTTTTCGGACGCGAGTATAGGCTCCACCGATCTTAACACGTCCGAATCTTTAAATTGCTCAGTAAGTGAAACGGGTTTTTTCGAGGCAAGTACACTCTTCTCTTCTTGATCCATGGATGCTTCGCTGTTCGCTTCGATCTTGTCAACCGGGATAATTCTAACATCCGAGATGTTCGGTTGATCCTTAAGATTTTCGATGAGCGGCTTAACATCGGATATACCCTCGCCCATAGAAAACTTAATACTCCTTATCATCATGCTGCTGATTTCCTGCACGTTCTCCTTAGTTTTTGCTTTCCTCTGATGTTCTTCCTGAGATAATAAAAAGACTAGCGACAAGATTAAGGTTACTGATAGAATAGACGCTACAGTAAGCCCGACTCTTTTAGAAACCGACGTGTTCATTTCTAATTCCCTTATATTGAATGTTGTAATTCAGATTCCCCCAGGCTCAGAGATATTATTTTTTGAATTAAACTGAAAACCTGTGTGTTACTTTTATGCGAAAATCTTCGACCGATTAAAAATTGCCATTTCCCCTGATATTTTCGTGCTGAAATCTCTCATTTGGTAAATAGCCGGTTAATAAGTCATATTTCAATATATATATTCGGAAATAAATGTAGATTTATTAAGCACTAAAACGAGATTTTTCACTTTTCTGTGCGATTTGGTGAAGATTTATGACTGACCTGCCTTAAGCAGGTCAGTGTTAAAGAAATGGGAACGGCGGGATAATTATTATATACTATATTTCGTCTGTATCTCCGTACTTCGGGAAACTTGCGGAAGGATAGCCGCGTCTTACCAGCTCTTCTCTTAGCGGTAAGGCCTGCTCTTCTTCACCGTGGACAAGAAATATTTTTTTCAATTTTTTAACGGGACAAAGTTTTAAATAATCAAGAAGCCCGTTCCTGTCGGCGTGTGCACTGAAATAGTCTATTTTTTTAATTTTGCTTTTAACTTTAAATGATGATCCGAGTATGTTCACCTCCTCGGCGCCGTCCATAATTTTTCTGGCCAGAGTTTCCTGGGCGGCGTATCCCGCGAACAATATCAGGTTTTTAGGATCCTGGATATTGTTAGCAAGGTGATGCAAGATCCTCCCGCCCTCAGCCATACCGGAGGCCGATATAATCATGCACGGTCCTTTAAAATCGTTAAGCTTTTTTGATTCTTCGGTATCTCTTATATAAGTAAGCCTGTTGAATCCGAAAGGATCTTCATGATTTTCGATAAAGACCCTGTAGGTTTCCCTGTCGTAGCACTCGGGATGCATTCTGAAAACTTCCGTCGCGTTTACCGCAAGAGGGCTGTCGACGAAAATAGGAAATACAGGTATCCTGTTCTGGTCGAACAGTTTGTGCATTACGTAAACCAGGAGCTGGGTTCTTCCTACGGCGAATGCGGGTATGATGATCTTGCCGCCCGCCTTTATTACATCGTTCACAATGGAGGCGATCTCCTCTTCCACCTTGTCCGAAACGGGGTGAAGCCTGTTCCCGTACGTGCTTTCCATAATAAGAGCATCAAGTTCTACGGGCAGGTTGGGGTCTCTCAGTATAGGCATATCGGGCCTGCCTATATCTCCGCTGAATCCGAGCCTGGTATATTTTCCGTTCTCTCTTATTTCGAGGAGGATGCCGGCGGAGCCCAAAATATGCCCTGCGTCCCTAAAAGTAGCTTTAACGCCCGGAACGACCTCTACTGTTTTATCGTACTGAAGTCCGATAAAATGCTGCATCGCTTTTTCAACATCTTCTGCTTCATATAACGGCTCGAAGAGCACTTTGTTCTGTTTTGCTCTTTTCTTGTTGACGAACTTAACGTCTTTTTCCTGAAGGAATGCCGAATCCCTCAGCATAATCTGGCATAGATCCACCGTAGCAGAAGTGGCGTAAATATGTCCCTTAAATCCGTTCCTAACGAGATTGGGGATGTTGCCGCTGTGATCGATATGAGCGTGCGACAAAAGGAGGACGTCGATATCCGCCGGATTGAATGAGAAACTTCTATTAATCTCGTACGCTTCCTTACGCCGGCCCTGGTAAAGTCCGCAGTCCAAAAGGATTTTCACCCCGTTTACGGTTAAAAGATGGCAGGATCCGGTAACGGTTTGTGCGGCGCCTGCAAATTGTATCTTCATAATGTCTCCGACTGTCGTTAATTTGCTCAAATATACAAAATTACGAGAATATCCGCCCCCTCCCGGCTAAAGACTGCTCGTAGTAAAAAAGCGCCGTTGAGAGAAAAAAATGGACAAATAATGCGAATTTTGTTTCAATTTATCCGATTAGTTTTTATCTTCTCAGGTAATCGAACAATGAAAGAATAGAATTCCCGGCATTATTATTCTCTCCTCTTCTCCATGCGGGGATTTTTTTTCTCATACGGGATCAAAAAAATTATTTAAGCTTATGTCAAAAAATATCTCTGTTGCTATCGGTAAAGGTGGAGTAGGTAAAACGACTACTGCCGTTAACCTGGCGGCGTGCCTGGCCGTAGCCGAGAAAAAAACTTTGCTTATCGACTTTGATCCCGCCGGTTCCTGCTCTGATTATCTCGGATTTTCACCCGAGACAATTGACGCGGGTATGTTCAAGGTTTTGAGCTTTACCAAATCTATTTACCAGGTTATTCATAAAACCGATCTGGAGTATTTAGATTTTATACCGTCCGATATTACCACTCCGGAAATTGAGGAGCGGCTCCTTCACATAACACGTTACGTGTATCTCTTCAAAAATATTCTTAACGAGAAGGAGCTTACTAAATACGATTATATTATTATCGACTGTCCCCCGACTTTGAAAGGCCTCACCACAATTGCGCTGAACGCCTCGCATTCTCTTCTTATTCCCGTAAAAGCAGGCGACTTTTCCATTCTCGCCCTGCGAAAGCTTTTCAAGTATTATTCATGGATGAAATCGCACTATAATTCTCAGCTTCAGATAGAAGGCATACTACGGACTATGTATGAGAAAGATACTAAAGCGTGGACGATGACAAACGACGAGCTGTACAAATCGTACAGCAGTTTCCTTCTCGATACCGTAATCCCTAAAAATACTACTTTGATAGAAGCGGAGTTTTATCACACGCCGTCCATTCTTTTTAATGCTAAAGCTAATGGCTCACAGGCTTATCTTGAACTCGCGCAGGAAATAATGCTGAAAAATTTAAGAAGACCTGTGATCGAACAGCCTGAAGAGCAGTTTCACTCAGTAATTTAAATCTGCATATTCCTTCGTTTTGAATATTTTCCTCCGTCGTTTAATTAATTTATTTATATTATTTTAGACAATCATTTCTCTTAAACGCTAAATGCCCGAACTAAAGAAAGCCTTATCCCGTTTCGATTTAACGATGATAGCGGTAGGATCGATGATCGGCTCGGGTATCTTTCTTACTCCCTCAATTATAGTTCAGGCTCTTCCTTCTCCTGCACAGATAATACTAGTCTGGGCCGCCGGCGGGATTATCGCACTCTGCGGCGCACTCACATTCGCGGAGCTGGGTCATTCATGCCGCAGGCCGGAGGCGTTTACGTTTTCCTAAACGAAGGATACGGTAAGCCCGTAGGCTTCCTATACGGATGGGCGTATTTCCTTGTAGTTAATACCGGAGGCATCGCGGCTTTGAGCGGGGCGTTCGCTACTTACTTCGGCTATTTTATTCGTCTCGGACCGGCGGGAATAAAGATAACCGCTGTTACCGGAATTTTAATTTTAACATTGATTAACGTACGCGGAGTTAAGATCGGCGGAATATTCAGCGATCTTTTTACACTTCCGAAATTAGCGGGGATATTCGGAGTTATATTAGTCGGATTTATACTGGGCAGCGGACACATCGCACATTTTTCTCTCGCAATCTCAAATCCCGGCGGCGGACTTGCGCTTGCGATGGTGGGTGTTCTCTGGTCGTACGGAGGCTGGCAGCATGCAACGTACACGGCGGGCGAGGCGCGTAATCCAAAGCGCGACGTTCCCTTCGCCATGATAACAGCTGCTTTAATAGTAACAGCGGTTTACGTTTCTATAAATATCGCTTACATGTTTCTCTTAACGCCGGAACAGATTGCCTCCTCTCCCGGAGTTGCTGCCGATGCAATTGAGACCGTACTAGGACCAGTAGGCGGCGGGCTTATCGCAATGGCGATTTTCATCTCTACTTTCGGAACCGCCGGCATTTACACTCTTACCGCGCCGCGTATTTACTTCGCGATGGCTAACGACGGCATATTCTTCAAAAGCATCGGCGAGATACATAAAAAATATAATACGCCCTACCTGGCAATTACTATGCAGTCTCTTTGGGCGGTTATACTGGTGCTATTTTGGGGAACGTTCGAGAACCTTATCTCTTACGTAGTTTTCACCGATTGGATATTCTTCGCTCTTGCGGGGGCGACAGTCTTCATCTTACGAAAGAAAATGCCCCAAGTAAAAAGAGAATACAAAACTCCGGGCTATCCTTTTACTCCGCTGCTTTTTGTCGGAGTCTCGGTCTGGTTTGTCATCAATACATTAATTGAAAAACCCGAACAGGCGATTGCCGGAATCATCATGCTGGCGCTGGGCATCCCGGTTTATCTTTACTGGAAGAAAAAATCGAGTTTATGATAAAATAATTTTGAGCGTAGATAAACAAGAGGATTTCTTTATCTAATTAAATGGCCTTGCTTTCATCTTACTCTTACTCTTAATCTTACTCTTGATCTTAATCTTAATCTTAATCTTAATCTTAATCCTATATTTAGCCTTAAACCCTTAAAATTATACCGGCCGGTTATTGAAGTTTTGATACCTCATCCCTAAAGGGATTTGGTTTATTCTTGTCTCCTTTTTCTATACCTATTTCATTTCCAAGGGATGATGAACCTAAATCCCTTTAAGGATGAAATATTGGACCTTTGCGTAAATTCAGTTACTAATTTTAAATAGCCGCGGATAATAAACTTCATCAATCTTGAAATCTTTCAATCATTCAATCTTGTAATTTATTTTAAAAAGATCATTTTCTTAGATGAGTTAAAGTTTCCCGCATGCATGACGTAAATATAAAGTCCGCTCGCCAGTCCCGATGCATTGAAACTCACCTCATAAGTTCCGGCTTGTTTCTCATCGTTAACAAGTTCTCTTACTCTCTTCCCCAGCACGTCGTAAACTTCAAGTCTAACCAAATAGTTTTCACGGTTCGATGAATGTGGAACCGTGTACTTAATTACGGTAGAAGGGTTGAAAGGATTGGGATAATTCTGATACAAGCTGAATTCAGTCGGCAGGCCGGCCGATTCATTTTTATTAATTGCAGTAGGGAGATCAAAATAATTAAGGATCTTTCCCATTAAATTATTACGAACGTCTTCCGGATACACAGTTTCAAAAGGGAAAGTAAGGCCGACTACTTTTCCCGGCTTAATTCCGTTCGGAAACATGCCGGAGAAATTAATTCCGCTGAATCCCGAGGCAGTGTCTACTCCGGTAAATTCCATGAATCCTTTCCCGCCGTCCGTTCCCGACACGAGATCGGGCCAGCTAACGTTAATGGTTCCGTGCGTGCCGTCATCAAAATAAAACTGCGGTACTGCTTCGGCAAAAGAGCCCGGCACCGGCTGAGCCTGGTAATAAACTCCCGACTTATTTTCCGGCGCGTCTGCAACGTACTTCATCTTCAAAAAATCCCAGATAAAATTCTTGTCCGATGTCTGTCCCCTGTAATCCAGGTCCCACGCTATTTCCGAACCCGACACAAAAAGGCTTCCGCCGTTATCGAGAAAATCCCTAACCTTCACCTGCTCCGCATTACTGAAAGTCTCGTACGTAGTGCTTTCATTGCCGAGTATGTAGTCGGCAACGGAGTAATCGTTAAGCGATAAGAGGCTGTCGGTTATTGCATCGTTGGTTGCTGAATCAAAAGTATATCCGTTCGCAAACACAGCGCCTCCGTGCTGGCGTATAAAATTATAAGTGTTTCCCGAAGTCGTTCTGTCGAATCCGTTTATTATTATAACTTTCGGTTTCGGCGCATCAGTCGGAATTCCGGCGAGCACTTCGGATTCGGGAGATTCGCCTACGGAGTTCACCGCTTTTATTTTAATAAAATAAACCGTGTTGTTCGTCAGACTTTTAATCACCAGGTTATCCGCCGGAAGTATCCGCGGCGTACCGAAGTTGATACCGTCGGGGCTCAAGTAAACATAGTACTGCTTTGCGACTGAGTCCGGCTTTACTATCAGCTTAAGCTCGTTGCTTCCCGAGTAGACTATGCCGAAGGATTTGGGCTGCGCAGGAATACTGCTGTCGGTTAAATAGCTCGGCTGAGACATCGGACCGTTCTCGTCGCTCAGTATTTTGTACAGCACGGGATCTTTTAAAATCTCCGGAATCGTCATAATAACACTGTCAACCAGAACTTCATTATTTATGAATCTAATACCGTGACTGTAATCGTCATAAGTATCGATATGGATATTTGTCAGCGGCTGAATAGGCGAATCTACCTTTGTATGCCAGCCGTATATGCAAACATGATTGGGCCGCGACGGATCGGTGATTAAATTGCTCAGCACAACATCCTTTTTAATTCCTCCGGTCAGTTCTCCTTTAATTCCTCCGGCCGCTGTTCTTTGAGAATCAATTGCGAGGCTGTGTTCAAGAAATCTCGGAATAGTAGTGCTGGCATCTGACCATAGATACGTAATCGGTTTTAACTTTAAAGTTGAGTTTAGATAAATGTTATCCACCAGCATTCTGGTAGGAAGATTAGCCCCGAACAAAAGAGCAAGTCTCTGCGCGGTTTTAGGTCCGGTTGGAATTCTGCTGTAATTATCATCGGAACCGATAGCAAGATAATCCGGCATAGTTTGATACACGACTACGTGCGTTTTACCCTCAGCGTCCTTTGCTATATACTTTTCGGTTATTAGTTTTCTGAGGAAGTTGGGTATGTTTCCTTTTGAAACTTCGTTATAAATTTCATCCTCTCTCTGATCGAATGTCATGTTTTCCACTTCATTCATAAACTGCGTACCCGTGAGAGAGTTTATCGGGCGGCTCGGGATTTTTAAAAATTCGATCGAAGGCAGTTCGTTTTGTATTAAGTCCGAATACGCACGGGTGCCGTAATACACGTAGCCGTCTCCTTCGAGCGAGGTTCCTGATAAGATTGTCTGAATGAAACCGTTAAGCTCCACCTGTACCGTATGAAGAATTGCGCGGTCGGGATTTTTCTTCAAGATGATTTTTATTCTTCCGTCCAAAGCGGTGTACTTGATAAAGCTGTTGTCTTCTTCCGAAGTAAACGTGTAATAATTCGAAAGATACTTCTGCATAAGTTTAGTCCGGTACCATGTGCCGCTGGTCGGACTACTATAGAGCGGCGCCCCGTTATAAAGAGCGACGCTGTCGTTGTAGGCTAATACGCTGAGGAAATGGTCATCCGAAGAATTAAGCCACGCGCGGAGCGTGCTTCCGTATGCATCTGTGTAATTATAATCGCTGTCGAGGAAAGTCATTCTTTTGATGCCGTCGGGGATAGGGCCGTTATCCATATAGCTGAAATTAAATCCGCCGCCGCCGCTGTGTCCGCTCAGCACAACAAACGGATTATATTTGCTGAAAATATTTTCGACCGAATCGACCATTGCTTTAACAAGAGCCGGGTGATTCGAATATTTGGCTCTCCACGAGGGCCAGCTCAGCTGAGATGTTTCCATGTAAACGGTAACAATATTTTTCGTAGTATCCTTAAGCCTCAAAAATCTTGTCTGCGCTCCTATATGCTGAATATCGTAATGCCAGTCGTCCCCCGGCTTTAAGATTTTGCCAACTGTCTGCTCAATTGTATTACCGTTGGGCAGAGCGAAGAAAATTACTTCGGTCGGTTTGTCCGCTTTAAATGTTTCGGCCGCAGGTGCATTGATCTGAATTCTAACTTCCGGAAAATAACTAAGAGTTAAAACCTGTTCGTCAAAATACGGGCTTGTTGAAAAAAGAGGCAGTCTGACGAAAGAACTCTGCGCATAATTAATTGAACAAAATAAAAGTGAAAAAATCATGAGAGGTATTACTTTAATATTTTTCATTCGAATCCCCTTAAGGCACATAGTTATTTAGAATTATTCCGGTAGATCTAGTAGAAATTAATTTTGGCGAAAGTAAGATAAGAATAAAAATAATTGTAGCCTATTTAAAACAAATGTAGGGGAAGGTCTGAGACCTTCCCCTACCGAGGATTAATAAACGTAAAATTGTCTTAGTACCCCGGAGAGGATTCCTCCGTTGTTCCGAATGAACGCCTATGGTATAGCCCTATTCTGCTTTTTGTAACCTTTCTTTTTTCTTTCTCTATTAATTCTGTATAAATTCCTTCTTTAATTTCGTCAATATCTTTATATCTTTTTGTTGAATTTTTACATTCAAATTCTTACTCAACCCACAATATTCCACTACCGTCATTTTTCTCTAATTCGATATTTTTCTTTGCAATTAGCTGACTTCCTATATGTTTTATATTTTAAAGTTTTACTTTTATTTTTTTGATTTGTCTTTACAGTGATGTTTCCCCTAATCATAAACCCCGCACTCTAAACATAGCATTTTGAAAATTTATTAAATCACGATTATCCTTTAAGGTTGCTTTCCAAAACCTTCAAGGATGCCTCATCAATATTTCTCTAGCAGACAACGTAATAGTTGTTTTTAAAATTGCAAAAAAGCTTTCCCAGTTCCCATACATATTATTCGGCATCCGGCATAAAGTATCCGATATTCGGAATACATCATCAACTATGATTACCGGAATAATCCATATGTCTCGCACAACAGACTTCCGGTATCCATCCCTTTGGGGAAAGATTATTAGTCTCTGAATGTAAATGGAACAAGTATCTAAAGAAGCATTATAGCTGTTTGATAAAACTAAGGGAATTTCATCTAAAAAGAATACATATTTACAAATAGATGATAAAGTAAAATCTGATTTATTTTATTAAATTGTGTTTCCCTGAAAATTTATCTTGGAAATTAATTTAGCTGCCTTCTGCTTAACTTCAATTATTAATAAAGGAATAAAAAATCCCGCAGTAAAATTATTAGTGCGGGATATAAAAACATTTATAAAATAGTTTTTATTTTAAGCATTATTTATTAAGCGAAAAAGAGCCGTATACATAAGTAAGCGGGCTGACGGTTTCCTGGCTGTCAAATTTATAAGTTCCGTTTAGCTTAGTATCATCCGAAAATGTTCCTGTGAATTTTTCTTCAGTATTTGTCCCTAACGATATTTCAAAAGCGCTGTCGATAAGTTTAACAATTCCTTCCGATTTTGTTTCCGTTTTTGTCCCATACGTAGAAGAGCCGCTTGAAAAATAGCTGTATGAAAGGTAATAGGAAGTTACGAACGCTGTCCCTCCTACATTACTTACTGTAAAACTTACGCTGTCGCCTACCGAAGTAGTACCCTGGTACACGCCGACATAAGCCGGCACAACAGCCGGGCTAACCGGATTATCCGATGAACAGCCCCATACGCCTAATATTATAAATATTACCGCAATTATTACATTTTTCAATTAAATCACCTATTATTTATCTAAGTTTTTACAATTATTGGTTCAAGCATTAACTGCCCGAACAATATATCCGGAGAAAATACAATTGAAAAGAATAGAGAGTTTCTAATGCAGGTAGTTTATCAAGTGTATAAGAAGCGGAGTTATAATATAGGCATTATTAAGCCGGTAAACTAATTTAATTGCATATATGCCGGTCTTATAAATCGCTCTGTTATTTGTCTTTTATTTTTTTCTGCCGATTATTTACTCTGACATAATTATAAACGCTAACATGCATGCGATTTGTAACCCTTCCTGCACCGCCGTCATGTAATGTTGCCGCAGCTCATACCAGTGCGCTTCCAAACTACTACAGCTTGAGCACCATAAGGCATTCCGCTCGGAGATATTTTATACTGTGGATATTGCGGCCACAGACTAGATGCTGCTTACGGGACTAAAGGCGGAAAAAAGTACCATTACTATAAATGCACAACAAAAAACAAAGAGACAAGTGATGCATGTAGTGGTAAGATGTTACAATCAGGCACATTAGAAAACTTTGTAAATAAAATTTTCGAAGTCCTTGCGACCGATGAAAGATCCTTTGAAATGAATTTCCAAAACCTTTCTAAAGGATCGGGCATACAATTGGCCGCTTTAGAGAAGGAGCAACGGATTTGGCCTTCGAATCTGGCTAAAAATAAAGGGACTCTTAATAATTATAATAGCTTGCTCGGTGTCAAAGGAATTGACAACCTCCCAAAATCTACTAGCTATGATAAAAAAATCTTGAAGCGAGCCTTCCTCAATTATATTCGCGCTGTTAAAGAGATGCCGTCGGAGAAACTTAAAATTGTATATCAAAGTTTCTTTGAACGAATTACATAATACGTGGATGATAAAGGTGAGATAATAAGAAAATGATATGAGATGAAGAGTTTCGAACTCTCTGAATTTGAGAGTTCGAATCTTCGTACGTCCGTGTACCCCGGAGAGTCCGCCGCGGCGGATTGCCCGCCTTAGGCGGGTAGGAAATCGGCGCTAATCCTTAATTAAAAAGCCCCGATTCGGGGCTTATACTTTCAATATCAAGAGTAATGTTAATTCTTAATTAATTTCAGTACCCCGGAGAGGACTTGAACCTCCGACCTGCGGTTTAGGAAACCGACGCTCTATCCACTGAGCTACCGGGGCAAATTTACGAAATATCGGGATATGAAAGCACGACCAATATTTACTCCGTAAAGATAATCAACTTTTGATTATTAGAAAAGTTCGGGAAAGCGGCCTGGTAAGGTAATTCACAAATTAAAGCACTTTTACCAGGTAATTAAACAGCCTGTCGGCTGAATATGATTTACATATTCAGCCAATAGGTGAATTTAAGGAGGAAAATATTGTCAGGATGAAGCGTCAGCATTCTGTTTATAGAATGGTTAAAGCGGAAATTCCCGATCCCGTCGTCATCCGCCCTGGTCTGCGTCCACACAAGAAATAAAACCGATCCCGGCATGTACTCCCAGCGCAGAACCGCGTTGCCGCGAAGTGAGATAAAATTGAAATTCGGATCGTCTATTTGAAAAGCCGCAGCCGGGCCCGATCCGTCCGGATCAACAGTTAGATTGTTCTTATCTAATGTCGAACCGTTCTCGCCGTAAACATTAAAATCGTATGTTCGGGGTATTGCAAGTTCTTTGTAGTTTGTAAAATCCCCCGAAGAAATTAACGGCTGCATGTAAACCTGCAGACTAAGCTTCGGTGTGAACGTCCAATTCAACCTTACACCCGCGGCGAATGTAGTCTGATGCATCTCCGCGAAGACATATCTTTTGCCGAATGTTGCTTTGGCATAAGAATCGTCGAACGTATCAATGTACTGTGAGTTTTCGAAATCCTTTGAGAAAGAAGGCTCTATGCTTATAGTAAAGTTTGAAGCAGGCCTGAACTCGACTCCCGCGTTTACATTCCATTGATGTGTTGCCTTTGAGTCATAAGTATTAAACCCGCCCGATGCTACAAAGCTTTTCCTCGAATCGCTGTTTACATAGAGACCGGTTTGATATCCCGGAGGATTGATCGATAACGGACCGCCCCTGGTACGGCCGTCATTCACCGTTTGAGGATTGTAAGCAAGGTTCCAGTTAAACTGAATATAATTGAGAAGACGCAGGGTTCCGAAGTGAAACGCCCCTTCCCAGTTAATATTCCCGTCGTAATTATAATTTCTGAACAGCGCTCCGCCGAGTTCGAGATAACGAAAATATTTTGTGGGCTCCGTCCAGTTATACCCCGCGCCTATATGCATGTTTATTCTATTCGATACCGGGAGAAATCCGAGATCGTTTATATCGAAGCCGGGACTAATAATTCCGAACGCGGAATTCACGAAGAAGTTCCCCTTCTGCTTGGCAAGTACGAATCTGGCTGCGTATCCCGATAACGATGTTGCGGAACTGTCCACGTGCAGGGCTTTCGAATCGGGCCGCTGAAAATAATGACGCGAGCTTGTCTGGACGTCTACCATCCTTTGCTTGTCTCCTTTTATGTAGCTTAATCCTGCCCAGCCGCTTACAGCCCAGGTCTTCGATTTATCCAGGATGGTCCAGCCGTCAATACCACCTACATATGATCCGCCGTTTATCTGATCTCTCAGTGCCGGATCTTTGAAAAAACGGTTCGTAACGGTTGATATAAATCCCAGGCCCTGACGCCCTTGATTAATTTCCTTTTGCGCCCTGAATATTCCGTAATAAGTAAGAGGCTCAACTTCTACTGAGTTTTTTACACCGCCTATCTGATACTGTGCATTTTCTCTGGATGTAAGAGCTTGGATAACACCGACATTAATATTCCCGTCTACTTTCCCTGTAAGCTTCGCCGCACCGAGTATGTGAGTTCCGGAAGGAACGTCGGTATAATCGGCATCGGGAACTTCACCCTGCGGGTTTCTGCCGATTCTTCTGCTGTAGAAGAATTGAGGAGTCCACCAGTTGAAACTCCAATAGTTTGATACACCCCCCTGTCCGAATTTGAAAGTAGAGGCATTATCCACAAAGAAAGGTCTTTTCTCCTGGTAGAAAGTTTCGTTATCGCTTAAGTTGATGACGGCCGGGTCGATCTCGACCTGTCCGAAATCCGGATTGATTGTAGCGTTCAACGTAAAGTTTGTACCGATTCCCATCTTCAGATCGCCGCCGAACCCGGGTTTATAAGCGGATCCGTTGTTAAACGGATTACCCACCTCGGGTGCAGTGTACGAGGCTTTCGTAGTAACGTAAGGAAGCAGCTCAAAATCGGCGTGAGGCTGTATGTCATTTAATCCTTTCAGCTCGGCAAATCGGGAAACAAACCCGTTCTCGTTCTTAGGTATATAAACTAAATAATCTTTCTCGTTATAACGCGCTATATCTCTCTCAAAATCAATTCCCCAAATATTTTCCTTCTTTACTTCAAACCTAAGCTGCGAATATGGTATCCTCATCTCAACTGTCCAGCCTTTATCGTCAATATTAACTTTGCCCTGCCAAACGCCGTCCCACGAATTGTCATTCCAGTTGTCGTTATACATTGTTCCGTCCAGCTGAGTACCTGCCGCGTTTAGACCGAAATAATAGCCGCTTCTTAAATCATGATACGGATCGAGGAATACACCGAACACGTCCGAGGTAACATTGCCGTCGCGGCGGGTAAGTCGTGCCATTATAGAATCGGGTGAAGTATCGTACATTCTGGCGCCAACATACAGGGCGTCATTGTCGTATAAAATATAAACCACCGTTTTTTCCGACGGCGGAGTATTTTCTTTCGGTTCTCTCTGAATAAAATGATCGGTACCGACGGCTTTTTGCCATGCCGGCTCGGATAATATTCCGTCTATTTTTATCGGTTCGGAAATGCGGACTGCATGCACGGTAATCTTCGCGGAGTCGGAAGATGATTCACCGCTGTCCGCTTTAACTGCGATAGTATTTATTGATATAAATATTACGAAAAGTAATTTTTTTATCATAAGATTCTTATTATAATTTGAAAACTACCGTACAAGCTATCGGGTACTGAATGATTAGACTATTGTGCCGATCAAAGGTTAGTATTATTTAGATGTTTTTCTTTAAAGATTATTTGAACGGCGGATAATTATTATGAGCGGTGGATGGAATATTGGAAAGCGTATTCCGGATTGGTTTGAGATTAATGTATAGCGGCACTATAATTAATTGACGACTGCCGACTGCATTTTGAGAATTGCAGAGTAGATCAGGGGCAAATTACCGTAGCGGATATATTTTATATATCCTTGCCGATCCCGGAGGAATGTTGATGATAAGCCTTGCGGTTTCACCCGCACTCCCTTTTATGTTTCCGGTTTCACCCGCAAGCAGTTCATCGTACGAGGCTTTGTTGAATCCGGCCGGAACTTCATACGAATCGGCTTTACCGCCTATGTTAAAGGCGCATATCATTCTTTCATTTTCGTAAACTCTTTCGAAAGCAAAAGAACTTTTCTCATCGTTTGAATAAATGAATTTTATATCTCCGAACTTTAAAGCGTTGCTGCCGTTTCTTATCGATATTATTTTCTTGTAGTAATTAAGAAGATTGGTATCGGGAGCAACTTTATACGAACCGAATCCTTTTTTAAATCCCGATTCTTTAGTAATCACTTCATTGTCATATTTTAAATTCTGCCAGAGCATCGGCTTGCGGTCGTGCGGATCGTCGGCGCCCCACATTCCTACTTCATCGCCGTAATAGATCATCGGCGCGCCTTTGAACGTAATCTGAAAAGCCGCAATTATTTTCTGCATATGATAATCGGCCGAATCAGGCTTACCCGGATTATAATTCGGGTTATCCTCGTTCCCGTTTCTGTCGAAACCTCTATCAGGATTCGCTATCATCGATGAGAGTCTGTCCGTATCGTGACTATCAACGAGGTTCTGTAATATATCCAAATTCTGCCGAGGGTAAGTATCTTCAATTTTCTGCAGAAGATTTATAAAATCGAAAACGGAAATCCTGTCCTTTTTAGCGACGAAAAATTTATTTACAGCAAAAGCGAAATTGTAATCCATCAATGAGTTGAACGGCCCGTTCTTCGAAACAAAATCCGGATAATAGCCCCACAGCTCGCCTGTTATAAAAGCTTTCGGATTTATTGATGTTACCAGCCTGCTCCAGCCTTTCCAAAATCCCAGCGGCACCTGTTCGGCGGCATCCAGTCTCCAGCCGTCTACTCCGTCCGACGGATCGCCGTCGTTGTTCGGATCCATCCACCTTACCGTAATATTGAAGATATACTGTTTCGGACCGGGATTCAGATCATCCTCTGTGCGGTTAAAAACCGGCAGTTCTTTAACACCGTACCATCCTTTATAATCGAAACCTTTTCCGGTGCTGTCGCCGAAGGAAGTTATCTCGTACCAATTTTTATATTTTGAGTTTTCGCCGTTCTTTAGAATATCCTCGGAATGCCCAAAAGTCCCTTCCGGTATGATTAAATACTCCGTCGATAATGATTTTCATTCCGCGTTTATGTACTTCGTCGAATTAATTTGAGGAAAAGGCTGTCGGCCGAGGTCCAAACCCAGGTTTTCGGGTCGTCGGGAGTTTCTTTCGCGATCAGTTTTTCATCGCCTTTGGGATCCGGCCCGAAATTAACATCGATATGGTGAAATGTATCGGCATCGTATTTATGCAGGGAAGGAGCGTCGAAAACGGGATTCAGATAAATTGCGCCGACACCGAGTTTCTTCAGATAATCGAGATGATCTATAATTCCCTGCAGATCGCCGCCGTATCTTCTCTCATAAAGATGATTCCTAAAACCGCCGCCCATTCTTTTTTCCCAGCCGGACTGCGCGAACCAGTTGGAAGTCCACTTTGTAACACGCCAGTCTTTGGGTTTAAATTTCATGTCGATGAAAACTTTATCTGCGCTTGGTTCGTTCGATGTATCGCCGTCGGCAAATCTTTCGGGAAAGATCTGATACCAGACAATTCCCTTTGCCCAGTCCGGGAACTTGTTTTGCGTAAAAGAAGATCCCGTAGCGATAATTATCGCAAGAAGAAATCCGAAAAAAATTTTCTTCATAAGGATAGTTCTCTTTTCATAATGGCAAGTGATTCTATTATGGAGTGGGGTCTAAAGCCAAGTTCGGTTTCTGCTTTTAGAGTATAAAGGCCGGACTTAAGAGGCCTCGGAGCAGGTTGTTTCAAATCTCCGGTAATTATCGGAGATATAAGACTCTTATCCAAGCCGAAGTAATCCGCGATTCTTCCGGTAAACTCGAAACGGGAAATGAAGTCGCGCCCTCCTATATTATAAATCCCCTGTTTATTAAACTCTATGGCCTTGCTTATGCCCTGCACAAGATCATCAGTAAAAGTAGGATTATTTATCTGATCGGTTACTATCCTGATCGGCCTGCCGTCTCTCAAAGAATTAACGACCCATCTAACAAAATCGGGGCGCCCCTCGGCTACGCCGTACAGCACATTTGTTCTTAGGATTGTATATAAAATACCGCTTATCTTCAGCGCGTTCTCACTGGCAAGTTTCGTCCGGCCGTAATAACTAAGCGGGTTCGGCTTAGCCGATTCAGGGTAAGGACCGTTAATTCCGTCAAAGATATAATCCGATGAAATATGAACCAGCCTCGCGTCTATTACACGGCACGCCTCGGCCAGGTATTCCACGCCTTTAACATTCAGCTTCCAGGCCTGCTCCCTCTCCGATTCGCTCTTATCCACGTTGGTAAAGGCCGCCGCGTTAATTATATAGTCGGGATAGAAATCAAAAATAATTTTCTTTATTTCTTCCCTTTTTGTAATGTCGCATTGGATGTAATCAAACTCTTCAATGACGGATTTTTCTTCGATTGAGCAGCCTAAAAGGGATACATTATCCTGAGCCGAGTAAAATTCCGCGGTGCGCTGTCCGAGCATTCCGTTTACACCAACTACAAGTATTCTCTTCTTAATAATATCGTGTGAATACATCTTTCTTCAAATTTCTTAGTGAGTCAATTGAACTACCGGAGGCCGTAATTCCCCCTGCGGAGTTGGCAAACTCCAGAGCAATTTTTATATTTTTCGTTTTAATATAAGTATAAAAAAACACTGCCCCAAATACGTCCCCGCACCCTATTTTATTGGCCGAACGCACTTTTTTAGCGGACATAAAAAGCGACTTCATCTCTCCTTTTTCAGTCCAGTAAATCCTTACACCCTTCTCGCCTTTTGTCAATAATAAATATTTCAATCCGGTGCTCAAAACTTCCTCTGCTATTTCATTTTCGTCGTTCAATCCACTCAAAGTTCTCAGCTCGCTTTCGTTGACTTGTACAAAATCGACCGAAGCAAGCCACCTCCGGACTTCAGGTACAAGCCTGAAATCTCTCTTTAGATTTTCATCGAGTCCGCGAGCCAAAGTATGAACATCCAAGTATACCGGTCCGCTGAAATTTCTCCTTATTTCCTCCGCCTTTTCGACGGTAATATCGAAACCCGTAATCATATTTATAAGAATACCGTCAAATTGGTCCAGATCTTCGGTACTAACATCAAGGGTTTTGGTTATGTTCTCGTATCTTTCTCCCCTTTCTTTATAGTCATGTAGCATTAAATATACTTTAGGAATGGCTTCCGTTTCCCTAAAATATTTTTTATCAAGATCTGCGTAAACATCGGCAAAGAGCTTCTCATTCTTTTTCTCGACGGAAGTATTTAAAAAAATCATGTCATCATCTCCGGTAAAAGACCGAAGCGCGGATGCCGTGTAGTAAATTCCTCCCGGCTTGATCGTATCTTTACCCATATGATGAAAATGATCCTCTACAGTATGACCGATGACAAGAAGCTTCATTTTGGATCTCCTTATTTGTACTTTAATTACCGGACGAAGTAATTTAGAATAAATATTATATATGCAAATTCTTTTTCTTTCAGATCAAAATCATAGGTGATGAAAGGCAAAACTCCGGTTTAACCTTTTTTCAGACTAAATAATAATTGTAAATTAGGTTATATTTAACCTTTAATTTTTTATATCCTGATCAAAATTACAGAAATTAGGGCTTTATGAAAATAGGAATTACCTGCTACCCGACATACGGCGGCAGCGGGGTGCTGGCTACGGAATTAGGCAAGGAACTTGCTAAAAAAGGACACGAAATACATTTTATAAGTTACGCTTTACCCTTCAGGCTCACGGATTTTGTAGAGAACGTTGTGTTCCATGAAGTAGAAATGAGCAGTTACCCGCTGTTCGAGTTCCCGCTATACAGTCTTGCTCTTGCAAGCAAGATGGTGGAAGTCGCTCAGTATGAGAAACTTGATCTTCTGCATGTGCACTACGCTATTCCTCACGCCAGCAGCGCATACCTTGCAAAGAAAATGCTGGAAGATAAATTCAATCTTAAGGTAATAACCACTCTGCACGGCACCGACATAACCTTGGTCGGACTCGAGCCTTCCTTCCTTCCCCTTGTTAAATTCAGTATAGAGAAGAGCGACGGCGTCACGGCTGTTTCTAGATTCTTAAAAGAAAAGACAATTACAAATTACTCGATCGAAAAAGACATTGAAGTTATTCCCAACTTCGTCGATACAAATATCTATAAACCGAACGACGCGAGCGCGTTTAAAAAACACGTGGCGCCCAACGGTGAAAAAATTCTTGTGCACACATCAAATTTCAGACAAGTTAAACGGGTAACGGACACTATAAGAATATTCGAAAAGGTGCATCAGGAAATTCCTTCTAAACTGGTTTTAGTGGGCGACGGTCCCGACAGATCCGAGTGCGAAAGGCTCTGCAGAGAGCTTCATCTTTGCGACCATATTAAGTTTCTGGGAAAGCAGGACGGTCTGGTAGAGATACTTAACGCAGCCGATATTTTCCTGATCCCGTCACAGTCTGAGAGTTTCGGGCTTGCGGCCCTGGAAGCAATGGCCTGCGGTTTACCCGTTGTTAGCTCCAGTGTTGGCGGTCTTCCCGAACTCATCAGGCATAACGAAACCGGCTTTATAGCCGAGATAGGCGACATAGAAAGAATGGCAAAATACACGGTCGATCTCCTTACAAACGAAAGGAAGTACAAGCTGTTTTCGGAAAAAGCAAGAAAAAGATCGATAGAAAATTTTGATAAGTCGATAGTTATTCCTATGTATGAAGAACATTATAAAAAAATTTTAGGTGCGTAGCATGGTTGTGTACTGCGCATGTCCCATACGAGGGGATAAGAATTATCGAAAGAACTGCCAGGAAATTATCGAGCATATTAAATCGCTGGGTCATACCGCTTTGTCCGAAATTAACGAGGAATTTAAATCGTCTTTGCCGCTAACCGACAAACAGCTTTTTAAAAGAGATATTAAATGGCTTGAGAGAAGCAAATTGCTGATTGCCGAAATATCGGGCGGAAGCACCGGTGTGGGCTTTGAGATTGCTTACACACTGTACAATCTTAAAAAACCTGTACTCGCACTCGCTAACACGAATTCAGAGGGAGTATCTGCGATGATTAGCGGCTGCAATTCCGACCTTCTTACCGTAAAGAATTATTCGAATCCGGAAGAGTTAAAAATTATTATCACCGATTTTTTAGAAAAAATCAGCGAAGATTAATTGACCCGTAAAAAGTTTGTACAGAAATGGACGGCCGAATTAACCGGCGAGGGGATAAAAAGCTTTCCTTCCGACTTTACTCAAGTTAATGAATTCGAGGAAATAGAAGTCCCGGGCAAAACCCTGGTAATCGGAGAAGAGTTCTTCGGACACTTCGAGGTTCTTACCGTCGACGGCGCCCAGATCTATCAAGCCCAAAGCCACCCCGAAGCGAAGTTTATTATTTACTCAAACAGGTCCAAGCCCGGCTCGCTTAAGCTTCCCCGCGATAAAAACGAGATCAAGCGCGCTATCACCGCATACGAAAACTATCTCGACGGAATTATCAAAAGAATAGACTCCGATTATAAGAAAAGCTTTCCGGGCGAGAAGGAAAATTCCGCCGCAATTAATGAGATTTTTAAAATGCTGAATTTAACCAGATACTGAGATAAGAATTGATAGATAAAGGGAGCAATATTTACAAGTACCTCAGCGGATTATACGATGAGGATTATGCGGAAAAGTATATAGAGTTTATAAACGAAAATCCCGTACCTTACATCAGGGTTAATACACTTAAGACATCCTCCCTAAAGTTAGCCGCTGCACTTGAGAAAGAATACTGCATTACTTCCGAAGAAATTCCCGGCATCCCCGGCTCGCTTAAAATTACCGGCGGCAGAGAACTGATCGGTAAAACCATTGAGCATATTATCGGCGAGTATTATATACAGGGATTATCGTCCATGCTTCCGCCTCTGGTTCTCTCGCCCGAACCGGGAGAAAAGGTACTCGATCTCTGCGCGGCGCCCGGCTCTAAGACAACCCAGCTCGGCGGACTTATGAATAACCGCGGAACTTTGATAGCAAACGAGATCGCTTTGGACAGAGTTAAGATGCTGGTTTACAATCTGGACCGGATGAATATTGTGAACGCCGGTGTTACGCATACAAAGGGAGAATGGCTGAGTAAAATCTATTATGACTATTTCGATAAAATCCTCGTCGACGCACCGTGCAGCGGTCTCGGCATCATCCAGAAAAAGAACGAGGTATCAAACTGGTGGTCGCTGGAGAGAGCAGAGAGGCTGGGCGATCTTCAGCTCCGGCTATTAATAGCCGCGGTAAAAATGGTAAAGCCGGGCGGTGAGATAGTTTACTCGACATGCACCATCACGCCGGAAGAGAACGAGTTTATCGTCGATAAAGTTCTGCAGAAATATCCGGTTGAAATTTTAGACATAGAGCTTCCTGTCAAATCTACCGGGGGATTCACTGAATACAACGGAGTAAAGATTTCACCTTCTTTATCGAAGTCAAAAAGAATAGTTCCGTGGGAGGCGAATTCCGACGGGTTTTTCATTGTAAAGTTAAAGAAGATCGGAGACACCGTTCCGCCCGAACAGCAGAAAACTAAGCCTTCGCCGCACGAGCTGCTCGGCTACGGCAAAAAGCGGATAAAGGATTTGCTGAAAAACGTGTCCGCGACTTTTGGTATCGATGAAAACGTTTTGAGCCTGTTCAAATACATGATAAAAAAGAACAATATTTATTTTATTGATACAGGCTGGGAAGAAGATAACCTCGGAATGTTCGAGAGAATCGGAACGCGTTTCGGTACAATAGATAAAAACGGAAACGTTGTTCTTCATACTCAAGCCGTACAGGTATTAAAAGATTTTATTACCAATGGTATTTACGAATTAGAGACCAGGGACGAGCTGAAAAAATATATGGAGGGCGGAATAATAAAAAAGGATATTGCCGCTCCCGGACAGTGTGCTATAAAATATAATGACTATATGCTTGGCACCGCCGCTGTAACCGGCGCCGGTATTAAGAGCCGTTTTCCCCGCGCTAAAAGAACGCAGGATATATACTTGGATTTTTAAGATACGCTTCTAAAAACCGTTGGAACGGTTATCATCTCTACAATCTTTTTCATTCTCCGCGGGATTTATCCCGCGGAAAGAGAAACCCAAATATTAAGAAGAACCGTTTTAACGGTTTTCCATCACATTTCCCCGTTCCTTTGTACTCTTCTTTTAATCAGCTCATAAACTTTTTGAGAAACCATTTTCATTCTCGGCCTAGCGGCTTCCTCCGGTACCGGAGTGAAGAGAGAAATGATATATTTTAATTTCCCCGTATCCACAATACCTACGCTGTTTGTCCAGTAACTCCACCAGCCTGTTTTGTGATAATACATGGCGTTCCGCGGCAGTCCCGGCTGGACTTTCGTTGTATCGAGCTGTCTGCCCAGCAGAGCTTTCATCTGCATGCTCACCCAAGGATTGACAAGCTGATTAGTGTAAACCCTGTACATGTAATCAGCTGCGTGCAAAGCGCATGTTTCGGTTCCCCTTATTTTTTCGTAACCCGGATCCTCGTACCTGCGGCTGAGAAATTTTCTCGTAACTTCGCTTCCGTACCAATTGAAACGGTGCATCATATTATTTATACTATCACGCGTAGCGACGTCAATCAGACAGTTAGCGGCGGAGTTATCGCTCCTTGTAATCATGAGATCAAGCAGGTAATTAATTGTCACGGTATCACCGTCGCGCAGAAGCGGCCGGGGGTCCCAAGCCAGTTCTTTCGATTTGTCGGCGTCGTTTGGCGAGTGAACAACATAAGGAGTAGTTAAATAATAATCGCCGTGGCTTATCTCGGCGAGGATTTCCATCGCCACGTACATTTTATAAACACTGGCCGGATAAATAAAATTGTCGTAATTAACTCCGCCGAGCACAGGCTTTTCCCCGTTAAGATCGACTACCGCAAAAGAAACCTGTTCCGTTCCGTCCTCGCCTACGTCGAATGTGCTGTCGAGTTCCGAGGATTTAATTATCGCGTGCAGAGAATCCGAAAAATGCTTGTCTACCGTAAAATAAGACGGGATATTAACCTGTTGTGAAAATAAAACGCATGGTATTAATGCAAACATTAAAAGAAATGTGTGTTTCAATTTTCTATCTTTCTTTGAATGACGATGATTTTTTTTATTTTAAGTTAAATATTTTTTGCATCATAATTCAATGTCGAGAATTAATAATGAACATTCAGATAATAGGTACTAAAAAATGCAGCGACACAAGGAAAGCGGAAAGATTCTTCAAAGAGCGGAGAATAAATTATCAGTTCAGGGATCTGACGGAAAAGGGGCTCTCGAAGGGCGAGCTGGATAATATCAGCCGTAAGATTCCGCTGGATAATTTAATCGATCGTGGAGGAAAACATTACGGCAAAAGAGGAATGAGCCACATGGTCTTCGATATAGAAGAGGAACTCCTCGCCGATCCGCTTCTGTTTAAGACGCCGGTTGTGCGCAACGGCCCGGACGCTACGGTGGGTTATACTCCGGAAACGTGGAGGGAATGGATAAAATAGAAGGAAATAATTGTTCTTCGTATCGCATCAACCGATTTAGTATCCTTTAAATTCCAATTGCCCCGATTATTTGGTTTCTTTTTCATAATTTTGGATTGGAAAGATTATGAATTAAGTCGACGAAACCCAAATGACACTTGAAGAGGCACTTGATAAGCTCGAAGCCGGACACGAAGAAACCGACAATGGGGAGCTTCCTTTACAAATTTTACACGCAGCGCAAGAGATATACTCTTCCGGTAAAGAATCGGAGATTGAGAAATCCGTCTGGTACCGCTTTTTAAACGAGACCCGCCGCTCATCATTTTTAAAAGGATTAAATGATCCCGGTAAAAGATACGAATGGGCAGAAACTGTCTTTAAAATTATAAGGCTGTCCGGGTATACTTTATTGGAAATGTTCAAACAGCGTGCCGCCGAATCTCCGGATAAACCGCTCTTTTCGGTTTACAAAGGCGGCGGCAGAAACGATTATAGCTACAAAAGAATTCAAACACGCATTAAGAAGATTGCTTCGGCATTTTTTTATGTGAGTAATTTTTCTCCGAATGTAGCCGTTTTTTCCGATAATTCTCTTGACGCGGCCTGCAGCGATCTAGCATGCTTGTTTTACGATATAAAAGTATCGCCGCTCCATCCCCACTTCCCTCTCGAAACACTCGAATACATTTTCGGTAAATTGAGATTTAATATTGTTGTAACCGACAGCCAGCAGCGGCTCGATCTGCTGAATGATTTAAAAAATAAATCGGGATTTCAATTCACAGTTTTTTATACCGGGGACCCGAATCATAGGATTGAAAACGAGGATGTAATTCAGCTCGAGCAGATACTTTCATTGGTTTCTTTTAAGGATATACCCGCAATCCTCGAGAGAAGGGATAGATTGGCTCTCGACGATATTGCTACCGTCATGTTTACATCGGGAAGTACGGGACTACCGAAGATGGTCGCGTTTTCAAATTACAACCTTGTAACAAAAAGATTCGCCCGCGGCGCGGTGCTTCCGGACGTCGGGAATGAAGAGGTTCTTCTCTGCTATCTTCCGCTGTTCCACACTTTCGGAAGATTCCTCGATATGCTGGGCACAATTTATTGGAACGGAACATACGTCTTCGCCTTGAAGAGCGACGCCGGATCTTTAATCTCAATGATGAAAGAGGTCAACCCTACCGGATTTATAAGCGTGCCTTTTAGATGGAAGCAGATATACGAAACATATAAAGAATCGGAAGCCGAAGCAGCCGAACACGGAAAGGACACGGTTTCTTTTAACGATTTTCTGGGCGGTAAATTGAGATGGGGACTCTCGGCAGCCGGCTATCTCGAGCCGAAGATATTCAGGTACTTTATTAATCATAAAATAAATCTGTGCAGCGGATTCGGGATGACCGAGGCTACCGGCGGAATAAGCATGACGCCTCCGGGAGAATTCATTAAAGATTCGGTCGGAATCCCGCTCCCAGGGATCGAAGTGAATTTTTCTGAAGAAGGCGAACTGTTAATTAAAGGCCCCTACGTCGCAGGATACCTGGAAGACAATACCGGCCGGGATAATTCCGATTATTGGTTTCCCACAGGCGATCTCTTTAAGCACGACGACGATGGTCATCTTTACATTATCGACAGGGTTAAGGATATATATAAGAATATAAAAGGCCAGACCATTGCCCCGTCATTCATAGAAAAAAAATTCGAAGACATTCCGGGATTAAAGAAGGCGTTCCTCGTCGGCGACATGAAGCCCTACAACACTTTGCTAATCGTACCGGATTTTTCCGATCCGTTCGTAGTAAAGGCATCAACGCAATCAAAGCTCAAAGCTTATTTCGGCTCGCTCATTTCCACTGTGAATCGAACGCTGAATCCTTACGAAAGGATACTGAGATTTAAGATAATCGGCAGGGACTTTGAGCTCGGCCGCGGAGAGTTAACTGCGAAAGGAACTTTTAAAAGAAAAATTATAGAAGAACATTTTAAAGAAGAAATAAGATTACTTTACTCAAGTTCGGTTATAGAAAAAAAAGTAAACGGCGTGGGCGTACTAATCCCCTTGTGGATACTGAAGGATCTGGGTATAACAGAGGGCGATCTTTCGTCAGACAGGTACGGACTAAGAAACAAGGCTGCCGGATCACGTCTGCATTTGGGAAGATCCAAAGACGGGCAGCGTATAATTATCGGCGACTTTGAATACACCTCGAAAAGCGGAACGGTAGATCTCGGTGTTTTTGTGAGGCAGCCGATATTGTGGATGGGCAACAGAAGTCTGGTGAACTTTGCGATGTGCAGAGACAACTGGGAATCGCTGTTCCCGGAAATATCTTCGCAGGTGTTTCTCACAAAACGCGGACGCAAAACGACGCATTCGGGAATTACGCTGAAAACCACGGGACACCTCGACGGCAGAACGCGTGAATTAAACGACGTTATTACAAAAGCTCTATTTGCGGATGAAAAAGATTCTCTTATCGCACTGAAGCAGCTTGGAATAATGCTCGGACACGCGGAACATAAAATAACTAACCTGTTAAGCCGACGCATGGAAGCCCTTGCAACACACCCGTCATTTGAAGTTCGAAGCGCCGCTTACCGCTCCTTACTTCTTAATCAGCCTATTATCAACTACAACCGTTACTTCCCGGCTTTCATAAAATCGGGACTTCCCTTCCTTAATAAAAAAGTCATCGAGAATATCTTTAAAGACAATGTCCGCGGCTTTAACCTCGATGCTTTCCGGAAAAGACTGGAAGCCTACAGAACAGGCCTGAACTGGCCCGTGGCGGAAAAATACAGACTTCAATTCAAACACATTTTAGAACTGCTGGTAAACTTCGTCCATAATAATCCTTCATCGTATCCTGTGGTACGCGCCGAGCTGATAAACTGGATCCTTCACCGCAGCGATGCTCGTCTCTCGGCTTACGCGAAAAATCTTTTCGGCGGACTCTCCGGCTGGTACGAAGCCAGGTTTACGTTGAATGCTTACGAAAACGATCCGGATAACTGGAGACGAAAGGTTACTTACCAGGATATTATTTCCGATGACGAAAAGACGAAGATAGAGAAGATTTTGTTTAAGTCAACGTTTCTCAAAGAAGCGTTCCTTCTTCTTTTCGAAGGACAGAGATTCGAATTAATGGAAGTGCAGGAAGGCGGTATCTTCGTATCAAGAATTTCATCGGCGCACCAAAGATTCCTTTACCGGCTAAGCATCAACACTTTAAGCTTCAAACATTACGATTTGCTGATATTCGTTAGGCCCGATATTTCCAGGCAGAAGGTACTCGAGACAATTTATCTGATGATAACAATCGCCGGCAGCGCTTCGGGACCTTCGGTTCTTCCGAAGCTTGGAAACTTCAGATCAAAGCTCGGCGTAATATCATTTGCCTTTATAAATGACCTCACTGTCTGGGAGAGAATTAGACTTTTGAATACGCGCGGCTCTTCCTCCAATCCCGATTTCGACTACGAACTGAAGATACTGTTCATCCGCGGGATGTCGGTCTTTTTCCGTTTGCTGAAGAACAGCGGCTATAAAATTATACCCGGCAATTTCTCGCCGTCTAATGCCGTTGTCCCCGAGCCGCATTTCAAGCGCGGAGCCGTAATACTTTCCATTACCGGCAGGCAGAACTTAAAGAATAAATCCGAACTTATATCACGTCTGCTGAATAATTTTTACATACAGACTTCTGCTCATTTCCCCGCTGTAAAAAACATATTGAAGATAGAATGGATGTTCGACGCCGCCCTGGAAGGTCTCGGACAGGACCGCGGGATAAATTTCCTTAAAGATCTGTTAAGCGAATTGGAGAATTCCGCGCCGGATAAAAGTCTTAAAGATCTTCTCCCCCGCTTATCTTCATATATTGATACAATGAGTGACAGTCAATACTTCGATTCCTATATCACAAGTGCAATTAAAAATTATTCTGACTGGAGATCTGCCAACGAAAGCGCAAGAAGGAAAGCGAAGATTAATTTTTTAAATAGTCTTTACTCCCTCTACAGGCTGGAAGAATATCCTGAAGTGGTAAAGTTTGAGTTTTATAAAAACACTTATTTTGATGATTATCCGGCTGCAATAAAAGAACTATTTCAAAAATTAATTGACGCTTTAATAAAGTATCCTTCGCAAACCGCGCTTAACAGGGTCGAGCTTGTGGAACTTCAGGACGCAATGCCCGATAAATTCGACCGGATGTTCTTCAATAAAATAGTTTTCCCGAGTACCGATAAAGAACAGGCGGTAGAGTTATCGGACGAAAGCGAGATAGAGCCCGGCAGGGTTATAAAGAAAACCACTGTACAGGATGCTCACAATATAAAATATACTGTAAGGAAACCGGTAAACACTTTTGAAATAGCCAGCCTGCACAGGCTGTTTATACTGGATAATTACCCTGTAAATATCGTTTCCGATCTTCAGTATCTCGTAATTACCGACGGAGAGGATGAGGAGAATGTAGTGGGGGGGCTTTGCTATAGGCTGCAGTATCAAAACGTTGCTCATCTCGAGGGAATAGATATCGTAAAGCCGCACCGCGGAAAGAATCTCGGCGCCTCGCTGATGGACGAATTATTCGAACGGCTGAGAACCGAGAATGTTAAGATTCTAACAACACATTTTTATCTGAAGCAGTTCTTCGAAAAGCTGGACTTTAAAATGGACAGCAGGTGGGGAGGGTTGGTTAAGACGCTGAAACACGCCTAAGTCTACGTTTAAGTCTAAGTAGATTACCACAGAGACACGGAGGCTCAGAGAAAAATGTTTAATTTAAACCTCTGTGTCTTTGTGTCTCTGTGGTAAAGACGTTCATTAATTTTGCACTATATCCGAAACTAAAAACTTAGACTTTAAAATAAAAAACCCGACCCCCGACAGCAGCCGGGGACCGGGTTTAATATTTCAACTTATATCAGGTCATTAAACATCGTAATACAAAGAAAACTCGTACGGATGGGGCTGAAGCGCCATCGGTTTGATTTCTTTTTCGGTTTTATATTTTATCCATGTCTCAACAACATCTTCAGTGAACACATCACCCTTTAAAAGGTATTCGTGATCTTCGGCCAGAGCATTCAGTGCTTCATCGAGGCTTCCCGGAGTAGAAGGCACGTTCTTCAGCTCTTCAGGCTTCATATCGTAGATATCCTTATCAAGCGGATCACCCGGGTCGATCCTATTGTTTATTCCGTCGAGGCCTGCCATCAGCATAGCGGAGAAAGCGAGGTAAGGATTGCTGGATGGATCGGGACATCTGAATTCTACTCTCTTAGCCTTAGGACTTGCGGAATACATCGGGATTCTGACCGACGCGCTTCTGTTCCTCTGCGAATAAGCGAGGTTTACAGGCGCTTCGAAACCGGGCACGAGTCTCTTGTAAGAGTTAGTCGTCGGGTTTGTGAAAGCGAGCAATGAAGGAGCATGTTTCAAAATTCCGCCTATGAAGTAAAGAGCCATTTCACTTAATCCGGCGTAGCCGGAGCCTGCGAAGAGAGGCTTGCCGTTTTTCCAGAGGCTGGTATGAACGTGCATACCGCTACCGTTATCGCCGAAGACAGGCTTAGGCATATATGTAACCGATTTGTTGTTCTTTTTTGCCGTGTTCTTTACAATGTATTTGAACATCAAAAGCTGGTCCGCGGCTCTTACCAGGGGCTGGAAACGGAGGTCGATCTCGCACTGTCCGCCGCTGGCGACTTCGTGGTGCTGAGCTTCAACGTCGACGCCGGCGTTAATAAGGTTAGTTACCATTTCGTTACGAAGGTCCATCAAAGAATCTGTGGGAGGGACAGGGAAATAACCTTCTTTATATCTCGGTTTGTAACCTAGGTTGGGAGCTTCTTCCCTTCCGCTGTTCCACCTTCCTTCTGAGGAATCCACAAAATAAAAGCTTCCGTTAGGTTTTGAGTCGAATCTCACGTCGTCGAAAACGAAGAACTCGGCTTCGGGTCCGAAATAAACAGTATCGGCTATGCCGGTAGAGATAAGATGAGATGTCGCCTTTTGCGCAATGTTACGCGGGCAACGGCTGTACTTTTCTTTTGTAGCCGGCTCGTAAACATCGCATATTAAACTTAAAGTTGGTTCGGCAATGAAAGTATCCAGAAACATCGTGCTCGGATCCGGAATTATTAGCATATCGCTTTCGTTAATGGCTTTCCAACCTCTGATCGACGAACCGTCGAAACCGAAACCGTCTTCGAAAGAACCGGCGTCGAATTGGGAAACCGGAACAGTGAAGTGCTGCCACTGACCCGGGAAATCCATAAACTTTAAATCGATGAATTTAATTCCGTTCGTCTGAATGAACTTTAGAACCTGATCAACTGGGGAATTTGTTTTAGCCATAATATATCCTCTATTTTTTATGTTAATTAAATATCAACAACCGTAGTTTCCTTAATCGTCGACAGCACGAATGTGGTCTTCGTCGATAAAACACCCGGCCACCCCTGAACCTCGTTCAGAAGTTTTTCAAGAGCCTCGGTGTTTTTAACTATCGCCTTCATAAGATGCGAGCCCTCCCCGAGTATGGAATGACATTCAATTATCTGAGGAACCTTCTCCACTTTCGTGAGAAGATTTTTGTAGAATTTGGATGATTCCATTGTAACAAGAATGTAAGCCATAATATCGTACCCGAAGGCTTTGCGGTTTATCTTTGTGAAGTATCCTTCTATTATCCCCTTCTCCTCCAGCTTGTGAAGTCTTTCACTTACGGAGGGAATTGACAGACCGATTATCTCGGCTATTTGGTTTCTCTTAGTTCTCCCGTTTTGTTGGAGAATGTTGAGAATTTTAATATCTAAGTCGTCTAGCATTGTTAACCTTAGTTTTTAAGGGTTTTTTATTTTATTGGCTTCAAATATAAGGTATGGGTCGTAGGAATGCAATACAAAATACAAAAAGATTTCTAAAATAAAATCAATATTTCCGGTAATGTGATCTGGTTGGAAGTGTAATTTTTACTGAGTCTAAAATCCGACGAAAACGGCGGATAAGGTGGCTATTTAAGAAGGATCATACTCTTTGTTTCGGTTGATCCGCCGGTCTTTAAACTGTAATAATATACGCCGCTCGCCAGCCCGCGGAATTTTGAGGAATTGAAGGTCACGGTATGCTCTCCGGCCTGCAGATATTCGCTGATCAAGGTCTCCACGTTTTGTCCGAGCGAGTTATATACAATAAGAACCACTTTAGCCGAATTCTTCAGTCTGAAGCGGATTTGTGTGGACGGATTGAAGGGGTTAGGATAATTTTGATAGAGGACAAAATTTCCGGGAATACGCGTATTATCAACCGAGGACACCGCTCCTTTGTAGATAATCCGGAAAGCGTCCGCGACTATCGTACCGTTCGCATCGTCGGTTATTTTAACGGAAATCGGTCCCGATTTACCAAGGGGAATTTCTTTCAAAAAGTTCCACTCTCCACCGTTTACCTGCTGTGTCTTTTCGATTACCTCTTCGGTGCCGCCGCCGATTATGTGAAATTTTGTATTGTACGCGTTTGTGGTTTTAGCCGGCCACCATGCGTAAATGTCGTACATACCGGATTCAAGCGCGACAGTAGAATACTCAACGTAGCCCTGGCCGGTTCCGCCCGGATTATCGAGATAATCATCTCCGTAAAACTGGTGACCCGTTGTATCGGGAAACCACATACCGCTTACGGCCGCGTCCTTGTTATCCAGTAAATACCATTTTGAATGCGAAAGCTCCAGGAATTCACCCAGCGCATAAACCGTCCTGTTCCCGAGCTCGAAGAGGCTTTCCTTTGTCACCTCGGAACCGTCGGAATAATAATCGTACGGGGTTTCGTAAGTAAGAGCCATAACTCCGGGACCGTAGTGATCCCAAAGCCATCCCTCGGGATAATAAGACTTGAGAGCCGACTGGCTGTAATCATTCTGAGAGAAATACGGGTTGTCGGACGTATTAAGATTCGATATCTGGAACTCTCTTCTGAAAAATCTTTCGCTCGTTGAGCCCGGAGTATGTATCCAGAAAGTACAGTAAGAAGCCGCCTGCGAATGAATGTTGAAGAAAACCGAGAAGGGTTTTTCGTCGTTCAACTGCGCCATTCTTTTCTTCAATATCTTTACCTCGGTGCTTGTTCCGGATTCCGATGAGGCCCAATTTGTTTCTTCATTTAGTCCGTAAAAATTTGTACGCGATCTTCCGTAATAAACGCCCTCGGGATTCGTAAAAGGTATAAGATGAAAAACGATATTCTTTTTATAATAATTTACCACATCATTGTCTTTGAGCAGGGCCTGCACTATCCCGTCGAAATGCCATGATCCGGGAGTTTCACCGGGATGCGTGCGCGCATGAATCCAGACACTGTGTTTGCCGGAGTCGGGGACACTGAAATCGGTAATTGTAATTTCCTGTATCGGAAAACCGTGGTCAGTTAGACCGAGCGTATCGACAGTTACGTCAGGACTTTTCTCCCATTCCTTAATTCTTTGCTGCAGGTAAGAAAAAGTATACGGTATATAATAAGCGGCGTAAACCGTATCTTCAGCGTATGTTTTCCTGAAGACATTCGTCTGCGGACTTTCGGATTTTGTGAACCTCGTAAAATTTACATTGTCGTAAGAATAAAACGCCCTTGTAACGTCGCTGTTCTCCACCTTTACACTGATATATTTATCTTTTACTCCGGAAATTCCGAAATAGAACCACCTGCCGCCATTGTCTTCCTTCGTTCTGACTACGTAGTTTACGGAATCAATTGTGGATGCGCTCAGAATGTTTGCGCTTTCGAATGCTCCGAAAAATTTAACCTGCGCGCTTGACACAGCGGAAAAGATAAGAAGAAAGAGTAACGTTCTAATCATATAGTGATGGTTTATTTGGAAATTTCTTTTTTAATACCGAACGGAGTGAAGGCCTCCCCCGATTCTTTTACTTTGTTGAAAAGTTCTAGGTTTTCTGCAGGTCTTTCCTGAAGCTTATGGTAAAGATGATACTGGACCGCTATGTTGTTGAGTGATTTGATTCCCACCCCGTTAAGCTCGAGCCTGTACTGAATATCGGAATCCTCACCGATTGAGGGAGCTTCGTAACGCTCGTCGAATCCGTTTATTTCTAATAAATCATCTTTGTGAATTGAGAAGTTGCAGCCCAGGAGTCCCCTTTTCTTCTTGTTGAAATAATCTCTAAGAGCGGGGCTCCGGAAGTAGAAACCTTTTTCCACGTCGAAAGATCCGCCGAAAAGACCATCGATAATAAGAAGAATTTTCTCCTTTTCCAAAAATCCGCTTTTAATTTTTTCCGGAGTGAGTTTTTTTGTGAAGTTTTCGGATAAGTTTACGCGCCTTCCGGTAAGACAAAAATTAGATTGGGCATAGGAAAGATGCTCTGCAACAAACTCGGGGTGAGGCACACAGTCGGCATCAATAAAAATAATATATTTCGATCCGGCCGCTTCAATGGCTCTGTTCAGCATCCTGTTTTTTCTGAATCCCTTGTCTTCCTGCCAGAGATGCGCTACGGGGAATGAGGCTACTTTCGCCATCAGTTCCAGTTCCTCGACAACGAAAGGATTCGAACCGTCGTCCGCTATAATTATCTCAAAGTCCTTAAATGTCTGCCTTTCAAAACCGGCGAACACCAGCCTTAAGTAGTCTACTTTGTTATAGAAGGCAAGAACAACGGAAGCTTTTATCATACCGTGTTACTCATTCCCAGTTTTTTTCTTTCTGATTTTATCCTTTTCTTTTTGACGGTCATACGCATTAGATTTAGGAGCTATCTTAGGAGGTTTTTTCGGAAGCGGTATTCTTTTCTTTTTCTTTTTGATCTTAATTTTTTCGCCCATTTCTCTCACCGCTGTATTAAAATAATATTAACTTTGCCGTCACCTGAACCGATTTCAATTTTTTCGTAAATCCGATTATTGATCACGACGGTAACCTAAGATAACATAATTTTTTAAAAATTTCCTGAAGGGATTTATCAGGGAAGTACGTTTCCGGTTTTCTTGAATTCTTTTATCCAGCCTTCCCTGGGATACAGCGAGGGTACGGCCATTATTTTTCCGCCGAAGCCTATGTATCTGAAAGTCACCATCTGTATCGGGGTAACGCTTACGTCTTTAAGTCTGTCCGGATAAAGTTTAACGTTCTCCCCGCCCGCCAGCTTAGTTATGTATTTGTCGAGTACATCTCTTCTGCGTTTTGCCAGAAGCATATCGCGCGCAACCTGTATACTTTTTTTCACCGCAGTCTCGGACACTAATGATTTTTTATTAAGCACCCTGAAAATTGTATAAGTATTTTTCACGAAAACCGGACCGTAAATATCCCCGTAATTAAGCTCAGCCAGCACAGCGCCCAACTCTCCGAGCTCGGAAGCGCGCATCCATACAGCGCCGGATGTATCTTCATTTCCCTTTTTCATTCCGTTAAGCCGGTTCATAATCTCCGCGGCCCTGTCGAGATTATCGACTTTAAATATCTGCAGTCTCAACTTTATATCTCGGAGCACCTCGTCCTTATGAGTTCTGAAGTAATCGTTTGTTTCTTCCCTTGTGACTTTTACCGTATCGAGAATTGCGGCCGCCATTTTCTGGGATCTGTACGCGTTGAGAAAAGTGCTTACGTTATATCTTACCTCGCTCGAGTTCTGAAGTCCCATCTCCCTTGCCTTCTCCGCAAGGAAATGATTCTGCACCATGAACTTCAGAGCCGAGTGAAGTGCGACGGTTATTTCATTTATCGTTGCCTGCCCGGCGGCAAATCCGGCTGAGGTTAGATTATCCAGAACGGATTCCAATTTTATATCGCCTTCCCCGAACTTAAGCAGCGGCTCATTGAGGTACTTCGCATATTCTTCTTTAAGCTTTACTATCTCTGCGGCATTAAGATAATAGTAAGGATCGAATTTCTCCGGATGATGTGTTTTCAACAGATCAAAAATTGAGTGCACTAGCGGTCTGAAAATATTATAATTGACGTTAACGGTAACACCCTTCATTACCTTCATCAAGTATTCGTATCCGAGCTTATCTTCCTTTCTGCCCTGTATTACTTTTCTTACCAGCTCCCTGCGGTCCGCCGGCGCGGCAGAAGCGAATTTTTTATTCAATATTTTCTTTACGATTTCAAAGATCACCCAGCCGTCGGCGGTGAGAGTCGGTTTAGAAGAGAAGCCGGTCCTATGTCCGAAAAAAGAATCTTCAATATTATTGTTGGATTCGCCGTATCCTATTTCAAGAGTATCGTGCCTTACTTTCAAGCTGTCGGCCAGCTTATGAAAATCGACACTGTTTTTTTCAGAATGAGTCGCGTCGTAAAAATTCTGAGCGGAGATACTGTCGGGAAAATAAAATGCATTCACCACGTAAAAATAGCTCGAGATCTTAATGCCTTTATCAATCTCGCTTTCGCTCACTTTTGCTTTTGGAAGAATTTCTTTACGGTAAAGCGCGTCTCGAAGAAATATTCTCTCAATATTCCTCTTTAAATCTTCATCATTTTTATCTATACCGGGAATGTCCTTTAACGCCGCGGCTGATAAAAGTCTTTCGGCAACTATGGAGTATAAAAATCCGCGCTTTGCCTGATAAAGATTATCTTCAAGTCCCTTGCCGGGATAAACGGACATCTCGAACCTTGTCTTAAACTCCCCGCTTGTAACGGGCGACCCGTTTATAACCGCGAGTGTATCTGATTTTTGAGCGGCTGTTGTTCCGTGCGGAAAAATTGGATTTAATAAAGTGAGAATAAAAAAAGGTAAGATCGAATGAAATTTCATCTGAACTCTTTCAATAATTGGGACGTAAGGGATTCAAGAAAAACAACACATTAAATTTATGTTATGCGGCATAACTAATTCAACCTAATTAAAATCCGCCTGCAATTTTTAAATGGCCTGCCCCCGGAGGGAGGCAAAACCTCCGGAGTATGGGCAAGCCATTATTTGAGGAGGATCATTTTTCTAACAGCACTAAAAGTTTCGCCTCCCGAAAGCGGAATTGCTTCTATCGTATAAAAATATACGCCCGATGCGTAAGCGGAAGCATTCCACGAAATCTGGTGTATCCCTTCGGTTTGTATTCTGTCTATAAGATGACCGACCGCCTGGCCGAGAATATTATATACAACTATTTTCACTCGACTTGCGAGCGGAATCGCATATCTGATATTCGTCGCCGGATTAAAGGGATTCGGATAATTCTGTTCCAAATTGAATGCAGTAGGTAAGGCGTCTTTCTTTTCAACATCCGTATATGCCGAATTACTGAATATGATTATCTTAGATCCGTAAGCTCCGAGATCAACTTTGTAATTCGACAATGCGGACGGATCTATCTCCTCCGAAGTACCGTTGAATACATCGTTCGCATACCATGTTTTCGAAGGATTAAGATTCAAAGTATTATCAGGCACATTAATAACCGGATGAATTTCTTTATCGTAAAAATTATTGATCATTAATGCTTTGTTATCTCCCGAAATTCTTAAATAGCTGAAAGCGGTATCCGGCGCCGAATTCCCGACGCTTATATAAGTTCCCTGCTGAAGGGCGGGATTTGTATTACGGATTTGGATAAGAGATTTATAATAAACTTCAAGTCCGTAAGGATCATTCCAGCCTATCATGTTCCTCTGTGTCAGCTCGCCGGTTTCCTGTCCGGCGTAAATCATCGGAACGCCCGGCTGCGTAAGCAGCATCGCAGCGGCCATCTTTGTCTGCCCCATACTATAATCAGAAATAAATCTGTCCTCATCGTGATTTTCTAAAAATCTGAAAGGCCTTACATACGACGGATAGCTGGAGCTTTCATACCAATTAAGCAGACTGTCGATAGATGAGATCTTCGCGTTGTGGTTCATAACCGACTTAAGCTGATTATAAAGAGGCCAGTCGTACCCGCTGTCGAATTTATCGTCGAAGTATTTAACTCCGTCGGCGCTCGCCTCGGCCAAAAGGAAAATATCCGGCTTAATATTTTTCAACTCGTTCCTGAACCTCTGCCAGAAAGCAGGGCCCGACGGTCTTGTATCGTTCACGCCCCAGGCTACGTCGCAGCGGTATCCGTCAATATTAAAATCCTCTACCCAGTATTTCACCATACCGATCAAATAATCGCGAACCCATTTTTCTTCGTAATTAATATTCGGAAGATCCCACCAGTTGAAAAGATACTTATAGTTTCCGTTCGCGTCCCACTGATAAAAATTATAATACGGTGAATACTTCCTATACTTATATGCGTCTTCCATAAAAGGATGAACGGCGCTGGTATGATTTATAACTAGATCCATAATTACCTTAATGTCGTTCTGATGCGCCGCGTTAATAAGATCGGTAAAGTCCTGCTTTGTACCGAGATCCGGATTGATATCGAAGTAGTCGGTTATATTATAACCGTGCGGTGAGGCGGCAGGCATAATAGGCATAAGCCAGATGCAGTTGATCCCGAGTTTCTTCAGCCTGGAAATTCCCTGCGTTATAGATTTAAGGTTGCCGAAAAAGCTATATGAACGCGGGTATATTTCGTAAACCACGGCCTTGTCAACCCAGGACGGATGCCAGGTTTTCAGATCTACTGTATACGCTTTACCTGAATCAACCGTTATTACGGCCCTCGCCCAAATTGTATCCTTCGATGTTGATGCTTTCAGTGTATAATAATATTCGCCGTCAACGGAAGGAGAAGCAAAATTGATAGATGATGAACCGGTCCCACTTAAATTTGTGGCAGAAGGATTCGAAGGATCGGCGGTCCAGCTGAAACTAACGGGAAGGCCATTAATATTTGTAGAAGTGCCCGCGTCTATCGTTACATTACTTTGTCCGATTGTATAGCTTAAATTAATCTGAGTTCCGTTCGGTGCATGATAAGCAAAAACTATCCCTTTACTTGATGAAGCAACAGAGTTTTTTACGATCGATGCGCTAATTATATTCGTTCCTTCTTCAAGAGGAAGTAGCGCGCTGAAAATTCCGTTTGAAACGGAAACGCTGGTATCGAATACGGTGCTTCCGTTCTTTACATGGAAGGAAGCGGAAGTTATCGAGACATCTCCAACTTGTCCGAAAACCCTTACCGTATCCTCATACCAGTCACCCCCGTCCGTTAATAAATTAACCGTTACTCTATTCGCAAGCTGCGCGCTTATTTCCGCCGGTGTAATTCCGGCAGAGCCTCTGAACTCGGTTCCGATCTTCGCTTCTCTCGGTCCGCCCACAAAATAAGGAAGGATATAATTTGAGAGGATCCTATGCTGTATAAAACTGCTTTCGAAGAATGCAGCATCGTACACATCCGGATTTCCGGCGAGGTCGCTGCCGCCAAGACTGCCGCCGGCTTTAATAATTCCGCCTGAGTTAGCGAAATATGAAAACGCTCCGAAATACCATTTGCCAGTGAATGATCCCATGATCGCTTCAAGATCATTTAAAGCGATAGAGAATTTAAAACTGCCGGAAGTTTGCGCATCATTGTTAATACTTATTGAGGAACCGCTCTGAAGAGGATCTCTCGAAATATAAAGAACGTTTTCATTTCCGCTAAGCTGGCCGGAGCCCGGTGCGGCTATTATTGCATAAACTCCGCGGTTATTCCATTCGGGCACTTTTATCTCCGCGCCGGAAAGCGATTCCACATAACTTCCGTCGAGACTGTTCACTATTTCCAGCGCAATTCTTGTGTTTGCGCTTACCGCCCCCATTTTAATTTCAAATCGTAAAGAATCTGCGGAAGGATTTAAATTTATGTCTATCGAATGCATGTCCGCCGAACCCGCCGCCGACCCGGAAGGATATTTATATGTACCGATTCCGTCATCGTCATATAAATTATCCACATAATGATAACCTGTACCGGCCGCATAAACTCCGAACGATTGATACACATCCTTAGCCGAATTTCCATGCGAGTCTTTAGCAGTAAATTTTATTGTATGCATTCCCTGAGTCAGATTATTTGCAGATGCGGAAACTTGATATCCTTCTTTAACCGAATCTACTGCAGCAGTGATTTCATTATCGTCGAGAAATACGTGTACGCCTTTTGAATCGATTACTGTGTTGCTGTCGTTTGGCGTTATGATTGCACCGATATTCACTGTTCCCGTCGGATAATTTAAAATGCTTCCTTGCGCCGGTGCCGTGCCTTCAATTTCGGGAGCGGTAGCGACCGTTTTAATAACGTAAGGATTGTAATCGGAGCCGAGCCTGGGATTATCGGGATCGTTCAGATAAGCCGTTGAAGAGCTTGCGCCCGAAATTATAAACTGGTAGCCTGTCTTCACGTTAAGAGGAAGAATCTCCTTGATCTTAAACAAGCCGTTTTCGTCCGGACCGGTAAGCGGATCGGAGCCGTAGTTATTGAACGAACCCTGGATCGCGACCGACGTAATACTGTCGCCGAGAAACTTCAGGCTAGGACTGTAAGGATCAAAAGTGAAAAGATACGGCGCCGACAAAATAAGGTTGGAAATCTTGTAAGTAGAAGTATCCGCGGCCGTGAATCCTTCGCTGTTTTTTGCGGTTAATATTAAAGTATGTTCTCCGAGAGACAGTGGATCCTGCACCTGGTATTTGAATGAGTTCGAATCAGGATCGTAAAAAGACGAACTGTTAGGTATTTCGGTACCGTCAATCGAAAATATAATACTTGAAATATCAAGACTGCTTTGCGGTCCTACCGCAATTTTAGCGGTAACCAGCGGAGATTTTTCTTTTGTAATCGATCCCGAAAGCGGAAGCAGTCTGTATATCATAGGATCGGTTACGTAAAGGATGGAGTTGTTATTGTCGTCGGGATCCATATTCGGATTTTGAGGATCGGGTATCCATGCGGTTATGGAAGTATCCTTACCGGAAATTCTGTAGGTAACAAATTTATACTCATAGAATCCAGGACCGAGATAGGTATACTTCCTTGCGGTGTCGGGAAGTAGATTTACCGTAACGCCCCATTTATTGCCGCCGAGATTTTTTAGAAGCAAAGGATGACGATTGTAATAATCGCCCCAGTTATTGAACGATCCGTTTATTCCCACACCTGTCTCGCCCGTCTGCAGGGTTCTGGTAATCTCAAATTCAACTGGTATTCCGTTTACGTTATCGACCTGCGCGGCGGCAGGTATAGAAAAAAAAGAAACAGTACCGAAAGAATTGCGGCTGTTTTAATATTCGATATTAATATAATTTTATTAGGAATTCTTCTCCGCATTTTTTCCTCCCTTTGAAAAGCGGTCAGGTTAAATCGGAATCAATTTTACCTTATAAACAAACTACACACAATTCGTTCGGAATTTTTTTCAGAACTTTGCTGCCTGAGATAGTTATAAACTACAAAGCTGCATCTAATATTTCTGGATTTGTTTGAATTGAACTAGCGGCAAAGAGTAATGAATAGATAAATGGGCCGCCTTTGCGAACGGCCCATTCATCAGGAGTAATACATAAAGGAACAATCGGGACAGGTATTATTTCATCAGAAGCATCTTGCGTGTTTCCGAGAATTTGCCTGCCTGCAAGCGGTACATATAAACACCGCTTGACAGCTTTGAAGCGTCGAAATTAGCAGTATAACTGCCGGCGCTCTGGAATCCGGCAAACAGTGTGGCAACTTCCTGACCGAGGATATTGTAGATTTTAAGCGTTACCATGCTGCTTGAAGGAATTGAATACTTGATACTGGTACTTGGGTTAAACGGATTAGGATAATTCTGACTGAGCGTGTAGTTGCTCGGCATAGAATTAGTATTATCCTTAGTAATGCCGGTAGCCTGACCGCCGAACATATCATTCAGATAAATTGCACCGCCGTCCAGTATAAGGAATACCTTATGGTTCAATCCGAATCCGGCTTCGTTATCCATGTAGCTGGCACCGCCGTTTAAGGTATCGACACCCGAGAATACAGCACCATACTTGTATTCTATTGGCGTAGCAGATTTCGGCGGGAAGATCAGCATAGCAGAATAGATGTTATCTCCTGCAATAGAATCGCCGTGAGCCATATCGCCGTCATCATACAATTTATTAAGAGTACCGCCTGAAGCCGTATCCGAGAAAAGCCAGTTTGAAGGCCACTGCAGAGGAGATACGCCGCCGCCTACCCAAACACTCTTTAATCCTGTAATCAAAGAGTTATGATATCTTTCATGAGCACCGGCCATGTTTACGCGGAAGTAAATTGTGTCGGCCGCGGTTGACTGTCCGCCTACCTGTATATCAGGTTTCTGAGGACCGACGGTCGTGTCCGCGTTCGGGAAATAAAGTATGTGGTTATCGCCCGCTTCCCAGCCGGTGTTGGTAAATCTAGATTCCGGATCGCAATGGTACTTCCAATGGATAACCGTACCGGGATTGCCTGTAAATGTAAGATCAACGGTAAATTGAGTCGGATTCAGTAAGTTCTGCGATAATAAAACGCCGGGGCCCCAATTCAACGGAGAAGTATCGCCTCTTACTTCAATGGAATCCGTAGAAGGATTAAATCCCTGATTTAACAGATCACTCATGTCGGTTACAATGGTAACCTTAACGGTAATACCGATTGTGCTTCTGTTGTTGAAATAAACGAGCGGTATAACCTGATTAGCGTCCGAGGTAAAAGTAAGAGAACGGTTGTCTGACGCCTCCCAGTTATCCCCGGCAGGTTCGCCGGCAATAACATACTTGTAGCTTACGGTCTTGCCGGCAACTGAATCGGGGAAAGGAACCGTAAGAGTATAAATGGAATCGTTCGTTGAGCTTTTAGTAAGCATGAAGAAACTGCCGGCCCAGTCACTTTGTCCGACCAGGCTTCCGAAGCTTCCTCTCACAAATACACTGTCTGTTGCAGGATCGAAAGCTTTCAGCTGCATCTGAATTCCCATGTTTACCTGGAAGGTAACGTTAACGTCGGCCAGTGCACTACTCGTAAATGCAAAGACCAAAGCTATAAAAGCTAATGCTGTTAGCCTTTTTATCATATCTCTACTCCTTCTTTTGTTTGAAACAAATTATTTAGAAATCGAACTTGTGAATAAACCCTTTGCAAAGGCCCTTTCCGTAGGGTTGAATAAACCTTCAAATATTATCCGGATATCCTCATACTTTCTTATGATTTCCGTTTGCTGCATTACTTCTCTAATAAATCACATTTAATTTTATTCATCCCAATTAAAAGCTCACGGATATAGCAAACTTTTGGATATTCTTTAGAAGACCGTAAGTTTCATATGCATAGTCTACTTTAAGAGTAAGCGTATACGAAAGTTCATAACCGAGACCGAAACCGAATGTAAGTCCTTCCTGGTTATCCGGAATACCGAGCGACTTATATCCAACACGTGCATATATCATATTATTCCATGCGTATTGCGCACCGACGTTTACGCTCTCCGCGTTGTCGTTCGGGTGAAGCGCGTCCACAGCTAAAGTAACTACGTTGTCTTCTGTTTTTACAACGTCCATTGAAAGTCCGAGTCTGAAGAGCAGCGGAAGCGGGTAGCTGTCGGTGAAATACTCCGCCGGGATCTTACTGTTGTTACCGGCTTTGGATGCGTCGGGATCGTGAGTTATATAAAGATCCTCGCCGCTCATCCTCATATCGGTTCCGAAATTTGAAATGTTCATTCCGATCTTAAGGTTGTTGAATGGCGTTATATAAATAAGTCCGGCATCAAGCGCGTAGCCCACGGCCGATTCGTGCCAAATCTGCTGCATTATCATCTTTGCGGTTCCGCCGATTGAAAACCTATCAGTAAGATTTCTCGAATAGCTGAGGCCTATCGCTATATCCTTTGCGCTCCATTTTTCTCCGGTACCGTCGGGCATAGCCACAGTTGTAACGTTCTCGCTTCCGTAGTCGAGGTCGGTTACGCTGATTCCGATAGCGTTATCCTGGTCGAGTGCAACAACGCCTCCGAAGAAATTATAACTAGTACCCAGCAGGTAATTCGTGTGTTCGATAAGGACTTCGGTTTTTCCGGTTCTGGAAATACCCGAAGGATTCCAGTACAACGCCGTAGGATCGTTTGCAACGGCAACGAACGCACCTCCCATGCCTATTGCTTTCGGGCCCGCGCCTATCCCGAGGAACGTAGCGGCCGTAGTACCTACCTTATCCTGCCCGTAGATATTTCCTATCAGGAATGTGAATATCAATAGCAATAAAACTTTCTTCATAAAAAACCTCTTACTTGATAATAGCGAGTTTGCCGTATTTTCGTCCTACGTTGGGTGCGTCTACAAGATAGAAGTAGACGCCGTAAGCGACCTCGAGATTTTCCCTCGTTCTTAAATCCCAGTTAATAGTACCGTCGTTAATATTCTGATCAGGAGACATTTCCAGTTTTCTAACAAGTTCACCTCTCACCGTGTAGATGTATACAGTCGAATTCAGAGGCAGATGGATGAAAGCTATCTTCCTGTCGCCGCGTCCGCTCGTAATTGTCGGAGGCAGCGGAGCCTCCTGAGAACTAGTCGCCAGATAAGGATTAGGCACGACCCTTATTTTATCCAGCTGGGAGGAGGCGAGCTGATTATCCACCATAGCGCTCTTAGTTGTAATCTGAAGTATATCTGCACTGGAGAACGGCTTGGTAACTCTGATCTGCAGGGTATCGCCCGAAGTCGGATGATAGCTTGCGGTATCGGCACCGAAAGCCTGCAGGAACCAGGTAATTACCGATGTATCCTTGCCTGCGGCTGTTTTTGTTTTCTGCAGGAATATGACTCTATCCAGCGAATTAAATGTTGCATCCGATCCGTTATCCAGGTAAGCGTATGAAACAGGATCTCCGGTCCTTGCGTCGATTATCCTAAAGTTTGAATTTACCGCAGGTATTGTGAACGGATTATTGTTGTACGTAATCGTGAGTTTGGATGATGTATCTCCCGGTGCGTGGGACGCGTCGAAAATAACATCGTAGTCTCTGGGATAAGCGAAACCTGTTTCTTTTACGTTGTTCAAAGTAAACGGCGAGAAAGAGAGTAAATAATCTTTTTTCGAATGAACCTGATTCCAGCCTGAGCTGGCAGTATCGTATTTAACTTTCCAGTCGTTTTCCATATCGAGATAAACACCGTCAAAAACATTTTTGTCCTGTTCCTGCGGAAGCATTGTTGAAGAAACAGGCACTACAAGTATGGTGTCGGGTTGATTAGGATCGGTGTAATCGGTTACAATGTATTTATCCGTTACGGGTACATAGTTTAATATATGATCTTCAAAACTGACCCTGTAAGTCTTGCTCTTAACCGCATCGGGATTAACTACATTTAAGTAAACCTTTCCGGTTCCGAAAGGAGCAGTCCCCGGAGCGTTTCCAACAAGACTCGGCGCATCAGGACCAACGTAGCCTGCAACGGTTGATCTCGGAACGACGTATCCCGTATTAACGTCAGAGCGGACAGAGCCGTCGCTGTTGACGGTAATAAATTTAGGATCCTCGGCGGGATAGAAATTATTATTCGGATCACCGGAGGTATACGCGGTAACCGCATAATAATAACCCTGTCCGTTCTGAAGATTTTTATCTACGAATGTATGCACAAGACCTGTATTGGCACCGAGATAGAATCTCGGGAGCTCTGCAAGGTCCTCAGTTACGGGTATAAAATAGCCCCAAACGCTGTCCTTTGCATCGTAAGTTGCGATCGGCGTTCCGCCGCCTTCGGTAAATCCGGGATCGGTAGAGCGGTAGATTTTGTATCCCTGGAACGACGTGTAATTTTCAGCCTTGCTGTCCCATATAAGCGTTACCTGCTTGTCACCCGGAACAATAGTAAGATGAGGCTTCGGGGGAGGCTTAAGGAAATCATAATTAGCGTTATAAATTTTTTGTGCTATCTGTTTATTCTTGAAGATGTGTGCGCTGTCCGCGCCGAATACCATCGCCAGAGAAAAACGCTCTGTATGATTTGCAAGCAGCGGGAAGTAGCCGGACGAATAGATAAAGTCGCCGTCCTGCGGAAGAGCGGGAATAACGTCGAAGTATCCGGGAAGCATTCTGTTCCACAGAGTCTCGTTGTTATTCATCGGAGGTGATTGAGTCTGGTTAAAGAAATTAAAGCTCGTCAAACCTATCTGATCGGATTCGTTAACGTCGGTCTTATCGAAGTGCGGTTCGCCGGCAGTAGGCATTCCGTCGTTCTCGCCCATATCTTTTGTATCGGGAAGACCGTCGGCTCCTACGTCGTCTTTCAATTTATTCCAATCGCCGTTCTCATCGCCCGACCAGTGGCTTTTCATAGTGCCAGGATATTTCCCGGTTACCGGGTCAGGCTGCTGAGAATAGTCGGGCACGTAACCGGCAACCAGTGTCCCGGGTCCGCTGTCCCTGGATTCATCGATCATTGTATTGCTCATTCCGTCGCCGGTAAAGTAATCGCGGTAAGCCAGCGGTCTTGTTTCTTCTTTTAACGTAACGCCGTTTCTGTCTTTAAATACTCTCCTATAGTGAAGCTCTCTGTTTTCATCTATTATTCCGTTAAGGTTATCATCCAGACCGTTATTCGGAGTTTCATTCAGCGTCTCTCCGTCGTAGATTTTGTAGGCTTGTCCGAGTGAATAAACAACAGCAGTATCGTTAACACTCTTAAGAAGAGTATCGAGACTAACTATTGTTCTCTGATACGTAGTAGGATTGATCAGGATTATTTTATTTGCCGGCCAGTTGGGATCGGAACCGGCGCCGTTTCTCTGAAGAGTACGGGAAGAAACATAGGCTTTCAGGGAGGAATTAAAAGTGAAGTCTCCGTCCTGGAACAAGGGGCTGCCCGGATCGACGGCGTCGTTGTCGTTATCAATTCCGTCGAAGCCGTTACCAGGCGATTCGAGATACGCGTAGCCGGCAAATCCTAATTTGGTACGAACTCCGGGAAGAACCTGATTTATAGGTATCCAAAGAGGATCGGCGGTGTTGTCGTCGTTATCCCAAGTATATGTTAAATTGTTGTTAAGGTCAAAGTAACCGAGATCGTCGCGGCAGTCAACGTAATTTTGTCCTACGTCGCCGACGCAGCCTCCCACTACCTCGCCGAAAACTACTTTCTTATAGTTGGTAGTGCTGATATTCGTTATATCGTAAAGCCAGAACAAAACGTCCTGCGCCTGAATCTGCGACCACTGCATCCCTCTTACGCTTACAACCAAACCCATTCCGTTTCTCGTCGTATCTGTTGAGTCGGAATGGAACTGATTATTTGTTCTTCTCTGGGGACTTGTATCCTGCGCATCATCCATAACGAAGTAAGTTTCCTGGTCGGCTCTGATTACTCCTTTGCCGAAGAATCCGTCCCACAATGCTTTGCCGGTGGAATCCACCCAGTCCGGATGATCGGGCCAGAATGACGGCCAGGTAGAGGAAATATGGCTCATTGCAACCGTATCCTGACTCGGATTAAGATAACCCGGCTCGGGTTCAAAGCCCTGGAAGTGTCCGTCGGAAGGATCTGTTTTAGCGGCCTGTCCGTTTCTCGGTCCGGGAGAAATAGTAACCGAGTGAAGAGTATCGGGAATGCCGTCGCCCGTATAATCTTTTACTGGAATCTCGATGCCGACGAGCGGCGTAACGTCGCCGATGTAACCGTCCTGAGTTGCGGGATAAGGCCAGTAGCCGCGGATTGCGTTCGGATTAGTGCCGGCCATCGATCCGTCATTACTAAATGTAAGTGCGATCCTGTTTCCGTTGAGCAGACCGAACCTCGCATACAGGCTGTTGCCCCTATGGGATTTCGCCCATTGTATGTAGTTACTCTGCTGTCCGAGTACAAGACCCGCGCTGATAAATAACAAAGCGATTATGAATGTTCTACGCATAAAAAATCCGAATTATTAAAATGTAATTGATGTTCCTAATTCCACCCTTCTGGGCTCCGAATAGTAGTTAGGCCTCGTATAATAGTCCTGTACTGTAGATATCTTTTGAGGCGGATTGACCTGTATCTGCCTCTGCTCGTCAAGCGACCAGTCCGGCTGGCCTGTATCGTCGAAAACCTGAACAGGATTTAAAACGTCGAGCGCGTTATTAATTCTTAAGAAAACTGAAAGTGTAGAAGGACCGATCTTAAAGTCCTTATAAAACTGAAGATCAAGATCGAACGAAGAAGGAATGTTCTGCGAGTTGTAAACAAGAGTTCCCACGTTCGTAATTCCGGTTGGTGTGTAGGGAGTTCCGCTCGCGTATCTGAAGACGGCACTAGCCCCGAAATCGGCGGCGGCATCCGTGTAGCTGACGGTAGCGTTAACCATATGTCTCTGGTCCCAGTCCAGCGGGATGAGCTGAGTCTCGGGCTGAACACCGCTGTTCCTCAGGTTATAAGAAGCCGCGGGATCTGAAGCATTGCCTTTTGCAATCTGGAATGTGTAATCCAGGCTTGCGGAAACCCCTCCGCTGAATCTTTTCTTAACCGACAGCACCAGGCCCCTGACGAAACCGAAATCCGTATTAACGTATTCGCTGTAAATTTTCGATCCACCGAACACGTATTGAATCTGATTTAGTGTTCCCGCCAGATTTCTGATATCTCTGAAGTACCCGGTAATGTCAATAGCAATATCGTCTGTAAGTTGCTGCTGCAGGCCTAGCTCGCCGCTTGTAGTCTGCTCTGGCTTTAAATCGGGATTTCCGATAATGCCGAGATTTGTGCTGCCGCCGGTAACTGGAAGCTTGTACCCCGGGTTCTCGTATAATCTCTGGAAAGATGGTATTTGGAAAAAGAGACCGTAAGAGAAATGAATAACACCGCGTTCGGTTATCGGGAACGCAACTCCGAGTCGAGGGCTGAACTGCCATTTATCGGAAGCGTTCTTATACCAGTACGTCATTCTCTTTGCGACGGCTTGCTCGTGTGTGCCGCCGGGAGCAACAACACTGTCCTGGTTCTCTGGACGAACCGGAAGGTAAACATTTGGATCGGAAGGATCGGCGAGTATTTGACCGTCGGGATGGAAGTAATCGAACCTTACGCCCAAATTAATTATTAGAGAGCTGTACTCCATCTTATCCTGAAGATACGCGGAGAACTGCCAAGGTTTGTGCAGGTATTGCTTATTGTCCGCGTTTTCAAGCGGCGGAATTATGACCGGCTGGGTAAGGAAAGGTTTTCCATCCAGTATTGGGTCCCTGTTGTTGTCGGCCTGCGACATATGAAGATTTATTTCGTGAAGAAACAGCGTATACCTGTTATAGAGAAGGCCGGCTTTAATTTCGTGATTTTGAGTTACCTGGCTGGTTATATCAAACTTCGCCACGTATGTATTCGTGTTCCTCTCTCCGTGGAACATGTTGGTACCACCGGTATAGAATGTTCCTTCGGGCTGAGTTAAAAGAGCGGTATGAACATACTGCTGGTCGAAAGGATCATTCCTTGTAAAGAGATCCGATAAAGAGAATGAATTTTGATCCAGATACCGTCTTTCGTCTCTGAAGAAATACGATAAACCGAGAGTGTAATAAGTGCTGCTGCTCAATGTGTGCGTTAACTTAAGGGTGTTGAGATACCCTTTCTTGAAATTACTCAGTTGTCCGTCGGGATTATATTTATAATTAAAATCGTAATCTTTGCCGCGGGTATTATCGAGAATAAAATCATACGAGATTCTGAACGAAGGAGATATCTTATAAGTTACTTTAGCCTGGCCGTAGCCTTCCATGAAAGGAGCCATTGAAACGGTCTTACCGTCGCCTGTCTTCTGAATTATCCAGTTGTTCGGGTTGACGTCCTGCGAGTTAGTTATATCGTATGTATTGAATTTTCTTACTCCAAAAAGATAACCGCCGGTGTAGTAATAGCGCATATCGAGAAGATAGAACAATTTGTCGCTCACCAGCGGACCGTTAACGGAGCCCTCTATCCATCTTATATAATTTCCGGTTTCACTTGAGAGAGGATTCAGTCTCTGGAGCCCGGTAAAAATATCGTTGTGCTGGGTCATATACGCGCCTTCGTAGGCGGTAAAATTTCCGTGGGTCCGGTTGCCGCCCGACTTTGTGGCGATGTTAACTATACCGCTCATCGCCTGGCCGTACTCGGCGTTAAACGCACCGGTAACAAGCTGCATTTCCTGAATCGAGTTTTTGTTAACATCCACAACGGTTCCTCCGTTATACGCATCCGTAACCGGCACACCGTCGATCCAGTAAGAAACCTCGCCGCTTCTGCCGCCTCTGAAGTGAAAATTCCCGTCTCTGTCTTTAACTATTCCCGCCTGCAGCTGAAGAACATCCTGGAAGCTTGTAACTGGAAGGGTTTTAATTTCCTGGTCGTTTACTACCGCTGTTGAAGAGGTGAGATCTTTCTGGACCATTGGTTTTGTCGCGGTAACAACTACGGTTTGCATTTCGACCGCGGTTTCTTTTAAATTAAAATCGGCTCTTGTTGTAAGATCGATGGAAACGCGCAGGTTTCTCAACTCTTCGGTCTGATATCCTACGGCGGAAACTTTTATGGTATACACACCGGGAGCAACGTTGAGTATTGTAAAGTTCCCCTCCAAATCCGTGGCGGCCCCCATCGTTGTTCCGAGTATTATAACGTTAGCCCCAATAACAGGGTCCTTTGTACCGGCATCGAGAATTTGACCGGCAATTTTTCCCGACTGAGCGTAAAGCGATGTCGAGAGGAATGCGGTTAATATCAAGATGGGGAAAAGCTGTCTCCAAAGCTTCATAAAACCCTCCGGGCAATGTAGATGTGATTCATTTGTACTTCCTACATAATTTTTCATTGCATTCATTACCTGATATCTCCTTGTTATAAGCCGCCGATAACTGCGGAGGACAGAAGTCAGACACTAAAACCCGGCATTCGAACACCTTTGATTTGCATATCAAAGGTTAGCCGGATTTCTTATGTACTAAGAACGACTTTATTTCCGGACAGAAGTAAGTTCTTTACTTTAAAATAATCGGCTGATTCTATTAATAACGACGCAAAAAGAACTGAATGCGTATAATTATTTTTATTATGTATTGGCGTATCGGGAAGAGTGAATTGCGCGTGCGTTATCGTGAAGCGAAGATCAACTGAGTATCCGTTGTTTATAATCAACGGACATAACGAACGAGAATCGTTTCGCTGCAGGTTTTTAATTACAAATCGTAGCATTTATTTTCTATATCCAGCCCTTATTTTTTTTATGCAATGAGCATAAGGTATCTGCGGTGTCGATAATTTTGCCCGGGTATAAAAAGAAATTCATGCCCGGTTGTAAATCCGCAATGTATTTTTTATTTATACAAAGTAGAGATTAAAGTACGCTCAAACTACTACCTAAACGAAGGTATTTTATGCGTATTTCGTTCTAAAACGCATATTAATACTACCTAAATAGAGGGGAGCGCAAATTTTAAATCCCGCGGCGCGTTTATAATCAAATAAGCCCTTCCTTGATGGCCTTTGCCACCGCTTCAGATTGCGAATGCACATGAAGCTTTTTATATATGTTCCTGAAATGGAATCTTACAGTTTCAATACTTATACAAAGAGAATCGGCAAGAACTTTAAAACTGTTCCCTTCTACCAGGCCGCCGAGTATTTCTCGCTCGCGCGGAGTAAGTAAATTCTGGGAATCGTTTGACGAGGCGGATTTTTTAACCTGGAAAAAATCGATTACTTTTCTTGCGATATGGGAACTCATCGGCGCGCCGCCGCTGTATGCTTCGCTTATTGCTTCAAGAAGCCTGGAAGGCGGAGTTTTCTTAACCAGATAACCGCAAGCGCCGGCGCAAAGTGCGTCGAATACGAGATCGTTTTCCTCATAAACCGTAAGAACGAGAATGTTCAAATCGGGAAGTATGATCTTCGCCTGCTTAATTCCTTCGATACCACTCATCCCCGGCAGCCCGATATCCATCAATAAAACATCCGGCTCCGATTTTTTAAGGCTCTTCAGCATCGTTTCACACCGCGTGTATGTACCTATGCACGAATATCCTTCGGTTCCGTCAATCAGAATCTTCAAACCTTCTCGGATGGTATCGTTATCCTCTACTACAACTACACTAATCATTTATTTCTCCGCCCGGGGACAAAACCGCGGACCGCATTGTATAAATCAAGAAAAAATCGGTAAACTTTTCCGTCTTCAATCTAAAATTATTGGCGTATGCATACTACTACCTAAACAGAGTGATTTTGATCTTAAGGATTATTCAATTGAGATATTTACTACCTAAATGGGGTAAGCCGTATGAAACGGTATCAGATCAGTCCTTCTTTTATGGCCTTGGCCACGGCTTCCGACTGGGAATGAACGTGCAGTTTTTTATATATGTTGCGGAAATGGAACCGGACGGTTTCAATGCTGATGAAAAGAGAATCGGCAATTGCTTTAAAAGCTGTTCCCCTCAACCAGTCCGGCCAATATTTCACGCTCACGCGGGGTGAGCAGGCTCCCTGTTTTTTGGGGAGAGAGCCGCTTCTTATGCTGAAAAAAATCTATTACTTTTCTGGCGATATGAGAGCTCATAGGAGCGCCGCCCTCATGAGCCTCGCCGATGGCTTCGAGAAGTCTTGACGGCGGAGTTTTCTTCACAAGGTATCCGCAGGCGCCGGCGCAAAGTGCCTCGAATACAAGTTCATTCTCCTCATAAACGGTTAGTACAAGTATATTAAGATCGGGCATAATCGCCTTCGACTGCCGGATCCCTTCGATACCGTTCATACCAGGAAGTCCGATATCCATAAGCAAAACGTCCGGCTCGAGCTTCTTGAGTTCCTTGAGCATTGTTTCGCATTTCGGGAAGGCCGAAACGCAGGTATATCCCTCCGTTCCCTCAATCAGCATCTTCAGTCCTTCGCGGATTGCGTCGTTATCTTCTACTACTATTACTTTTATCATATACTATTTACCTGTAGCACAATATACAGGAATTTCACTTTAGGGTACAGAGAACATGGCGGGCAAAAAATCGGTTGTAAATTGATAATTTTTAAAGGATAAATCCGGTAAAATGAATTGTTGTCCCCTCTCCTATTGAAGATATGATGTCCAGCTTCCCTCCGATATTCTCGGCCCGTCGCTTCATATTATCCAGCCCGTTGCCGTTGGAGATATCCAATTGCTCAAATCCGGCCCCGTTGTCTTTTAAGATCATCTCCAGCTTTTTCCCTTTTACGTGCGCGTCTAGTGAGATCTCGCTGCAGTCGCTGTGGGTAATGCAATTGTTAATACCTTCTTTGAAAATAAGATAGAGATGCTGACGGTGTTCTAAGGAAAGGGAAACTTTTTCAAGCGACTTAAGGTTTTCCGATCTGAAGGATATGCTGGTGTAAGAAGACAGCTCGGAATAAGTATCCCGGAGTCTCAGGATTAAATCATAAAGAGAATCTCTGCGCGGATTGACAAGCCAGACTATATCGCTCATATTATCAATAAGATTTCTTGAATTATCGCTGATCATCTTCAGGCTTTTCCTTACGTCTTCCCCGGCCGAGTTAAGTCGCTGCGATATAACTTCGCTTAGAATAGAAATCTCCGTAAGGCTAGCACCGATGTTGTCGTGAAGATCGGCGGCAAGTTTTGTTCTGAACCTCTCTATATCGAGGAGATGCCGCACGCGGTAGGTAATGAAGAACACTATTATTCCGCCTCCGATTAATACCGAAGAAAGTATAAACCACCAGGTGCGCCAGAACGGAGGAAGGATGGTTATATTGATTGACGCGCCTTTATCGTTCCAAATGCCGTCGTTGTTCGATCCTATAACCTCAAATGTATAATCGCCCGGGTCGAGATTTGTGTACGTTACGTATCTCCTGTTGCCGGCATCGATCCAGTTCTTATCGAATCCCTTCATTATGTATTTATATTGGTTCTTTTTCGGCGAGGTGAAATCCAGCGCGGCGTATTCGAATGAGAAAACATTTTGATTGTAGGATAGTGTGATCGATTTTGTCTGTGTAATTGACCTGTGCAGCGGCGAATCTTTCGCGGCAATATCTACCGGCTTGTTGAATATTTGAAAGTTCGTTATTACAACGGGAGGCACATGATTATTCGTCTGCAGAGTAGACGGATAGAAAGCGGTAAAGCCGTTAGTTCCGCCGAAGAATAATTCACCGTTCAATCCTCTAAGGCTTGCGCCCCAGTAGAACTGGTTTCCCTGCAGCCCGTCGCTTCCGAAGTAATTGTGCACCGTACCGGTAGATGGATCTAATTTGGAAAGGCCGTTATCGGTACTCAACCAAAGGTTACCTTCTCCGTCTTTCTGAATTCCGTAAATAATATTACTGGCCAAGCCTTCCTTTAAGGAATAATGTAAAAAGCGTGCTTTGGAAGGATCGCTTATCTCCTGCTGATCCACCGTTAATTTATTCAAACCGCCGCCGTATGTTCCCAGCCAAAGATCCCCGGTACTGTCTTTGTATATTGATATTACCCTGTCGTCGCTCAGGCTGAACGGATTGCTTGCCAGATGATGGTAGTGAATAAATTTAGATGATCTTTTACCGGAAGAAAAGTTCCGGGAAATGTAAAGCTTGTTCAAGCCGTCCCATGTACCGATCCAAAGATAGCCGCCTCGGCCTTCCATCAGGCAAGATTGCACCATGTTGTTGCTGAGACTATTAGAATCAGCCGGATTATTAATAAAATTAATAAACCTGTCGTTCTCCCGATCGTATAAGTCCAGCCCCGATCCTGTCCCGATCCACAAACGATTTTCGGAATCTTCGTAAATTGCCTGAACCAGGTTGCTGCTAATACTGCGCGGATTCGATGGATCGTGTGTGTACCTTATAAATCTTACCTGATTAGGATTACCCGACGCGCCGCTAATCATTTTGTTCAGGCCTCCGCTCCATGTTCCTACCCACAGCGTACCCTTGCTGTCGCGGTAAATTGACGAGATTTGATCATCGCTCAAGCTGAAATTGTCCTTCGAATCATGCACAAAATGTGTGAAGATTCCCTTTCTCATATCGAATTTATCCAGACCGCCTCCCAAGGTACCGACCCACATTATACCGGACTTATCCTGGAAAAGCGCTCTGACTGTGTTGTAGCTTAAGCTGCGGGGATTTGCGGGATCGTGCTTATAGTGCATGAACTTCAGTCGCTCCCTATCGAATTTAACTATTCCGCCTTCCGCCGTTCCTATCCAGACTAAGCCTGAATTATCTTCATAAAGCGAAAGAACGTTATTGTTGTTAAAATTATTGGGATTGTACTTCGACTCGTTGAGGTCTATAAACTTCCTGCCGTTCTTCCCTAAATGATAAATGCCGCCCCCGGTCGCGATCCACATTACGCCCATCTTATCCAGAATAATCGAGTTTATCCTGTCGCTGCTCAAATTTCCCCCTCCGGATGAGCTGATGAAATAACGTTTAAAGTCCATGGATTCGGGGTTAAATCTATTCAAGCCGTTTACCGTGCCTATCCAGAGCCTGCCTTTGTTGTCTTGATTAATACAAAGCACAACATTATTGCTTAAGCTCTTAGGATTTCCTTTTTGAAAAGAATACCCTGTAAATTTCTTTGAAGCCTCGTTGAACAGATCCAGTCCGCCGTTGCTCCCCACCCAAAGTTTATTACCACTGTCCAGAAACAAAGCGAGAACTACGTTATCGCTTAAACTACCGGGATCATTCGGATTATGGTAGTAATGGGTAAATCGGTTTTGCTTGCGGTCTAATTCATTTAGTCCGCCGCCCTCGGTTCCTACCCAGAGATTACCTTCCCGATCTTCCAAAATGGCTCTTATATTATTGTAGCTTATGCTTTTCGGATTATCGGGATTGTGCTTGAAGCGGGTAAATGTTTCGGATTCCCGGTTGAACTTACAGAGTCCGCCGCTGTTAGTGCCCACCCATAAGGTGCCTTCCCGGTCTTCGAACATAGTCCAAATAAAATTATCCGAAATGGAGCCGGAATCGCGCGGATCATTTTTGTAGACCTTAAAATTATAACCGTCGTATTTGTCCAGCCCGTCTTCCGTTGCAAACCAAAGAAATCCGTGGCTGTCCTGGAGTATACAGTGTATGGTGTTCTGAGACAGACCTTTATCGGTAAGTATATGCTCAAGGTTTATATCATTTACCTGGGCGCGGGAAAATCCTCCGAAACATATTATGCAGAGAAGCAGCCGATTTAGCAAAATTCTAAAAGTTTTCCGCTTGTATTTTATGACATTCGGAATATAAATCATTTATGTTTTTCTCGAATGTAAGTAGTTTGTTGATGAGATACCGCGTGCCGGCTACTATTAATTTTAAAAGTCGTAAAACCAAACATAAAATCTTTGTAAAATAAAAACTGCAAATTCTGACCCCGAATTGCAACTAAAAAAGACCGCCGCAATTCCCGGCACTTTGAAACTCATCTTATATATGTGACGGAATTAACTCGGAATAAATGCGGACTTGAAATTCTCTCGGCAAGTAATATCTTACAATCCGGAGTTTATTACGGGAAACGGAGGCACATAACCTAATATTTGATTTATAATGCCGGTTATGAGATAGAATAGACTACTTAAGCAAACATATGATTTTTTCAATTAGCATGGTCTGAAAGGAGCATTAATTATATGCCCAAGGCAGTTTGGAACGGAAAGATAATCGCCGAAAGCAACAAGATTAAAGAGATTGAAGGCGATAAATACTTTCCCCCGAATTCGGTAAATAAAAAATATTTGAGGAAAAGCGAAAAGCATTTTGCCAGTCTAGATAAAGGAGTGGCAAATTACTTCAACGTGGTTGTAGACGACGAGGTGAGCTGGGACAGCGCCTGGTATTATCCAAGTCCCAGGGATGAAGCAAAGAGCATAAAAGATTACGTATCGTTCAGGAACGGAATAGTAGATATAGAGGAATAAAATATTTTTTCCCGATATGCAGAAGCCGAGGCTGGCATGAGCGGAAAAATAAGATCGATAGGGATTGATAATCCAATCAATTCCGCCTAACGCTTATGTTCTATTTTCTTTAACAAAATCCAAAAGCTGATAGAATTTCTTTTGGTTCTCTTCGCTGAATTCGTAACCGATTATATCGAAAGAAACGTTAAGCCACCTGATGTTTAAATTTTTCGCTGCATATTCTCTGTCCTCGTCTAGTAAGTCCGCATCCCCCAAAAGTAAGCCGGCAAGCTTAATCGCGGACTTCAGAATTAAATAATACGGCAAAGCATTATTGTTGCAGATTTTAATCAGTTGCCAGTGTAGTTCCTGGTGATTTGAGCATATATCGATGGCAACACTGCCGGCATCATTCATCATTTCAATTTTGCCGAGAGCTCTCAGGCTCTTATCCGAAGCGATTTCTATCAGCTGGTCAACGGCTTCTTCCCGGTCGTACTTGTTTCTTTTCGATTTTTGGTGGGCTTTTTTAATGGCGGCCGTTACCGCTTCCTTAATCCCCTTATTCGCACTTTTAATAAGCTCGGAACTGTTCCTGATATCTTTAGATATCTCAATAACTTTTTTATAGTCGCCCGACTCTATTGCTTTGTCGAGCAAAACATTGTTTGTATTGTCGCCGGAATTTTTCGCTTTTATTTCTTTCCAGTTAGAACTTTTTACCGGCCGGGCTTGACCGTACTGCGGCTTTACTTCATCCAGAATTTTTTTTGTGTTTTCTGTTAAAGGGACAATGCGGAAATTCTTTTTAATTAATTCATCAACCACAAGTCTGTGGTGGCGATCATCGACATTGAAGCTGACAATAGTTTCGTCGCCGAGAGTGCCGAATCGCAAGGAATTAATTTCCAAGCCCGGGTTCTCTTCTCTAACGTCGCGCAAAATCATCTTGATTGCTTTGTGTTGATTTTCCCCGACTTTCGCACAAATTTTTTCACCCATATGAAGATAATTCCTTATCATCGAGCAATAAATGCAGATTTTTAAAACACCACAAGAGTCCCCTATAATTCTCTCTTAAGGAATTTAAATTGCTATTATATTATGTCACTCAGTTTTTATTAGTCGAACAATTCTAAACGAAACTTTAGAATTTAATGCAAAAATATGTAAAAAGAAACAAAATCACACAATCCGGACACGGAAAGGACTGAATCACAACCAATTGGAAAATAATAAATTGAGGGATATATTTAAAGCATTTTATCAGAATAACTGTTGTGATCAACATTCATATTCTCACCGATCATATCAGATTCTTTCTATTTATAATTGAAGGTATAGAGGATAATAATGTATCTTGCAAGAATCAATTCAACAGGCCGACAGAGATTATCTCGGCCTATTTCTTATTATTATATGATTAGGATAAAATGATAAAAGTACTCGTGGGTTCCAGGAACCCGGTTAAGATAGAGGCGGTAAGAGAGTCTTTCGTAAAATATTTCGGTGAAGTAGAGGTTAAGGGAATAGCCGCTGATTCCGGAGTTAATCCCCAGCCGGTAAATGAAGAGACATTTAAAGGAGCTAAGAACAGAGCTCTTTTTTTGAAGAATAATAACGGGGACAAATCAACGCGTGCCGATTTTTATGTCGGGATAGAAGGCGGAATTGCACAGCTCTATAATAAATGGTTCGCTCTCGGAATAATGTGCGTAATAGACAAAGAAGGTAAAATCGGATACGGCACCTCACCTCTGTTCGAACTGCCCGGTTCGGTGACGGAGGAATTATTGAACGGCACGGAACTGGGAGACGTGATGGACAGGCTCACCGGCGAGGGAAATACAAAACAGAAAGGCGGAGCTATCGGATTTTTTACAAGAGGAGTGATGGACAGAAAAGAACTTTACGTACACGGTTTGATCACCGCTTTGATCCCTTTCCTCAACAAAGAACTTTTTTTCTGATTTGAATAGCACGGCTGACATTAAAATTTAATTTATTGAACAGGAAATTACATGTGTCTCTTACTCATATCTTATAAGACTAATCCCAAGTATAAATTTATCGTCGCGGCTAACCGGGATGAGTTTTATAACCGCCCCACAACGCACGCGGATTACTGGGATGAGAAGCCTGAAATTCTAGCGGGCAGAGACCTGCAGGCGGGCGGGACGTGGATGGGAATTACGAAGAGCGGGCGTTTCGCCGCAATAACAAATTACCGCGATCCTAACCATATGCGGAAGAACGCGCCCACGAGAGGCAGAATTGTATCCGATTTCTTAACGGACGAAACAGCACCCGGGCAATACGGCGAAATACTTTTAAAGGACTCCGACTTATATAACGGCTACAATCTTATCTTCGGAGAAATAGACTCTTTGTACTATTTTTCTAATCAGACTAAGAAACTGCTGAAACTGGAGCCCGGCGTTTACGGACTCAGCAACCACCTGCTCGATACACCGTGGCCGAAAGTGGAAAAGAGCAAGAGATCATTTAAATCGATCGTTGAAAACAGGGAGATAAAAGAGAACGATCTCTTCTCTATTTTATCGGATAATTCCAAACCGCCTGATGAACTTCTGCCCGATACCGGGATGGGGCTCGAAATAGAGCGCGCCGTTTCACCGGTTTTCGTATCCACTCCGTTTTACGGCACGAGATCTTCCACTGTTATTTTCATCGACTCTAAAGACAACGTCCGTTTCATCGAAAAATCACTGAACACCGAATCGAAGGAATGGCTCACATCCGATTTCGGATTTAATTTGAAAAAATAATTAACCGCCGGATTCCGGAAGAACGGCATTGATTAACGATTTATGCCCTGCCTGATTTTACCCGTTTAATACCGCTCCGGGTTAAATTTTTCCTTTTATTTAGCTATTTTTGTCTAACGGCGAACAGAATTTAACCGCTTGAAATCTACAATTACTATAAATTTTACTGCATGTTTTAATCCGGCGGTTCTGCGGCAATTTTAATAAGAATTAGATGGAGCAGTTTAATGAAAATTATCGAATGCGTTCCGAACTTCAGCGAGGGAAAGGAAGAATCCGTATTTCAACTTATGAAGGATTCACTTCGGGAAATAGACAATTGCAAACTTCTAAGCCTCGAACCGGACGCCGATTATAACAGAGTTGTGGTTACACTAGCCGGCGACGAGAATGGAATTCTTGAAGGCGCTCTTGCCGTAAGCAGAACTGCCGCGGCTAAAATTGATATGACAAAACACAAGGGTGAACACCCCAGGATGGGCGCGATAGACGTGGTTCCGTTCGTTCCGGTAAAGAATGTAACAATGGAAGAATGCGTTAAGATATCCGAGGCATATGCCGACGCAGTTTCAAAAGAATTAAACGTTCCTGTTTATCTTTATGAAGCTGCCGCAAGAAAGCCCGCAAGAAAGAGTCTCTCCGATATACGCAAGGGCGAATACGAAGGTCTTTCCGAAAAGCTGAAAGATCCTGAGTGGAAGCCCGACTACGGTAATGCGGAATTTAATCCGAAGCTGGGCTCAATTGTAACCGGCGCCAGGTTCTTTCTGATAGCTTATAACGTAAACATCCCGAACACCGACGTCAAATTCGCTAAAGAGATCGCGGAGGTTCTCAGGGAATCGGGCAAGCCTAAAAGGGATGAGAAAGGAAAGGTAGTGAAGGTTGACGGAGAGACGGTTAGAATACCGGGCAGGTTAAAGAGCGTAAAAGGAATGGGAGTCTCTCTGGATAAGTACCATATTACCCAGGTCTCAATGAACCTTACCAATTATAATATAACGCCGCTTCACGTCGCATTCGAGGAAGTAAAGAAAGAAGCCGAAAGGCTCGGCGTAGAAGTAAGAGGGAGCGAGATAGTTGGTCTAGTTCCGCTGGATGCTCTTCTTCAGGCAGGTTCATTTTATTCCGACGGCAAACTTACCGAAGAGACGGCGCTGGTTGACCTGGCTGTGGAGAGACTCGGACTAAATTACCTGAATTCATTTAAAAAGTACGAAAAAATAATCGACTACATGATCTGACATTTATCAACATTAAACAACCGGGGAAAAATGAATTTAAACGACTCACTTAAAAAATATCTCGACGATCTTTCATCATCCTCGCCGACACCCGGCGGGGGAAACGTTTCCGCATTATGCGGTGTATTGGCGTCATCGCTCGGTTCAATGGTATGCAATCTTACTATCGGCAAGAAAAAATATTTACACTTCGAGAAGGAAGCAATGCAGTTGAAGGAAAAGCTCGGAACCGCAAAAGAAGATTTTCTAATGCTTGCCGAGAAGGACAACCAAGCTTTCGATAAAGTAATGGCAGCATTTAAGTTGCCGAAGGAAACCGATGACGATAAAACGGCTAGGAAAGAAGCGATAGAAAGCGCCACATTAGACGCGGCTGTAGTGCCGGCCGAGGTAATAAAAAAATGCAAGGAAATTATTCCTCTGCTAAATACAATAGCGGAGAACGGAAATCAGAATTCGCTATCGGATGCAGGTGTCGCCGTATCCCTTATCTCAACCGCGGCGCAGGGCGCGTTTATGAACGTGCTTATAAATTGCGCTTCTCTATCCAACCAGGTTGCCGCAAACGAGTTTTTAGTAAAGACGGAAATTATCTACAACGAAGTGAAGGACGAAGCCGGAGCGTCCGTAAATGCGATTATCAAAAAGATGAGAGGATAAAGTTTCCATAGTCATTCGTAGAGACGACCCGGTGGGTCGTCTCTTTATAATTTTTGATAACTGTTAGAATATGAATGAATGTAGAATTGACGGATTCTGAGGATAAACACTTTACATTCACAGGCACCGCAGCACTCTCCCCCACTTTCCTTCAATCTCAAATTCTAGATTTCCGTTTTCCGAATAAATTTCATCTCCGTCAAGAAGGTCCTTAAAATTTCGATGAATATTATTCAGCCTAATTTTTTTCATCGATCCTGAATTATTGAGAGCGACTATAATAGTCCGGTCCTTATACGACCTCGAATAAACATATACATCATTCAAATCATCAGTCAACAGTGTTTTAAAGTCACCCAGCCGCAGCGCCGGATGGGCGTTTCGAATCGATATCATTTTTTTGTAATGGTTAAAAAGATCCTGGTTAAATTCGACAGTGCATGCCTTTTGCCGCGGCGACTGATCGGGCAAAAGCGCTTCGTCATCATATTTAAATTCCTTCCACACCATCGGCTTCCGGCAGCAGGGATCGTTAGCTCCCCACATTCCCGCCTCGTCACCGTAATAAATCATCGGCGCGCCGACGTACGTCATCTGAAAAATTACCATCAGCATTTGGAGTCTTACTTCATCCATACCGGGCTTACCGGTATCGTATTGCCGGTTGGTACCCTTTGAGCATTCAAAATAGTCATCCCAGTCTCTGAAATTGCTCAGCCCTTTATTTAGTATGTGGGAAGATACCCGGTTCGAATCGTGGCTGCCGAAAAGGTTCTGCTGAACAAATTTTACTCCGCCGGGAAAAGCTTCTCTCAATTCTTTGAGTCTTCTGTCGAACTCGGCTGCCGATATTCTATTCTCTATATTGATGAAATACTCCGCCGAAGTAAATGCAAAATTGTAATTCATCACCGCATCGAATTCATCACCTTCTAGGTAAGGGGCTTCAATACTGATGGGGCGAATTACTTCAGCGGTAAGATACGATTCGGGATTTATTGACTTAACGTGTTTCCGCCATTTTTTCCAGAACGGATGCTCAATGCAGAACGCCACATCCAGCCTCCAGCCGTCTATGCCCGCTGAAGTATTTCCGTTTCCCTCCGGATCCATCCAGCGTTTAGTAATGTTAAAGACATAATCTTTCGGACCCTCGGTAAGTCCGTTTTCGTCCTGGTTCCACTCGGGCAGTTCTTTAACACCGAACCATCCTTTAAAATTAAACTTCGTTCCTCTTTCGCTGTCGTCCCAGGAGATAATCTTAAACCAATCCTTGTACTTCGAATTTTTCTGATTCTTCGCAACATCTTTAAATGCCCAGTGATTTATACCAACGTGGTTAAATACCCCGTCGAAAATTATCTTCATCCCGCGCTTGTGTACTTCCTCAATTAATTTCAATGCCAGCTTGTCGGCGGAAGTCCAAACCCACGTCGAAGGATCATCGGGCCTTTCACTTGCTATCATTTTAATATCTTCTGCCGGGGAGTGGCCGAAATACGGATCGATGTGATGATATGTTACAGCGTCATACTTATGGCTCGACGGCGCCCAAAACACGGGATTAAGATAAAGAGCCGTTATGCCGAGTTCCTCAAGGTAATCAAGCTTATCAATTATTCCCTGAAGATCGCCGCCGTACCTTCTTCTCTGAATATTAAACCAGATATCCTTCCCGTTCTTCTTTTCGTAGGGCTGCAACTCGTACCAGTCGGATGTCCAGGGATGAACCTGCCACGGCGAATAGTGATCCCTAGGCCAGGAACCTTCAATAGATTCGGCTGTAGGATCGTTTTCTTCCACTCCGTTTCTGAAGCGTTCGGGAAAGATCTGGTACCATACAACATTTTTCGCCCAGCCGGGAACAAACTCATCATTAATTGAATTTTCCTTGCTTTCGCCCAAAATTACTCCGCAGCATCGGATGTTTGAGAATAAACTTGCATTATTATTTATACGAATTAACTATTATACAGTTTAAGTAAAGAAATCCGCATTAAATGTAAAACTTTATCCGCGCGCGCTGTAAATATTTTCTTTAATTTCGTACATTTGAAAAACTTAATAAGAATTAGACGAAACGCAGGGCGCGGAACGGAAAACAAATTTTAATCCGGTCGGAAAGCTAATAAAAGAATCGACAAATTAGCACTTCCGCCGTATGATAATTTTTGCGGCCGGTGCCCCGCATCATATTGATATAAGGAGATAAAATGAAAAATGATTTAAATAAATTCAGCAAACGTTTAACGCAGCAGCGCTCGCAGGTCGGTTCTCAAGCTATGCTTTACGGGATCGGATTAACCGATGACGATTTGAAAAAGCCGCAGGTCGGTATTGCAAGCATGGGCTGGGAAGGCAATACATGCAATATGCACTTGAACGATCTGGCCAAGCTATCGAAGAAAGGTGTGAACGACGCAGGGCTGGTGGGATTGATATTCCACACCATCGGAGTAAGCGACGGAATTTCTATGGGAACACAGGGAATGAAATACTCGCTTCCTTCACGCGACATAATAGCCGATTCGATAGAAACGGTTATGAGCGCTCAGTGGTACGACGCGCTTATAACGCTGCCGGGGTGCGATAAGAACATGCCCGGCTCGGTAATGGCAATGGCGCGGCTCAACAGGCCCAGCATAATGATTTACGGCGGAACGATAAGAGCAGGAAATTTTCAGGGTAAGAAGCTCGATATTGTATCTGCGTTCGAGGCATACGGTCAATACATCTCAAAAGAATTTACAGAACAGGATCTGGACAATGTTCTGCACCATGCATGTCCGGGTGCCGGTGCCTGCGGCGGAATGTATACCGCCAACACCATGTCTAGCGCGATAGAAACTTTGGGCATGAGCCTTCCGTTCAGTTCCTCGTGTCCCGCCAACAGCGACATGAAAGCCAAGGAATGCTACGATACAGGTAAAGCAATTTTAAATTTATTGGAAAAAGATCTTAAGCCGCTCGATATAATGACAAAGAAGGCGTTTGAAAACGCGATTACTCTGGTAATAGCTTTGGGCGGATCGACAAACGCCGCGCTTCACTTAGTAGCAATGGCAAAGGCCGCTAAAGTCGACGTATCACTAAAGGATTTCCAGGAAATATCCGACCGCACGCCGTATATAGCAGATCTCAAGCCGAGCGGTAAATACGTTATGGAAGATCTCTATGAGATAGGCGGAGTGCCGGCAGTTCAGAAATTGCTTTTGAAGGAAGGCATGATCGACGGAAACTGCATTACGGTTACGGGAAAAACTCTGGGCGAAAATATAGAGAAAGCGGCCGATCTGAAGGAAGGCCAGCAGATTATCTTCCCGCTCAGCAGTCCTATTAAGAAAACGGGTCATCTTCAAATCCTATACGGTAATCTTGCCGAGGAAGGAGCTGTCGCAAAAATTACCGGAAAGGAAGGAACTAAGTTTTCGGGTCCCGCCAACGTATTCGACTCCGAAGAAGAAGCGTTAAAAGCTATCGAGGAGAAAAAAGTTTCAGCAGGCGAGGTTATTGTAATCCGCTACGAAGGACCGAAGGGCGGACCCGGAATGCGCGAGATGCTGGAAATTACCGCGGCTATAATGGGAGCCGGACTCGGGAAGAGCGTCGCTCTTATTACCGACGGAAGGTTTTCAGGTGGTTCACACGGATTTGTGGTCGGACATATAACTCCTGAAGCTCAAACCGGCGGTGCAATCGCTTTGATACAGAACGGCGATACGATTACCATCGATGCCGAAAGCAATTCATTGACACTTGACGTGCCGGAGAAAGTTATTGCTGAGAGAAAGAAAAACTGGAAGCAGCCGGCGTTAAGATTCGAGAACGGTATTTTGTACAAATACGCGAAGAGCGTTTCGTCTGCATCGGAAGGATGCGTCACCGACGAATTTTAATTGATTTTGTAGAGACGCATCGCCATGCGTCTCTACGCAAAATGGGTTCACAAATTGAGACGGCCCTGCCTGACCGGGAGGCAAGCCGCGGGGTCGTCTATACGATTAATCTTCCGGTCATATTATCTATTCCCCTTCCCCAACCTATTTCCGCCGTTCGTAACTTTTTATTCCTGATCAAGAATTAAAACATTAAGTTAAGCCTAAATAAACGTCTTGTGACATAATCTTGAGGGAAACATGAAAGTACTTCTAAGAATTACAGCGCTTATTGCCGCAGCAATTATAATAATATTCGTTCTAACGAAAGACGCCGGCGAAAAAAATGGCAATGATTCGAAAAATGCAGACTCCGATAAAATTTCAATGATAAAAGCGGATGAGGATTTTGCCAAAGCAGCGGCCGCCGAAGGCACCGGCAAAGCGTTTATTGATTATGCTGATGAAGATGCGGTATTACTTCGTCAGAACGAATTCCCTATCGAAGGCATACAGGCTTTAAAGGAACATTACAAGGGAAGGGACACCGTAAAAACGGCGTTAATCTGGAAGCCGGTTAAAGCTGAAGTTTCGCCCGATGGCCAGCTTGGCTATACGTTCGGGAACTGGGAATATACTTTCACAGATAAATCCGGTAAGCGGTCAACTTCGTACGGCAATTACGTTACGATATGGAAAAAACAAAGCGACGGTTCCTGGAAATATGTACTCGACGGCGGTTCGGATACCCCGCCTCCCCCGGATAAATAATCATACAAAAATTATATTTTTACTCAAAAGCCATCTATCCAATATTAAAGAAGTTCTTCTTTCTTCTGAAATCTATCTACTAACTTCTAAATTATTCCGTCTTCCTGTATTCGGTCATGCCGCCTTGGACGTTCTCAACATTGTACCCGTTCTTCGCCAGCATGCCGGAAGCTATCTTCGAACGGTGGCCGGTTCTGCATATGACGGCGATCTTCTTGTCCTTATACTTTTCAAGTTCGTCCATCCTTTTATCGAGTGTCTGTAAAGGGATGTTTATAACGCCGTCTATCTTTCCCAGCGGGCCCGAAAGTTCCGGCGGAGTTCTCACATCCAGAACAATCAGCGACGAGTCGCTCTTCATCTCGCTCCTCAGCTGCGATACTGTAATTGATTTCACATTATCCTGAGCGTACCCGCTTAAAAAGGCTGCCGAAATAAAAAGCAGGACCGCAAGATTTCTTAATGTTTTCATATCTTTATTAATTTTTGTTGATGGTTAAAATAATTGAAAAAGCCTGGGTGAACGAGTTCGGTATCCGGTTTTACGCGAACACATAAAATATTACCTCTAGACCGATTGACATTATAAGCCGTAATTATTCGGAGAGTCCCAGGAAGTCGAGCAGACGGTTATGCGCGTCGTCGGGAAGATCGACGTTGTATTTTTTGTAGAAGTCGATTGTTTTCTCGACGGAGTTGAAGTAATTGCGGCAGTCGGTGCACTCGTCCAGATGTTCCTTTATAGCAATGCACTTCGGAGAATCCAGGTCCTCGCCCAGACTATCGCATATATGGCTCATCACTACTTTGCACGTAACTTTTTCTTCACTCATTTTAGGAACGCCTTATTAATTTCTTTTCTTAAAAATGCTCTCGCCCTGTGAAGTCTCGATTTTACCGCGGGCACGGAAAGATCTGTAATCCGTCCGGTTTCTTCGGTTGACAACCCCTCGACATCTCTCAGCAGGAAGACTACCCTGTAGTCCGGTGAAAGATTTTGTATAGCCGCATCGAGTATATCTTTGAGCTCGTTGTTTTCCACAACATTATCCGGCACCAGGTTCCAGTCGGCCTTAAAGTTATTCTCAAACAGACCGTCCTCGTCTTCATCAATTGACACGAACCTGTGTTTTTTCTTCCTGTACTCCATCAGACAGTGGTTCGCCACTATCCTGTAGAGCCAGGTAGAGAGCTTAGATTTATTATCGAACTGGTGCAGAGATTTCACCATGCTGAGAAATGTTTCCTGCATGATATTTTCCGCACCTTCCGGATTGCGGCATATCTTGAACGCGAAATTGTAAACTGTCTTCTCGTATTTTCTTACGAGGTCGGCCATTGCGCGTTTATCGCCGTTTTGTGCCGCTTCTATAACTTGTGATTCTTCCATCAGATGCAATTACTTCATTAAAGATTCATTGTAAAATTAAAATATTCGGAGCATATATGCCCGCCCAAAGGGATTTTTAATCTATTTCCAGGCTCCGCCACAAATACCAGCTGGCGATTGAATTATAAGGCGCCCAGCCGTTAGCCGACGAAATCCGTTTCAGCCTTTTATAGTCAGGCAGTTTCCTAAGGTTATATACGTTCTTCACCGCCTTGCGCAGTCCCAAATCCGCCGTAGGAAGAACATCGAGCCTGTTAAGCGTAAAGATCAAGAACATGTGAACCGTCCACTCACCAATTCCCTTAACCGCCGTGAGCTCACTGATTATAACCTCATCCGATTTTTTATTAACGCCTTTAAAATCGATCTGCCGGTTTATTATATGCGCGGAAAGATCTTTTACATATTTAACCTTGGCGTTTGACAGTCCGTAGCTTCGAAGTACATCGTGAGGTGTGTCCAATATCTTTTCGGGAGCCGGATCGCCTTCGAAGCCGATGAGAAATTTGTTATAGATAGAAGCGGCCGCAAGAACGGAAAGCTGCTGGCCGACAATAGCGCGTAGAAGGGCGGCGTAATAACCACGCTTAGGCTTTAGACCGCATATTCCTATCCGATCAATCAATGCCGCCATTTTTTTATCGCTGCAATAAATATGGTTTGTACCTTTTTCTATTTCTTTAGAAATCATTATACTTATATTATGTAATTAAAACCGGTAATTTTGTCCGCTTTGCGGAGCAGAATCCGAATTCTCGGAAATCTCCGGGAATTGTAGAAATTATCCCATATTCGGGGGATTTTATTCCGGCAGTATTTATTTTCTTAAAAGGTTGTTCTCCACAGCCCGTTTTGCGCGGGTATATTGTCCGCTTAGGAGCGAGTAAAATACGTGAAAAGGATCCGAACAAATATAAATTAATTTTATGTCTCAAAACAAAAATATATCGGAGATAATAAACAATAATTTTTTCACCGGCGTAGCCGATCCGGGGAAAAAGATACCGTTCAGCTCGAAAAATTTCACCGGAATAAGAGAGGGCGAAATAATCTTCCAGAACGGCGACGAGAGCGATTTCGTGTATCTTATTATCGAAGGAGAAGTGAAGCTGAAGTTTTCCAATCCCAACGGCAGCTCGGTTATCATCGGTAAGGGGAAGAACGAGTTCTTCGGAGAAAAAGAGATACTCGGCAAGTCGCCCAGAGGTTCCGCCGCAGTCGCAAATACCGACTGTATATTTTACAAGCTTAGTAAGAAGGATATCTCCACCCTTCTGACAAAAGATCCGACTATAAAGAATAATATTCTGCGGCTCAACGTAATGCCGGACGAAGATGAGCCCGCGAATATTGAAGAATTTTCCATGGAAGAAGAAACTCCTCCGGAAAGTGTCGGTTCTGACATCGAAACAAATGAAGAAATTGAAAAGCCTGAAAAATCAGCCGAACCTGAATCAGACGAGATCTTACATGAAAATATTATAAGTGAAGAAGCAGGTGAAGGTGAAATTGAAAAGGAGCCTGAGTTAAGTGAAGAGAAACCGATCGAAGAAGTTGTTGATACGATAAATCCCGGCGGGGAAGAAAGTCCGGAAGAGGAAAAATCTTTAAATGATGAAATAGTTTTGGATGATGATGAGGGCTATCTCCAGTGGGATATTGTCAATGAAGAAAGCCCGGATAAAACTTCGGAGGAAAGCCCGGTTTCCGATGAAGAGAATAACGTATCAGGTGATAACGTCCCCGGAGAAGAAGAGACGATAATAAATGATACTAAAGATAAAATTGAAACAGAAGAAGAGTCCGCCGGACCGGCGGAGGAATTCGGGGTGAAATTTGAAGAAGACATTCAAACTTCCGGCGGAGAGCCGGAGATCACGGAGGATGATGACGTGAAAGAAAAAAGAACGGAAGAGACCGTTTCCGCGCAGGCAGGCGGTGAGATTACTTCTGCAAGTTTAATAAAAGCGGCAGGCCGGATCGCCTCCAGCTTAGATGCGCAAAGTATCTGCGATGCGGTTGCCGAAGAGTCGGGCGCCCTTACAGACGCATGGAAGGGGCTTTTTTATATCGCGAACAATCAAAATCAGACACTCAGAACTTTCTTAAAAAGCGGGTCCGACAGAAAAGAAATAAAATTGAAGTTCGGCGAGGGACTCGCGGGCGACTGCGCCGCCATGATGTCAATTATTAATTTAAAAGACGCTGCTGCGGACACGAGGTTCAACGATAAATTCGATCAGCCGGAAGGAATCAATACCAAGAGCATGCTGTGCGTACCGGTGGCGGGAGACGACGGCGTACTGAAAGGAGTTATACAGTTATTTAACAGGGGAAGCGGCGCGTTCGATAAAGAAAACGAGACGCTGATAACGGATATTTCAGCGGCGGCCGCACTTGCGGTAACAAACTTGCAAGATTCCGAAAGGAGTGTTTCGGAGGACAGAAACGAATTGCTTAAAAAGCTAACTCACTTTATAATAAACGATATTAATACTCCTCTTCTTACTATTAAACATTATGCCGATTTCATAAAAAAGAAAGATACACAGGAAGATATAAAGAAGGTCGGCGAGATAATCTCCGACCAGGCCGCGGCCGCTTATGATCTCCTGCAATCGACTTTAAATTATGTTGAGGGGATGGAATCTTTGAGCCTCGAGACGGAAAAGATATCCGACGTTCTCGACGTGGCACTAGAAATGCTTGCCGAGTACGCCGAGTCGAGGAACGTAAATCTGTTTAAGAAATACGATACGGCAAGCAGGGTGAAAGCAGACAGAAAATCTTTCTACCAGGCTTGCTTCCAGATAGTGAAGAACGCGTGCGACGCAATGCCGGACGGCGGCGATATTTATGTAACCGCGGAGGAAGAGGACGGCTCGGTAAATTTGAGCTTTAAAGACATCGGCTCCGGATTCCCCCAGGAAATTGAAACCGATATATTTAAACCGTTCTTCTCCCGGAATAAAGAGAACAGCGTAGGATTGGGACTGGCAATAGCGGATAAGATAATTACTCTGCACGGCGGAACAATTACCGCCGATAACGATCCGGAAAAAGGAGCGGTGTTTACCATTTCTTTGCCTGCGGCGGAGTAATGTACAATCTCGTCACCGTTCTCGGTCCAACCGCGGTCGGTAAAACATCACTCTCCGCGAAACTGGCGTACGAATTCAGCGGCGAGATAATTTCGGCCGACTCCAGGCAGGTATACAAAGGAATGGACATCGGCACCGGCAAAGATCTAGACGATTATATAGTCAACGGCACAAGCGTCCCTTATCATCTTATCGATATAATTAAACCGACCGAGGAATTTAATCTTTTTCTTTTCACTTCGAATTTCAAAGAAGCTTTTGAGGATATTTCTGCGCGCGGAAAGATTCCCATCCTCGCCGGCGGAACCGGAATGTATTTGAGCTCCGTGCTTCAAAAATATGATCTTAAGAAATCGGACTTTGATCCAATAAAATTTGATCATTTAAATTCTAACTCGGAAAATGAACTGCGGGATATGCTGATCAGCATGAAGCCTTCACTTCATAATACGACTGATCTTTTGGATAAAGAGAGACTCATAAGAGCAATCATGATAGAGAAATCGGCAGGCGGCAGAGTCGGTTCCGATTTAAATGTTAATTCTCTGGTCATCGGAATTTCCCTGCACAGAGAAACTATTAAGAAGCGGATCACCGAAAGATTAAAATACAGGCTGAACAATGGAATGATCGAGGAAGCGGAAAGACTACTTAAAGAAGGAGTAACTCCGGAGAAAATGCGCTTCTTCGGACTAGAGTACAAATTTCTCGCTATGTACCTCAGCGGGGAGCTGAACTACAATGACATGTTCCAGAAGCTTAACAGCGCTATTCACGGTTTCGCGAAGAGGCAGATGACATGGTTTAGAAAAATGGAAAGAGAAGGAGTAAAGATAAATTGGATCGAAGGCCCTGACATCAATAAAGCAAGACAGTTTTTATTGAATAACGGTTTTAAACAGTAATTGTGAAGATTCTAAAAGGATAAAAACCGAAAGACCTAAACCTCTAAAACAATTTCTTATTATTATTTATATTTCATTAACTTGATTTCCATACGCAAAAGCTGAATGAAAAGCACCGACAACTACCCTCTTGTAGTAAAAAAGTACCTGACCAAATACGGTATGAAAGGATGGGAACCGAATCTTACCCCAGCCGGCTCATTCTCTAACATCGTTGTCATTCCCGCAATAAACGAATATGATAACATTAAAAAACTGCTTGGTAATCTCGGCTTAATAGACAATAAATTTTTTAGTTCTACATTATTTCTTTTCTGCATAAATAATACGGCTTATTCTTCCGCCGAAGTAAAAAATGATAATTTAAAGACCATCGGACTGCTTAAAAAAATTGTAGCAAAGGAAAAAGGAAACGGCGATAAAATAATACGTGAAGTCATCGGAAGCGGGATAAATATTGCATACATCGATGCTTCCTCCTCGGGAAATGAACTTCCGGAAAAGGACGGCGGGGTCGGACTTGCAAGGAAGATCGGTCTGGATAATGCCTTGAAACTATTCGATTACGAAAATGGAAATAAAAAGCTTCTCATTTTTCTGGACGCGGACTGTACTGTTGAGAATAATTATCTTACCGAAATTGTTAATTCATTTAACTTCGGCAATCTATCGGCCGCGGCGGTTAACTTTTATCATGACTACAATGACGATGATACCGCTCCGGCAATTATCTCGTACGAGATTTTTTTAAGATATTACGTGCTGGGACTAAGATTCGCCGGCTCCCCTTACGCGTTCCATTCCATCGGATCGACGATTGTCTGCACCGTGGAAACTTATGTAAAAGCCGAAGGGATGAGCAAACGCAAAGCCGCGGAAGACTTTTATTTTCTGCAGAAGATTTCAAAGTTTACAAGTATCGCTAACATAAAAAGCACTGCGGTTCATCCGTCATCCAGAAAATCCTGGCGCGTGCCTTTCGGAACCGGTCAAAGAGTCAACCGTTTCTATGCCGGGACTCATAATGAATACGCCATATATGATCCGGAATCTTTCCGTGTATTGAAAAAATGGCTGACATTATTCGATGAAAAATCATCTTACGGCGCCGGCGGGATTTTGCAGGAAGCGGAAGAAATCAGTACGGGGCTTCATTCGTTTTTAATAAGTCAGGATTTCGAAAGAGATTGGAACAAAATTGTAAATAATTCGAAGAGCAAGGAACAGCTCGATAAGCAGAGGACTATTTGGTTCGACGGATTCAGAACTCTAAAATTTATCCACTACTTAAGAGATTCATCTTTCTCGATGATAAATATGTTCGACGCCCTCGATATATTGCTTCAGGAATTTCAAAGCGAAAATTCCGGGGAGAGTAACGGGCGATCTGCCAGTACTTGCGGTTCAGAAAGAATATTTGAATATTCTAAGAGATGCGGATTTAAATTCCGCTTGAGCAAATATTGTAAACCTTGAAGTTCACTTTAAAGACCTTCAAGGTTACTATATAATTTTTTAGCATCCCTCGATGTTGAAAAAGAGTTATCGAATGATAATATTCTCACCGGGATTTATCCCGGTGAAGATTTAAAACATATAATATTAGCAACCGTTTTAACGGTTTATAAATGATATTAAAACCATGTTAGTAAAAACATCACCCGACGAAATACAAAACTTCTTAAGCGATGCCTCCAATTTTACAGGAAGCTGCGACGCCGTATATTTTCCCGAGAATTCCTCCGAGACAGCGGAAATCATTAAGAAAGCAGATAAAGAAAAAACTCCCGTAACTATTGCAGGAAACGGAACCGGATTAACCGGCGCACGCGTTCCCCAAGGCGGAATAGTTATCTCAACGGAGAGATTAAACAAGGTAATCGAGATAAACGCGGAGGGAATGTTCGCGGTAGTAGAACCGGGTGTAATTTTAGCCGATTTCCAGGAACTGGTTCATGGAAAAAATTTATTGTATCCTCCGGATCCGACGGAAAAGAACTGCTTCATAGGAGGTACGGTAGCTACCAACGCTTCGGGTGAGAAGACTTTTAAATACGGCCCGACAAGAAATTATGTAACCGGGCTCGACATCCTGACCGCGAAAGGTGAAACTTTAAAGCTTAAACGCGGGGTACAAAAAGCCGTTGGCCATTCTCTTTCGTTAAAAACAGAAGAAGGAACCGAGTATAAAGTAACTCTGCCCGATTATGAAATGCCGCGTACGAAGAACGCTTCCGGCTATTTCAGCAAGGAGAACATGGATGCCATAGATCTCTTCATCGGTTCCGAAGGTACGCTGGGTGTCATTGCAAAAATAAAAGTCAAGCTCGTTCCCCTTCCTGAGAAAATCATTTCCTGCATAATATTTTTTGATGATGAAAAGGACGCACTCGCTTTTATCGGGGAAGCCAGAAACATTTCGCTGAACACAAAGGTGCGGGATGATCAAAGATGCATTGAAGCTCTGGCGCTGGAGTATTTCGACGAGCACTCTTTAAAATTTATGTCGGAGGATTATCCGCAGGTACCGGGCGAAGCCAAGGCCGCAGTATGGTTCGAGCAGGAAGTAAATTCCCGGAACGAGGATACTTTTTTCGAATGCTGGATGGATCTTATAAAAGAATTTCACGGCGACGAGGAAACAGCGTGGTTCGCTGTTACGGAAGAGGATAAAAAGAGAATCATAGCATTCAGGCATTCGGTATCGGTAAAAGTTAATGAGCTGATTTCAAAATATCAGCTGCGCAAGCTCGGTACGGACGTTGCAGTTCCCGATGAAAAATTCGAGGAGCTGTATTTCAATTCGAAGAAGATCGTTGAAGACGAAGGGATGCAGTATATAATTTACGGACATGCGGGAAACTCTCATATCCACCTGAATATGCTTCCAAAATCCCGGGAAGAATATGAAACCGGATTGAAGCTTTACGACAAGATTTGCTCGGAAGCGGTAAGGCTGGGAGGCACTGTTTCTGCCGAGCACGGTATAGGAAAAGCTAAGACGAAGCATCTAGTCGAAATGTACGGAATAGAAAATGTTAAGAAGATGGCTGAGGTGAAGAAAGTTCTTGATCCTAATTTTATTCTGGGGAGGGGAAATATTTTTGAAGAGGACATTCTCACGCAAAGACGCTAAGTTTTAAATCCCTCTGTGTCTCCGTGCCTCCGTGGTGAATAATTCAAACGGCACTTTTTCTTTTAAGTTCATCTCGCAGATCTTTGTATTCCGGTATATGCTTTCCAACCAGCGCCCAGAATCTTTTCGAGTGGTTCATATGCCTCAAATGACAGAGCTCATGAATTATAACGTAATCAATAACTTCCTTACGGTATCTCATCAGTCTGAAATTAAAATTCAGATTCCCTTTTGTCGAGCAGCTTCCCCACCTTGTTTTCTGACCTTTGATCGTTACCTTGTTTACATCGAAGCCGTAATTATCAGCCAACTCCAGAGCGCGGTTAATTAAATATATCTTAGCGCGGCGTCTCAGCCAGTGCTCGTAAAATTTTTGATCCGGATAATTCGTACCGGCAGGACTTACAATTTTCAGAAGGTTCTCTTTATAATGAACAGAATGCCTTTTAGCGAACATATCGAAATGCTGAACCACTTCAATCTTCTCACCGAATAATAGAAACTGAGGCTCGGTAATCTTTGCCGCCTTGAGGTGTTTTTTTATCCATCCCGCTTTTTTAATTATAAAATCTTCTGCTTCTTTAATTTCTATTCCTCTCGGAAGCACGAGTTCAAGTTCGCTGCCGCGGCTGATTTGAAGTCTGAGATATTTTGCCCGCGCGCTGCGTTTGAGTTTATATGTAAACTCCTCCTGCGAAATAGTTATCGAGCGCGTAATTGGAACGGATATTTTATTCAAATTTTAATCTGTTTAATTCAGCCTAGAATTTGATAAATCAAATTCCTACGAATACTTTGTTTTGAGATGTTTATTATTTATAGAATTTTTACACTTTATCTTACCCTTAGACATCTTAGAGAGTTTAAGTTCAAGTCTATGTTTAAGTTGTTATGAGATCATTCTACAATATTAAAATAATTTCTTTGCGCCTCTGCGCCTCCGCGTTGAATGTTCTTAGCTCCGTGCCTTTCTATACGTCGTGCCTTCTTTAGAATCCTGCAGAATAATTCCCAACTCTTTCAGCTCGTCGCGAATCTTATCGGCCAATGCGAAATTCTTTCCGGCCTTCGCTTCTGTTCTTAGTTTTATAAACAGCTCGACAAGATCGTTCTCCAGCGAAGCACCGCCTGAGGCAGACAGTTTTTCGAAATGCATAATTCCGAGTACCCCTTCGGCCGTTTTAAGGAGGAATTCTTTTACGTCCGTATAAAACTTAACGCTTATATTTTCATTAGCTGCTATCGCGCGGTTTGCCTCGCGGACAAAATCGAAGATAACCGCGGCTGCCTGGGGAGAGTTGAAATCGTCGTCCATGGCGCTCTCGAAATCGCCGTAGTATTTTTTGAAATCGAGTTCGGGATCGGTTCCGACTTCTTTATTCTTATTTATTTCCTCTTCAACTTTTTCGGCTAGATTAAAGAGTTTCTCCAGTCCTTTTTCCGCGGATGAGAGAAGCTCTTCGCTGAAATTAAGCGGGCCGCCGTAGTGAGTCTGCGCGAAAGACATTCTTACAGCCTCTGCGGAGTACTTCTTTAAAATATCCCTTGCAGTAAAGAAGTTGCCGAGCGACTTAGACATTTTCTCGTCATTTATATTCAAAAAGCCGAAATGCATCCAGTAGTTGACGAACTTCTTCCCGTTCGCGGCCTCGCTCTGCGCAATCTCATTTTCATGATGAGGAAAGATTAAATCGTTGCCGCCGGCGTGAATATCGAACGTCTCGCCCAGATGCTTGCAGCTCATAGCAGAGCATTCTATATGCCAGCCGGGTCTTCCTCTTCCCCAGGGACTCTCCCAGCTCGGCTCGCCTTCCTTAGCTTTCTTCCACAGAGAAAAATCGAGAGGGTTTTTCTTTTCTTCATTAATCTCTATCCTCGAACCCGATTCAAGCTCATCGGTTTTCTTTCCGCTCAGCCTTCCGTAATCCTTGAACTTGCCTACGTCGTAAAATACGTTTCCGTTAACGTTGTACGCAATACTCTTATCTTCCAATTTTTTCACCATCTTAATTATATCGTCCATATGCATAGTAGCTTTGGGAAAAACGTCAGCCTTTTTAATTCCGAGCTTCACTATGTCTTCCATAAAAGCATCTATGTACTTTTCCGATACCGTCTTAGTATCTGTTTTTTCCTCAATAGACTTTTTAATGATCTTATCGTCTACATCGGTCAGGTTCATAGCGTATTTAACTTTGTAGCCTTTGTACTCCAAATATTTTCTAATGATGTCTGCCATGATAAAAGAGCGGGCGTTGCCGATGTGGAAATAGTCGTACACCGTCGGCCCGCATACGTACATATGCACTACCGGCGGATTTATAGGTTTAAACTCTTCTTTTTTCTTCGTATACGTATTATAAATAGTCAGCATTTATATCCAATTTATTTTATTTAAAGTATTTTCAGGTGCAAGATAACCAATTTACAAGAGAATTTTAACAAGGAAATTTAATTAGCATATGCGGCGTAAGTGATAGACATTTCATAATTACACGTGTACGATATTTCTTAGATTGTCCCGCTCTTAAGACTGACCACGGTTTGTCTCACCGCTTCCTCGTTCGATGTTGGTGTATAATTAATCTTCTTAACGAATTTGCTCGAATCAAAATAATAATCCCTGTCAAACTGGTAAAGCATCTCAACCATCTCTTTGAGGAGCGGGACAAACGGTCCCGATACTTTAAAGAGCCATGCGGGCAGAACCTTTACTGCGTCGGGCGCGTTCATTTCATCCGCGAACAATTTCACCCATTGTCTTCCCGTTAAAGCGTTCTTATCTACCGGAAGATTCCATACCTGGTTATACGCGTCCGGCGTGCTGCCTAATTTTGCGGTACCTTTGGCCAGATCGGGCACATACCCCATCGAATGGATCACATCGGCATTGCAGAACCACTGCGCTTTCTTTCCCTTCTTCAGATTGTCGTAGACTATGTTCATCATTATGCTGTTCGCCTTGTCTGCGCTGAAGAAGTCGGGCGATCTCGCGATTATAGCGTCGAGCTTACCGCTTTCCGAATTATCAATTATATAGCTTTCAGCCTCGGCCCTAATTTTCCCTTTAACACTAACCGGACTAACCGGAGAGCTTTCGGTTATATGTTTTACATTGTCGCCGCCTATCGCGTAAACATTGTCGAAGAACACCAGCTTCGATCCGTTTTTTATGCATGCGTCTACCACGTTCTTTATCAGCGGAGGCCATACCTTACGCCACACTTTTTTGCTGTACGGAAAACCCGCCGTTAAATAGCACACCTCACTTCCCTCGACCGCCTTATACACGTTTTCTTTAACGGTAAGATCGGCGGGAAACAATTTATCCGCGTCATTAATTTTTTCAGGCTTTCTGCTTACAAGCCTGATCTCATCTGTATATTCCGTTAAAGCCTTGGCTAATTCTCTGCCGACGGCTCCGCCCGCTCCGAGTATCGTCTGCATATTACATCCTTTCAATTTATAATTTACTCACGATGTCTATTAACCTTGTAATTAGTTTACACATTAAAATTACTCGTTCTGAGATATTCTAAACAATCTTTCCGGATCTATAATATAATTCCCTTTGCGCCTTAGCGTCTCTGCGGTGAATAATCAAAACATACCGTTATCATGCGCAAACTTCTCCGGTATCGTCTGCAGCGTATCCCAATGCTCTACGATCTTCCCGTCATCATCGAAACGGAATATATCTATGCTCGCGTAATCCGGGAATCCCGGCCAGGTCTGGTAACAGTGAAGCACCACATAATTATCTTCCGCTATCTCCCTCTTGAAGTAAACTTTCTTCCCGGGATATTTCTTTGATATATTCTCGAAATATTCTATGAAGCCCTTTTTGCCGTCGGGTACGTGCGGATTATGCTGAATGTACTCCGCTCCCGCATACTTTTCAATTGCTTCGGTGGGTTTATCGTCATTAAACATAAGAGAATAAAATGCTTTCGCGTTTTCTTTATTTCTTTGAAGCTTATCCGAACTCATAAATTCTCCGCTTTGTGATGATGTTGCTCCACGTCCGCACGTGGAAAAGTGAAAGATACTTCGCTTAATTTAAAAAAATTAAACGAATAAATTAAGGATTAGAACACAGTCCGGCCGATAAGCCTTATCCGAAGTTTTTATAAAACTGCCCGGTGCGGATTACTTACGCAGATTGCGTTGTTTTGATCTCCATAGGCGCAGTGTTCCGGGCATGTCGTGCTTTTTAGGCGCGGCATAACTTCGCCTTTGCCTGGCTGCCCATAATGCTTTCGCCATAACTTCAAAACGGATAATAGCAACTTCATATATTACAAAGAGAAGAAAAGATGATATGCCTATAAATATTGCCGCGTTTACAAGGTACTCAAGCTTAAAATCTAAAAAGAGAATTATGTATGCCAGTATTATTCCCGCTGAAAATGAGGTAATGGAGTTGTTTGTTAGAAAGTACTGCGCTAGACATCTCTTCAAGTGCCCCTGAGTATCCTCGTTTTCATGGAGTTCAGCTAGAAGAATATACATCCCGTCGTATTCGCAATAAGGCTCAAGATCAAACTTTGTTTTGCCGCGGGGATCAATACCTTCGGCTATTTTTACTTTTCTTGTCTGCGGACCGAGCAGGTTCTTCTTAATCATTAGTTTTTCAAGAAGGATACCGAATGCCTGTGTTAATATCATAATTGTTATTGCAAAACCTGAAATAATCCAATCGTTCGATCCCTTTAAAAATTCAAAAAACGGCTGTGCAAGATTCGGATTGACGCTAATGCAGGCAAAGTACAAGCAGGTTATGGTGACGAGTCCCGGAATAACCATAGCCAGTGCAATCCAAAGAGATATACCTAAGAATGCTCCCATGGCTCCCCCTGTTATTTTTAATTTTTCATTACTCTTCGGTTAAGTTATCTCTAATTGAAACGAGGGAGGATAAAATAATGTTAAGCGTCTCATGATAGTCTCCCCAGGTTCTATCTTTGAACAATCATATTGCGGATATAATTTATTCATAATGAAATAGACTTGCAAAATAAATGTTATCTAGCATAGTTAGTCCTTATTAATTAGGCTGGAAAAACGTTCACTGAATAACAGGTTTCTAAATTTAGGACCGCTCGGATTTAAGACGGCATGAATGCGGATCAAAAGTCATATTATTATTTTTATTTAAATAATAATTCCATTTGATTCATAAAATATGAATCTATATATTCATCTGACTCACATCTTAGCGGATACCCTTACATGACCCATTCTGAACAAGACCCGGAAAGGCTTCTGCAAAAACAGTTAGCCGATTACGCCAGGTTTCCCGAAATGAACCCGGGACCGGTGTGCCGCTTCGACAGAGACGGCAAGGTGCTGCTCGCCAATAAGACCGCTCGGAACCTGTTCGGAGAAAAGGACCTCATCGGCGGAAGCTGGTTCGACATATGTCCCGGCTTTACTCCCGATATGTGGAAACTGGTACTGGAAACAAAAGATACACTATCTATAGAGGCCGACTTCGGCGAATCGTACATCCTATTCAGCTACGTTCTCCCGGAAGAGAGGGATCTGGTCTTTGCTTTCGGCACAGACGTTACGGACCGAAAAACAGCGGAGAAGGAACTCGCCGAGATAGCGCGGTTTCCGGATATGAATCCGGCTCCCGTTCTTCGCCTTGACCTTAACGGCATCGTTCTGCTTGCTAATTCCGCCGCGCACGATGTCTTCGGAGTGGACCTCGAAGGAAAATGCTGGAAGGATATCTGTCCGGGCGTAAGCAACCACGATATTTGGAGTGCGATTATTAAGGCCGCCGACGAGCCGTATTATATGGAAGCGCGTATCGGAGATAAAGTATTCATGTTCGCTCACCGCAGGGACACTCAGAGCGACCTTCTTTTCGCGTTCGGAGCGGACATTACGCAGAACAAGAAGACCGAACAAATATTGAGGCAGTCCGAAAAGATGGCCACTCTCGGAACTCTGGCAGCAGGAGTTGCGCACGAGCTCAATAATCCCGCCGCCGCGACCCGCAGAGCGGCCGAACAGATGAAGGAGACTTTCGCGAAGCTGGAAAGCGCTCACCTTCATCTTAATACAATAGACTTTTCAGAAGCGGCCCGTGAAACTTTGACGAAGATAGAACGGAACGCGAGAGAACATGCGCTCAATCCCGAAAGTCTAGACCCGATGACGAGATCGGATAAAGAGGCCGAGCTGGAAGACTGGCTCGAGGATCATGACATAGATGATACCTGGGAGCTTACGCCTCATCTTGTGGGACAAGGAATAGGTCCGGGAGAACTAACTGAATATTATAATCTTTTTAAAGAACCTGCCTTCAATGCGGTAGTAAGATGGTGCGCGTGTGTTTATCCCGTCTATACTTTGCTTAACGAGATCAACCAGGGTTCCGGGCGCATCTCGGAAATCGTAGGCGCTTTGAAGAATTATTCCTATCTCGGGCAGGCCCCGGTACAACTGATAGACGTTCACGAGGGAATAGACAATACTCTCGTTATTCTGCGGAACAAATTAAAGGTGGGTATAAACGTAGTACGTAATTACGCAAAGGACCTCCCCCGCATCAGCGCGTACGCCAGCGAGCTTAACCAGGTATGGACCAACATACTGGACAACGCCGCCGACGCGATGAAAGGGAAAGGAGAAATACGAATCAATACAAGCAAGAACGGTGCGAACGTCGTGGTTGAAATTGAGGACAACGGCCCGGGAATTCCGAAAGAAATCCAAACCAGGATTTTCGATCCGTTCTTCACGACGAAAGAGCCGGGCAAGGGAACCGGTCTAGGACTCTCAACGAGTTACGGCATAATTACGGATAAACACAAAGGAAAAATTTCAGTCGCATCGAAACCCGGGAGCACCCGTTTTACTATTACGCTTCCTGTAGAACCGCCGAAGGCTTAAGTTTTAAAATATTTAGAGGAAGCAATGGCAAAACCAATAATATTAAGCGTGGACGACGACCCCGAAGTTCTCGCCGCGATCGACCGGGACTTGCGGCAGCATTATAAAAGCGATTACCGCATCGTGAGAGCCAGCTCCGCAAAAATCGGACTGGACACGGCCCAGCAGATAAAGCAGCGCGGAAATTCCATCGCTCTGTTTCTCGTAGATCAGAGGATGCCCGAAATGACCGGAACCGATTTTCTCAAGCAGGTCTGCAAACTTCACCCTGACTCGCGCAAGGTGCTGCTGACCGCTTACGCCGATACGGAGGCAGCTATCTCCAGCATAAACGATATAGGACTGGACCATTATTTAATGAAGCCCTGGGATCCGCCGGAGCAGAAGCTTTATCCCGTGCTGGACGACCTGCTGACGGAATGGAAGATGAGGGTACGGCTGCCGTACGACGGAATAAGGATCGCTGGCGCTCAATGGTCGGCAAACAGCTATAACGTAAAAGAATTTCTTTCTAGAAACCAGGTACCCTATCAATGGATAGACATAGACCAGGACGAACCTACGCGCGAGCTTGTACTTTCGTTAACGGGAGATACAAACAAACTGCCGGTTGTATTTCTCAGCGACGGCTCGTACCTGGTGCAGCCTACACAGAACGAGATCGCGGAAAAAGTCGGGCTGCAGACACGCGCTAAGCTTCCGTTCTACGATCTGGTGATAATCGGCGGCGGTCCCGCCGGACTCGCGGTTGCAGTTTACGGCGGATCGGAGGGACTGCGCACTCTCCTTCTCGAGCAGAATGCACCCGGCGGACAGGCAGGCACCAGCTCGCGGATAGAAAATTACCTGGGCTTCCCGTCGGGAGTAACCGGGGCCGATCTTACCAACAGAGCCGTGGCGCAGGCGAAGAAATTCGGGGCAGAGATAGTAACGTCTCAAAACGTAGTAGGCATACGAAGAGAAGATCCCTACCGTTACGTTCAGCTCGAGGACGGATCGGAGGTAGCCGCTTACTCCGTAGTTATCGCTACCGGTATGTCGGTCAGAACTCTTGAAGCCGGCGGCATCGAATCGCTTCTGGGGATAGGAGTTTATTACGGCGCCGCGATGACCGAAGCCGCGGGCTGCCGGGACAAGGAGATCTGCATTGTAGGCGGCGCAAACTCGGCGGGACAGGGAGCGATGTTCTTCTCCAAGTACGCTAAGAAAGTAACCGTGTTGATCAGAGCAAACGAACTCGGAATCGCGATGTCGCGCTATCTGGTCGACCGCATAAAAATCACACCGAACATTGAAGTGATATGCAGGGTAGAAGTTGTGGAAGTTGCCGGCAACAGAAAGGTTGAAAAAATAACACTGAAGAATATCGATACCGATGAGGTTACTGAAATAAGTTCATCCGCTATGTTCATATTCATCGGAACAAAGCCGCATTCCGAGATGTTCGACGGCATACTTGAGAAGGACGAAAATGGCTTTATTCTGACAGGCTCGGATCTGCCGAAGTTAAACGGCAGACCGAAAGGCTGGAACCTCGACCGCGATCCGTTCATCTTCGAGACAAATATCCCGGGGGTATTCGCCGTGGGAGATGTCCGCTCGGGCGCCAACAGGCGGGTGGCGATGGCGGTCGGCGAAGGCTCTGCCAGCGTTTACCTTGTACATAAGTACCTGGAGAGCGTTTAGACCGGAATAATAAATCATAATGGAAAATACTAAACAGCTTTCATTTCGCGGCAACATCATATAATACTTTCCGGGCGTTTATCGGAAGCACCGGCCTGTAATTGTGATCGTATAATTTTTCCAATGCCGGCAATCTGGCCTGTGCGACATTTCCACCGGCGAGGCCATTACAAACCATTTAACACCCTCGGAACAAGGCGGAGTAGTTAAGGAGCCGGAGTATCTGAAAGTCCTTTTATCCGTCGGCATCAGATCGCCGGGGTTAACGGGCGTCGGCAGCGTGTACTCTTCGTCTTGATTGAGAACGGAAGATCGGCGATGACCGGTTGATACCCATTGTTCTCGGCGCCTTCCTTTATTAACACGCCGATGACGGCAAGACCGCCGGCCGTATCTTTGTATACAAAATGAAATTCCGCCGGGAAATGTTTCCCGTTCACCGTGTGCTCGCTCAAAGAGTGATAATGAAATTGAAGCAGATCGTACCTATCTCCCTCAAATATTATATAATTTCCCGGAGCGGGGTCTGCCTGTATTGTGTGACCGTTATTTACAAGTTTAAAGATTACCGGCTCGCTATGGATTTGAATATCGGGCAGATCGGATTTAACAGTGTTGTTTGTATCTATGTCTATCGGCGACTGATTTTTACCTGCCGCACCCACAGTTGTCTGAGCTTAATTCGCTCCAATGGGCCGGACCTGTTTCGCCCTCGTAGCTCCAGTGCGATTCGTGTCCGCTTGATTTACCCGCACCGGTCTTTTGCGAACAGCTCAGTAAAAATAAAGGGAGAAATAATATTAATAAAATCGGCGCGGATTTACTGCTTAATACATTTTTCATTTTCAGTTTCCCTTTAATTGATATTTTATTCGTCTGAAATGCTAGCATAAAGAGGGATGGATTAATAATATCGCTTAACTTTTTAATAAGCAATTAATATTTAAGAATAAAGTTATTAGTCTGTTCCCGCGCGACAATCAACCCCTTAAACTTAAGGATGAAGAGAAAGTAATTTTTTATCTCTTATGTTTAGATATTGAGCTTATCTTCAGAAATTTAAAAACGAAACATTTTCTTGTGATAACCATGTAGAGAGGCATTAAGGCGACGAGCGCGACTAGTATCCCGATAATGTTTCCGTGTATGCCGCCGAGGAAGAATAGTCCGAGTACAAGAAGTATAATCACCAAGACAGATCTAAAAAAAGCATCGATATTGCCTACGTTCTTCTCCATTTTTCTTTCCTTATAATTATGAAGAAATTCGTTTCGGGGTAATAATTAGATATCTTTCTCAAAGCACACACTGTTTTCTACTTCCGCGTACTGTCCGTAATTAGGAATAATCTTATACCCGTTTTTCGTGTATACCGCTATCGCTTCCGGCTGCTTTTTCCCCGTTTCCAATATACACTTTTTATAAGATAATTCGGCGGCCCATTTTTCCAGCCCGGCAAGGACCTTTGTCGCGGTCCCCTTTCCCCTGTTCTCAGGCAAAGTATACATCCGCTTTACTTCAATAACACCAGGCTCGTATTCCTTTATCGCTCCGCAGGCGACAGGCTTTCCGTCTTCGTAAGCCACAACCGTGTGTTTAATCATATCAATCTTATTGTATTGAGCGTAAAAGGGATGTTCGTCGCCGTCCCTTTCAGCCAGCTCGGCGTCGAGAAGATTAACTAGATTGATGAAGTCGGGATTTGCGGAGTCTGTTCGTATTAAAGTAGTCATAATTTATCGTAGAAGATTTTATCGTTAATTCCGGCTTGAAATACGGTCTATAGATAAAAATAATATCCGCCCTGCAAAAGTAATCTGGTTACCCGGAAATTGCCCGAGCCGTTGGCCATTGAGGCCTGGAGAAATATATTTGTCCAGTTTACCCTGTAGCTTAAACCGTAGTAAAAAGAATATATCGTGCTCGGGGAAATAGGTACACCACCGTATATAAAATTATATATTTGAGGGTCCTCGAGTTTCCTCCCGTAACAGTATCCTGCAATCAAACCGAAGCTCTGCTCAAAAGTGTTAACTTTATCAATCGGGTAAATTAATTCACCTGCACGCCGTAAGTATTGTCTATCCATATACCCGCACCAATACGATAGGAATAATTTGTTCTAATCCTGCCCGTAGCACCGAACATACTGAACCGGACTTCCGGTAATTATTCCCCACCTCTCATCCCGAAGTCTGCAGGGAATCAGTTTGAGAATACGCGGTGCATGAAAATAATAAAACGGCGAGAAAATATATATTATGACTTTTTAATTTGATGATATTAGTATTCTCCCGTTTCATTAGAGTTTAAAACTTTGTATCAATTCGAATATTTAGCCTTCAATCGATACATCCAATTTAATCAAAATAATTCTAAATCAATCCTTTGAAGGAACATTGCTGCAGTTACTATTGATAATAACTTGGTGCTAACTAACTTTGAAATAAACAACACAAACTTGCCTGCCGGCAGGCAAAGTGGTTACACTAAGGAGCACATCGATCGTTTCACAAAGCGGACTGAATTAAAAGTAGTTGAAGCTGATAAGATCGATTTCCAAAAAACATTTATATTAAGAACCGGGCATTTGTATTAATTCCGATACTTCGAGCGAGCCGCCGGTCTCCAGGAACGGACACGCCTTCGCCGATTCCAGTGCGGCTTCAATCGACCCGGCTTCAATTATTGTATAGCCCGACATTGAGGTTGAGCTTCCCTGAACAACTGTGCCGTCCGATTTTATAGTGCTCGTATTTTTTAGAGGATTCATCGGACTAACGGCCGATTCCCCAGCGACGCGAGCCATTCCTTGTATTTCGCAAATTGCTGCTGTCCTTCTTCGGGACTCGAGGGCTTGTTCCCGCCGAGGTACACTATTACATATTGAGGCATAAATGTCTCCTTTCATATTAATTAGTATAATTGTTACGACTGCAGAGCCCGGCGCAGGTCCCGCTTACCGGACTAGAATAAATGGAAATGAATAGAAGAATATTTATTAAATGATGACTTTCCCGCCTAAAGTCTTTTTGAATATTCCGTCATGTATCTTGGATTTCCGAGACGGAGAATGGATCGCACTTTATCCGGATTTATTTTTTCATCAGATATTTTTTACTCTGACCGACCAAATAATAAACGGAAAAAAGCGCAAGCAAAAGAATAAAGGATTGGATGATGAACGGTCTCAGCGTATCGCTCGCCGAGTGGGAGACCGAGTCGATCCTTATAAAATTAAAGATACTGATAAGGGCGAATAAAACAGCTAGTATTGCCCGGCCGATCAGGCTTAACTTTTGTCCCGACATTTTAATTCTCCGTCATTAAATCATCCGCAGTGCCATAATAACTATTTTAAGATATATTAAGCAAGACTAATTTTACGGTTCGGCCAAATTTCCTAGCAGGAGCAAAAAGCAACTTTTAGCTGATGCTTCCCTACTTGTCACTTAACAGCAGACTGCGCAAATGCAGCAGGTCTTCCTTCTTCGGTAAGATCCTGCAGCTTAATTCTTTATTCACCGCCCAATAAGCAAAGCCAAAAATTGCGAGGAAAACAACCCACAGCCACCATGGCTTAGCGTGTGAAAAAGCTGATCTTATTACTATTGTGGAAAAAATGGGAAGCATATACCACAGCCAAAAATATTTCTGCCGCTTCGCGTGATAATCAATGCTTCGTATCGACTGTTCCAGGTCTTCCAGCAGCGACAGATTTGAGAGGCCCTCGTATTTTATCCTGTCCGTTCTGCTTTTATAAATATACGCGGCTATCATGAAAAATATAAATGCATTCGCAAATCGATAAGATTGATCGTGAATAATTCCCATATGAGCAGTAAGCAGCCCCAAAACGATCATCGCAATAAGGAGGGTCAGTTCAAATTTATTTACCATGCGTCTTACTCGCTTTTTATTTCTAACAACGCGGCGGTGAAGCTCGGACTCGTTTATAGCGTAAACGTTCTCGTTATTCTGTTCATCCCATATTTTTTTCATATCTTCAAACTCCATTTTAAAAATCCTCCTGCGACTTTTGTATAAGATCTTTTTTGATCCTGTTGATCTTGACACCCACATTACTCTCGGATATACCGAGTATATCCGCCATCTCTTTATAACTAAAGCCATCGAGCAAAAGGAGGGTAAGTGAACGATCTATTTCATTTAATTTCCCTATCTGCATGTAGAGCCATTCCACCCGGCCGTCCTTGAAGCTCGATATCTCGGTCAGCATGTGGCTGATACCGTCGAGTGACTGCCGGCCGGTATTGTGTTTCTTTTCTCTCTTCGACCAGGAAATAGCACAGTACAGCGATACGCGATAGACCCAGGTAGAAGCCGCGGACTCCTCCCGGAAATTCGGAATCGAGTTCCAGATTTGTATGGTTATTTCCTGGAATAAATCTTCCCGGTCGTGCTGATTAAAAGCATATGCGCGGATAACTTTAAAGAGCAGGCCTTTATATTTTTTAAGCCAGCCGGAAAATATTTGTTTTTGCTCGTTTTCCGTCATATCCTTTTTTAATCGTGATCGTTCCGGAACAATTTACTATAATAGTATTAAATTGGGCTTAATTTCTTACAGGATTTGAAAATTTATTTTGTTTGAGGAGAACAAAAGAATTACAGGATAAAGCTTATAAAGATTCTGAAGATTTATTTGAGGGTTTTCGGGAAGTGCATGTTAAATGTAATGTCCCGTTCTATTTGTTCGGTGCCGCTTTCCTATACTCGTTAATTACGTTGTTTGCAAGCTCGAATAATTGAAGCCACTTGGAATTTGATTTTAATAGATCATCAAATTGTTCCCGGTGAAAATATCTCCCATTATCCGTCAGCAGGAAGAAATTGATTATATCTTTTAAGGGAAGTGACGTGTCTTTTGTTAATTCGGCGTCGTTAAATAATCCGTTGGAATATTCGACGAGATTTTTTGCGGTTTCTACAACATTTTTATGAACTACACCGCCGATATACCCGCCGCCGCTGAAATAAATGCTTGCGTCGCCGGTCTGAAAAGCGACGATAGTCGCAGAACCGCTCGTAACTCCCCAGTCGATTACAACTCCGAATACTTTTCCGGATTTTTCATTTGAGTTGGGTTTTAATCCGAGCGCACGGTAACTTCCATCTTCCGTGCTCCGTAAATGCAGTAGCAGTACATTGTCTGGTCGATTTTATAATCGTGGATATTATAAGACTTCCACCTCTCGTAGAAATTTGAACTGACAGGCGAGGTCGGTCCGCTGTTACATCCGGCGAGGACAAGAGACAATATAAAGATTCGAAAAATTATCTTCATTTTATTTTTTCAGGCAGCATCCCGTTTGAAATATAAATACACGTCTTTATTTCTTTTTAAACAAAACTTCCAGCGCTGTTTTATAATCATCTTTATTCAAGGGATAGCGCATTTGTAATAAGATCTTATTTCCTTTTTCTAATTTCTGAAATGTTTGTACGAGTATACTGTCGTGCCAGTTTAAGCAGAGCATATTTTCATCTAAAAATTCGCACGATGCTTCGGAATACTCACCTGTATCCTCGAACCACCAGTATCTATAAATTTTCCGCCTTTTGTCCCACGCAAAAATTCCGTGAGCTCCTCCCTCGCCGGCGGACAGCTTCGCGTGATAATCGAATACAATGTATTTTTTATTCAAAATCTTCTTGAAACTTCCCTCACCCTCGCCTGAATCTCCGGTGCTAAACTGACTCTTCGGAACTTTATACTTCAGTTTCCAATTGCCGAGCAGAAAATCAAATTTATCCATCGGATTAATTTTCTTACTCATAATTGCTCCACCTATAATGATGCGAATATTACTGCATGGCATTCTGTAAGCTGGTCTCCGCAAAATTTATATGCAGGATGACCGCTCAATCTGTTCGGTCTCTTTTCTACACTCTTTCAGCCATTAAATTCTATTTCAAAAGATTTTTTTACGTTCGAAAATATTTTGAATACTTCATTATGATGATTTACTATCTGCTCCGCCTTCAGCACAGTACTGTCAGTCGTGCTGTGGCAATCCCGCACGACTTCTAATTTGTACCCGAGGCTGTAAGCCCGCCTGATTGTGGTATCGACACATCCTTCTGTCACAAATCCGCATATTACAAGTTCTCTTATTTCCATACTTCTCAGGATATCGTCCAATCCGGTATTAAGAAAAGCATCTGAATGATATTTCTTCAATACAGTATCCTCTTCTCCGGGAGAAACGAGGGGATGAATTTTCCAGCCTTCGCTTCCCTCTTCAAAAGGACTATTCTCTCCGCCGCAGTGCTGCATATATATTACGGCCGCCTCTTCATATCTCGCTTTTTTAATTAGATCGGAGATATTATTGAGTATAACATCACCTTTGTTCATTTCTCTCGGTAAATTAAACATGCCGTTCTGAACATCGATTACAAGAAGGCATTTCTTGCCCTTCATAAATAAATTCCTTCAAAAAAAATTAAGAGAGTATATTTAATGCGGTTTTCCCCGGTAGAACAAATCTTTCCCTTTCCCCTAAATGCGGTAAATTCTTTCGCCTATTTAAACTAATCTAAACATTTTGGTAAAGCAATAAAAATATTATAAGCTAACTACGCAAGCAACCTTCGAGGTTTTTAAATAACCTCGAAGGTTTGTATTAATAAGTTATTTAATGCGGGGGCAAATAGCCCGACGGCGCGGTGCTCTAAAACCGACATACCGTCGGTACCCTTATCCCCTGCCGCATATCCCTTTGATAGTTAATATAAAAAATAATGCGCGAAAATTTATTTTGTAATAAAAATATATTGGAATCCGTCGGATCCGAGTTATCCGTGTTCCGTCCACAAGAATGCGGCTGCTTCAATAAAATAAATTTTGTGAATTATATTGTTAGTACTTCCGCTGAAAAAGGATGGTGATCTATCACCTATTCTATGACAATATCATATTTATCCAGGAGTCCCGCAATGCCAAAAGATGAGAATCTGGCTTTTTTGATTCTGTTGTTCTCCGGGTCTATTGAAAAATTATACGCAGATCTAAAATCCGCTTTCTCAAGCAGGGTTTTCTCAAACGAAGCGCAGGCAAGATCGCATTCATTGAATACGGCGCTTGTAAGATTGCATGAGGCGAAATTAACTTCTCTCATCTCGCAGCCGCGGAAAACCGTTTTCTCCAGCTTCAGTTTAATAAATGATGATAGGTTTAGTATGCAATTCTCAAAGCTTAACGACATTAGAAAGTCGGTGCAGTTCTCGAACGGGAGTCCGGTAAGCTTGCAGTCTTTAAATCGCACGTTCCTGAGCGCCGTGCCGTTTAATTTTACGGCACTCAAACTGCAGCCGGTGAAAGTACAATCGGTGAAGACAGACTCCGAAAGATCGAAATTAGTGAACATACAATTTATAAAAGAACAGTTTTCGTACTCTGCCAATCCGAGAGAGGAATTGATATAATCTTTATTTTTAAAAGTTTTACCTTCTATTAATTTTTTCTCCATTTATCTTCACTTTATTATTTTGTCGCGAAAATTGAATAAAGCATAGGAATTTTTCCTTCGAGATCTCGAATTTGATACTTCCCATTTTCAATTTCCACGGTGTTCTGAAAACAGTCGTATGGAGAATAATCGTATTCTTCAAAAGATTCTATGCTCAATCCTTGTTTTATAAGCGCGCTCATAACTTCGCTTAAGTTATGATTCCAAGAGACGGATTTGTTTTTAATCGGCGCATTCCTGTCAGTGTACGTTCCGCTAATCTCTTCTTCTATTGAGCCCGTATTAAAGTAATCGAATTCGATTTTCGAAAAATCGTATGCGAACATCCAAATAACGGGATGAAACTCCACCATAATAAATTTTCCGCCCGGCCTGAGAAATGTGTTAACAATTTTTGCCCATTTCTCCATATCCGGCAGCCATCCTATCGCGCCGTAAGAAGTAAACACTATATCAAATTTTTTGTTCAGTTTATTTTTCAGTTCATACACGTCGCATTGTATGAATTCAGTATCTGTATTTAGCTGTTTCGCCAGTTCCTTCGCCTTATCTATTGCCTTATCCGAAAGATCGACTCCCGTCACATTCGCTCCGAGCCGCGAGAGCGAAATTGTATCCATACCGAAATGGCACTGCAGATGCAGGATAGATTTGTCTTTAACTTCGCCGAGGAGTTCGAGCTCGACGGGATTGAGAGAACTTTTCCCGGATATAAAAGATTCAACGTCGTAGAATTTCGATTTAAGGTGAACGTCGGTCTTAGCGTTCCACAGCTTGCGGTTTATTTCAATATAATTCATTTTTAGTCTATTATATATTTATACCGATAATTTATCTACGGCTTTACCTTCAGCTTTTCAATAAGCAGCTTCATATCGACCGGCAGCTCGGAATCGAACCGTACGTTCTTCTTTGTATGTGGATGAATAAAACCGAGTGTTTTAGCGTGGAGCGCCTGCCGAGGCATAATTTCCAGCAGGTTCTGCACACGGCTTTTCATCTTCGGAAGCGCAGCGCCGTATACAATCTGCCGTCCCCCGTACGTTCCGTCGCCGAAAACCGGGTGATTTATAGATGAAAGGTGCACGCGTATCTGGTGTGTCCGGCCTGTCTTCAAATTTAATTTAAGAATAGAAGCGAACTCGAACTCTTCCAGCACTTCGTAGTATGTCAGTGCTTTTTTTCCTTCGGATTTGTGCGCCGTGAATTTTTTTCTGTCGGATTTGCTGCGTGTAATATTTGAGCTGACCTCGCCCTTCTTCTCATCGAAAACTCCCCACACAACCGACCAGTATTCTCTTTCGATTGTATGCTTGGAGAATTGCGCGGCGAGCTTGGCGTGAGTCCAGTCGTCTTTTGCCACTACAAGAAGTCCGCTTGTGTCTTTATCTATCCGGTGCACAATTCCAGGTCTGCCCGGCTCGTTTACGTTGCTGAGCTTATTTACGTGATGAAGCAGCGCGTTGACCAGAGTGCCTGTATAGTTAGCGTAAGCGGGATGAGCAACCATTCCGGCAGGTTTATTGACGATAAGAAGGTACTCGTCTTCGTAAACTATATCGAGCGGTATTTCCTCCGGCTCGGCTTTCTCCGGGCGCGGGGTAATCGGATGCGAAGCTTCTATCTTGTCACCCGGCTGAACCTGGTAGCTCGCCTTTGCGGGTTTGCCGTTTACTAAAACAAGGTTCGCGTCTATCAACTTCTGAACGCGGGAGCGGGTGGCGTTCTCTATACAGCCCGCCAGAAATACATCGAGGCGTTCTTTTTTCTTGCCGTCGGGTACGTCGAATTTGTATCGTTTTTCTGATATAATTTTGGACATGGAATCGATTAATATTTCTGTGAAGTAAAAATAGCACACTGATGACACAGATTAAACAGATTTACGCTGATTTTAAAAATAAACACCGCAACGACGGTGAGACGCAAAGAAAATTAGATATAGAAATTATTAGTCTAAATAGATAAGAAATTTTATTATTAAATTTTCTACGAGTAAAAATGTCAGCACTCTAAATGTATTGTAATTTATTTCAATATAGCGCACTCCCTCCGGAAGGATCCTGCCCGCCTCAGTCGCGGAATTTCAGGATGAGGGTTATAAATTCTACCATAATAGAACCTCTATCATGTTCATGATTGAATTGGGAATTTTTTAGAAATTTACGGATTACTAATCCGTGTTAAGGGTTTTTTATCATTAACCTCAAAGACTAAAAAATATCATCGTAGAAGATTTTATATAAGGTTACTTTCGCTCGCAGGTCTTTGATTTATCAAAGGCTTTATAGGTATATTGAAAAATGCATAATGGTGGTCTGCTCTTCGGAAGTTTATTCGGATTGGCTGTTTGATGATTCTGCCGGTACGGGATTTCCTTCGCTTGTTCCTTCCTCTTTTTCTTCAGGCTTTACTTTCCGGTATACGAACAAAAGAAGAAGAACTCCCACGGTTACCGCCGCGTCTGCTACGTTGAATATCGGCCAGCGATCGTATATTCTTCCGAACAGGCTGAAGTGAAAGAAATCGAAATCTAAAAAATCGACTACGCGGCCGTAGAAAAGCGGCGCGTAACCATAAAAGACACCGTAGAACATTCTGTCGATTAAGTTGCCTGCCGCGCCGCCCAAAATGAGTGCGATCGAGAAGCGCAGAGTAAAGCTTTTGTCTTTTAAAAAGAAAAGGTAAACAAGGAGTCCGATACTCGCTATCAGGGAGAAAAGAGATATCCACAACTTCATTCCAGATCCGGGATCGAAGCCGAATGCCATACCCGGGTTTTCAATAAACGTGATCCTGAAGAAATTTCCCAGCACCTGTATCCTCTCGCCCTGATACATGCCCACATGATTGAACTTTAAGAATGGTATTGAAAAGCCTTTTATCAGGAGCTTTGAAATTTGATCGACTAGAACGACTGCGAGCGAGACTAATAGGATTCTCAAGCTATTCCTTGTTTTCTGCTAAGTAGTTTTCTAATGTGGAGTTTAATTCGGGATTATCCGCCTTCTCCCTGTTCATAGCGAACAGCAGCAGAATTACCCCCGCCGTCACCGCAATATCAGCCACGTTGAACACATAGCTTCCCATAGTCTTGTTGAAGATGAAGAGGTTGAACATTCTGAAATTGAAAAAATCGACTACCTTCCCGTAAAAAAGGGAGCCGTAGCCGTAAGCCACGCCGTAAAATATACGGTCGATTAAATTGCCGACAGCGCCGCCTAGTATAAGCGCGAGAGATATTCTAACGCCGAGGTTCCTATGCCTGTTTAAGTAAAGATAAACGAGAAGTCCCGCGCTGGCGAGTATTGTAAAAATTGATATGAGAAGCTTGAACTGAGAACCGAAGTCAATCCCGAACGCAATACCGGGATTTTCAACGAAGGTAATGTTAAAAGTATTTCCTATCAGCGGTATGCTCTCGCCGTGCGCCATTCCTCTGTGATATAACCCTAAAAACGGAATCTTGCAACCCTTCACCATCAATTTCGTAATTTGATCTACAATTACGACAAATACCGTTACAAATAATACTCTCAACGCATACCTTTAACAAAAATAAATCGGGTTAAAACTCACGCCGGTACAATAATAAAAAAGATTACTCCCCTGTTCAATGCTATCTTTTTTCCTGCCGCGCCTTAATGGGGAGACACAACTGGCTGTGCGGAACAGCTTCAAGTCTCGCCTTTGGAACGAGCGGGCATGTATCACACAAATGCTGGGGTTCTTCTATGCACTCAATACAGATGCCGTAGGTCCCGGAGTCAATTCTTTTAAGCGCGTCTTCCAAATATCCTAAAAACTTGTTCTCTCTCTGCGCATAAAGGAAGGTCTTTTCCCTTTCCATAGCGTCCGTTCCCTGTTCCGCCATATGAAGCGAGTACGGAGAATTTTCATTTATGTATTCACCAGTGGTCGGATCCAGCATCTGGTCTTTTAAATTCTGGAGCTGCTCAATAATTTCGTCTCTCTTCTCCATTATTATATCCCTGAAATGATCAAGGTCTTTCTGGCTGTACCCTTTGATCTTCTTAATCGCAATAGCTCTGGCTTCCGCGGTACTCATAACTTCCTGCTGAGGGGCTGCTTTCTCCGCTGTCTTCTTCTTCGTAGTCTTTCTTGGCATAGTTCTCTTCTTTACCGTCCTTTTTGCTGTAGTTTTCGATTTAGTTGTTTTTTTTGCTGCCGTTGTTTTTTTTGCCTTTGCTGCATTCTTAGCCGTAGAAGTTTTCTTAGCGGCGGTTGTTTTGGCAGTTTTCTTTACTGTTGTTTTCTTTGCTTTTGACTGTGCTGCCTTAGGCTTCTTAGCAGCGGGCTTTTTCGTCTTGGAAGCCTTCGTTGCAGTCTTCTTAGCCGCCGATTTTTTGGTTGTAGATTTTTTTGCCATTACCGGTCTCCTTTTTTTAGGGATTAACCTTTTCTATTTGGATGGAGCAGTCAAACTCCCCGATTTTCCAATCTTGGCTGAAGCCCCCGTTATGATCTTCTTTTTTATCGATACTGTCGGCTAAAGTCTCGTTGGAAATATAATCACTAAACGAATTAACGGCATATACAATCTTACCGCTGCCGTCAAATTTAATTAAAATGCGGTCGGTAACCTCAAATCCGGCGTCCTTGCGCATATTCTGAATACGGTTTACGAATTCTCTCGCCAGGCCTTCGGCAATAAGTTCTTCGCTAAGCTCAGAATCTAAAGCCACCGTAACGCCTTCTTCCGTTTCAACTACCCAGCCGGTAATCTCCGTGCTAATTATCTCAACGTCTTCCTTGCTTATACCAATATCTTCTCCGCCGGCGTTTACCTTAACTTCTTCTCCTCTTTCAAGCGCCGCTATCTCGTCCTTGCCTAATTCCTTAATAGCGTTAGCGACGGGATTTACTTTTTTCCCGAACTTCGGTCCTATTGATTTAAAATTGGCTTTGGCCGATTTACTTACAATATCCGCGTCATTTTTAAGAACTATTAGCTCTTTTATGTTAACCTCTTCCAGGATTACGTCCTTCATCTCGGACAAGGCTTCTCTCTTGGATTCATCTACCACGACCATGATTTTGCTGAGAGGCTGCCTGACTTTCAAGTTGGCTTTTGCCCTCATCGAACGTGCAAGATATACAACTTTCTGCGCAATTGCCATTTTGTCTTCAAGCTTCTTATCTGTATATTCCGCACCCGGGAAGTAAGCCAGGTGAACCGACTCGAACTCTTCTTTTTTCGTTACCGAATTAAGACTTTGGTAAAGCTCTTCCGAAATATAAGGTGCGAAAGGCGCGGTGAGTTTGGATATTTTTATCAAACATTCGTAAAGCGTCTGGTAAGCGGAAAGCTTATTCTCATTCATCTCCGATTTCCAAAAGCGTCTCCTGCAGCGTCTTACGTACCAATTGGAAAGATGGTCTATAGTAAAGTCTGATACCGCTCTAGCCGCCTTTGTTACGTCGTAATTATCCATGAACTCGCCGTATTCCTTTACAAGAGAATTCAGCCTTGAAATGATCCATTGATCTATCTCAGGACGCTTCTCGTAAGGTACGGGATCTTCCGCGAATTTAAACTCGTCTATGTTCGCGTAAAGCGTGAAGAATGAATACGTGTTCATCAGTGTTCCGAAGAATTTCCTCTGAACTTCAACCAATCCCTCTTCGTCGAACAGCGTCGGACGCCAGGGAGGACTGTTGGAAATCAGGTACCACCTTGTTGCATCGGAGCCGTACTTGTCGAAAAGTATAAACGGGTCGACGGTGTTCCCTTTCGACTTTGACATTTTCTGGCCGTTCTTGTCCAGTATCAGCTCGTTAACGATAATGTTCTTATACGCAACGCTGTCGAACAGCATTGTGGAAATTGCGTGCAGCGTATAGAACCATCCGCGCGTCTGATCGATTCCCTCGCATATGAAATCCGCCGGAAAATTTTCCTTCTCGAAAAGTTCCTTGTTCTCGAAAGGATAATGATATTGCGCGAACGGCATGGAACCGGAGTCGAACCATACGTCGATGAGCTCGGGAGTTCTCTTATATGTTTTTCCGTTCTTCTCAAAGAATATCCTGTCGACAAAAGGCTTATGCAGATCGATATCTTTAACATCCTTAATAGGGACACGCTTTCCGTCTTCCTCCAAATATCCTTCCTTCAGCTCTTCGATGCTTCCGACCGCAAACGTATCGCCGTCTTCGCTAACCCAGATTGGAAGCGGTGTGGCCCAGAATCGGTCGCGCGACAGCGCCCAGTCCTTGTTTTCCTCCAACCAGTTGCCGAATCTTCCGGAGCCGACTTCCGGAGGCTGCCAGTTGATCGTCTTATTAAGCTCCACCATCCTGTCGGCAATCGAAGTTGTTCTGATGAACCATGATTCGCGAGCGTAGTAAATTACAGGCACGTCCTCGTGGCGCCAGCTGAACGGGTAGGAGTGGGTGATTGTTTCCTTCCTGTAAAGAGTTCCTTCTTCTTTCATCTTAATGATGATGCCCTTGTCGGCATCTTTAACAAACTGCCCCACGAAGTCCGTTATCTCTTCGGTGAACAATCCGCCTCTCGTAACCGGCTGAAGCATCGGAAGATCGTATTTCTTCGAGAGCTCGTAGTCGTCCGCGCCGAAAGCCGGGGCTATGTGTACAATTCCGGAACCGTCCTCGGTGCTTACAAAATCGGCTACCGTTACGTAAAATGCTTTTTTATTAACTGTTAAATATTTGAAGAGCTGGTTGTATTCTTTTCCTTCGAGGTCTTTTCCCTTCAGCTCGCTTAAGATCTCAAAATCGCCATCGATAACAGAGAGTCTTTCTTTGGCGAGAATTATCGTCTTTTCATTATTCTTTATCTTAACGTAATCTACTTCCGAACCTACAGCGAGAGCAACGTTGGAAATCAGTGTCCAGGGTGTTGTAGTCCACACCAGGAAATACTCATCGGCGTCTTTTAATTTGAAGAGAGTGTATACCGAAGGATCTTTAGTTTCCCTATAACCCAGCGCCAGCTCGTGAGACGAAAGCACTGTTTCCGATTTGGGATCCTGCGGAACGATCTTATAATCTTTATAGATGAGTCCTTTATCGAATAAAGTTTTCAGCGCCCACCATACTGACTCGATATAATTGTTTGTGAGAGTAATATAAGCGCTGTCGAGATCGACCCAGTATCCCATCCTGGTAGTCATCTTTTCCCAAAGATCGAGATACGTAAACACCGATTCCCGGCAAGCCTTGTTGTAATTCTCAACGCCGTAATCTACTACTTCGCTCTTATGCTTTATGCCGAGCTTCTTCTCAACTTCTATTTCTACAGGAAGTCCGTGAGTATCCCATCCGGCCCTCCTATGCACGCGGTAGCCCTGCAACGTCTTATAGCGGCACACAAGGTCCTTAAGCGTACGCGACATAACGTGATGAATACCCGGCTTGCCGTTTGCTGTTGGCGGTCCCTCGTAAAACGTGTAAGATTTGGACTCGTCGCGCGTAGAAATACTTTTTTCGAAAATTTTATTTTCCTGCCAGAACTTTAAGATTCTCTCTTCTATTTCCGGGTAATTGATTTTATCTTGGATTTGTTTGAACATCGTTCTTCGTAGTTAATATGGTTAAGTAAAATGTTTATTCCGAAGTTTTAACCTATATCTTCGTATTTCTTAATTAATTCCTGTTCGGCATGGATAAATTCCTTCAGCTCTTTTTCTACTCTTTCCTTTTTGAGTATGGTATTCTTAGCCTGAAATTCCGCGTCGTTAATAATTTTTTCGGCCTTTATCTTTGCTTCTTTTATCTCCAGCTCAGCCTCTTTCTTAGAGTCCTTTACTCCGCTTTCGAAAAGCTTCAGCTTTTCCTTCATTACAGTAAATTCTTTCTGCATTGTAAATACTTCAACTACCGCCATTCCGAAGATGGCCATTGCGCCGAGAGTAATATTTCGCAAACTGTAGAGAATAAGATTCTCGGTAAGAAGCTCGTTAGCTGAGAAATATTCCCTGAAGAACGAGATCATGAGAACGCTTATAATAGTGACGGCAACAATAGCGGCGAAAACGGTCTTACCGCCGTGGTGCCACCCCAAGGTCTTACTTATAAACCAGCCGCATGCGAAGCAAATTATGGAAAGGACAAACCATACGGCAAAATTGTTATCGCCGAACTTAAAAAGATTGGTGTTCAAAAAATTCGAAGAGAACATTAAGACACCCAGCAATAAAGGAGTCAGGTAATAATAGAGATGTTTCTTTTCCATTATAATTTTTTGATTACCTCTTTCATTATTAAGGTCATCTTCGGTTCGGCCAAAACCGCAGTGGCAATTATCTCTTCTACGTTAACTGGCTGAAGAGAATCGGGAAAGCACTCGTCGGTAACAATGCTGATACCGAGTACGTCTATTCCCATGTGGTTGGCCACAATATTCTCGGGCACGGTCGACATGCCGACAACGTCGGCGCCCGTAGCCCTTAAAAATCTGTATTCCGCTCTCGTTTCCAGGTTGGGTCCCGAAACCGCAATGTAAACGCCCTTCTGTACTTTTATCTTATTCTCGAGCGCCACATCTTCCGCCAATTTTATGAGCTTCTGGCTGTAGGGCTCGCTCATGTCCGGAAAGCGCGGCCCGAGATCATCTTCGTTCTTACCTATGAGCGGATTGTCTCCGAGAAGGTTTATATGATCGGCCATCAGCATAATGTCTCCTCTTCTGAAGAGAGGATTCATTCCGCCGCAGGCGTTTGATACCAGGAGTGTCTTTACTCCAAGAAATTTCATCACTCTAACGGGGAAGGTAATCTGCTGCATCGTGTAGCCTTCATAATAATGAAAGCGGCCCTGCATCGCTACTACCTTCTTGCCGTTAATGCTTCCGAATATCAGTTTGCCTTCGTGCGACTCGACAGTCGACAGCGGGAAGTGCGGAAGATTGGAATATTCAATTTCATGCTCGATGTGAATTTCTTTTACCAGTCCGCCCAGCCCTGTGCCGAGTATAATACCTATCGGGTATTCTTCGGAGGTGCTTCTTCTTATCACCTCGAGTGCTTCATTTATTTTTAATTTTAAATCGCTCATAATTTAAAGCAGTTTGTTTACGATATCGTTAACGTCCACGTCGAGCTTTTCGGCTCCTTTATTTTGTTCAACCGGCAGTTCTTCCTCGCCCGTGTTTTCAACCTTCATTTCGAAGAGACGCGACTGTGAATTTATGATGGACTTCAGGCTAGCAACCAACAAATCCTTTTCTTCTCTCAAGTGAAGAACGGCATTCCGTATCTCGTTTGCGCTTTCTCTCGCCTTCTCGAGCATCTGTGCGGCTTTTATCTCGGCTTCTTTTACCATCAGGCCGGTTTGTTTCTTTGTCGACTCAATCGACTTGGAGGAAGATTCTTGCGCTTTCAATAAAGTTTCCTGCAGGTTCTTTTCTATGCGTCTGAATTCGGCCAGCTTTGCCGAGGCGCCTTCGAGTTCCTTCTTAAGTGAATCGTTCTCCTTCTGCACAGCTTCTACTTCGACAGCCAGCTTGTCCAGAAATGCCTGAACCTCGTCCTTATCGTATCCCCTAAAGACGCGGTTGAATTCCTGTTTCTTTATGCTGATAGGGGAAATTTTCATAGCCCCTCCTTCCAATCTTTTGAGTAATCCCTGTGCCCAAAGATAGCAGAACCAATTCTCAGCATCGTAGCTCCTTCTTCAATGGCTATCTCGTAATCGGATGTCATCCCCATAGAAAGCTCCGTGAGATTAAATTCCCCGTTATTTAATTCATCCTTTAATTTACGCAAATAGGAGAAACTTTTCCTAATTAAATTCATGTCATCAGTAAATGGGGCTATCGTCATTAATCCGACAAGCTCAATGTTCGGAAAATCTCTGCAGTAGAGAGCGAGGTCGTGGATCTCGCTTTCTTCCTCCACTCCGAACTTTGTTTCCTCCTCCGAGGTTTTAACTTGTAAAAGAACTTTTTGAACTTTGTTGTTTTTGCCTGCAAGTTTGTTGATTTCGGAAGCTAGCGAAAGAGAATCTACAGAATGAATATAATCGGCGGCTTTTATAACAAATCTAACTTTATTTCTCTGCAGGTGACCAATAAAATGCCAGTTAACATTATCCCCTAAAACTTCATATTTCTTATCGAGCTCCTGTGCCTTGTTTTCGCCGAAATCCTTCATGCCTTCAGCCATGGCGACGTTGATCTCATCGATCCCGAAATTCTTGGAGACCGCTATCAACTTAATCGCGGAGGGATCTCTGCCGATCTCGGAACATTTATTTCTAATTTTTTCCTTAACCTGCTGTATATTTTCGCTAATCATAATCAATTTAAGATTGTGAATTTATGGCTTTTACAATCAATAATCAACGTTATTTAGCCTTTATAACCCCAAATAAGGGTATTGATATTGGCCAATATTAACCAGTTTTTCAAGTCATTTTTTCAACAATGACTAATAAGCTCATTTTAACCATAAAAGTAAAATTTAGTAAGGTTTTAGTAAAAAAAAGTTCGTATAAATTGCCGCAATTCACGCATGCTTTTTGTAATTTTGATGTACGAGACTTTTTTTTTAATGTGTTCGCACAAGTCAATAAATCTCTGATATTAAACTATCAACTGATTATAGAACAAAGAATACATCATATCAAAAATGACTCATATCATATATTTATTCGACAATTTTGAATTTACGGGGAATCAATATGGAAAATAAAATAATAGACAAGATCAAAAGTAAAGCGGCTCAGCAGAAAAAAACTATTGTTCTGCCGGAATCTCACGACGAAAGAGTCCTAAAGGCAGCGCAGATTTTAGCCGCAGAAAATGTTGTATCGGTAGTAACTCTGGGTAATGAAGAGAAGATAAGATCCTCCGCCGAAAAAATCGGCGCCGATCTTTCCGGAGTTAGAATTATTGATCCGGAAAAATCCGACAAACTCAGTGAGTTTACGAATATTTATTACAACCTCAGGAAAAAGAAAGGTATATCAATAGAAGATGCGCGCGAAATAGTAAAGAAGGATCTCTTTTTCGGCGCTATGATGGTAAAGGAAGGAATGGCCGACGGAAGCGTTGCGGGCTCTACGGCGGCAACCGCAGACGTATTAAGAGCCGGAATTCAGTGTGTTGGTATGCCGGAGGGAATTTCGATTGTATCAAGTTTCTTCCTTATGATTTTCCCGGAGAAGATATTCAGCTTCGCAGACTGCGCCGTAGTGCCTGATCCCGACGCTTCACAGCTTGCTGATATTGCCGTAACAACCGCAGATAATCATTCCAAGCTAACTGGCGAAAAAGCGTATGTCGCTATGCTCTCCTTTTCCACAAAAGGCAGCGCAGCTCATGAGCTGATAGATAAAGTTATAGAAGCTACTAAAATAGTTAAACAAAAAAGGCCCGATCTGACGGTAGACGGAGAGCTTCAATTCGATGCGGCGGTTATTGATTCGGTCGGAAGAAAGAAAGCTCCGGACAGCGAAGTGGCAGGAAGAGCCAATGTTCTCGTCTTCCCCGATCTCAACGCGGGAAATATCGGCTACAAGATTGCGCAGCGACTCGGCGGCGCGGAGGCAGTGGGCCCGCTTGTGCAGGGACTCAAAAAGCCGTTCTTCGATCTCAGCCGAGGCTGCAGCGTGGACGACATCGTCAATACGGCAGCGATCTCAGCCTTGATGAGTTAGCGCAGTATATTTTATATGTCACCTTTTCAGGGATTAATAGACTACTCTATTCATTTCTTACCGGGGCTTTGCCCCGGTCTTTGTTATTTTACTCTTTAAGAGTCGGTTAGCGTACTTTTACTGAAACTAATCCCTAAATTTATCCTCATTCAAATAATCGTATTTAGAAGAAATATAAAATTACTCGTTGTTGGAAATGGTATTGATTTTTTATAAACCGTTGAAACGGTTATAAATTACCGGCCTTTTTTTCATTAACCCACGACTTAAGTCGTGGGTTAATAAGAATAATATTAAAATAAGAACCGTTTTGACGGTTTTAATCTTAGTTTCGAACAACGGGTTACAATTTTCATTAATTATGGTTATGGATGTTATTCCCTGAAGGGGAATGATAACTCAGCAATGGGCGACACCCATAGTATTTTTGCGTTCCGAATTTTTATACCCTGAAAGGGTAACATAAATCGATGTTAAACTAAATACATTTCTCTGCGGACTCTGTGTTAAAAAATTTACATGGAAAAGCGTGAATAAAAATCTTATTGCATCCATTAATCATTTTAGGTAAGTTCAAACCAACCGCGGGAATAATCCAGAGCGGATTTTACGAGGGTTAGGTTGTACATGCCTTGAAGTTTCTTCCCAAGGCATACCCTCCGGACATTCATTCTAAAAAATACCTTCAGCAAAAAACACTAAGTAGAAAACTATGCCGGACAACATCTCTTCCAACTTAAAAGAAAATGCAGTACTTCAAAAAGGCTCGCTAAAGAAAATACTCGGCGTAAGTTTCGGTATTGCCGTAACAATCGGGGGTACAATCGGAGTAGGCATTCTCCGCACACCCGGAATTGTGGCGGCACAGTTCGGCAGCGGCTGGTTAATTATGCTGGCGTGGATACTCGGCGGCACGTACGCTTTACTCGGGACAATTTCAATTCTTGAGCTCGGAACTATGCTGCCTCAGGACGGCGGCTGGTTCGTATTCGTGAGAAGAGCATTCGGGGATTACGGCGGATTTATTATCGGATGGAGCGACTGGATAGGCACCTGCGCGTCGGTCGCGTCAATGCTCATAGCGATCGGAGAGTTCACAATTATTTTAATTCCTTCGTGGGCGGGATACATTAAATCGATCGCCGTTGTCACGCTTCTCTTCTTCTTCGCGATACAATGGATAGGATTAAAAGCCAGCAGCAGAACACAGGAGATTACCAGCCTTGTTAAAGCTCTGGCATTTATTGCTCTAATTGCGGCATGCTTTATATACGGCGGCGGTGTATCTTCGCTTAAAGAAACCGCGGAACCTTTAAAAACACCCGGCACTTTCACGGCAATTATATTCGCCGGTGTTATTGCGCTTCAATCTATAATTTTTACGTACGATGGCTGGTACAACGCCGTATATTTTTCGGAGGAGGATAAAGATCCCGGCAAGAATCTTCCTAAGTCGGCTCTGGGAGGAGTGTTTATAACAATATTAATTTACCTTCTCGTTAACGCCGGATTTTTGTATGTACTTCCCCTTCCGCAGCTTACAAAATCCATTGCGCCTGCAACCGATACGGCGATCGCTCTCTTCGGGAGTATGGGCGGAAAAATAATTACGGCGCTTTCTATCGCTTCTCTATTGAGCATTGTTAACGCGGTTCTTATGGTTGCTACCAGAATTATCTTCGCACTCGGCAGAGATAATTTATTTACCGTCAAGGTGGCTTCCGTAAGCGAAAGCGGGACACCTAGAGCGGCTCTGGCTCTGAGTACGGTTATTGTTCTTCTTTTATTGTTATCCGGCACCTTTACTTTACTCGTCGCCATTTCCACTTTCTTCTATGTTGCAAATTACTTAACTAGTTTTATTGCTCTCATATTGCTACGGAAGCGTGAGCCGGGGCTTCACAGACCGTTTAAAGCTTGGGGTTATCCGTGGACGACAATAATATTCATCACCGGTTCTTTTCTTTTCCTTATAGGTGCTGTAGCGGAAGATCCGCGGAACAGCATTTACGCGCTGATAGTTTTAGCTGTAAGTTATCCTCTTTTCCTGCTCGTAAAGAAATTGAATAAGGAAGCTTTGGCTAAAAATTAGTCGGGATCTATTCTGTTTAAGAACTTATCCACTTTGTAATCCGAAACGGCAAGAACGAAAAACGGGACACAGAATACAAAATATGAGAGATCAAAGCCTTGGTATATTATTGCCAGGTAAAATCCCAATTCAACCACTCTATAAATCATCCAGGTGAATGCAGAAAGGAATAATAAAATACCCGATGCAAAGAAAACCTCTCTAAGATCAGATACGCTCCAGCCTAAGTATATCGATATTACTAGCCAGATAAATAGAACCCACAAGGGAATCTGCGATAAAAACGAACCTGAAGCAAAAGGACCGTTGCTCCAGAATGCTGCGAAATTCCAGAAAAGGAAAGGGATTAGAGTTATAATAAATACTGCGGAAACCGAAATGATAAACAAAATTAATTTTTTAATATCATTTCTAAATGCATAAAAAGAATAAATTGTAAAAACAATGAAGGACGCTGAGACGGTTGAAACCGCAAGTCCCGTGACAACGGCAGCGATAAAAAATCTATGATCAACTTTTTCACTCTGTTTATATTTTTCAACCAAGAATATTGCTCCTATTATCAACGTAACGTTGAAAAAAAACTCGCTTCTTGCAGCCAGGCTGAAATAAATAACCGGAGAAATTACTAATAAGAATAAACGAAACAGCCCTTCCTTTGAGTTCCTCGAAAAATAAATAATGTAGATACCCATCAGCAGCAAACCCGCCGTCTCAAGGTAACCGAGGTTTTTAATCAGGTAAAACGGAATCGATATAATATACAAGAAAGGGAATCCCGATGATTCGCCCGGTGCATTATAAGGGAACTGCATATCAAAGAAACGATCGAGCCAGGCATTTATGGCCGGCAGCCTGCCGATGTTTCCCAGCCGCGGAAGAAACGTAACCCATGCGAAGGCGTCGAACACAATGAGGGCGACAATTACCGCCAGCAGTTTTTTATTGATGAATTTTATATTCTCAATACCGCTTCTGTCGAGGAAGAAGATCAATAAAAAGAAAAACAGCAGATATAAAGGTACAGCGATCCAGGCTTTGTGCAGATAAATCTCGGAGAATTTTAGTATAAAGAGCCCGCTCACAAACCCTATGATAATAACGGAAATTAGATTGCTATAATGGTTTTTTCTAAACATATTAATACATCAACTCCAAAACTAAACAACAATAAAGAGGTCTGGTATGAAGATCAGGTACTGGGCGCTGTTCCTGGTTATTTTCGCATTATGCGGTGCCTACATTTTAACGTATGCAGGGGATAAAAATAAAGATTTAAAGACTCAAACAAAACCGGGCGAAAAGATGAAAGACAACATCAGCGACATTACTGTAAAAGACATGGACGGCAAAGAAGTTCATCTTTCAGATTATATAGGAAAGGTTCTTCTAATTGTGAATGTTGCGAGCAAATGCGGGTATACTCCCCAGTACAAAGATCTTGAGGCAATTTACAAAGAGTACAAAGATAAAGGATTCGAGATTCTCGGATTCCCCTGCAACGATTTCGGAAAACAGGAACCGGGAACGAACGAGGAGATAAAAACCTTCTGCTCTACTACGTATAACGTGACTTTCAAGCTCTTCAATAAAATCAAAGTGCTCGGAGACGATAAAGAACCGCTCTACGCGCTACTTACTGATAACGACGTAACGCCCAAACTCGATATAAGATGGAATTTCGAGAAGTTCTTAATTTCCAAAGACGGTAAAATCTTGGAGAGATTTGCGAGCAACGTAAAGCCGACAGATAAAGAGGTCGTATCGGCAATTGAAGAAGCGCTGAAGAATTGATTCGTTATTCAGAGATAGTAAATAAATCAGTTAGAATAAAAGCGTAAATGGTATTTGCCTAATGCGCGAAGCATTAGTGTATGCGGGCATGAATGCATGTTTTTAATATTCATGCATTCAAGCTTCTTTAGATTCCCATCTCTTCCTTAACTTCAAGTTTAGATGCTATAATGTCCCGGTGTTCCATATTTATGAGTCCGCCGATCTTTTTTATAATGTGCTCTTCGTACATATCCAATTTGTTATCGGCAAATATTAGACGCCATAATTTCTTCAGCAGTTCGTATTTTTCGTCGTTTGAAAAATTATCATTAATGATGATGGTATACTCATAAATGCTGTCGTTTTCATTTATATTTCTTTCCGCCAGATCTATCAAACCTTCCACGTGCTCGTTATCCAGCCCGAACTCCGATTTCATATAAGAAATTATTTTGTCTCTTTCTTCCGGGGTAAAGTTGCTGTCGGCTTTTGCTACCTCAATAAAAAGCGTGCACGTAGCAATCTCAAGCTTTCTTCTTCCGTCGTTAATGTGATGAACTGTTCCGTTGCCGTTTTCGGCCGTTGTTAAAATTTTTTTAAATGTTTCAAACATAAACTATTCCGTATTTTGTTTTAATTATTCTGTGTCTTTTTCAGGTTCAGGCGGCCTCTCATAAAGTTTCACCAGTTCCTTATATTTACCGGCCAGATCCGTGGGTATCTGTTCCCATTTAAAGCGCCATGCCCAGTTTCCTCCCAGCTTGCCGGGGAAATTCATTCTGGCTTCGCCTCCGAGGTTCAAGATATCCTGCATCGGGATAACAACCATATCGGCCACAGAAGCATAAGCCAGCTTAATCAATTGATCGACGATATCATCTCCGTAATAATCCAGGTACTTCTGTGTGTGAGAGTAAATATCGTTATCCTCTTGTTTAACTTTGTCGTAGTAAGCTCTCGTTGTATCGTTGTCGTGCGATCCGGTATAAACGACGCAGTTCTTGGGATAGTTGTGAGGCAGAAATTTTCTCTCCATACCTGTGCCGAAAGCGAATTGGAGTATCTTCATGCCGGGAAAATCGAACTGGTCGCGCAGCTTTTCCACCGATTTTGTTATGACTCCCAAGTCTTCAGCAATTATGGGAGTTTCTCCCAAATATTTGCGAAGCGTTCCGAAAAGTTTCTCGCCGGGAGCTTTTATCCATTTTCCCGTTTCGGCCGTCGGAGCATTTCCGGGAATTTCCCAGTACGCGTCGAATCCCCTGAAATGATCAATACGTACTATGTCTACCATATCCAGAGCCTGCTCAATTCTTTGCCGCCACCAGAGAAAATCATCCTTCTCCATCTCTTCCCAGCCTGTAAAGCGGATTCCCCCAAAGCTGTCCCGTAGCACTGAAATAATCCGGCGGAACGCCCGCTACGGATTTCAGTTTTCCTTCCTTATCGACCGTAAAATATTTTTTATTCGCCCACAGATCGGAACTGTCGTACGCAATGAAGATCGGCATATCGCCTATTATCTTTATACCTTTTTCGTTCGCGTATTTCTTCAATTCCTTCCACTGATGCGAAAACTGGAACTGTACAAACTTATGATAGAGTATAGCGTCGGATAATTTCTCTTTCCACTCTTTTAATGCTTTATCGCTTCGAAGTACGAGTTCCCTATCCCATTCCGTCCAAAGTCGTCCGTCGTGATGATCCTTTGCGGCCATGAATAATGCGAAGTCTTCAAGCCAGACGGAATTCGATTCGCAGAAATCGGCGAACAAATTCTCAAGACCGTTATTATTAGATTTAAATTTGTCGAATGCTTTTCTTAAAAGAGTTTTTTTATAATTGATAACCTTTCCGAAATCAACAACAGACGGATCTGAATACGGGAGATTCGAGATATCATCTTCCGAAAGAAATCCGGCTTCTTGTAATTTTTCCGGGCTCACCAGCAGCGGGTTGCCTGCGAAAGCGGAAAAGCATTGATAGGGGGAATCACCGTAGCCCGTGGGACCGAGCGGGAACACCTGCCACAGCTTTTGTCCGGCAGCTTCTAAAAAATTAACGAAGTTATACGCTTCATGCCCAAGATCCCCTACGCCGAATTTCCCCGGCAGTGAAGTCGGGTGCAGCAGAATTCCGGCAGCTCTTTCAAATCTCATAAGAATCCTTCTTAATGTATTGGTGACAAATATAGCATTAGCTCGGATAAAATAAAAAATCCCGCACAATAAACATATGCGGGAGCCCAAATGAAAAAAAATATTTTACAAATGACAATGTTATTTCCCCGCGTTCGCCTCATTCAGAATTTCTGAAATGCCTTTTAGGTGAAGATCGGCGACTCCCTCGCGCACAGCGGCCATAAATCTTTCGCCGGGATCGTACTTCATAGTTCTGTAATTCGGATCTTTCTCCAGCCACAGCGGTGTGCCTTCAAAATCTCTGTATTCCAGGTGCCCGATCAAATATTTGATGGTCGGGTATTTCGCGACCAGATAACGTACCAATTCTATATTGGCCTTAATCTGGGCATCCGTCATGTCGTCTTTATCGTCGGCCCCTCCTACGTTCTCAACTCCGATCGACTCGTAGTTCAGACCAATGCAATGACGCGCCATCCAGGTTTCCGGCATAAGCCTGTGCACGGTTCCGTTCCTATCCACTAAAAATTGTATCGAAACGTTCACCTGTCCCGCACCGGCAAGATCTGGCCTCGATCCGTTCAGCGTTTCCATATTGAATACCGCGAATGATGAATCGAAGGTGGGTATAGCCGTCCAGTGAAGCACGATAATCTTCGGCACTATATCGATATTCTTCGCGTCTATACCGTAGTGTTCTTTTATATACTGCTCTGTGAGTTTCACCCTCTCTTTGGAAAAGGATACAGGTGTATCAATAATTTTGAATCCGGAACTGCAGGAGGATAGAATTAATGCAGATATAATGAATACCGGAATTAGCAAATGTTTCAAGTTCATTTTTAACTCGTGTAGAATTTGTAGAGTCTAAAAAAATTACTGTATACGGGAATTAATATCCGCGCAAATCAGCATACCATTCCCCGTATCTCAATCATTAATATAATCAAAATTATTTTTCCAGATTCTTATTTAAAAAGAATATATAACCTTCCACGCCTTGCCGGCCTGCTCCTTACTGTATCCGCCTTTGTTTGCGGGATTCATAAACGCGTGCCCGACTCCCGGATACAGATGTACCTCGACGTTTTTACCTTCTTTCTTTGCTGCTTCTTCAAAGCTCTTTACCGACTCAGGGGTATAAACCTTATCTTCCTTTCCAAAGACACAAAGAACCGGCGCGTTTATTTTATCGACATCCTTTTTATCCGAACTCAGATGTCCGTAGCATATCGTAACCTCAGCAAGCTGCGGCAGCGTAAGCGCGGCGACAAATGAATAGCTGCCTCCCATGCACCATCCTATCGATCCTATTTTAGATGAGTCGACGTTCTTCATATTTTTAAGATATTCGAAAGCGGATTTCAAATCCGTAACGGCTCTATCCTGCGGAACGCTCCCGGCCAGCTTGCCGGCTACTTTAGGATCCGTTGTCGACTCGCCGTGGTAAAGATCTATCGCAAGAGCAACGTAGCCGTTCCTCGCAAACTCCTCGGCGTTATGCTCAACCCATGGTAAAAGTCCCCACCACTCGTGTATCACAATAAGCGCGGGATGTTTTCCGCCGCCTTCGGGCATAGCAAGGAAACCGCTGACCGTATCTTTGCCGCTTATATAGGTCACTTTTTTCGAAATAATTTTAGCAGAAGATTTGCCGGAGCCTTTTGCGGAAATAACGGTCGCAAAAAACACAAATAAACAAAGCACCGAGAATGAAAACAATGGTCTCATTTTACACCTCGCATTAATTAAATAAAATATATTTTACTTTTTATAAGATGAAGATCGATTCCGCCGAATCGAAGGTAGAGCCGGACTTAGAAACGATTATGCGTTAATTATACGCATATAAATATGATATATCAATCGGAATAAAATAGAGACGCCCCGCACAACAAAAAAACCTTCGGGGTCGCTTAAAAGACCCCGAAGGTTGCCTTAATATTGGATATATAAAATGATGTTGAACTAGATCACTTTATATAATTTTTTGAATTATTTTTTCAGGAGCGCTTTCGCCTTCTCCGCTATATTTGCGGGCGTAAAGCCGTATTTCTCCATAACCACTCCACCGGGTGCGGAGGCTCCGTATTTTTCAATACTTACACAGACGCCTTCATCACCGACATATTTCTCCCAACCCTGCGAAACACCCGCTTCCACGGATACCCTCGCCTTAACATCGGAAGGCAGTACCGATTCTTTGTACTCCTTCGGCTGACTTTCGAAAAGCTCCCAGCTCGGGAAGCTGACAACTCTCGTTTTAATCTTTTCGCCTTCGAGCTGCTCCGCGGCTTTCAGCGTAATACCCACTTCCGATCCGGTCGCCATTAATATTACGTCAGGCTTGCCGTCGGTTTCTTTTAATATATACGCGCCCTTCAGCACTCCTGCGGCTGAAGGATATTTCGACTGATCTATTACGGGCAGGCCCTGGCGCGTAAGTATAAGCGCAACCGGACCGCCTTTATGTTCAATCGCCGCTCTCCAGGCGTAAGCCGATTCGTTGGCGTCGGCGGGACGGATTACCACGAGTCCCGGAATTGTCCTAAGAGATGAAACATGCTCAATAGGCTGGTGAGTCGGACCGTCTTCGCCTAAGCCAATGCTGTCGTGCGTAAATACGTATATCGGTCTGATGCCCGAAATTGCCGCGAGCCTGATAGTCGGCCGCATGTAATCAGAGAACACAAGGAACGTAGCGCCGAAAGGAATAACGCCGCCGTAAAGCGCCATACCGTTTAATATGCTGCACATCCCGTGCTCTCTAATTCCGTAGTGAATATTTCTAGATTCGTATTGACCCGCTTCTATGCTTCCGTAATCGTTCATGTAAGTGTTAGTGGAAGGATGTAGATCGGCCGAGCCGCCTACAAGCAGCGGCAGCGATGCCGCGATAGCGTTCAAAGTTTTACCGGAAGAAGAGCGTGTAGCAATTTTTTTGCCTTCATCGGCGAATACAGGAAGCTTAGACTTCCACTCATCGCCGAAGTCGCCGCTCATCATTTTAATAAATTTCTCGGCATCTTCGGGATATTTCTTTTTATATTCTTCGAACAGCTTATTCCATTTCTCCTCTTCATCTTTACCTTTTGTTTTAACCGAAGAGAAATGTTCCGCTACTTCATCGGGAATAAGGAACGAAGAATCTTCCGGCCAGCCGAGATTTTTCTTCGTAAGTTTCACTTCTTCTTCTCCGAGAGGCGAGCCGTGCGCCGATGCGGTATCCTGCTTGTGCGGACTGCCGTAACCGATGTGCGTTTTCGTTACAATTAAAGAAGGCTTATCCGTTACCGCCTGCGATTTTTTAACCGCATCTTCCAAAGCTGCGGTGTTATTCACATCTTCAACATGAAGTACGTGCCAGCCGTATGCTTCGAAACGCTTGCCCACATCTTCGGAGAAAGCAAGCGAAGTTGACCCGTCAATCGTAATTCCGTTGTGATCGTAGAAGAAAATCAGGCTTCCTAATTTTAAATGACCTGCAATTGAAGCGGCTTCGTGCGAAACGCCTTCCATCAAATCTCCGTCGCTGCAGATTCCGTATATATAATGATCGATAAGCTTTATATCGTCCTTGTTGAATGTCGAAGCGATATGTGACTGCGCGAGAGCCATTCCTATCGCGTTCGATATTCCCTGTCCCAGCGGCCCGGTTGTAGTTTCCACGCCTGGGGTAAGATGATATTCCGGGTGACCCGGTGTAATGCTTCCCCACTGTCTGAACTGCTTTAGCTGATCGAGAGGAACATCATAGCCGCAAAGATGAAGACTGAATATAGAAGCATGCTTCCGTGTCCGGCGGACAGTACAAATCTGTCCCTGTTAAACCAGCCGGGATTTGCAGGATTATGCTTCATTAGTTTCGAGTATAAATACATACGCTATCGGCGCGCATCCCATCGGCATTCCCGGGTGTCCCGAATTTGCCTTCTGAACGCCGTCTACGGCTAGAAATCTTATCGTATTTATTGAAAGATTATCGATTGAATTTAAATCTTTCGGCATTTATTACTCCGTTTTATTTTGAGTATAATTTCATTGGGTTAACAACTAAATATATTAAAAAGTAAGATAATATTCGTTATAAAAAGTGTATTATGTACACATTTCCCATTTTGGTCAATTATTCTCACATCAGGTATAAATAGGACTGCATTTTATGTTGAATACCTTCGGTGTTCAAATGTGTGCCCGCAAATTTATATCTACCGAACATCCCCGCTCCGCTTCCCATAGGCTTAAACCTATATTATTTTATAATACTATAAGTAATAAATTTTTAATCAAATGATAGGATGGTTAAGTTGTGATCATCTCTACCAACAAGCCCTTCTCTTTTCAAGGGAAGGGTTGGGATGGGTTCGAACCCTCTCTAAGTCTCTCCCTTGAAAAGGGAGAGACTTTATTGTCAATAAATTCTAACATTCTTAATTCTGTCTTAAAATTAATTATGTACGTCCCTATCATTTTTAATTGATTTTCATGTAGTATATAACACCCTTTATAAGTTAAATCGGTGCCTAGACGGAGAGAGGCCGTGGTGGATGAAAATAGCACAATATTCTTATAATAAAAAAAGCCGCAGCGTAATACTGCGGCTTTAAATTGCTCAGG